>DYGX01000049.1 GCA_020724465.1 Thermoflexus sp.
TCGGCAAGCAGGCCGAGCAGGTCGTTTTCGTGCAGCAGCAGCATATCCAGCTTCATCGGGCTGGTCAGGAAGCCATGGCCGCCGGTGACGACGGCCTGCGCATCGAGGGGCCGCTGCGGCGCGATTTCGTATTCCAGGCCGATCAGCCGGCGCTTCTCCTTGATGCCGCGCAGGGCCTCGACCCAGTCGAGACGCTGTTCGGGCCCGGTGCGCCCGCGCGCGATGAGGTCGCGGTAGCGGTCGATCTTGGCGCGGATTTCCCGTTCGTCCTCCTGAACGCGCGCCAGGCGCGCGCTGCTTTCGGCCAGCTGCGCCTGCGCTGCCGCGAATTCCCGCTCCATCTGTTGGCGATGATGCAGCATCCCCAACACCGTGCCGGCCGCAAGCAGCAGCGCCAGCAACAGCAGGACGATGCTGCCGCCGAGATTGCGCAGGCTGAAGGCAGCAGCCGAATCGCCGGCGGCGCTCATAATTTGCGTACCACGCGAAAAACGAAGCGCGGCGCCTCGGGCGCAACGCGCTCGTCGCCGCTCTTCAGGGTTTTGCCCGACTGGGTATCGATCGGCTGTTGCGCAACCTTGACGAGCACACCCGGCGCGGCGCCGAGATGCTGGGTGAATTCGGCGACCAGGGCCAGCTGCCCGCGCTGGTCGCCCACCATGCCCACGGGCAGACGCGCGTTGACCGTGGCCTGCGCGTAGGGACCCTGAGCCGGGAAGTGCGCCCCCCGAACGGTACCTGCTCCGCCGAATGCGGGGTCGATCCGCTCGGCGATCGCCCACTCGATCCGGTCGATCGCGATGGTCGGAAAGGCGTCGAGCGAGCGGCTGAGATGTTCCAGCAGGGGCCCCGGCCCCTGGGCGCGCAGGGCGACCGTTTCGTAACGGTCGACCAGGGCGCGCAGATCGGCCGTGCCGATGGGAATTTTCGGCAGATGTTCCATTCTCGATACGTAATGCAGCTGGTTCAGGTGCGCCTGCTGCCGGGCCGTTTCGGCTTGTTCGCCCAGTTGCAGGGCTTCCCCTCCGGCGTGCACGGCGAACAGGGCGGCACTGGCGAGCGCCAGCCCGGCGGCCGAGCGCAGGGCGAAGCGGGTTTGCCACAGCCGGAAAAAGCCGATCCCGTCCGCCTGGGCAAATTGTCCCGAGGGCGGTTTCCTGACCAGCAGATGGCAGAACAGCATGTCTGCCTGCGAACCCGCCGGCGGGGAACGCAGCCCGAGACGGCGGGCCGTGTCGGACAGGTCGACGATTTCGAAATGAAGGCTTGCATTGTCGAGGCAGTGCGCGCGCAGTGCGGCCGCGTCGTCCGCATGCGCCAGCAGGCGTGTGGTCAGGGGCTTGTCATGCTCGATCAGGCGCTGGCTGGCCAGGTATTGGTGCATCTTGGCCGCTTCGCCGGTGGCGGCGACCGCCACGGTTGCGGGACTGGCATCGGTCAGCGGGGTCAGCCGCGAGAAGCGCAGCTGGTCGCCATCGAAGAACGACTGGCGCAGGCCGGCATGGGTCAGGGTGAGCAGCAGCCACGGCCCGACAGACTGTGCGGCGGGCAGGAGATTCTGCAGCAACTGGGGCAGAGAGTAGATGCCGGCGAGAATCGCCTGGTGCTGTTGCAGGATTTTCGTCCAGGGTTCGAAATGGAGCGGCTGGGTCAGCGCCATCAGCAGCAGACGCTCGTCGCGTCGGCCGGTTTTGAGCCTTCCCTGGGACTGCGCGAGCGCATAGGGCGTGCCGTAGAAGTGCTGGGCGAGCTTGCGCCTGACGATCGCCTGGCGGTCCCTGCCCGAGCTGCGGGGAATGTCCTCGGTCTGGAAGCTTTCCTCGGCGACATCGGCCAGGATCAGGAACAGACTGCGCCGGTGCGCGCGCAGATACTCGCCGAATGCGGTCAACCCCGCTCCGTCGGCGGCGAAGCTGCCTTCGTTCAGTATGGCGCCGCCGCGCACCAAGTAAGCGGTCAGGCGCGCGTTGGTGAAGAAGAGTACGCGGCGCTCAGGCATCGTAGTTGGACATCAGATTTTCAGTTTGGATATCGTGTCGTAGATCGGTCCGAGCACCGAGAGCATGATCCAGCCGAGAATGACGCCGACGATCAGCGTCATGGCCGGCTCGACCAGGGACTGCACCCGGGCGATCGACTCGCGCACGTCGCGATTGTAGAAATAGCTGACGTTGTCGAGCGCCGCGTCGAGCGCGCCGGTGTTCTCGCCGACGCGCAGCATGCGAATCACCAGCGGCGGGAACAGGCCGACGTTCTGGAAGGCGATCGTGATGTTCTGGCCGTCGCCGATCATC
>DYGX01000050.1 GCA_020724465.1 Thermoflexus sp.
GGGGGAGGGCACGATTCTTGCACGACCCACAGCTTGTACACAGGTTTTCCACAGGGCTATTATCCAACCATGGAACTAGGCATTTTGGTGGCACTGGTTATTTCAACAGTGGTCTGCGTCGCCGCTGCCGTCGTCGCGACGTTCAAAGCGCGTCGCCCCATGGAGCTAGAGAATGACCTCGCGGAGATCACGGAGCTTCTCGAACGATTCGGCAAGGAGCAACGGCGCGCCAGGATGCGTGAAGTGCGAGCTGCTGCGACTGTGCCTCAAGGTGGCCTCGATCTCGGCCCTGGTGGTCTCGGTGTTGGCCTACACCCTGGTCAAGCTACTCAATCACTGAGCGAACGTAAGGCCGCGCTTCGCGCGAAGCTCAGACGCGGCAACGGAGGTATCACATGAGTCTCTTGAAGCGACTGGTCAAGAACGTCGGGCGCGGTCTCTCGAAGATCGGACCGATCGCGCAGATGATCCCGCACCCGATCGCCCGGGGCGTCGGCATGCTCGGCTCGATTGCGTCGGCGTCGCGCAGCTCTGGCGCTGGTATGGCGCCCGCTCCCATCACTACCGGCTCGATGATGTTTCCCGCGCTGCCCTCGATCGGGCAAGCCATCGGTCGAACGCTGCCTGCTGTTGGTCGCATCGCCGGCGGCGCCGTCGGTGTTGCCGCCGCCGGTGCGCGCGCGATCACGCGCAGCGCGATGAGCTATTGCCGGAAGCATCCGCAGTGGTGTGCGACCGTTGGTGGTGTCGCGGCGGTCGAAGCGATGATCTCCCGCGGCGAGCTTCCGCCGGTGAAGCGTTCACGCGGTCGCGGCATCACGCCGCGCGAGCTGCGCTCGTTCAAGAGAGTGAGCCGAGTACTCAGCCGTTACTGTGCGCCGACCAAGCGCGCGATGCGCGCGCCGGCGCTGAGAGGAGGTAAGTCATGCCGTTGATTCAGGGTCAAGTTTCGATCGCAGCCGCCTCGGTGAACGAGAACGTGCTCGCTAATTCGCAGTTCGAGTACCTGCCGTACGATGCTTCGGTCGAGTTCGGATTGGTTGGCGATGCGAACGCGGCCGACCTTCGGCTCGATGTGTTCTCGGGCCAGGACGTGCTCGCGGAGGCGATGCAGCCGAGCGCGCAGAACCGCATGCCGGTGTACCCGGACGATTACTCGCTGACCGACGTCGCGGCCGCGGGAGAGAGGTTGAAGGTGCGAGCTCGCAACACGAACGCCGGAGCGGCGCGCACTCTCAACTTCGCGATCCGCATCACGCCGTTGGTGTAGTGGGCGACGGTGCTCGGGGATTTTCTCTATCGGCTCTTGCCGCGCGACCTTCAGTCGCACGCGCATCAGTTTCATATCGACGGCGCCGCTGCGAGCGGTGCCGCTGCCTCTCACGTTGTCGATTTGGATTTCCCCGACGATCGCATTTTCATCGTCTCGCTGATCACGATTCGCGCGAACGGCAGCGGCGGCCAAGAGGTGACCGATCTGCAGCTTTCGCTGTGCGATCTCAACGCCGGCGGCGGCGTGTGCCGCGTGATCTACCGCAACCAAGTGAACGAAGCGAACAAGAACGTGACGCTCACACCGGCGGGGATGATCCTCGCGCCGCCGCGATCACTCGAGGCGTTCGCCGACTTCAGCGCCGGTGTCGCGTCCAACTCGCTCGATCTGATCGTGATCGGTTACCTGTTGCCGCGAGCTAACTTTGTTCCGTGACCCCACGCCATCCGCTCTCGCGACTTTGGAAGCGCCTGCGCGAGAGATTGCAACGCAGATTGTTGGCGCGCTTAGAGAGGCTGGAGTTCCCGCGATCATCACCGCGCTCGGAGCGCGCCGCACCTACTGGCAGCAGCTCCAACTCTACGCCGCTGGGCGATCGAACACCCTCAGGTCTGCCCACCTTACCGGCAGTGCCTTCGATATCGACGTGGCCGGCTATCGTCGAGAGGATGTCCCTTTGGCTTTCTGGTCGATCCTCGGCCCATGGGCCGAACGATCGTTCGGTTTGATTTGGGGCGGCCGGTGGTCCTCGCCATGGGATCCCGGTCACTTCGAGCTGCCCTAGGCCGTTCCGGGGCACCGTAGACCCTCCTGGAAGCCAGGGGGGATAGTTTAGGCCGCGCGGGGGGACCGCCCCCCGCGCGCACCTTATCCACAGCTTCAGCTTTGCTCTACAACAAGGGATTGTTGTTAGGGTTCTGTACTACCTTCCCGGTGGTAGGGGGGGGGGTTCTAGGGGGGG
>DYGX01000035.1:0-12117 GCA_020724465.1 Thermoflexus sp.
CCACAAAAGTATGCCAGATGAACCCTTCTTTTTTCTACTGTCGCCCCCTCAGCCCGGCCTCGCGCAGGGAGAAGGGGAGCACGTCGCAGCACAAAAAGCCCCTCACCCCGCGACGCAGTCGCAAGAGGGAGAGGGGTTTGGGGTGAGGGGAAGAACGCCCCGCCGCGTCACTGCCACCCCGCGTAGGCGGGCATCCCCACCGGCGGCGTGACGTCCTGCGCGGCGCCATCGGCGCGCACGATCCACAGGCGCGGACCGCCCGGCGTCTGGACCGTCACCAGCGCGGCGCGGCGCGCGCGGCTCCACTCGACGCGCTCGATCACCCCTGGGATCGCGCCTGAGATTTGCTGCGGCGCGGCGCCCGGCACGGAAGGCACGCTGTAGAGCGCAAACTCACCGGCCGATGGCCCGCCCAGGAATACGATCCGCCCCGGCTCGATCTCGAACGCCGCGCGCATGAACAGCCCGGTCACGTGCTGGTCAAGATACCCCTCGTAGCGGCGGGTGGCCGGGTCCATCCGCCCCACCACGTCCGGACCGCCGGGCCAGCGCGCCCCGCTGACGATCACGGTGCGCCCGTCGGCGGCCCAGGTTGCGTCGGCGAAGCCCAGCGCCTCGATGAACCCGCCATCTTCGGCCAGGTTGACATCGTGCCCCGCCGGGGTGACGACGTTGTCGAAGCCCCAGGGCGTCGTGGCGCGGATCAGCAGCGCGGCGCCATCCGGCGACCAGGTGATGGCCTCGGCGCGGCGCTGCTCGTGCACCTGCGCGACCTGCCCCTCGAAGCCGGTGCGGAAGACCTGGTGAGCCGTTCCGCTCGCCGTGTCGTAGACCCACACGCCGCTGTCGAAGGCGGTCGGGTCGGCGGGGTTAGCCGCGTCCAGCGCGAAAGCCAGGCGGCCCCCGGCCGGCGCCCAGGCCAGGTCGCGGTAGCTCAGGTTGGGGTTGAGGCCGAACTCGCTGGCGGGCGAGGTGCGCAGCGGGACGCCGTCGATCAGCAGCTCGCGCTGCCCGCCGGTGATGGCGGCAATACGCCCGCCCGGTCCTAGCGCGAACACGTCGCCCGCGGCCAGCGGTTGGGCGGGGGTCGCGCCGGTCAGCGCTAGCAGCGGGACGATCTGCCCGGCGTAGCTGACGATCACGCCGCTCTGCTCCGGCAGGGGCGGGCCGCCGACCTCACCCGGTCCGGGCGGAGCGGGGGGCACGATCGGCGCGAAGGGCGCGGTTGCCTGGGCGCGCGGGTCGAAGAAGCCGCCCGGCACCCCCGTCGGCGTGGGCTGCAAGCCAGACTCCCAGTCACGCTCGCCGGTTTCCAGCGCCGGAGTCGGTGACACGGCCAGGATCACAGGCTGCGGTGTAGGCGTGGGCATTGGCGGGCGCGGGGTCGGCGTCGGGAGCAGGATTGGGCCGGGCACGATCGCCGGCGTGACCGACGGAAACGGCGTGAAGGTCAGCGTTGGGCGCGGGGGAAGGGTCGCGCTCGGCGTGAACGTCGCGCTCGGCGAGGGCGTGCCGGTTGGCGAGGCTGTGGGCGTCTGCGTCGGGGTCGCCGTGTGTGTCCGGGTGGGCGCGGGCGTGAGCGTGCGCGTCGGTGCCGGGGTGGGCGTGCCGGTCGCGCTTGGCGACGCGGTGACGGTCGGCGTGTCCGTTGCCGTTGCCGATGCCGTCGCGGTCGGTCGTTCGGTTGGTGTGCGCGTCGGCTCGTCCGTCGGCGTCGCCGACGCGGTGGCCGTGAAGGTGGCGGTCGCGGTCCATATTGCGGTCGGCGTCGGCGTATCGGTCGGTGTGGCGGACGGCGTCGCCGTGCCGGTTGGCGTCGGCGTAGGGGTGGCGGTATCCGTGGGCGACGCGGTGGCCGTGAAGGTGGCGGTCGCGGTCCATGTTGCGGTCGGCGTCGGTGTATCGGTCGGTGTGGCGGACGGTGTTGCCGTGCCGGTTGGCGTGGGCGTGGGTGTATCCGTCCGGGTGGGTGTCGGGGTGGGGGTGGCGCTCGCCAGACGCGCGATCAGCGTTTCGTCCGGCGTCGGCGTCAGCGCGACCGTCGGCGTCACGGGGGCGTCAACCAGTGACTCGCACCCCATCAGGCCCAGGCCCAGAACGGCGCAGGCAGTCCACAGCACAAACCATCGTCTCATACTTTGATTGTACGTTCTTTGCCGGGGCCGTAGGGTGCGCGCCGGGCAAACGCCAGGATCGCGTAAGCATGGTTTCATGCTTGGCGGCGGCTGGCCTGTCGCAGTACGATCGGGAACAGGGGATGAGCGCCCCTCATCCCCCGGCCCCTTCAACCTCGCGCGCGGGGAGAAGGGGAGTGCGGCGCGGCAGATTAAGCCCCTCGCCCCGCGACGCCGTCGCAGAGGGAGAGGGGTTTGGGGTGAGGGGAAAACGCTCTAAAAGGTCCATACTACACTCTAGAGACCGTTCTTTAAAAAGGGGGAATGCGACATGCTGGAGTTATTCGCACGGTACTGGTGGGCGCTGGCGCTGCGCGGCGCCGCCGCGATTCTTTTCGGCATCCTGGCCCTGGTCTGGCCGGATCTGACGCTGCTGACGCTGGTCATCCTCTTCGGCGCGTACGTGCTGGTGGACGGCGTCTTCTCGGTGTTCGACGGGATCAAAGCGCGGGATGAGCACGAACGCTGGTGGGCGCTGGTGCTGGAAGGGCTGGCCGGGATCGCGATCGGGATCATCACCCTAGTCTGGCCGGACATCACAGCGCTGACCCTGCTGTACCTGATTGCGGCCTGGGCGCTGATCACCGGCGTGCTGGAGATCTGGACCGCGATCCGGCTGCGGCGCATCCTGACCGGGGAATGGGTGATGATCCTGGGCGGGCTGGCGTCGATTGCCTTCGGCGTGCTGCTGGCGCTCTTTCCAGGCGAGGGCGCGCTTGGCCTGACGTGGCTGATCGGCATCTACGCCATCGTGTTCGGCGTGTTGCTGGTCATCCTGGCCTTCCGCCTGCGCGGTCTGCGGCCCACAGGCGCGGCCTGATGCGCCCCTCAACCCCCGCTCGCACGCGGGGCTGAGGGGGAGCACGTGGCGGCAGATTAAGCCCCTCGCCCCGCGACGAAGTCGCAGAGGGAGAGGGGTTTGGGGTGAGGGGCAAAGCGCCTATTCGCCTGGCCGGCGCTTGAGCACAACCAGCGTCGCGTCGTCGAACACGTCCGTGCCGGCTGAAAAGTCCGCGACCGCCTCGACCACGCGATCGGCCAGGGCGCGGGCGGGCAGCGCCGCGTGTGCGGCGATCAGCGCGCGCAGCCGCGCCTCGCCGAACTCGTTTTCGTCGTCGTCGATGGCCTCGGTGATGCCGTCGGTGTACAGCACCAGGATGTCGCCCGCGTCTAGATGCGCCGCGCCCTGCGCGTAGTCCGCGCCCTGGAAGACGCCCAGCGCCACGCCGGGCGCGCCGAGCGCCTCGAACTGCCCGGCAGCCGCCCGATAAATCAGGGCCGGGTTGTGCCCGGCACAGGCGAACTCCACCCCGCCGCCGTCGAGATCGAGATAGCTTACCAGGGCGGTGGCGAACATGCGCGAGCGCTGGTCTGCAATCAGGCGCTCGTTGGCGCGGCGCATCACCTCGCCCGGCGGCAGGCCGATGTTCATGCCAAAGCGCAGCATGGTCACGCACAGCGCCATGAACAGCGCCGCCGGGATGCCCTTGCCGGACACATCCGCGATCGCCACGCCCAGCCGCCCGTCGCCCAGCGGGTAGAAGTCGTAGAAATCGCCGGCCACGCTGCGCACCGGCTGCCACACCGCGGCGATGTCCCACTGCGGGTGTTGGGGCAGGTCGTCTGGCAGAAAGCTGGCCTGGATGGCGTGCGCCGTGTCCAGCTCGCGCTGGATGATCTGCTGCTCCAGCTCCTGCTGGTAGAGGCGCGCATTCTCGATGCTGATCGCCGCCTGCGAGGTCATGGCGGCCAGCAGGCGCTCGTCGCGGTGGGTGAACGGGCCGCCCGCCTTGTTGAGCAGCTGCACCACGCCGATAATCTTCTGCTGCGGGTTGAGCATCGGCGCGGTCAGGATCGAGCGGGTGTGGAAACCGGTGATCTGGTCGAACGCGCGGTTGAAGCGCGGGTCGGCGTAGGCGTCGGGGATGTTGAGCGTCTCGCCCGTCTGCGCGACGTGCCCGGCGATGCCCTCGCCGATCTTCAGGCGAATCTCCGACAGCGGTCCGACCGGGTCCAGCAGCACGCGCGACCACAGCTCGCCGCGCGCCTCATCCACCAGGAAGATCGTGCCGCGCTCGGCGTTGATGGTCGTCACCAGCTTGTTGAGGATCAGCGCCAGCAGGTCGTCGAGCGCAATGTTGGCGGTCACCATCTGGCTGACGGTCCGCATCGCGTTTAGCTCCTGCACGGCGCTGGCGATGTGCAGGCCAGACGGCGCGCGCTCGATGCGCTTGCTCAGGTGCAGGACGTTCGGCTCGCCCGGCTGGCGCGCGGTCTGGCGCTCGACGCGATCCATCAGCGTGTGGATGAAGTGCAGGCCCATCCCCCCCTGGATGCGCGTCTCCAGCGGGGCGCTGAGGTCGAACGGCTTGACGTCGCGCGGGTTGAGCGGCACGCCCCAGTCCGTCAGGCTGATCGTCAGGAAGCCGCCCAGCTCGCCGGCGCCGATCAGGATCATCCCCTTTTCGTCGCCGGGGTAGGCGTGGGTGATGATGTTGGTGGCGGCTTCTTCAACCGCCAGCTCCAGCTCGAACAGCGCCTTGTCGGACAGGCCGATGCGCTGCGCGATGCCGTGGATGAAGTGCGAGATGACGCGCAGGCTGTCGTGCTCGGCCTGGACGCGCAGTTCGCCGAGGAAGGTCATGGCGGCTCCAGTGGTGAGGCGGCGAAAGGCAGCGAAAGGTAGCTAAGAGCAGCCCAAAGACAGCTAAAGGCGGCGGGAACGGCGATTGCCCGTGCTGCCGGGTCGCTGCTGCGTGCTTCCGGTCAAAATGCCGCGATAGCCTCTTCGACCGTCGGGTAAATATTGAAGAAGCGGTCGAAGCCGATGATCTGGAAGACACGCTGGACTTTGGGATGCAGGTTCACCAGCTTGAGATCGCCGCCGGCTTTCTGATTCTGCGTCAGGATGTCGGCCAGCGTGCGCAGCCCGGCGCTGTTGATATAGCGCACCTCGGCCATTTCCAGCACCATCTTGTGCTTGCCCTCGGCGGTGGCCGATTGAAGCGCCAGATCCAGATCGACCGCGCCCTCGCTGTCCACGCGGCCCTCGACCGCGTAGATGATGATGCCGTCCTGCTCCCGTTCGGTGATTTTCATCGCCCTGGCTCCTCACCTGTGACCCGCGGATCGCGGCCTCTGTTTGAGTCGTTATGACTCTCAAACCTATTGTATGTGTTTTCGGCAGCCAGAGAAAGAACGATACGCCTCGTCGCGCCGGGGCAGGGCGCCGGTTGTGCGCCTGGGGCGGCCTGGTTGGCCGCCGACGCCGGCTGCTTTAGGGCTGCGGTTTGCTGCTTCTCCGCCCGCGATAGGGCACGTGGATCAGCGCCGCTGCTTTGCGCTTGGACGCTTCCGGGCGGCGGTCGTAGCGCGCCGTGGTCTGGACATTGGCGTGGGCCAGAATCTTCTGCACCGTCACCACGTCCGCCCCGGCGTCGAGCAGGTCCCCGGCCAGCGTGCGGCGCAGGTCGTGGGGCGAAAAGTGCTCGACGCCCGCCTCGATGGCCCGCTTGCGCAGCAGGTTGTAGATGGCCTGGCTGCTCAGGCGGCGCGGCGTCAGTTGGCCCCCTTTGTTGACCGGCCAGAACAGCGGCCCCGCCTGGCCCCCGCGCACCGCCAGCCAGTCGTCCAGCGCGCGCGCGGCGCCGTCCTGCGGGATATGCGCCAGATAGTCCTTGCGCCCCTTGGCGGCGCGCACCCGCAGCGTCCGGTTGGCCGGGTCATAGTCCGCCAGATCCAGCCCGACGACCGAGCCGCGCCGGATACCGGTGGCGTACATCAGCGCGATGATCGCCGCGTCGCGCGCCCCGGCAGGCGACGGGTCCGCCTCGCACGCCTGCATCAGCGCGGCGATCTCGCCCGGCGCCAGATCGCGCCCGGCGGGCAGCGTCTCGCCGCGCACGCTGTCTGTCTCCCGCGCCCGGTGATAGTCCTCGGCGCTCATCAGCCCCAGCTTCCAGGCGTGCTTGAGCACCTGGCGCAGCGCGGCCAGCATCTTGTTGGCCGTGGCCGGGCGGTAGTGCTGCGCCAGCCAGGCGCGGACGGCGGCGGTGTGTTGGTAGCGCACCTGGCCCCAGTCCAGGCTGAAGGCGTCCAGCGCGTCATTGGTCAGGATCCACGCGATGACGTTCAGCGAGTGCAGCATGGTGCGCCGCGAGCCGGGCGCCAGCGACGCCAGATAGACGGCCGCCGGGTTCTGGTCGAGCGGGCGCGCGCCCGCCGGAACCGGCTCGTATGCCTCGCCGCGGGGTTTCAGGGACCGCTCTTCGGACATGGGAGCGCCTTTTGTGCCGGAAATGCTTGATAAGAAATTCTGTTTTCATAAGGAACTATATATCGCGCCGCGCCAGCCGGCAAGCCGGGTCACGGCGGGGGGATGGGACGTTCGCGCTGCGGGCGCGCGCCCTGTACAATTCTCCCGTCGCAGGCAGGCGACCGGCGCCTGCTTCACACCCGCGAGCATCCAACGATGACGCTGACTCACATCCTGGTCTTCATCGCTGCGGCGGCGCTCTATCTGGCGCTGATCCCGGCGCGCTGGCGCGGTTGGGCGCTGCTGGCCGGCAGCGTCGTGGCGATCTACTGGCTCCAGCCGCCGATCCGCATCCGGTCGCTGGACTTCGTCTTCCCGACCGCCACGCTGATCCTGGCCGCGCTCGGCTGGGCGATCACGCGCGCGCCGGGCCAGCGTTGGACACGCGACGACACCGCCGCCGCGCTGGTCGTGGCCGGGCTGGTGATCGCGCTGGCGCTGGGGCGCTATCTGGCGCCGGAGCTGCGCGTCACCCCGACGCGCCCCCCCGGCCTGCTGAACGTCGCGCTGGCATTGGGAGCAGGCGGGGCGCTGCTGGTCGTGTTGGGGCGCGGCTGGCGCCAGCCGCGCCGCCTGATCGTGCCGGGGATGCTGGCGATCCTGGCGCTGTTCGTCGTGCTGAAAACCGGCCCGCTGGCCGAATCCGCCGCCCGCCTGCTGCGCCAGGCCGCCGGGCAGTCGCCCGACCTGGCGAGCGCCGCCGAGCTGGAATGGCTCGGCTTTTCCTATGTCGCGTTCCGCCTGATCCACACCCTGCGCGACCGGCAGACCGGCAAGCTGCCCCCGCTGACCCTGCGCGAATACCTGACGTATGCCATCTTCTTCCCGGCCTACACCGCCGGACCCATCGACCGCGCCGAGCGTTTCGCGCCGGACCTGCGCGACCTGCCCGGACCAGACCCCGCTCGCCTGACGCAAGGCGGCGCGCGGATCGCGGTGGGCATCGCCAAGAAGTTCATCCTCGCGGACAGCCTGGCGCTCTTCGCGCTCAACCCCACCACCGCGGCCCAGGCGGAGTCCGGCGGGGCGCTGTGGGTGCTGCTCTACGCCTACACCTTCCAGCTCTACTTCGACTTCAGCGGCTACACCGACATCGCGATCGGCATCGGACAGTTGTACGGCATCCGCCTGCCGGAGAACTTCAACCGCCCCTACCTGCGGCGCAATCTGACGCTGTTCTGGCAGAGCTGGCACATCACGCTCAGCCAGTGGGTGCGCTTCTATGTCTTCTCGCCGCTGTCGCGCTATCTGCTCACCCGGCGGCGCAAACCCTCGCCGCTGGTGCTGGCGCTGGTGGGGCAGGTGGCGACGATGGTCGCCATCGGCCTGTGGCACGGCGTGAGCGGGCATTTCGTGGTGTGGGGCCTGTGGCACGGGCTGGGGCTGTTCGTTCACAAGCTGTGGAGCGACCGCACCCGCGCCCTGTATCTGGCCCTGCGCGAGCGTCCGCGCGCGGCGCTTGCGCTTGAGATCGCGGGTGTGATTGTCACGTTCCACTATGTGGCGCTGGGATGGGTGTGGTTCGCGCTGCCCGATCTCGGCGTGGGGTGGGACGTCATGGCGCGCCTGTTGCTGCCTGCCGCGTTACGCTAGTGGCAGCAAAAAGCAGCAAAAAACAGCTAAAAACAGCGAAGAGCAGCGTCTTCCCCTCACCCCAACCCCCTCTCCCTCTTGCGACTTCGTCGCGGGGAGAGGGGCTTTGAGCCACAGCCCGCCGACTTCCAGCCTGCACAGGGCTGCTTTTGGCTGCTTTTGGCTGCTCTTTGCTGTCTCTAGCTGCCTTTAGCTGCCTCTCGCTGCCTCTCGCTGCCTCTAGCTCCCCTTCGCGATCGCTTCCGCCTCGCTGACCAGCGCGTCCAGCTCGGCCAGGCCGTGCTGCCAGAAGCCGGGATCGGTCAGGTCCACGCCCAGCGGCGCCAGGATCTTCTCCGGCCAGTCCGAGCCGCCGGCGCGCAGCACGTCCAGATAGCGCGGGGCGAAGCCGTCGCCCTGCTCGCGGTAGAGGCGGAACAGCGCCAGCACCAGCAGCTCGCCGAAGGCGTAGGCGTAGACATAGCCGGGCGTGCGCAGGAAGTGCGGGACATAGCTCCACCACACGCCGTAATCGTCGGTCAGGCGCACGCTGTCGCCGAACATGGCGCGCTGTGTCTCCAGCCAGATGGCGCTCAGGCGCTCGCTGGTCAGCTCGCCTTCCTCGCGGCGGGCGGTGTGCAGCGCGTGCTCGAAGCGGTTCATCGACACCTGCCGGAAGATGGTGGCGAAGGAATCTTCGATCTTATTCGCCAGCATCGCCAGCCGCGCGTTGGGATCGCTTTCTTTGGCCATCAGGTCGCTGAAGACCAGCATCTCGCCGAAGGTCGAGGCCATCTCGGCGGTGGTCAGGGGCGTGTGAGCCTGGAGCATCCCCTGCTCGCGCGAGAGGTACTGGTGCACGCCGTGGCCCAGTTCGTGCGCCAGCGTCATCACGTCGCGCGTGCGGCCGGTGTAGTTCAGGAAGACGTAGGGGTGCGCCGAGGGGACGGTGCTGGCGCTGTAGGCCCCGCCCTGCTTGTTGGGGCGCTCGGCGGCGTCGATCCAGCGCCGGGTGAAGAACTGCTCGGCGATGCCGGCCACCTCAGGGTGGAAGCGCGCGTACGCCTGCAGGACGGTCTCGCGGGCGTCGTCCCAGTGGTAGAAGCCGGGGGCGGCGGGCAGCGGGGCGTAGCGGTCGTAGTCGGCCAGCTCGTCCAGCCCCAGGATTTGCCGCTTGAGGTGGTAATAGCGCGCCACCAGGTCATAGCGCCCGGTCACCGCCTGGATCAGCGCCTCGACCGTCTCGTCGCTGACCTCGTTGGACAGGTTGCGCGAGGAAATCCAGGTCGGATAGCGGCGCAGGCGGTCGTCGGATGCTTTGTCCGCGGCGAGCGTGTTGAAGATGAAGGTCGTGATCGGCAGGTTCCGGCGCAGACCCCCGGTCAGCGCGGCGGCGGCGCGGCGGCGCACCTCGCGGTCCGGGTCGTACAGCTTCGCCAGGACGGCGGACTGAGTCAGCTCCTGCCCGTCGAAGGTGTAGCGCGCGCTGCCCATCAGCTCGGTGAAGAAGCGCACCCACGCCTCGCGCCCGGTGACGGCTTTCTCCGCCAGGATCTTCTCTTCCGGCTCGCTGAGCATGTGCGGCTGGTAGAGCCGGGTGACTTCGAGCCAGTGCCGGTAGTGGGCCAGCGCCGGGTCCGCGATCCGGCTGTGGGCCAGGTCGTCCGGCGCGTTGATCCATTCCAGCGTGAAGAAGACCAGCTTCTGCTCAAGCTGCGACGACCACTCGGTCGTTTTCTGGAGCAGGGCGCCATAGCGCGGGTTGGCCGTGTCGGTGGACCAGATCAGGTGGGCGAAAACGCCGGCTTTGGTCGCCAGCTCGACGATCTGCTCGTAGCGGGCGACGGCTTCGGCCAGGGCGGCGGGGTCCAGGCTGGCGACGCGCCCGCGATAGTCGCGGTCCAGCGCGGCGGCGTCGGCGTCGGCGCGCTGCATGTCGGCTTCAAGGGCCGGGTCGTCCACCCCTGCGTAGAGGTCGCTCAGGTCCCAGGCGATTTGTTCGGCGCCGGTCGATCGGGTTTGCTCGGCTTGCATCACACGCTCCTTTGGAAGCTCTAAAAGCAGCTAGAAGCAGCTAGAAACAGCTAAAAGCAGCGAAGAGCAGCTAAAGACAGCGGAGAGCAGCAGAAGGCGGTTTCGCTGCTTGTCGTTGTGCTGAGCTGTTTCTGGCTGTCTTTCGCTGTTTTTGGCTGCATTTTGCTGTTCTTCGCTGTTCTTCGCTGAAGATACCAAAAACGTGCGCCGGATGCACGAACACGTCACAATAGAGCACGGGCTACTGGACCAACACGCGCGGACTTGCAGCGCGACACGAAGGAGTGAGCACGATGAACTACCGGGAACTGGGGCGCACCGGCTGGCAGGTGTCGGAAGTGAGCTTTGGCGCATGGGCTATCGGCAGCGCGTGGGGGCAGGTCGACGATCGCGAGTCGATCGCCGCGCTGCACCGGGCGATTGACCTGGGCGTCAATTTCATCGACACGGCGGATGTCTACGGCGACGGCCACAGCGAGCGGCTGATCGCGCAGGTGCTCAAGGAGCGGTCCGAAGTGGTGCGCGTCGCCACCAAGGCCGGGCGGCGGCTCGATCCGCACGTGGCGGACGGCTACACCGCCGAAAACCTGGCGCGCTTCGTCGAGCGCAGCCTGAAGAACCTGGACACCGAGGCGATCGATCTGCTCCAGCTTCACTGCCCGCCGACCGAGGTCTACTATCGCCCTGAAGTCTTCGAGGCGCTAGACGACCTGGTGAAGGCCGGGAAGATCCTGCACTACGGCGTCAGCGTGGAGAAGGTCGAGGAAGCGCTCAAGGCCATCGAGTATCCCAACGTCAAGACGGTGCAGATCATCTTCAACATGTTCCGCCACCGCCCGGCGGAGCTGTTCTTCCGCGAGGCGCAGGCGCGCAAGATCGGCGTGATCGTGCGCGTGCCGCTGGCGAGCGGCCTGCTGACCGGCAAGATGACGCGCGAGACGACTTTCTCGCCGGACGATCATCGCGCCTACAACCGCCAGGGCGAATCCTTCGACCGGGGCGAGACGTTCGCCGGGGTGGACTACGAGACCGGGCTGGAAGCGGTCGAGCAGCTCAAGAAGATCGTGCCCGAAGGCGCGACGCTGGCCCAGCTCGCCCTGCGCTGGATCCTGATGTTCGACGCGGTGTCGTGCACCATTCCGGGCGCCAAACGCCCCGAACAGGTGGAAGACAATGTCCGCGCCGCCGATCTGCCCCCGCTCAGCGAGAAGGATATGGCCTACGTGCGCCAGGTGTACGACGCGTACATCCGCCCGCAGGTGCATCACCGCTGGTGAGCCGGGAGCAGCGAAGGGCAGCAGAAAGCAGCGAGAGGCAGCTAAAAGCAGCGAGAACGGGGCGGGCGAGGGGGCTTATTCGCCAATAACCGTCGTGCCCTGCTCTCCGCGGTGTGGATGCGATGTTACTCAGTCGCCGTAGCACGCGACGCCGTCTTTGTCGCGATCGAGATTCGGGCACTGGCCCGCTTGCTCGGCCGTCAATCCCATTTGGATGGCCTGCTCGCAGTTCCGGGGGCATGTAAACGTCGTCGGGCCGGTTACCGGCCCGGTGTCCAGTTTGCCAGATGCACCGGAATCGCTGGTTTTAGGGGATGTTTCCTGCCCCTCAGATGACGGGGCAGGTGGCGCGGGGCGATCTTCTGTTACAACCGAACTATGGATGTAGGCTGTTCTGCCGCCGAAACTTGTCTGGAACCACTGTGAATTTCCCGCGACTGCTTCACCGGTGGTTGCGCCGGTCACAGTGACTTTATCGCCCGCGTTTACCTGTCCGAGCGGTGCGCACGAAAGCTCGGGACATGGTCGGACGTGTGCCCTGACCGTCGCATAATATGTTTTCTCGGTGACCCGTGTCTTTGTCGATGACTCTGTCTTCGTTGCGGTCGCTCTTGGCCGGGCGGTCGCGGTAGCGAAATGCGTTGGTGTGGCGCTGCCCAGGGTTTCAACCTGGACCGAAGTGTTTTCAGGCTTCGTTGCGGTCGCTCTTGGCCGGGCGGTCGCGGTAGCGAAATGCGTTGGTGTG
>DYGX01000035.1:12217-17147 GCA_020724465.1 Thermoflexus sp.
GCGCTGCCCAGGGTTTCAACCTGGACCGAAGTGTTTTCAGGCGGTGTGGCAGGCTCCTCTTCTGAAACGAGGGCACCCAAGATGACCAGCCCCACCACGGCTCCTAAGCCAAGTTTTGTCTTGCGGCCCATTACTGGAACTCCTTAGTGTCCCCTTCCCTAATAGCAGTTTACCAACTCATACCTTAGAAGTAAAGCCAACCATTGCATATTTCATTAGCGAAAGACAGCAAAAAGCAGCGAGAACGGGGCGGGCGAGGGGGTCCGCCCCGTTTTGCCTCTTTCTTGACAAAATAATTCTATGGCGTACAATTCTACTGCGTAGTAACTTGAAAGGGTGCACATGCCTGAAGAAACGACCCCGTCCGGATGCCCGCCGCCCCACGATCACGCGCTGATGGGGCAGATTTTCGGCGAGGAGCACATGCCTGCCCTGCACCTGCTGCACGTGCTGCGGACGGTCACGCAGCTCATGCGCAGCCTGAGCCGCGAAGGGGCCGGGGCCGCGCTGCTCTCGCCGCCGCGCATGCGCTTGCTGGTGCACCTGATGATCGCCGGCCAGCAGGGGCAGGCCGGGCTGTCGCCGAGCGACCTGAGCCGCCATCTGGGCGTGAGCCGCAACACGATCAGCGCGCTGCTCAACAGTCTGGAAGAGCAGGGCTACATCGTGCGCACGCTGCACCCCGAAGACCGCCGCCAGTTCCGCGTGCAGATCACCCCCGCCGGCGAAGCCCTGGTGCGCGAATCCGCGCCCCGGCACGGCGCCCTGATCGAGAGCCTGTTCGAGCCGCTCTCGGCTGAGGAACGCGCGCAGCTTCTGGCAATCGGCGAGCGCCTGGCCGGGCACCTCGCGGCGCGAGCGGCGGCGCTGGGCCTGCACAGTCCCTATTGCGAGCCTGAACCGGCCGCCGAGCCATCGTCATCTGAGTGAGGAGCGCAGCTTGAACCGACAAGACTCACCCCGTTCGCCGGCGGGCGGCTCGGGGCGGATGGGCCGTGAGGCCCTGCGCCATTTGGGCCGCGCGCTCGGTTATATCGGCCACTACCGCGGCGCGGCGATCGTCGCCTACAGCACGCTGCTGATCGCCAGCGCCGCGCAGCTTGCCGTCCCCTGGCTGGTGCGCCACGTGGTTGACGCCATCACCGAGGGCACGCTTTCCCGCACCATCCTCGACCTGCCGCCCGCCGTGCAGCAGCAGATCGCCGCCAGGCAGGGGACGACGGTCGAGGCGTTGGAGCGCACCGCCGCCGGCGCCGAAGAAGCCCTGCTGAGCGCCGCCCTGGCGATCGTCATCTTCGCGCTGGTGCGCGGCGTGTTCGCCTTTTTGCAGGGCTACATGGCCGAGCGCCTCTCGCAAAGCATCGCGTTCGACTTCCGCAACGAGCTGTTCGCCAAAATCCAGCGCCTCTCGTTCAGCTACCACGACCGCAACCAGACCGGCCAGCTCATGATCCGCGCGACGGACGACGTGGAGAAGGTGCGCCTGTTCGTGGGGCAGGGGCTGCTGCTCTCGCTTCAGGCGGTGGTGCTGCTGGCCGGGACGCTGATCATCCTGGTGGGGACCAACACCCGGCTGACGCTGGTGGCGCTGCCGGTGCTGCCGGCGGCGCTGATCATGTTCATGATCTTCGGGGCGGTCACGCAGCCGATGTTCGTCCGCCTGCAAATGCGCCTGTCGGAGCTGAACACCATCCTGCAAGAGAACCTGGCCGGGATTCGCGTGGTCAAAGCCTTCGTGCGCGAGCCGGAAGAAATCCGCCGCTTCGAGGCCAGCGCCGACCGCCATCTGAAGCAAAACCTGCGCATCAGCGTGACCTTCTCGCTGGCCTTCCCGCTGATCTTCCTGATCGGCAACCTGGGCCAGACGGCGGTGCTGTACGCCGCCGGTCACCAGATCGTCGACGGCACGCTGACCCTGGGCGAATGGCAGGAATTCAGCCTCTACCTGGCCTATGTCTTCATGCCGCTGGGCAACCTGGGCTTCATCATCTCGCTGATGGCGCAGGCTGCCGCCTCGGCGCAGCGCATCTTCGAGATTCTGGACGCGCCCAACGAGGTCGAGGACCGGCCCGGCGCGGTCGAGCTGGGGCCGGTGCGCGGGCATGTGGTGTTTGAGAACGTCTCGTTCCGCTATTTCAAGAGCGGCGAGTACGTGCTGCGCGACGTCTCGTTCGAGGCGCTGCCGGGGCAGACGGTCGCGCTGCTGGGCGCGACGGGCAGCGGCAAGACGACCATCATCAACCTGCTGCCGCGCTTCTACGACGTGACCGAGGGCCGCGTGCTGATCGACGGGGTCGACGTGCGCGACGTGACCCTCAGCAGCCTGCGCTCGAACATCGGGATCGTGCTGCAAGAGACGACGCTTTTCACCGGCACGATCCGCGACAACATCGCCTTTGGCCGCCCGGATGCCAGCCTGGACGAGGTGATCGCGGCGGCCAAAGCGGCGGCGGCGCACGACTTCATCATGTCGTTCCCGCAGGGCTACGACACGCCGGTCGGCGAGCGCGGCGCCACGCTGAGCGGCGGGCAGAAACAGCGCATCGCCATCGCGCGCGCTCTGCTGCTGGACCCGCGCATCCTGATCCTGGACGACTCGACCAGCAGCGTGGATCTGGCAACTGAGTACCGCATTCAGCAGGCGCTGGACCGGCTGATGGAAGGGCGCACCAGCTTTGTGATCGCGCAGCGCATCAGCACCGTGCTCAACGCCGACCTGATCCTGGTGCTGGACAGGGGGCAGATCGCCGCGCGCGGCACGCACGAGGAGCTGATGGAGTCCAGCCCCATCTACGTCGACATCTACAACTCGCAGTTGGTGGAAGACGCCGCGCTGGATGCAGACGCCGCGCTCGCCGCCGGTGAGGAGGTGCGCCCATGATGGATCGCCGCCACCTGTTCGAGGTGGAGACGCTGAAGCCGAAAAGCACCCTGACGACGCTGCGTCGCCTGTGGGGGTACTTCGGGGGACGCCGGCTTTTTCTGCTGGGCGTGCTGGTGCTGGCGTTCGTCAGCGCCTGGGCGCAGGTGACCGCCCCGGACCTGATCGGCCAGGCGGTGGACTGCTACCTCACCCCCGCGACACAAGGGGCCGCCGCCGCGCAAAACCCGCTGATGCAGAGCGCGGCCGCCGCCGCCGACCGCAACTGCTGGTACACCGACACCCCCGCGACCGGCTCGCGCAGCGCGGCGCTGGCCGGGGTGGGCCAGATCGCCTTGCTGCTGATCGGGCTGTACGTCCTCAGCGCGCTGGCGACCGGCTTGATGTTCAACATGATGCGCTGGGCCGGGCTGCACGTCCTGCGCGACCTGCGCGTGGAGGTCTTCCGTCACATTCACCGGCTGTCGCTCGGCTACTACGCCAAGCACGAGGCCGGCGACATCATGAGCCGCATGACCAACGACACCGATACGCTCCAGCAGGCGCTCAGCTTCGCGCTGGTGCAGGTGGTGCGTGGCGCCTTGCTGATCGGCTGGCTGGTGATCGTGATGCTGCGCCGCAGCGTGCCCTTCGCCCTGATCGCCATGGCGACCGTGCCGTTCATGGTGCTGGCGACCGTCTGGTTCTCGCAGCAGGCGCGCAAAGCGTTCCGCCGCGCCCGGCGCGAGATCGGCGGCGTCAACGCGGACCTGGAAGAGAACATCGCCGGGGTGCGCGAGGCGCAGGCGTTCACCCGCGAGGACGAGAACATCGCCCGCTTCCGCGAATCCAACGCCGCCAACCGCGACGCCAACATCAAGGCAGTGGCCTTCACCAGCGCCCTGATGCCCACCCTTGAGGCGTTCGGCTACATCGCGATCGTGATCGTGGCCGGGGTGGGGGGGATGGTCATGCTGCGCCAGCAGGACCTGCTGGGCACAACCATTTCGCTCGGCCTGATCATCACCTTCATTTCGTACACGCAGCAGTTCAACATGCCGATCCAGTTGATCGCCACGCTGTGGACCAACATCCAGAGCGCCATCGCCGGGACCGAGCGCATCTTCGAGTTTCTCGACGAACAGCCGGACGTGGTCGACAGGCCGGACGCGATCGAGATGCCGCCGATCCAGGGGCATGTCGAGCTGCGCGACGTGTGGATGAGCTACAACGAGGGCGAGCCGGTGCTGCGCGGCGTCAGCCTGGAAGCCCGTCCGGGCGAGACGATCGCCATCGTCGGGCCGACCGGCGCGGGCAAGACGACCATCATCAATCTGCTGCCGCGCTTCTACGATGTGGACTCCGGCGCGGTGCTGATCGACGGGATCGACGTGCGCGACGTGAAGGCGGACAGCCTGCGCCGCCAGATCGGGATCGTGTTGCAGGATACGTTTCTGTTCAGCGTGTCGGTGATGGACAACATCCGCTATGGCCGGCCGGACGCCACCGACGAGGAAGTGATCGAGGCGGCCAAGCTGGCGCACGCGGACGACTTCATCCGCACGCTGCCCGAAGGCTACCATACGATTCTGGGCGAGCGGGGCAGCGGCCTGAGCCAGGGACAGCGCCAGTTGATCGCGATCGCGCGGGCGGCGCTGGCCAACCCCCGCCTGCTGATCCTGGACGAGGCGACCAGCAGCGTCGATACGCGCACCGAGCGGCTGATCCAGCAGGCGCTGGAGAAGCTGCTGCAAGGGCGCACCAGCTTTGTGATCGCCCACCGGCTGAGCACGATCCGCAGCGCGTCGCGGGTCTACGTCATCGCCAATGGCGAGATCGTCGAGCGCGGCACGCACACCGAGTTGCTGGCGCGCAAGGGGTTCTACTACGACCTGTATATGAGCCAGTTCCGCCGCGACGTGCCGGAGCCGGTCGCGCCGGGCGGCAACGGGCGCATCGCCCCGGAGCACGTCAGCTGTGCAGTAAATCTTCTTCGCGGACAAAGTGAGGTATATTCAAAGGCGAAGGAGAGTATGCCATGACCGCCACCAGTGAGCGTAAGCTGGCCGA
>DYGX01000036.1 GCA_020724465.1 Thermoflexus sp.
CGTGCTGCAAGAAAGCCCGCCGCAGACCGCGCGCCGCTCGCTTGAGGGTCCGCAGGAGCGCCAGAGCCGGCCGAATGTCAAGACGCCGCTGGTCGATCAGTTGGCGACCGACCTCACCGCGCTGGCCGAAGAAGGCAAGCTCGACCCGGTGATTGGTCGCCAGATGGAGATCGAGCGGGTCATCCAGATTCTCAGCCGCCGCCAGAAGAACAACCCGGCCCTGATCGGGGAGCCGGGCGTCGGCAAGACGGCGATTGTCGAGGGGCTGGCGCAGCGCATCGTGAACCGCGACGCGCCCGCGCCGCTGCTCGGCAAGCGCGTGTTGCAGCTTGACGTCGGCTCGCTGGTGGCTGGGACGATGTACCGCGGCCAGTTCGAGGAGCGTCTCAAGCGCGTCATCGAGGAGCTGAAGCAGTCCGACAGCATCCTGTTCATCGACGAGGTGCACATGCTGGTGGGTGCTGGCTCGGCGGGCAGCAGCGTGGACGCAGCCAACATCCTCAAGCCGGCCCTGGCACGCGGCGAGTTGCAGTGCATCGGCGCGACCACGCTGGACGAGTACCGCCGCAATATCGAAAACGACGCGGCCCTCGAGCGCCGCTTCCAGAAGGTGATGGTCGAAGAGCCGACCATCGAGGAAACCATCGAGATCCTGCACGGTATCCGCAAGCCGTACGAGGAGCACCACGACCTGGAGATCACCGACGAGGCGATCGAGGCCGCGGCCACGCTTTCGGCCCGCTACGTGCCGGATCGCTTCCTGCCGGACAAAGCCATCGACCTGATCGACGAGGGGGCGAGCCGCGTGCGGATGTACAAGTCGCCCGAATCCTCGCGCGTCAAGCGGCTGGAAGCAGAGCTGGCGACCGCGCGTGAAGACTTCGAGCTGATGCGCGACACGCTCACCGAAGAAGAGCGCGAAAGCGCGCTGCAGCAGATCGCCGAGCTGGAGCAGGAGATGGAAAGCTTCCGCGCGCACTGGAACCCCGAGACCAACCGGGCGCGCCTGACCGCCGAGGACGTCGCCGAAGTGGTTGGCATGTGGACCGGCATCCCGGTGACCAGCATCGCGGAAGAAGAGTCCGAGCGCCTGCTGCGCATGGAAGAGGAACTGCACAAGCGCATCGTCGGCCAGCACGAGGCCATCGAAGCGATCAGCAAGGCGGTCCGCCGCGCGCGTGCCGGCCTCAAGGACCCGCGCCGGCCCATCGGATCGTTTATCTTCCTCGGGCCGACCGGCGTGGGCAAGACCGAGCTGACCAAGGCGCTGGCGGAGTTCATGTTCGGCAGCGAAGACGCGCTGATCCAGCTCGATATGAGCGAGTTCATGGAACGCCACACCGTCGCCCGGCTGACGGGCGCGCCGCCCGGTTATGTGGGCTACGAGGACGCGGGCCAGCTCACCGAGGCCCTGCGCCGTCGTCCGTACAGCATCGTGGTCTTCGACGAGATCGAAAAGGCCCATCCCGAGACCTTCAACATGCTCCTGCAGATCATGGAAGAGGGTCATCTCTCGGATGCACGCGGGCGCCGGGTGGACTTCCGCAACGCAATCATCATCATGACCAGCAACATCGGCGCCGAAACCATCAAGAAGGGCACCACGCTCGGTTTTGACGTGCCCGAGCTGGATGGCGAGCGCTCGCGCGAGGAAGCCTACGAGGATATGCGCCGCAACGTGATGGACAAGCTGCGCCGCACTTTCCGTCCGGAGTTCCTCAACCGTGTGGACGCGACGGTCGTCTTCCGCGCGCTGACCCCGGCTGAGATCGAGGAAATCGTCGATCTCGAGCTGCGCAAGGTCAACGATCGCCTGGCCGACCGCGCGATGAGCCTGCGAGTCACCCCCGCGGCCAAGAAGTATCTGGCCGAGAAGGGCTACGACCCGGACTACGGCGCGCGTCCTCTGCGCCGCCTGATCACCAACATGGTCGAGGACCAGCTTTCGGACGTGATCCTGGCGGGCGAGGTCAAGCTGGGGAGCACTGTCGAGATCGACTACGACCCCGAGGCAGACAAGCTCACCTTCTCCGAAGTTGAGCCGACGCTGCCTCTCGGCGAGCCGGCCTGATCGCTGCTGGACTCCACAACAAACGGCTGTCGAATGCTCGGCAGCCGTTTTTATTTGAGCATATGGTGTCCTCATGTCGCGGCTGTTGCGGCGCCATGCTTGGCCGGCGGCACGAATTTTTTCTGAATTTCCGAAGCGAATGTCCAAAATTCGATTAAGATTTAATTAACCTGAGGAAGTCACGAGGGCAGGGGAGCTGGAGCCAGGATGGCCTACTCGGTGCTGATCGTTGATGATGACCAGCAGGTCCGCATGATGTTTCGGCTGGTGCTGGAGCGTTATGGCTATATGGTTGACGAGGCGTCCAACGGGGCGGAAGCCCTGCGGAAACTGCTCAACCAGACGCCAGACGTCATCCTGCTTGATATCTTGATGCCGATGCTCGGCGGCGAGGCCGTGCTCCAGCGCATCCGGCAAATGCCTTCGCTCTACAACACCAAAGTCCTGGTCGTGACAGCCTATCCCCGCTTTGAGAAAACCGCGAACCTCGACCGCGTCGATCGCTTCCTGGTTAAGCCGATTCTGCCCGCCCATCTGGCTCAGGCCGTGGGGGAAGTGCTTGCCATCGAAGACGTGAAGCTTGAAGGCGACCGGTAGCCTTAAGCTCGCCCACACGCACTGGTCCGCCGCCGGCCCGCGCGCTACAATTGCGCCCCATGTGCCCGAAGAATCTCCGCTTCCGCGCGCGGGCTGCTGCGCTGGTGGCCCTGACGCTTGTGCTTGCCGCCTGCGGGCAGGATGAACCGCTCGCCCCGACCGGTGAAACGTCCACTCCCACCGGAGCGGCGCTGGCCGCCTCGCCAAGTGCCGTGATCGCGGTCGAGCGCGCGGTGGTGTTTCCGGTGCCGGATCGCAGCGCCGAGCCGCTGACCTATCTCTTTCAGCGCGAGCGCGTGCCGGTGCTCGGCCAGAGCGCGGATGGCGCGTTCTGGCTGGTGACGGTCGAGGGCCGCCAGGGGTGGATTCTGGCCGCGCAGGCCGACCGGGTTGATGGCGGCGGCGTGCTGCCCGTCGTCTCGGCGGACACGCCCGCGCCCACAGGGACGGCGACGCCGTCCCTCGCGCCGCCGTCTCCGACCCCCACGGAGCGCCCAACCCCAGGCCCTTCGCGCACGCCCGCGCCAACACGCACGCCTGCGCCGACCAGCGCCGTGCTCGACCTGCCCGACGCGAGCGATACCCCCGCCGTGCCCCCCATCTGGCCGGGCACGCCGCCCCCGCTAACGCTTGAGCTGCCGCCCGGCTGGCAGGCCGCGCATATCTTGCTGCCGTTCCGCACGCCGGTAACCGTGCGCGAGGTGCCAATGTCGCTCTATGAAGGCGCGCTGCCCGGCGGCGCCAGCGGGCACCTCTACCTGTTCTGGGGCTTCCCCAACGTCACCACCCCCAGCGGCGAGGTGAACCTGTGGACCGACGCGCTCCAGATCCTGCGCGGGTCGCTGGTGGACCAGTCCTGCAACCTGGGGATCGATCTGGAGCAGAAGACCTACCGGGTCGGCGGGCACGAGGCGATCGGCACGCTCTTTTCGGCGGTGGACTGTGAAGGTGAGCCGGACACAGCCGGCTACTTCGCTGCCCTGCAAGTCGATGGCGGGAACTACGCCTTTTTCTTCGCGGTAGAGCCGCCCGGCGCGTTTGCCGACCAGTTCCCCGCGCTGCAGGCGGTTCTGGACAGCGTTCGCTTCGAGCCGGCGCCGGACGGCGCCCCCTGACGCGAGCAGATCGCGCTTGGCACAGACGCAGCCGGTGGCTATACTGGAGCCGCACAGCCGCCGCAGATTCACCGAGGGATGCCCTTGAGCCGTAACGCGGGCCACCTGCTCGTCATCGATGTTGAATCAACCTGTTGGGAAGGCGCGCCGCCAGCGGGTCAGGAACCGGAGATCATTGAGATCGGCGTGTGCCTGCTGGACGCGCGCTCTGGCGAACGTCTCTCGCGGGAGAGCATTCTCGTCCGGCCCGAGCGCTCCACCATCAGCGCGTTCTGCGCGCAGCTTACGTCGCTGACCCCGGCGAAACTGGAACGCGGCGTCTCGTTTGCCCGTGCCTGCGCGATTCTGCGGCGCAAGTACGGCGCGCCGCATCGCGTCTGGGCCAGCTATGGCGGCGACGACCGCCGCAAGTTCGAGCGGCAGTGCACCGCGCGCGGCGTCGCGTATCCTTTCGGCGCCAGCCACATCGACATCAAGAGCCTGTTCGCGCTGCTGTACGGGCTGCCGCACGAGGTCGGGCTGCTTTCCGCGCTGGACATGGTCGGCGTTCCCGTCGAAGGAACGCACCATCGCGGGGCGGACGACGCCTGGAACGCCGCCGGGCTGCTGGCGGCGCTGCTGGCGCGCTGGCGCCAGGCGGTGGGGGACGAGGCCGTCCCGCAACAAGAGGAACTGTAAGCGCGCGCTGCGCATGGTACGACCGGGGAGGTGCAGGTGAAACATCGTCTGATCGCAGCCCTTGTGGGCCTGGCTGCCGCCCTGATGGTGATGAGTCCGGCGCTGGCGCAGGGCGAGCCGCGCACGGGCGGCGCGACCGTCTCGCTGGCCGGGCAGTGGCTCCGCCAGGGGCAGGCGGGGTTTGTCTCGGTGCGCGGCGAGGGGATCGCGGAGGTGCGCGCTCTGTTCCAGGGACGGCTCTATTACTTCTACCCAGATGGCAGCCGCCATGTCGCCTTGCTCTCAGCGGCGGTGGATACTGAAGTCAAAGACCAGCCTCTGCAGGTCATCGTGCGCTATGCGGACGGCCGCACCGAACAGATCGAGACCATGATCCCGATCAACTGGGGCAACTACGCGCGCGGCGCGGTGATGCTGCCGGCGTCGCTGTACTCCCTGTTGGATCCCGAAGTCAACCGCGCCGAAGACGCCAAAATGGCGAACATCATCAGCCGCTTTACGCCGGAGCGCTACTGGGCCGGCGGGTTCGTCCAGCCAAATCCCGGCGAGATCGTCGGCTACTTCGGCGCAACACGCCTCTACAACGAGTCCTATTGGTACACCCACACCGGGCTGGATACCTCGATGCCGGAAGGCACGCCCGTCACCGCCGCTGCCAACGGGCGCGTGATCCTGGCGGAGATGCTCCCGATTCGCGGCGGGTACGTCCTGATCGACCACGGCTGGGGCGTCTACAGCGGCTACGCGCATCTGTCGCAGCGGCTGGTTGTGCCGGGGCAATGGGTGCGCCAGGGCGACGTAATCGGCCTGAGCGGCAACTCCGGCCGCAGCACCGGCCCGCACCTGCACTGGGAGATGGCCGTCGGCGGCGTGTGGGTCGATCCGCAGGCGTTCCTCGAACTCGGCCTGACGCTCGAGCCGGCGACCTGAGCGCGCTCCGCCGTGTGGTGTTCAAGGTGGACCGGAACTGCCCGGCCCGCCCGGTTTGTTTCATAGCTGTGTCACCCATACAATAGTAGAAGATACAATTGCTTCGGGCTGTTCGGCGGTGCGGCAGCGCCCAATCGGCGATCGGGCGCGGCTGCTCAAGCTTGCCTTGTTGTATCGGCGGCGGCGTTTTGGTACAGTTCGTGCCATCTTGGCGTCCCGCTCTACCTGAGAAAGTGAATTATGAAACCCTGGCAAGTGCTGTCTGTCGCGATGCTGCTGGACCGCCCGCCCTGGCTGCGCGTGTATGCCGAGCATGTCCGCCTGCCGAACGGTCACGAGCTGCCGGACTACTACCGCATCGAGATGCCGGATTGGGCGCAGATCTTCGCCGTCACCGACGACGGGCGTGTGCCGATGGTCCGGCATTATAAGCACGGCGCGCGCACGGTCTCGCTGGAGCTGCCGGCGGGGTACATCGAGCCGGGTGAGGCGCCCGAGCGGGCGGCGCGCCGCGAGCTGCTGGAAGAAACCGGCTTCGTTGCCGACGACTGGCGCTACCTGGGCCGCTTCTTCGTGGACGGCAACCGGGGCTGCGGCGCGACGCATGTCTTTCTGGCACGCGGCGCGCGGCAGGTCGGCTCTCCGCAGCTTGAGCAGTCCGAGATTATGGAGCAGCAGCGGCTGACCGTGGCCGAGGTCCGCGCCGCGTGGCTGGCGGGCGCGCTGCAGAACGTCGGCACCCTGGGCGCAGTCGGGCTGGCGCTGGCGACTTTGGAGCACTTGGAGAGCGAGCGGTGAGCATTTTATCGACCGAAGTCCGGCCTGCCCGCCCGGTCGATCTGCCTGGCATCGCGGCGGTGCTGGAAGATGCCTTCAGCGACAAGATGCGCATTATCTTCAGCAACAAGCCGCACGAAGTCCGCGCCGTGCTCGAGGCGCTCTATCACGGGCCGGTGACGCGCGGCTACGACGGGATCCTGGTGGCCGAGCGGGCCGGGCGCATCATCGGGACGCTGCTGATCGAGCCAATGAATTTTACCCCGGCCGAGATGGCAGCGTTCGAGCGGGTTTCCGTGCGCGAGCTGGGCCTGCTGCGCACGCTGCGCGCGGCGTTCAAGCTGTGGGTGATCGGCCTGAACCACAAACCCGGCCCGGCGGAAGCCTACATCAGTGATCTGGGTGTGGTGGCGGACTGTCGCGACGAGGGGGTGGGGTCGTTGCTGTTGCAGCGGGCCGAAGCCTGGGCGCGCGAGCATCACCGCACGCGTCTGACGTTGTGGGTGGCAGCCAACAACGAGCGCGCGCTGCATGTGTACCAGAAGGCGGGCTTCACCATCGTGAAGACACGCCGCAGCCTGCTGACGCGGCTGTTCTTTGGGGTCGCGCGCTGGCACCTGATGGAGAAACGGCTGGCCGAGCCGCCGGCCACTCAGCCTTGATGCGGAGCGGCCTGGACGCTTGTGCGGGCCGCCTGTCTGTTCGGTCTCAGGAAAGGGGCTAAGAGCGCCATGGACCCAGAACTGCTCGCACAACTCCAGAATCCCGACCCGGCGGTGCGCCGCAAAGCGATCGTTGCTTTGGGCCGCACAAAAGATCTTGCCGCGCTGAAGCCGCTGGCAGCGGTTTATCATAACGATCCGGTGCCGGAGCTGCGCGAGCTGGCCCGCCAGGCCGGCCGCTATATCCAGCAGCAGAACACGCCCGCGCCGGAGCCAGTCGCGCCGCCGCCCGATGTCGAGCCGGAGCCGCCCGCCCCTGAACAAGCGTCCGCTGCCGCACCGGCACCGTCGGCGGCACCGGTGATTACGCGGGCAGATGTCCAGCACGGCCAGGAACACTTCCGTGCGGCGCGCGACCTGCACGAAGCGGGAGAGCAGGCACGCGCCATCAAGGAACTGGCGCTGGCGTTGCACGCCGATCCCGGCCTGGCGAAGGAGCCGGTCTTCGTCTCGCTGGCGAGCGACGTGCTCGGCGCGCCCCCACGCGCCGCGATCCGCACCCTGCTCGACCCGGAGCGACGCCAGGCGGCCTTTCGCGCAGCGGTAGCGGCCCGGCGGCGAACGGCACGGCGGCGGGGTTGCGCGGCGGGGCCGGTGCTGGCGGTGCTGGCGCTGCTGCTGGCGTTCGGGGCGCTGGCGCTGACGCTCTGGTGGATTGTGGACGACGACACGGTTGACAGCATCCGCCACCGTTATACCGTCTGGCGGCTGACACGCGACGAGCAAAGCCTGCCCGGCGGGCGAGCCTATTACCTCTACGAACCACCCGGCGCGATTCCCAACGGCGGGTGGGCGGTGATCGTCGCGCTGCACGGCAGCGGCGCGAGCGGCGAGGACATGCTCACGCCGGAGCTGCTCGACCTGGCCGACGACGAGCGCGCGCTGCTGGTCGCCCCGAACCTGGGCGGGTCCGGCACGCTAGACGCCAACGCCGGGCAGATCGAGGGGCTGAGCCAGATCGTCGCCTATGTGCGCGAGGCGCACGCGGTCAGCACCGAGGGGGTAGTGCTGTACGGGTACGAACAGGGCGGCGTGCTGGCTACCGCCTTTCTGGCGGCGCACCCGGAGCAGGTCTACGCCGTCGTGGCCGAGTCACCGCCCGGCGTGTTCGTGCCGGAGCCGCGCGAGGGCGAGGGCGTTCCGCTGCCGCCGCTGGTGCTGGTCTATGGCGAGGCGGACGCGCTGGCCCAGACGTCGCAGGCGGCTATCGACGCGCTGCACGCGCAGGGGCATCCCGTCGAGGTGGTGACGGTACCGGGCCAGGGGCGGCAGATGTCCGCTGAAGGGCGGCTCGTGCTGCGGCGCTTCGTGCGCGCCCTGCACGCCGCCTAGCCGAATCGCGGCGGGTCCGGCCGGGTTATATTGAGCAGCGGTGATTGCGATCTGCAACTGAGCACAGGCGAGGGGTTGCCGGTTCGATGCGCGTGGCGCTGTTCACCGAGACGTTCTTGCCCAAAGTGGACGGCATCGTGACGGTGCTCGTCCTGCTGATGGATCACCTCATCAAGCGCGGCGTGGAGTTTGTCGTCGTCGCGCCCCGGCTGGACGGGCAGCCGTCCCACTACCGGGGACGCCGCGTGATCGGCGTGCCGGGTCTGCGGCTGCCGCTGTACCCGGAGTTGAAGGTCGGCCCGCCGACGCTGCACACCTACCGCGAGGTGAAGCGGTTCGCGCCAGATATCGCGCATTTTATCCATCCGACGCTGGTTGGCACCGGCGGGCTGGTGATGGCGAAGCACCTGGCCGTGCCGTCCCTGGCATCGTTTCACCTCGATCTGGCGACGATGACCCAGTATTTCGGGCTGGGCTTTCTGGAACCGGTGGTGTGGTGGTACACCCGCGCCAACTTCAACGCGGCAGATTACGCGCTGGCCCCGTCGCGTCGCGTGCAGCAGGCGATGCTGGCGCACGGCGTGCGCGAGGTCGGGCTGTGGCGGCGCGGTGTGGACGCCGAGCGTTTCCACCCACGCCACCGCTCGCCGGAGATGCGCCACCGCCTGAGCGGCGGCCATCCCGACGACACGATCCTGCTGTATGTGGGCCGCCTGTCCAGCGAGAAGCGGATCGACATGCTGCGCCCGGTCTTGCAGGCGGTTCCCGGCACGCGTCTGGCAATCGTGGGCGACGGCCCGGCCCGCGCCGCGCTGCAGGCGCACTTCGCCGGGACGCCGACGACCTTCATGGGCTATCTAACCGGCGAAGAGCTATGGTCGGCGTTCGCCAGTGCGGACATTTTCACCTTTCCCTCGGCGATGGAGACGTTCGGCCTGGTGCTTATCGAGGCGATGGCGGCCGGGCTGCCGGTGGTCACGTCGCGCGTGGGGGGTGCCGACGACATGGTGACGCCCGGCGTTAACGGCTACCTGTTCAATGCGGGCGATGTGCGCGGGCTGATCGACGGGGTGCGCGCGATTCTGGCCGAGCCGAGCAAGCGCCGCGTGATGGGCCGCAACGCGCGCCTGTTCGCCGAGACGCAGTCCTGGCCGGCCATGATGGACGAGCTGATCCGCTGCTACGACGACCTGATCGCTGGCCGGCCCCCGTCGATCTGACCGGGCGAGCGGGTCGGGCAAAGGTGGCGCGGCAGCCAGGCCGCCCTGTGAGGGCGGTTGCTGAACCGCACCCTTTTCACTACATTATGGACAGGGTGGGTCTCCAGAGGAGACAGCATGCATATTGCGATTGTCGGCGCAGGCACGAGCGGCGCGCGGATTGCGCAGGCCGTCGCGCTCAGCGCGGATCGAGTCACGCTCCATGACTCGGACGAAGCCCGCATGCGGCAGGCGCTGGGACGTGTCAGCCGCGAGATCGATCGGGCGGCGGCGCGCGGCACCCTTGATCGCGCCCGATCGCGCCGGGCCAGGCGCGTCTTCTTCCTGGCGGAGACGCTCGACGAATGCGCCGGGGCCGACCTGGTGATCGAGGCGGTCAGCGACGATCTGGAGCTGAAGCAGACCGTTTTCCGCGCCCTCGACGAGATCGTCGCCGCCAGCGCCATTCTGGCGACGACAACACATATCCACTCCGTGACGACTATCGCGGCTGCCACCTGCCTGCCCGAGCGCGTTGTCGGGTTGCATTTTGCGCGTCCAGCCCACATCACGCGGCTGGTTGAGGTGATCCGTGGCGTGCGCACCAGCCAGGAGACTATCGACCGCGCCCAGAGCTTCGTCCGCGCCATCGGCAAGACTCCGCTGGTGGTGGACGACGAGCCGGGCCAGGTGGTTAACCGTGTGGCGCAGGCGTACACTGGCGAGGCGTTGTGTCTGCTCGATGACGGGCTGGAGCCGGCGACCATCGACCGGCTGATGGAAGCGGCGGGGTTCCCGCTGGGGCCGTTTCGCCTGATCGACGAGCTGGGAGTGGACACGGTCTTCAATCTGACGCGCGCGATCTTCGAGGCCACCTACTACACCGCGCCTTACCGCCCGCATCCCCGCCTGCAACGTCTGGTTGAGGCGGGCCGCGTGGGCCGCGATCGTGCGGATGGCTTCTACGACCGGGCGGCAGCCGCGCCGCTGCCGGGGAAGTAGGCTGTCATGCGCGTGCTGATCGTCGGCGAGGTGCCGTTTGTCGATACGCTGGCCGGGCTGTGCCGCGCGCGCGACCACAAGGTCGATCTGTTCCTGTCCGACGACCTGCAGGATCAGGACGTGCTCGACCGGATGGTGCGCGCCGCCACCCGCTCCCAGATCGCCATCGAGAGCCTGAACGAGTCGCAGGCGGCCAAGCTGTGGCTGGTCGAAGGGATCGAGGTGAACCTGCCGCCGGATGTGCCGCTGCTGGTCAGCGCGCTGGCGGCCAGCGCCACGGAGATCGCCAGTTGGACCGAGCACCCGGCGCGCGTGGTGGGCTATGGGCTGCTGCCGCCCATCACGGTGACGGGCATGGTCGAGTTCGTCCCCGCGCTGCAAACCGATTTCGAGATCGCCGCGCGCGCCCGGCGCTTTTGGGAAGAGCTGGGCTTTGAGGCGGTGCGCGTGCCGGACAGCGCCGGGCTGGTCCGCCCGCGCATCGTGTGCAGCCTGATCAACGAGGCGGTGCGCGTCATGACCGCTACCGGTCTGGCGGTTGAAGAGCTGGATCAGGCGATCCAGCTTGGCATCAATGCCCCGCGCGGCCCGCTGGCCTGGGCCGACGAAATCGGCCTGGATGTGGTGCTCGGCACGCTGGAAGGGTTGCTGCGCTATTGGGGCCACGAGCGTTACCGGCCCGCGCCGCTGCTGCGCCAGAAGGTCTATGCTGGGCAGCTTGGCAAAAAGACCGGGCACGGCTTCTACAAATACGAGACCGTCCTCGCCTGAGTTCTTCCCCCGCCACCACACGGCGCGTGCCCCTGCTCCTCTTCTAGGGTAGAATGGGGCAGCGCAGTGTTCTGGAAGTCTGACCGGAATGACAGCCGAACTGCAAGCTTTTGTGCACCATCTGTTCATCGTCGGCGGACGCACGATCAGCATCCCGCCGCCGGGCGCCCTGGCGGAGCTGGCTCCGCCCCGCGCGGCCCGCGCGCGCGCCGGAGACACGTTCTTCATCCTGGTGACGCCGGGCACCGGGACGCACGCGACCGCCGCCCGGCTTGAAGAGCTGGCGCAGTTGGGGGCAGATGTCTACTTTGGCAGCGGCGGCGGGATCACCGGCGGGCTGCGCGAAGCGCTGCTGGCGATCCACGCCCACGCCCGCGCGCTCTCCGGCACGGACGGCCCGCTGCACGTGAATGCGATCGCGCTGGTGCTGCGCGATGACCAGTTGTACGCGGCGCGAGCCGGGGGTGCGTTCGGCGCCCTGGTCCAGCCCGAGGGGGTGCGTTTCCTGCCCGCAGACCGGCGCGATCCGCTGGAGATCGGCCTGCCGCCGCTCGGCGCCGGTTCCGAGCCGGAGATCGATCTCGCCCGCTTCACACTGGCGCCCGGCCAGATGGTGATGGTGGCGGATACCGGGCTGTTCGACGCGGACGACGAGGCGCTTGCCGCTGCGCTCCAATCCGCCGACCTGGATGCCGCCATCGGGCAGCTCAAGGCGCTGTCGGGGCCGTCTCTGTCGGCGATTGTGATTCAGTTCGCCCCGGCGGGCGCGCCCGGCCCGGCGCATCTCGTGCCGCAGCCCAGCCCGCGCGCGCCGCGCCAGGTCCCGCCCCCGGCGGTCGTGTCCGGGCCGTCACGCGTGCCAGACACGGCGCCGCCCCTTGAGCAGGCCGCGCCTGTCGGTGAGCCGGCGGCGCCCGCGCCCGGCCCGGAACCTCAGCCGGTTGAGGCCGCGCCGCGCCCCGCCCCACCGCTGCCCGGTTTCCGCGTGCGGCCGCACGAGCCGCCGCCCGCGTCCGGGGAGTCGCCGGCTCCGGCTGCCGGTCCTGTGCTGCGCCTGCCGGGCGTGGAAACCGGCGATCTGTCCGGCGCGGCCAGCCGCGCCGCGGACCGTCTGCGCGAAACCTGGCAGTCTGCCGCGGGCCGGGCATCGACGGCGGCGCAAGGCTCGCGCCGGCGAGCGCCCGGCGGTCTGACGGCGTTGCGCGCCACGGTGGCACGCGCCGGGCGGCGCGCGCTGCGTGCGGTGCTCACCGGCTTGCTGGCGCTCTTCGACGCGCTGTCGCGCGGGCTGAGCGCGATCCTGCCGGAGCCGGGCGAAGAAGGGCAGCAGGGCATCCCGACCAACGTCGCGGTCAGCATGGCGATCATCATTCCGGTGGTGATCGTGGTGGCCGTGGTGGGCTTTGCGCTCTCGCAGCGCGGGCGCAGCGAATTTGAGGAATATTACCAGCGTGCCCGGGACGCCCATGCCCAGGCCATCGAGCTTTCCGGCACGACCGGCTGCCCGGCCAACACTCGCCCCAAGTGGGAAGAAGTGCTGTGGCTGGCCGATCGGGCGCGCGAGTTTCGCCCGGACGATCTCAACGTCCTGCAGATTCGCGCTGACGCGATCAATTATCTCGACTGCTTCGACCGCGTGCAGCGCCGCGACCTGACCGTGCTGCACGAATTCGGCGAGCAGGCCGATCTGGCCGGGCCGATTGTGCACAACGGGGTTGAGCTGTACGTGCTCGACCGGCGTGTCGGCGCGATCTATCACGACACACTCAACGAAACCGGCACGGGCCTGACCAGCCGCGGCGACACGCCGATCATCCGGCGCGGGCAGGCGATCGGCGGCTTCACGGTGGGCGAGATATTCGACATTGAATGGCTGCGCAGCGGCGGCACCACGCACGACAACGTCCTGATCGCGCTCGACCGCAACGGCGTGCTGATCGCGCACTCGTGGACCTTTGCCGAAAGCGCCCAGCAGTTGGTCATCGAGCAGCGCTGGGTCAACCCGGTGGCGATGGCCGTCTTCCGCGAGAATCTGTACGTGTTGGATACCGGCGCCAACCAGATCTGGCGTTATGTCCCCCCGGCGGGCGAGCGGCGCTATAGCAACGCGCCCGAGGAATACTTCACCGGAGCCGACCGGCCCGACCTGTCCGACGCGGTCGATCTGGGGATCAGCGAGACGGGCGAGGTGTTCGTCCTGTTTCGCGACGGAACCATCCAGCGCTATTTGAGCGGCAAACCGCAGGAATTCGTCTATAGCCTGAAGCCCGAGGGGGCGCTGCAGAGCGGCAGGGCGCTGTTTGTGGACAACGACCGCGAGGCGCGCACGCTGTTCATTGTGGACCCGGAAACCGAGACGATCTACGAGACGTCGTGGGCAGGGACGTTCCAGCGCGGCTTCCGCCCGCGCAACCTGCCGGACGCCTTCGAGAAGCTGAGCGGCTTCTACGCCGACGCGGTGGAGCGCAACAATATGTATGTGCTGGCCGGCAACAAGCTGTATCATTTCCGGCGAAACTGACCGGTCCGTAGGGCGAGCGGCGGCGCGGCGCCAAGCGGACGCCCGCCCGCCGCGCTAGGCTTGGCGATCGTTCCGCCGGTTGAAGAAGCGAGAGGATGCTGTATGCGTATTCCGCAATGGGTCGTGTTTGTCTGGGTGATCGTGTTGGCTGTGGGCGCGGTCGGCGGCGCGGCGCTGGCCTATCGCATCGCGCGGGATCGCGCTGCCGAGCTGGACGACGTGCTCGACCTGCCCCAACTGCCCCAGCTAACGGGCCTGAATCCCTTTGCCGAAGACGTGACTCCCCCGACCCCCGCGCCGCTTGATGCCGAAGAAGCGCCAGCCGTCGTGCTGCCGGAACCGCAGGAAACCGCGCCCGGCCCGGCTGAGGTGGCTGCCGCGCCCGAGGTAGAGCCGCCCGGCGGCGATCTCGCTCCGCAGGCGGCAGCAGACCCGGCTGCGCAAACCACCAGCGCGGACGTCGACGCCCTGGCGCAGCTTGAGCCGTGGGACGACCCGCGCCGCGTCACGGTGCTGTTGATGGGCATCGACCAGCGCGCAGGCGAAACCGGCCCGTTCCCCACCGACACGATGATCCTGCTCTCGATTGACCCGGCCGGTAAGACCGCCGCCGTGCTAACCATTCCGCGCGATCTGTGGGTCGAGTTCCCCGGCCTGCCGCAGCCCGGCAAGATCAACACCGCCATGATCCGTGGCGACCAGATCGACTATCCCGGCGGGGGTGGACCGGCGCTGGCGATGCGCACGGTTGAGCGCAACCTGGGCGTTAAAGTGCAATATTACGTGGTGATCAACTTCGAGGTCTTCACCGAGGTTATCGACGCCATCGGGACGGTCGAGGTTTGCCCGCCCGAGCCGATCGACGACGACCAGTATCCCGACGGCTCGTACGGGACGATCTCGATCCACTTCGACGCCGGATGCCAGGAACTCGACTCCGAGCGCCTGCTGCAATACGCGCGCACGCGCCACGGCAACAGCGACATCGATCGCTCGCGCCGCCAGCAGGAAGTCATCATGGCCGTGCGCGACCGGGTGCTGTCGGCAGGGGGTGTGATCGCGCTGCTGCCGCGCGTGCCGGCGCTGTGGGAGTCGGTTCGGGAGAACGTCCGCACCAACCTGAGCCTGCAAGATATCGTCCGGCTGGCGCTGGCTGCGGAAGGCATCTCGTCCGAGAACATCCGCCAGGGGCAGATCACCTTTGAGGAAGTGTATTTGCAGCAGTCGCCTGAAGGGGAAGACATCCTGGTCCCGATTTCGACCGACATCCGCCTGCTGATCCAGGATCTGTTCCGCCCGGCGGGCGCCTCGTCGCAGCGGCCCACTCCGGCGCCGGAAGCCGGTGGTTCTTGATCGCTGCGCCGGGCGCACGGACACAAACCATCTGGGCGGCCCTCGTGCGAAGGCCGCCCAGTCGTTTGAGCCGGAGAATGGGACAGGCTAGTTGTACTCGACGAACTTCTCCAGCGACACCACAAAAGCGCCGCTGCCCTCATCGTCGCCGGCCAGATAGCGGATGCAGTACTCGGTGGGATAGAAGCCGGGTTCGGGCATGGCTTCCGGCACCGCGATAGGGGTGCAGACCTCTTCATTGCGCTCTTCGAGGAAGGCGAGCGTTATCATCGGCTCGAAGAACGTCACCCGCCCGCCGAATGCGCCGTAGATCCAGGTGTGGGTGAACGGCTCGCCGGCAAGCTCCGGTGCCTGCGTGTTGATCATGTGGTTGCCCATGCGCGGCTCAACCGCATCGACGAGCAGATACCCCGGCGGCATCTGATCATCCGGCAGCGGAATCATGCCCTGCTCGAATGTCTCGCACGTGACCGGCACCGGGTGTTCGCCGCCGCCCGCGTCGGGCGGGTTCGGCACGCTGCACATCGTCTCGGCAGTTGCCGGTGCGATGGCCTCGCGCTCTTCCTCGGTGATCAGATAGAAGTGGAAGTCGAAATGCGGCACGTCATAAACCCCAGGCGGCACGTGCCCGGTGGGGTTCCAGTTGGCGACAAAGTGCTTGAAGAGCGTGCTGTCGGCTTCTTCGGGGAACTTCAAAGCGAGCTCGTGGCCGCAGCACGGCATAATCACTGTCCCGCTGGCATCGACGATGTCCCATTGGCCATCGCTGGGTGTCTCAGGCAGGTTGCTCAACGCGCTCTCCGTGAAGTACACGCCGAGCAGGCTGGGGTTGCCATCTTGGTCCAGGGTGATGAACGTCTGGATCTGGCCATCGCCCAGATCCGCAGCTTCGCCCCAGGTGGTGCCTTCGGACGGTGGGAAGGAAAGCTTGGGCGGTTCTTGCGCGGCGGCAGGCAGGCCGGCGAGCAGAACGAGAGCGAGGCTCAAGAGAGCGACGCGGCGGAATAACGGGTAGGTGTGACGGAAACGAAACGACATAGCGTTGACCTCGCGAACTAAACAAACGCCAACGATGTGAAGGTCCGCTGTGGTGCTCCACCTGTGGGGATGTGTCGCTTCCTCTGAGGCAGGGAGTGGGCCTTCGAATTAAAGCAATAAATATGCTAATATTAGAATTTATCTGCGTCAAGTTAGGTATTTATTTCACAAATGCGCGCCTGCGGAAAAAAAACGCGGCCAGGACATCCGCTGCCCTGGCCGCTGTTCCCTGCGGTTGATGGCGCTTACAGCCGCTGTAGATGGGTGTCTCTGGCGCTGTCGGGATATTTCAGCCCCAGCCCAAACGCGCGGTCTAGGCCGATGTGCGCGGCCCACACCAGCGCGATCTGCGTGCCCGGCGACCACCCGGCCAGCAAAGCGGTCGTGCCCAACGCGACCGGCACGGCCAGAAAGTGCACCGCGTTGTACAGGTACGCGCCCAGGCGCGGGTTGAGCGCGTAGCCAACCAGACTGATATCCGGCGCGATCAGCAGCCCGACGAACGCCAGCCAGCTCCAACCGGCGTCGGCATACAGCGCGATGGCGGCGGCGAAAAGGGCGGCGCCTTCCAGGCGAAGCAAGATGCGGGGGAGCACGCTGCGCCGGGCCAGGCGCGCGAGTGCGGCGTCGGGAGCTTCTTCGGGCGGCATA
>DYGX01000037.1 GCA_020724465.1 Thermoflexus sp.
ACCAGGGACCTACGGATTAACAGTCCGGCGCTCTACCGACTGAGCTATCGGGGAACATCGAGGCGCGAATGATATGGGCTCGCCGTTTTTTCGTCAACGCGCACCGTGCTAAAAACTTGCGGGACTCGGGTGTTTCGTTTATAAAACCGCATTTTGCCAACCGGACCTTCTCAAGATGGCTGAAGACCTCCTGCACAAGCAATTTCCAGCGTACGTCGCCAAGAAAGGCGAGGATTACATGAACGCGAAACAACTCGCGCACTTCAGGAAGATTCTGGAGGCTCTCAAGTCGGAACTTGCGGGCGACATCGAGAGAACGGTGCATACCATGCAGGACGAGGCGACGGTTTTTGCCGACCCCAACGATCGTGCCAGCCAGGAGTCCGACATTGCGCTCGAGTTGCGCAACCGCGACCGGGAGCGCAAGCTGATCAAGAAGATCGACGAATCGCTCCAGCGCATCGAGAGCGGCGAGTATGGCTACTGCGAGGGTTGCGGGGTCGAGATCGGTCTGAAACGCCTCGAGGCGCGCCCGACGGCGACGCTCTGCATCGATTGCAAGGAAATCGAGGAGCGCCGCGAAAAACAAATCGCCAAATAGGTTTGGCGTCGCAGCGTCGGCGGCGCCGTCAGTCGGCGCTGCCGATCTTCTCGAGCAGCTTGAGCGCGCAAACCGAGTCCTCCTCGCCCATGCCGCTGCCGACGAGGGCATTGAAGAGTTGCGCCGTGGCTGCCGCGGCCGGCAGCATGAGGCCGAGGCGATGCGCTTCCTCCATGACGATGCGCAGATCCTTCTGGTGCATCCAGGCCTTGAAGCCCGGTTTGAAGTTGCGCTCGAGCATGCGCTGGCCGTGGTTTTCGAGGATGCGCGAGTAGGCGAATCCGCCCAGCAGCGCTTCACGCACCCGGGCAACATCGACATCGTTTTTTGCCGCAAAGTTGAAGGCCTCGGCGACCGCAAGCACGCCGACGCCCGTCAGTATCTGGTTGCAGGCCTTGGCGACCTGGCCCGCGCCGACGGGGCCGATCAGGGTGATCGACTTGCCCATCTTCTCGAACAGCGGCCTGACGCTCTCGAACACTGCGGGTTTGCCGCCGACCATGATGGTGAGCGTCGCGTCGAGCGCGCCGATCTCTCCGCCCGACACCGGGGCGTCGAGGAATTCGATGCCTTTGCTCGCCAGCGCCGCGCCGATTTCGCGCGCCGCGTTGGGGTTGATCGTGCTCATGTCGACGACGATCAGCCCGCGCCGCGCGCCGCTGGCGATACCGCTCTCGCCGAGCACGACCTCCCTCACGTCGGGGGCATCCGCAACCATGGTGAACACCGCGTCGGCATGACAGGCCACTGCGGCGGCGGAAATATGGGCATGCGCATCGACCGCTTTGAACGGTTCGAGGGCGGCGGGACGGCGCGCCCACAAATGCAGCGTGTGCCCGGCCTGCGCGAGGTGCAGCGCCATGGGGCGGCCCATCAGGCCGAGTCCGATGAATCCGATGTGCACAGTGTTCTCCTCGATGTTCGCGCGTCGCGCCCGACGGCTTGGGCGGGGGGCTGGCGCAGTATAATCCGACCACGCCCAAGGTCTTGATTTCCGCGTGCCTTTCCCATGTCGATAATCCTCAAGTTGCGCGGTGTCGCCGCCTTTTCCGCTTCCCGCATTGCCCGCGTGCAGACCCGGCTGGGCATATCGCTTGCAGCCGAACACCGGTATTTCGTCGAGACCGACGGCCCGCTTCCGGACGACGAATTCGCCCGCCTCAAGGACCTGCTGGGCATTCCCGCCGAGCTGCCGCCCGAGCCTGCCGGCACCCTGCTGCTCGTCGTCCCGCGCCTGGGCACGATTTCGCCGTGGTCGTCGAAGGCCACCGACATCGCCCGCAATTGCGGATTTGCCCAGGTCGCGCGCATCGAGCGCGGGATCGCGTATTACGCCCCGTATTGCGCCCCGTATTGTGCCCAAGAGTCGGCGCTGGCGGGACGGCTGCTGGCCGACAAATTGCATGACCGCATGACCGAGTCGGTGCTCGATTCCATCGACGCGGCCGATGCCCTGTTCCGGCACATCGCGCCGCCGCCGCTCACGACGGTAGATCTCGGCCACGGCGGTCGCGCCGCGCTGGACGCCGCCAATGCCTCGCTCGGGCTCGCGCTGTCCGACGACGAGATCGACTATCTCGTCGAGCATTTCACCCGGGCCGGCCGCGATCCGACCGATGTCGAGCTCATGATGTTCGCCCAGGCCAATTCCGAACACTGCCGCCACAAGATCTTCAATGCGTCGTGGACGGTGGATGGCGTCGATCAGCCGCTGTCGCTGTTCCAGATGATCCGCGCAACGCACAAGGCGCATCCGCAGGGCACCGTGGTGGCCTATGCCGACAACGCGGCCGTGATCGAGGGCGCGAAGGTCGGACGCTTTTACCCGCAGCCAGGCGACAATGGCGGCGCCTATGCTTACGTCGAGGACATGACGCATATCCTCGCCAAGGTCGAGACGCACAACCACCCGACCGCCATCTCGCCCTTTCCCGGCGCGGCCACCGGTTCGGGCGGCGAGATTCGGGACGAGGGCGCGACCGGGCGCGGGGCCCGGCCCAAGGCCGGTCTGTGCGGATTTTCGGTGTCCGATCTGAGGATTCCCGGCCACCCGGAACCGTGGGAGTCGGACTACGGGAAGCCCGAGCGCATCGCCTCGGCGCTCGACATCATGATCGAGGGGCCGCTGGGCGCGGCGGCCTTCAACAACGAATTCGGCCGGCCCAACCTGGCCGGCTATTTCCGCACCTTCGAGCAGGTCTTCGACGGCCAGGTGCGCGGCTACCACAAACCGATCATGATCGCCGGCGGCGTCGGCAACATCGCCGACCGCCATTGTTTCAAGGAACGTTTTCCCGCCGGCACGCAGCTCATCCAGCTGGGCGGGCCGGGCATGCTGATCGGGCTGGGCGGCGGCGCGGCCTCGTCGATGGCGACCGGCACGAACACGGCCGATCTGGATTTCGCCTCGGTGCAGCGCGGCAACCCGGAGATGCAGCGCCGCGCGCAGGAAGTCATCGACCGGTGTTGGCAGATGGGCGAGGCCAATCCTATCCTGGCGATTCACGACGTCGGTGCGGGCGGCATTTCCAATGCGATGCCGGAACTGGCCAACGACGCCGGGCGCGGCGCGCGCTTCGACCTGCGCGCAGTGCCTTCGGAGGAGCCGGGCATGGCCCCGCGCGAGATCTGGTGCAACGAATCTCAGGAACGCTACGTGCTGGCCGTCGCCCCGGAGCGTCTGGCCGAATTCGCGGCGCTGTGCGAGCGCGAGCGCTGCCCGTTCGCCGCGATCGGCGAAGCCACCGAGGCGCGCCAGTTGGTCGTCGACGACCCGCATTTCGGCAACCGGCCGGTCGACATGCCCATGGACGTGCTGCTGGGCCAGCCTCCGCGCCTGCACCGGAATGCGACGCGCCAGGCGGCGACGGCTCCCCCGCTCGACCTGTCGGCCATCGATCTGGACGAGGCGGTCTTGCGCGTGCTGCGCCTGCCCAGCGTCGCCTCCAAGCGCTTTCTCGTCGCCATCGGCGATCGCACGGTGGGCGGCCTGACCGCCCGCGACCCCTTCGTCGGCCCCTGGCAGACGCCGGTGGCCGACGTGGCGGTGACCGCGCTGGGCTTCGATACCTACCTGGGCGAGTGTTTTGCGCTGGGCGAGCGCACGCCCATTGCCGTGCTCGATGCCCCGGCCTCGGGCCGCATGGCGGTGGGCGAGGCCATCACCAATCTGGCGGCCGCGAAGATCGCCGATATCGGACAGGTGAAACTCTCCGCCAACTGGATGGCGGCGGCCGGGCACGGCCACGAGGATGCAGCCCTCTTCGACACGGTGCGCGCCGTCGCCCTGGAATTCTGTCCGGCGCTGGGTCTCTCGATCCCCGTCGGCAAGGATTCGCTGTCGATGCGGACGACCTGGCGCGCGGACGGGCAGGAGAAGAAGGTCACCGCCCCCCTGTCGCTCATCGTCACCGCCTTCGCGCCGTGCGCCGACATCCGCGCCACCCTCACGCCGCAACTGCAATCGGACGAAGGGGGGGAGACCGAGTTGCTCCTCATCGACCTCGGAGAGGGAAAAAACCGCCTCGGCGGCTCGGCGCTCGCCCAGGTCCATGGGGTGAGCGGGGATGTGCCGCCCGACGCCGACGCCGACCTGCTCGGGCGCTTCTTCGCGGCCATCGGGCGGCTGCGGCCCCTGATCCTCGCCTACCACGACCGCTCCGACGGCGGGCTGTTCGCCACGGTGTGCGAGATGAGTTTCGCCGCGCGCCGGGGGGTGTCGCTCCATCTCGATGCGCTGTGCTACGACCCGCTCATGAACGACGTGGATGGCATCGAGCGCCGGCCCGAGCTGCTCGACGCGCGCATGAAGGAACGTCTCCTCGCCGCCCTGTTCGCCGAGGAGCTGGGCGCGGTGATCCAGATTCGCCGCGCCGACCGTTGCGCCGTCATGCGCACCTTGCGCGAGGCCGGGCTGGGGGCGTGCGCCCACCTGATCGGCACGCTCAACGACGCCGACGAGATTCGCGTCTTTCGCAACGCAAAGTCGGCGCTGGCCCGACGGCGGGTCGAGCTGCAACGCGCCTGGGACGAGGTGAGCTTCCGCATCGCCCGCCTGCGCGACGACCCGGACTGCGCGCAGGAGGAATTCGACGCGCTGCTCGACGCCGACGACCCGGGTTTGAGTGTGCAACCGACTTTCGACGATCCGCTCTCCCCCGCCCTCGGGGCGGGGGCAGGGGGGGGGGGAGCCACGGGGCCTGCCATTTTGGGCCGGAGGCCCAAAATGGCCATCCTGCGCGAGCAGGGCGTCAATGGCCAGGTCGAGATGGCCGCCGCCTTCGACCGGGCCGGCTTCGCCTGCGTGGATGTGCACATGTCCGACCTGATGGCCGGGCAGGTGCATCTGGCCGACTTCAAGGGGCTGGCCGCCTGCGGCGGCTTTTCCTACGGCGACGTGCTGGGGGCGGGGCAGGGCTGGGCCAAATCCATCCTCTTCCACCCGCGCCTCAAGGAGGCTTTCGCCGCCTTCTTCGCCCGCCCGGACAGTTTTGCCCTCGGGGTGTGCAACGGCTGCCAGATGATGGCCCATCTGGCGCCCCTCATCCCCGGCGCGCAGGACTGGCCGACCTTCCACCCGAATCGCAGCGAGCGCTTCGAGGCGCGCTTCACGATGGTGGAGATTCCCGCCTCGCCCTCGATCTTCCTGGCCGGCATGGCCGGCGCGCGGCTGCCGGTGGTGGTGAGCCACGGCGAAGGGCGGGCCGTTTTCCCCGGTGCGCCGGAAAAATCGGCGTTGGCGCTACGGTATGTCGACAACCGCGGCGCCCCGGCGCACCGCTATCCGGCCAATCCGAACGGCTCGCCCGGCGGGGTGGCCGGGGTGACCACGCCCGACGGCCGCGTCACGATCATGATGCCGCATCCCGAGCGGGTCTTCCGCAGCGTGCAGATGAGCTGGCGCCCGGCGGGGATGGGGGAAGATTCGCCCTGGATGACGATGTTCCGCAACGCGCGGCGCTGGGTGGGCTGATCTCGTGGTCTCCGTCCACCATGCCCTGCCCGAAGCCGGCGTCGACGAGGCCGCGCTCGTCCGCCTCGTCGCCGGCCTGCCGGAGGAGGGCGCACAACGCCTGCGGCTGGCCGTGGGCGAGGCCCGCGCGCTCTACGGCGACCAAACGGTCGGCACGGGCGAGACGGCATTCGAGCATGGCCTGGGGGCGGCCCTGATCCTTGCCGCGCAGCATCTCGACGGGGACAGCCGGCTGGCCGCGCTGCTCTTTGCGGCCCCCGATTTTCTCGACGAGGCGCGCGAGCAGCTCGCCGCGCGCTGGGGGGATTCCGTCGCCGCCCTGGTCGATGGGCTGTATCGGCTCAAGAACCTGAGCCCGCTCACCCGCCAGGGCCAGAACGTGGCCGCCCAGACCGAGATTCTCCGCAAGATGCTGCTCGCGCTCGCGGCGGACATCCGCGTGGTGATGATCCGGCTGGCCTCGCGCACCCAGACCCTGCGCTGGTTCGCCGGCCGGGACTGCCCCGAGCGCATCGAGATCGCCCGCGAAAGCCTGCAAATCTATGCGCCGCTGGCCAACCGGCTGGGCGTCTGGCAGATCAAGTGGGAGATCGAGGATCTCTCGTTTCGCTTCACCGAGCCGGCCATCTACAAGCGCATCGCCCAGCAGCTCGACGAAAAGCGGCTCGAGCGCGAGGCATTTATCGAAGACGCGGTGCTTCGTCTGAAAGAAGAACTGGCCCGCGCCGGCGTGACGCATGCCGAAGTGTATGGGCGTCCCAAGCACATCTACAGCATCTGGAACAAGATGCGCCAGAAGGACATCGATTTCGAGCAGGTCTATGACGTGCGCGCCCTGCGCATCATCGTGGCCGAGGTGAAGGACTGCTACACCGCCCTGGGCATCGTGCATGCCCTGTGGCAGCCCATCCACGGCGAGTTCGACGATTACATTTCCCACCCCAAGGGCAACGACTACCGTTCCTTGCACACCGCCGTCATGGCCGAGGACGGCCGCGCCCTCGAAGTGCAGATTCGCACCCGCGAGATGCACGCCCATGCCGAGCTGGGCGTGGCGGCCCATTGGCGCTACAAGGAATCCGGCGCGCCGGCCCGGGCGGATTCGGCCTACGACGACAAGATCGCCTGGCTGCGGCAACTGCTCTCCTGGCGCGACGAAATCACCGACTCGACGGTCTGGGTCGAACAGTTCAAGCGCGCCGCGCTCGACGACACGATCTACGTCATCACCCCGCAAGGCCGCGTCATCGACCTGCCCAAGGGGGCCACGCCCATCGATTTCGCCTACCGGCTGCACACCGACCTCGGTCACCGCTGCCGGGGCGCGAAGCTGAATGGCCAGCTGGTCTCGCTCAACACGCCGCTGGCCAACGGCCAGCAGGTCGAGATCGTCGCGGCCAAGAGCGGCGGCCCCTCGCGGGACTGGCTGAACCCCGGCTACCTGGCCACCCCGCGGGCCCGCCAGAAGGTGAAAACCTGGTTTTCCGCCCAGCAGGAAGCCCAGATGCTGGCGGAAGGACGCGCCTGGATCGTTCGGGAGCTACAGCGCGACGGCGCCACCCAGTCCAATCTGGAGGAACTGGCCCACACGCTCGGCTTCAAGAACGCCGAGGCGATGTATCTGGCCGCCGCGCGTAACGAGATCGGGCCGCGCGCGCTCCAGGTCGCGCTGCACGGCGAACCGGCGGAAGAGGGCACGGCGTCCGCAATCCTCACCGCACGCTCCCGCTCCGGGTCCGGCGCGGGGCAGATTCTCGTCGTCGGCATGGACCGGATGCTCACCCAGCTGGGCCGTTGCTGCAAGCCGGTGCCGCCCGATGCGATCTCCGGCTTCGTCACGCGCGGACGCGGCGTCTCGGTGCATCGGATCGAGTGCGCGAACTTCCGCAACATGGCGGCCAGGAATCCCGAGCGCGTCATCGAGGCCCAGTGGGCGAGGGGAGGGGGGCTGCGGGCCGGCGTCTATGCCTGCGACCTTCATGTCGAGGCGAACGATCGGCAGGGCCTGCTGCGCGACATTTCCGACGCCCTTTCCCGGGAAAAGGTCAACGTCACGGCTGTCAAGACCCAATCCCGGGCGGGCATGGCCCGCATGGCGTTTACCGTCGAGCTGGCCAGCGCCGCCCAGCTGCAGAAGATGCTCGCCGTCCTGGGCGAGGTGAGCGGCGTCGTGGGCGTGCGGCGGGGGTAATAAGTGGGGTATTACGCCCAGAAAACCGGAAGGAGAATTCCCGTGAGCACGAGGCAGGATGGGGGGCATAATGCTCTCGGGTTGGAAGACGAAGAGGGAAGCTCAAATCGCACTTGATTGCATTGGCGTGATGCCAGAAATCATCGAGGGGTTTTGATCATGGACTGGAAAGACCGCATCGTCGCAACGCCCGACACTTTGTTCGGCAAGCCGCGCATCAAGGGCACACGCATTGGGGTGGAGTTCGTCATGCAGCTGTTTGCCTCGGGCTGGACGGAAGCGCAGGTGCTGGAAAGCTACCCCCACCTGACGCGCGAAGACCTGCAAGCGGTGTTCGCCTTCGTGCATGACTGCATCAAGGATGAAGATTTCATCATGCATCATCTGATCGATGAGGCGTCGGTGGTGTGATGCGGCTGCTCGCCGATGAAAACTTTCCCGCTCCGGTGGTTGAGGCACTGGCGGGGGATGGTCACGACATTGTGCGCGTGGGGCAAGCGCATGCCGGACTCGCCGACGTGGCAATGTCGCAGCATTCCTGTTCCACCGCCACGTCGAGAAACGCTGGACGCCCCGGCTGATGCGCCCTGTGGGTTGATGGAAAGGAGGTCTCGGTGGGCTACATCGCGCACGTAGCGGGCGGCACAGACGGGGAGGATGGCTGGCGGCTCCATCCTCTGGAAGAGCACCTGGCCTGTGTTTCCTCATTGGCGGCATGTCTGAGTGTCGACATTGGGGAAGACTGGGCTCGGCTGGCCGGGCTGTGGCACGACTTGGGCAAGTATGCGCCGCAGTTTCAATCGATGATCCGGCGCGAGAGCGGCTACGACCCCGAGGAATTGTTCGTGCCGGGGCCGCGCAACCATTCCACGGCGGGTGCGATTCACGCCATTGACACCCTGGGTCCAGCCGGGCGTGCGCTGGCCTACCTGATCGCGGGCCATCACGCCGGTTTGCCGGATTGGGACGGTGCCAGCAACCCCGCCGCCGCCTTGAACACCCGCTTGCAGGATCGTTCCCACCTCGACGCCCTGCCGCGCAGCGAGATCGCGCCCGACATACTTAACCCCGGCATACGACCCGCCGGAACCATACCCGGTGGCGCGGCGGGTGCCCACCTGTGGTTGCGGATGCTGTTTTCTTGTCTCGTCGATGCCGACTTCCTCGACACCGAAGCCTTCATGGCACCGCAGCAAGCCGCACTGCGAACCCATGAAGTGCTCGACACCGCGTTGCTCCAGCGTTTCGAGAGCTACATGCGGGCCCGTTTCAAGAGTGTCAACCCGACGCCGGTCAATCGTGTTCGTGCCGACGTGCTGCGCCAGTGCCACGAGAAAGCGAGTCTGCCCCCCGGGCTGTTCAGCCTCACCGTGCCGACCGGCGGCGGTAAAACGCTGGCGAGCATGGCCTTTGCGCTGCACCATGCCCAGGCTCACGACAAACGCCGCATCATCTACGCCATACCCTTTACCAGCATCATCGAGCAGACGGCAGGCATCTACCGCGAGTTTTTTGGCGATGCCGTGATCGAGCACCACAGCCATCTGGACCCGGAACGGCAGAGCATCCAGAGCCGACTGGCCACCGAGAACTGGGCCGCGCCCATCGTCGTCACCACCAACGTGCAACTCTTCGAATCCTTGTTCGCCGCACGCACTTCGCGCTGCCGCAAGCTTCACAATCTCGTGAATAGCGTGATTGTTCTTGACGAGGCGCAGACCCTGCCGCCGGAACTGCTGCAACCCTGCCTCGACGTGCTGAACCTGCTCGCCAAGCACTACGGCGTCAGCATCGTGCTGTGCACCGCGACCCAGCCAGCGCTGCGCGATGTCGCCAGCTTCGGTCGCGCCTTGCGCGGCTTGGAGAACGTGCGCGAAATCATCGATGCGCCGCAGACGCTGTTCGATGAACTGCGCCGGGTGCGGGTGCATCTGCCTGCCGACTTCCAGGCGCGCGAGGACTGGGACGCGATTGCCGCAAAAGTCGGTGCTGGCAGGACGGCACTCGCCATCGTCAATACGCGCAAAGACTGCCGCGAACTCTGGCAACGCCTGCGCTCAAGCGAACACGGCGCCGTCCATCTTTCCGCCTCGATGTGCGGCGCTCACCGGGCGCAGCGCATCGACCAAATTCGCCGCCGGCTCCACGAGGGGGTGCCCACACGGGTCGTCTCCACTCAACTGATCGAAGCCGGCGTGGATGTGGATTTCCCCGTGGTTTGGCGTGCGCTGGCTGGGCTGGATTCGATCGCCCAGGCCGCCGGGCGCTGCAACCGCGAGGGTAGACTCAAAGATGCAGAGGGTAAGTCCATAGATGGGCAGGTACATGTCTTCGTGCCGCCTAAACCTGCACCGTCTGGGCTGCTGCGCCAGGCCGAGCAGGCGACGGTGAGCCTGATGAGCGGCGAAGAGCGGCCCGACCCTCTGGCCCCCGCGACCTTCGAGCGCTATTTCCGGCAGTTCTATCTCAATGGCGTGAATTCATGGGACAAGCACACCATCCATGAGTTACTCACGCGGGATGCGGGGGCACTGGCAATCCAGTTTCGCACCGCCGCCGAGCGTTTTCGCTTCATCGACGCCGACGACAGCTTGCCCATCCTGGTCTGGTGGGACGACAGCCGCAGCCTCATCGGGAAACTGGAAAAGGAGGGCCCCGAGCGCTGGCTGATGAGGAAGCTTCAGCGTTACAGCGTCAACCTGCCACGCCGCGATGTCATCCGATTGCAGGAAACCGGCGAAGTGCGCGAGATTCGACCCGGCATCTTCGCTCAGGATGTGGATACGCTTTATGATGCGGAAATTGGCGTTGTCATGGAAAACTGCACGCCCATCGTCTTCTGAACGGGAGGAATGTCTTGAAAACCGGTTACTGTCTGGAAGTGCGCGGCGACTTCGCTTGCTTTACGCGACCGGAGATGAAGGTCGAGCGTGTCTCCTACGATGTCATCACGCCATCCGCCGCGCGCGCCGTGTTCGAGGCCATTTTGTGGAAGCCGGCCATGACCTGGCGAGTGACCAAGATTGAGGTTTTGAACCCGATCCGCTGGATCAACCTGCGCCGCAACGAAGTCGGCGGCATTGTCTCACCAGGCAAGGAAGGCATCGTGATCGAAGACGAGCGCCAGCAGCGCGCCGGGCTCCTCCTGCGCGATGTTGCCTACCGCCTGCATGCGGGTTTCACCCTGGACCGCGATCCAGCCCAGCATGTCGGGCCGTATCCGCATCTGTCCAAGTTTCGTCAGGCCGACGATCTGCCCCCAGCCTGCCGGGAGGCATCGAAGTTCCACGAAATGTTCCTGCGCCGCGTGTCGAAGGGGCAGTGCATCAACCAGCCCTATCTGGGCTGCCGCGAATTCGCCTGCGATTTCCGGTTGATCGAGAGTCTGGCGGCTACCGAACCCAAACCGATTGCAGAAACCCGTGACCTGGGCTGGATGCTCTACGACATGGATTTCACCCACCCCGCCGACCCCAAGCCGATGTTCTTTCGCGCCGACATGAAGGACGGTGTGATCGACCTGACGCAAGCGGAGGTACGGCGATGATTCTGCAAGCATTGGTCGGTTACTACGAGCGCAAGCCCGAGTTGCCGCGTGAAGGCTACGAGCTGAAGGCCATTCCGTTTGTCATCGAGCTGGAGCCGGATGGCCGGGTGCTTCAAGTCGTGGATACTCGCCAGGCGGAGAACTGCAAGATGATCGCACGCAGCTTTCTGGTTCCACAAGGCGTGAAGAAATCCGTCAACGTGGCGGCCAATGTGCTGTGGGGAAATGCCGAATATGTGTTGGCCCTGCCCGACACGAAGAAACTGGCTGAACGCCAGGCCAAGGGCAAGGAAGCGGACTATCGCGCGCGCTTGCTCGACATGCACCATGCCTTTGCAGCAGAGATTCGGTGCCTGCCCAACCCCGTACAAGCTGACGCTGGCGTGGCCGCCGTCCTTCAGTTCCTGGAGGGTTTTTCATCGGATCAGATCGAGGCGTGGGGTGAAGCTGGTCAGGAAATTCGGCAAAGCAATCCGAACCTGACGTTTCGTTTGCGCGGTGATGTCGATCTGGTTTGCCAACGCCCCGCAGTTGTGGCGGCCCTGAGTGGCACCCCTTCTCTGGGCGAGCTCACACGGTGTCTCGTGACGGGAGAGGCAGATGAAGTAGAGCGCTTGCATCCCTCCATTACGGGCGTACGAGATGCCCAAAGCAGCGGCGCATCGCTGGTGTCGTTCAATCTGGATGCTTTCGCCTCGTTCGCCAAACAACAAGGCCATAACGCGCCTGTCGGCAAGCGAGCGGTTTTCGCCTACACCACTGCACTCAAGCATCTGTTGCGCCGTGACAGCCCGCAGAAGCTCCAGATCGGCGATGCCACCACGGTATTTTGGGCCGACGCAGAAACCCCGTTCGAAAACGAGTTTGCTTTCTTCTTCGACGAGCCGCACAAGGATGCGCCCGACCCGGATCGGGGAACACGAGCTGTAGCGGCCTTGTTTGAGGCGGCCAAACAGGGCGTTAGCCCGGTGCTCGACGAGCAGACCCGGTTTTTTGTTCTCGGCTTGGCACCGAACGCCGCCCGTATCGCCATCCGCTTCTGGCATGTCGGCACCGTGGCTCAGATGGCAGAGCGGATCGTTCGGCATTTCCGCGATCTGGAAATGGTTTGGGTGCCCGATAAAACGCAGAAAGAGACTGGATTCCTGTCGATTACCCGTCTGCTGAAGGCTATTGCGGCACAGGAAAAGATCGAGAACGTCCCGCCCAATCTTGGCGGCGAAGTAATGCGGGCCATACTCGAAGGCACCCCATATCCCGAGACGTTACTGCATGGCGCTATCCGCCGCATCCGGGCGGGCGAGTTGGTGAGCTATCCGCGTGCCGCCATCCTGAAGGCTTGCCTGAACCGAACCCGCAATTCATCCGAGGAGAAAATCAAGATGTCACTCGATCCGAGCAATACCCACCCTGGCTATCGACTTGGCCGACTGTTCGCCGTCCTGGAACGTATCCAGGAGGAGGCTGCCGGAGGACACGGCAAGATCAACGCCACCATCCGCGACCGATTTTATGGTGCAGCATCGGGCACACCGGCCACGGTGTTTCCGCTCTTGATGCGATTGAAAAACCACCATCTCGGCAAGATCGAAAACGTTGGCCGGCGCAGGAACCTCGAAAGCCTGCTCGGAGAAATCATCAATGGCCTACCGCCTCGATTCGAGCCGCATTTGACCTTGGATGGCCAGGGCAGGTTTGCGGTCGGCTATTACCAACAGCGCGTACATCCCTCCACTTACGGAAAGCAAGGAGACTGAGAAATGAACAACCCACTCAAGCATCGCTACGATTTTGTCCTTCTCTTCGATGTGCGCGACGGCAACCCGAATGGTGACCCGGATGCCGGCAATTTGCCGCGCCTTGATCCGGAAACCGGCAAGGGTCTGGTGACCGATGTTTGCCTCAAACGCAAGGTCAGGAACTATGTGCAGTTGTCGAAACGTGAAGGCGATAAGGCAATGCGCGGCTTTGACATTTACATCAAGGAGCGGGCGGTACTTGGCCGCTCCCATGTCGAAGCATTCAATGACCTCAAAATCGAGCTTGGGCAGGATTTGAAGGTGCCGGTTCCCGAGAATCTGACGGAGCCAATCCGGGAGATTTCTTTGCCGGAAGGCATGGAGCTTGTCGATGACGACGACAAGTTGTTTCTGGTCGTATCGGGGACGACAGACAAGAAAGAGGCTACCAAGCAGATAAGGGAAGCGGACGACCTCGCGAAACCACTGGCGGCGTTTCTGAATAAGGCCCTAAAGAATGCCAAGACGCGAAAGCCGACTCGCGACGAGACCGAAAAGGGCAGGGACTGGATGTGCGAGCATTTCTACGACATTCGTACGTTCGGTGCCGTGATGTCGTTGAAGTCCGCACCCAACTGCGGCCAGGTGCGCGGTCCGGTGCAAATGACCTTCGGGCGGTCAATCGATCCAGTGGTGCCGATGGAACATTCGATTACCCGCATGGCGGTTGCTACCGAGGCAGAAGCTGAAAAGCAAGGCGGCGATAACCGCACCATGGGCCGAAAATTCACCGTGCCCTATGGTCTCTACCGAGCGCATGGCTTTATTTCAGCCCATCTCGCCCAGCAGACGGGTTTTGACACAGACGACCTTGAACTCTTCTTTCTGGCGCTGGAGCAAATGTTCGAGCATGATCGTTCTGCTGCTCGCGGCGAGATGGCTACGTGCGGGCTTTATCTCTTCAGGCACACATCCGAACTCGGCAATGCGCCGGCCCACGCCTTGTTCGACCGGCTCACGGTGGCGCGACAAACTGATGACGTGCCGCGCGACTTTGGTGCCTATTCTGTGCTATTCGACGGACAGCCCATCGCAATCGGCGAGCATGAGATTGCTGGCTTACCCAACGTCACCTTGATCAGGAGATGCTGACCATGACCGACATTCACTTCATCGTCGAAGAGGCCCCGGAAGGCGGATTTACTGCACGGGCCGTGGGTGCTGACATCTTCACCGAGGCCGATGATTTGCCGAGCCTGCATGAACAAGTGCGCGATGCCGTGCGCTGCCATTTCGATGCCGACCGTAAGCCGGGGTTGATTCGTCTGCACATCACCCGCGAAGAGGCGCTGGCAGCATGAGGGTGCCGCGCGATCTGCCGGAGCACCTGCTAGATTGATCGTGGATGACCCCAACCCCATCCCCCTCTCCGCCCTCCAGCACTGGTGCTACTGCCCGCGCCAGTGTGCGCTGATCCATGTCGAACAGGTGTTTGCCGAGAATCTCTACACCCTGCGCGGGCAGGCGGTGCACAGCCAAGTGGATGCGCCCGGCGTCGAGGTGCGCACCGGTTTGCGCGTCGAGCGTGCGTTACCGGTGTGGAGCGACCGCCTCGGGCTGATCGGCAAGTGCGACGTCGTGGAGTTCGAGCCGGATGGCACGCCCTTTCCGGTGGAATACAAGGTCGGCAGTCGCGCCAAAGCCGTCTGGATCGGGGCCTGCGACGATCTGCAACTGGCCGCGCAAGCCCTGTGCCTGGAGGAGATGACCGGCAAGCCCGTGCCGACCGGGGCGATTTTCTACGCCAAGTCGAAGCGTCGCCGCACGGTTGCCATCGACGCCGCGCTGCGCCTGCGCGTGGAGGAGGCCGCCACCGCCGTGCGCGCGCTGTCCGCCTCTGCCGTCCTGCCAGAGCCGACTTTTGACGAGCGTTGCGCGAAATGCTCGCTGGCTGAAATCTGCCAGCCCGACGTGCGGCCCATGCCGGAAAAACTGTTCGTCATGATCGACTGAATCATGCAGTTGCTCAACACCCTCTACGTCACCACGCCCGACAGCTACCTGCATCTGGACAACGACACGCTGCGTATCGAGATCGAGCGGGAGACGCGGCTGCGCGTGCCGCTGCATCACCTCGCGGCGGTCGTTTGCTTCGGCCATGTCATGGTCTCGCCCATCCTCATGCACCGCTTGGCCGACGAGGGCAAGAGCCTGGTGCTGCTCGACGGTCGCGGTCGCTTCAAGGCGCGGCTGGAAGGGGCGGTGTCGGGCAACGTGCTGCTGCGTATCGACCAGCATCGCCGTCTGGCCAATGCCGACTTTTGTCTGGCGGCGGCCAAATCCTGCATTGCCGGCAAGCTCAAGAACGGTCGGCAGGTGTTGCTGCGCGGTGCGCGCGAGACCGGACGAGAGGATGACAACGCCGTGCTGTCCGCCGTGGCCGACGAATTTGCGCGCGCATTGGCGCGACTCGAGCACGCCAGCGATCTCGACAGTGTGCGCGGCATCGAAGGCGATGCGGCCAAGCGTTACTTCGGCGTGATGGGGTACATCCTGCGGCCCGATGCGCGCGCGGCGTTTACCCCCAACGGGCGCACACGCCGACCGCCGCTCGACCGCATGAATGCGCTCCTGTCCTTCCTCTATGCCTTGCTGATGAATGACTGCCGCAGCGCCCTCGAAAGCGTCGGGCTCGATCCGCAGATCGGTTTTCTCCATGCCGTGCGTCCGGGCCGGGCAGCCCTGGCGCTTGATCTGATGGAGGAATTTCGTCCGCTGCTGGCGGATCGCCTGGCGCTCACGCTCGTCAATCGGCGTCAAATCGATGCCGCCGATTTCGAGGTGAGGACGGGCGGCGCGGTGAGCCTCCGGGAGGCGGCCCGCAAGTCCGTGGTGGTGGCCTACCAGGAGCGCAAGCAGGAAACGCTCTCTCATCCGCTGTTCGAAACGACCATGGCCCTCGGCGTGGTGCCGTTCGTGCAGGCCCGATTTCTGGCGCGGGTGGTGCGCGGGGATGCGGACGCCTATCTACCCTTCACGCCCCGATGAGCCTGCTGGTGATTGTCTGCTACGACGTGGCCACGGAAACCCGCGAGGGACGCCGACGTCTGCGCCGTGTGGCCCGTGTGTGCGAAGGGATCGGTCAGCGCGTGCAGAAATCGGTGTTCGAGTGCCGCATCAGCTGGGCGCAGTTCGAGGAGTTGGAACGCTGCCTGCTGGCCGAAATCGATCCGGCGCAAGACTGTCTGAGATTTTATCGGCTGACCGAGCCGGTGAATCTGCACATCAGGGAACACGGCCAATTCAAGGCGGTCGATTTCGAGGCGCCGCTGGTGATATGACGCGCGGAAGGGAAGCGGAGAGAAATGTGCGGGAGATGCGCGCAGCGGAAGAGCGCCTTGATTGTGCGGAATATTTTTACCGCTGGCAGAATGCTGCTTCCCGCCGGCAAGGTATGCGGCGGGAGGTTCGCGCAGGACACCAATATTGGCTTGAAGAATTCGGGGGTTGTGCGCGAACTGACGCCCCACCCGCGCGGGTGGGGCGAGGATTGAAACGCGCTGAGCAGGATAAAGCCGCGGGCATTGACGTGACGCCCCACCCGCGCGGGTGGG
>DYGX01000051.1 GCA_020724465.1 Thermoflexus sp.
GAGCGGCGTTGAAGATCGCCACAAAATCTGTGGTGGTGTCCCCAATGTCGGTGGCAGCCACCGCGCCGATGTTGTCGCGGGCCTGCTGTTGCTCGGCGACCGTCAGCGTTTGTGCCGCATCGAAGCGCACGCGCTTGTCGATGGCAGCGGTGAGTGCGGCAATGCCGGTCTGGTCGTTCTGCAGCGCCTGCTGGAGTTCCAGCAGGGTGTCGTAGGCCGGGTCGGCACCACCCAGGATGTCGGCCTTGAGGGCATCGAGCACCGAGACGATCTTCGACGACGAGTAGGTGCTGGTCGTGGCGACCGTCGCGTCGTCGATGGCTACCGCCGTCAGAATGGCGGCCTTCAGCTCGTTGATCGCCGCGACCAGGCTCGACTTGTCGGTGGTGGTCAGCGCCGTCAGCGTGCCGGTGCGGCCCTTGACGGTATTGAATTCCTCGGCGACGCGCAGGACGAAGCTGTTGAGTTGGGTTTGCAGACTCATGATGGGGTTCTCAGTAATGGTGATCAGGTGATCCAGCGACTGCGAATCACGCGCCGGCCCGTTCTCGGGTTTCCAGAAACAGCGAGGCCACCTCGTGGGGTGGCCTCAGTGGGTTGTTCTATTTGCGGATCGGGGTCGCCGGGCGGCGAGAGTCCGATCTGTCGTTCCAGTTCGCGCCAGTGCCGTTCCTCGAAGCGGTCGAGGCCGGCGGCACTCGCCGCCGCACGGGCATACACGTAGCAGTCGAGCGCCTCGTTGCGCTCGCGCATCTTCTGCCACTCGCGGATGGAAAAGCCGTTGCGGTCGCGCCGGGTGATCAGCTGCTCGGCGCACAACTGTTGCACGAACTCGGCATCGACCTTGGGCAGATGCACGAAGCCGGTGGGGTAACGCAGGGTGACGCCGTCCTCCAGCACGTCCGCGCTCTTCCTCAAGTTGTTGTAGAACTCCAGCTTGGCGATACCGACCGCGACCGAGAACACCTTGATGCCCCGGCGCAGCTTCTTGCCGCCCTGCGAGAGGTCGACCGCCGTCGGCGTGCCGACCAGGGCCGCGCCCTTGGAAACGCCCTTGACCGCCATCACGCGGGGGTCGCGCGCCAGGCGCACGAAGGTGTAGGCCTCCTGCGTAGCGAAGCCCGTGTCCAGAGCGAACCGGGCGAGCGGCAACTGCGCACCCGACTCGTGTGACCACGTCTCGGCGATCAGCTCGCCCAGCCGTTTCCACACCGCATCGCGGGCGGTATCGCCCATCAGCACCCGGTGCTCGACGAGCCAGGATTCCTTGCCGCGCCCGAAGGCCCAGATCGAGGCCTCGATGCGATCCTTCTGCACGTCGGCCCCGCCGACCAGCAGCAGGCCGCCGGCCGGGACGCGGCCGATGGGATAGTCCTCGCGCCGCTCGATGAGGCGTTGCCAGTCGGGGGCTTCGCCTTCCTCGACCCAGGTCTCGCCCAGCTCCGTGTTCTTGAAGGTCTTGATGGCGGCCGCCGATCCGGATTCCTTGTTCACTGCACTCTCCCAGGCGGCGGCGATCTCCCGCCAGCTGCGCCAGCCCACCGGGCTATACAGCGACGACAGGTGGAAGCCCGCCGTCTTGGCTCCGTTCTCGGGAGCCATCGCCCGCCATTCGCCGTGCTCCAGCATCCAGGTCTTGTGGCTCTCCGGGATCGGCTCGTCGCAGGCCTCGCACACATAGGCCGCCGTCTCGGGCTGCCCCTTCTCCCAGCGCAGCTGCTCGAAGCGCAGCCACTGCCGGTGCGAGCAATGCGGGCACGGCAGAAAGTAGCGGCGCTGGTCACTGGCCTCGTACTCGCGTTCGATGCTGCTCGCCCCGGCGATGGTCGGCGTCGAGACGATGAATATCTTCCGCCGCGCGAAGGTGCGGGTGCGCGCCTCGGCGAGCGAGATCGCATCGCCCTCGCCATCGACGTCGGACGGGTAGCCATCGACCTCGTCGAGGAAGAGATACCGCACCGGCATCGAGCGCAGGCCGACCGCGCTGTTCGCGCCCGTCATCACCAGCACGCCGCCGCGAAACTCCTTCGCCAGGATCGT
>DYGX01000006.1 GCA_020724465.1 Thermoflexus sp.
TTTCGTGAGGGCTGGAACTGGTATTTCTGCTCCGCCCTCCTGTCCGTTGTTAGTGTCGCCCCCTCAGCCCTCGCACGCGGGGAGAACGGGAGCGCGCAGCCCGTGAAAGCCCCTCTCCCCGCGACACTGTCGCAAGAGGGAGAGGGATTTGGGGTGAGGGCCACCCCGTAAAGCTCATAACAGCCGCTAGGCCGACTGGTTGCGCAGACGTTCCTCGAAATTCTGCTGCAGCGCCAGATGCACCTGCTCGCCGGTAGACACGATCGCGGACAGAGCCGCTTCCAGCTCGGCGCCGAGGATGCCGCCGAACTCAGATAGCATCAGCGAAGCATAGCCGATCATCATCGTCAGCCCGCTGTTGATCTTATGCACGTGGATCGCCAGTGCCTCAGACGGCATCGTCTGTCCCTCAAGCTGGCACCAGTCTTCCAGCCACTGCCGCGCTTTGACACTGCCTGCATAGATCATCTGGGCATAGGTGCTCTGTTCCTCGTTCAGAGGTCCATAGCGCCCTTCAACCAGGGCGGCGGGCTGATCGAGGGCGAGCAGGCTTGCGCGTGCCTGTGCCAGATCCATGGTTTTTCTCCATCCCCACGCGGCGCTGTGATCGCTACTATAGTGGAGCCGCCGCCATCGCACAACTCGGCGCGGCGGTCCCGCTGGCGAATAGCCCTACCCGTCTAACAAACCGCGCCCCTCTGCCTGCATGTCGTACGGGCAGAAGGGCGCAGCAGACGACGCGTGCGCGTCCCGATTTAGAGCAGAATGTAGAGCGCGCGGGCCGCCTCGGTCGCCCAGTCGACCAGCGGAGAAACCATGATCGTGCCGAAGAGCAGCACGCCCGCCGCCGCGATGCCCAACGCCCAGACATAGGGCGTATCGACCCGGACAGGCCGGCCATCCTCAGGGCCACGCTCCATGTACATCACCTTGACGACGATCAGATAGTAGTACAGCCCGATGATCACGTTGATGATACCGACCAGCGCCAGCCAGACCATGTTGGCATCCACGGCGGCGCGGAACAGCAGGAACTTGCCCACGAACCCGGCCGCCGGTGGGATGCCCGCCAGGCTGAGCAGCGCCAGCGTCATCGCCAGCGCCAGCCACGGGCTGCGCCGGCTCAGGCCGGCGAAATCAGCGATCTGTTCGCTGCCGGTCGCGTTGGCAAAGAGGATCACCACGCCAAAGGCCAGTGCATTGGTCAGCACGTACATGAACATGTAGAAGGTCACCGCTGCGGCGCCTTCCGCGCTTTTGTCAGTCGAGATCGCCGCCACGCCGATCAGGATGTAACCGGCGTGCGCGATGGTCGAATAGGCCAGCAGACGCTTGATATTCGTCTGCACCAGCGCCAGCACATTACCCAGCGTCATCGAGACGACCGACAGCACTGCCACAAGCTGCACCCACAGCGCGCTGTAGTCCTTGACGCCTTCCAGCGCCCCCAACAGCCCTGCCGGCGGGAAGACCGCCAGGAAGAAACGCATCAGCAGGGCCACGCTGCCCGCCTTGCTGGCCGTGCTCAGCAGCGTGGTGATCGGCGTGGGCGCGCCTTCGTAGACATCCGGCGTCCAGAAGTGGAAGGGCACCGCGCTGATCTTGAACGCGAACCCGACCGCGACCAGCGCCAGCGAAACCGCCACCGCACCATCCGGCAGATCGCTGCGCCCCAGCACACCGCCGAGCCGGTAGATGTTCGTTTCGCCGGTAAAGCCGTAGAGCAAGCTGAGGCCGTAGAGCGTCAGCGCGGACGTAAACGCGCCGAACAGGAAGTATTTGAGGCCCGCCTCGCTGCTGCGCACGTCGCCGCGCAGATAGCCCACCAACAAATAGAGCGTGATCGACGTCATCTCCAGCGCGATGAACGCCATGATCAAATCGGCAGCCGCGCTCATCAGGCTGGCGCCGACCACCGCCACGATCAGCACGGCGTAGAAGTCGCCCCGGTGCTGCAGGCGCGGCACGCCCATCGTCACCAGGCAGCTCAGCGCGCCGCCCAGGATCACCATCGCCCGGAAGATCTGCGCGAGCTGGTCATGCCGGATCATCCCGCCCAGCAGCAACTGGTCGGAGACCTCGCCGGGCGGGGGTGCGAGCACAAGCATCACGCCGATCACTGCCAGCAACCCGACGCCGGCCACGTAGCCCAGGTCGCGCTTGCGCGCGTCCGGCCAGACCACGTCCAGCGCCAGCAGGGCGACCGCCAGGATAGTCATCAGAATTTCCGGCAGAACAGCCAGAACGCTTGCCTGAACGTCAGTCGAGAAGTCCAACTTAACCTCCCAGCATCGAGACGATCGGCTTGACGCCCGACTCGATCATCGGCGCCATGACCTTCGGATAGACGCCCAGCAGCACCAGCCAGAAGATCAGGATCCCCAGCGCGATCTTGTCGTAGACGGTGATGCGCGAGACCGCCGGGAAACGTTCTTCATCGAACTCGCCGAAGAAGACTTGTCCGACCACGCGCAGCACGTAGGCCGCCGTGATGATGATGCCCAGCGCGGCCACGATGGCGATCGCGCCGTAGTAGTTGAAGCTATCGGTCGGCCAGGTTGCGATCGGCTCTGTGACAGGGCCGTGCCACAGCCCGACGAAGATCGGGAACTCCGCCACAAAGCCGCTCAGCCCTGGCATGCCCATGCTGACGAAGCCGCCGACGATGAAGGCCACCGCCACCAGCGGCAGCTTTTGGACGAACCCGCCCAGGCTGGGGATGTCGCGCGTGTGCGCCCGGTCGTAGACCATGCCGACGCAGGCGAAGAAGAGCGCCGTCATCACACCGTGGCTAAACATCTGCAGGCCCGCGCCGGTCATGCCGGTGACGTTCATCGTCGCGAAGCCCATGCTCACCAGCCCCATGTGGCTGACCGAGCTGAAGCCGATCACATATTTGAAGTCGCGCTGGCGCATGGCGATCAGCGCGCCGTAGACGACGTTGATCAGCGTCAGGAAGATGATCCAGGGCAGGTGCGCGCGCGCGCCATCCGGTAGAAGCTGGACGCCGACGCGCAGCGCCGCAAACGCGCCGAGCTTCATCAACACCCCCGCGTGGATCATCGAGACGGCCGTCGGCGCAGCGACGTGACCGTCCGGGCTCCAGTTGTGGAACGGCCAGACGCCCGCCAGCACGCCGAAGCCGATGAAGATGGCCGGGAACCACAGCCGGGCGGTCGAGACGCCCGTCCAGTCCGCGAAGGGCTGGTCGAAGACTCCCGCCTGCGCGGCGGCGTGCAGCGCGCGGAAGTCGAAGCTGTAGTCGCCGGTGCCGGTCGCCGCGCCCGCCTTGAAGTACAGCACCAGCAGGCCGACCAGCGCCACCACCGAGCCAACCAGGATGTAGAGCGTCAGCTTCATGGCGGCGTATTCGCGCGTCTTGGCCCACCCCCAGATGACGATCAGGAAGTACATCGGGAAGATCGCCAGCTCGTAGAAGAAGAACAGCACGAACAGATCGACCGCCACGAAGACCCCGAACACGCCTGCCACCAGCAGCAGGAAGAACGCCATGAACTCGCGCGTGCGGTCTTCGATCCCCCACGAGATCAGCACGCCGGTGAAGCCCGCCAGCGCGGTCAGCAGCACCATCGGCGCGGCGATGCCATCGACGCCCAGGTGCCAGCTAATGCCGACCGACTCGATCCACTTGACGTGGTCCTCGAAGGCGAAGTAGACCTCGCCCTGTTCGGCGGCGGCATTGGCCGCGTTGACGTCGTAGCCGAAGAACACGCCCAGCGCCAGCAGCAGCACGACGCCGGTTGTCACGGCAGCGATGATCCGCGCCGCGTCTTTTTGCTCTTTGGGGAGCAGCAGGATGACAACCGCGCCCAGCACCGGCACGAGCAGGATGCCTGTCAACACTCCGCTGAACGTAATCACCATAGACTAAAGGCCTCCTCTAACCGCACGAGGGCCGGCCCTGCGCCCTCGCCGTGCCTGTGTCGTTAGCCGCCCAGAAAACGGACCACGCCATCATTAATCACATCCAGGATGAGGCGGGGATACAGCCCCAGGACCAGCATCAGCACCGCCAGCGGAGCCAGCGCCAGGATCTCGCGCCGGTCAATTTCCAGCCTGTGATGCGTCCGGTCGTACTCGGCCCACTCGGTGTTGTACGGGCCGTGCAGCACCTTCTGGATCGCCTTGAGCACGTAGATGCCGGTCACCAGCAGCCCTACCATGCTCAACAGCACATAGGGCATGTAGAACTCCACCGACCCGGCGACCACCAGATATTCGCCCACAAAGCCGTTCAGCCCCGGCAGGCCCAGCGAGGCCATGCTCACGAAAATGAGCAGCGCGCCGTAGATCGGGATGATGTCCCACAAACCGCCGAAGCGCCTCAGGTCCCGCGTGTGCGTCTTGCGATAGAGCGCGCCGACCAGCAGGAACATCCCCGCGCTGGACAGGCCGTGATTGAACATCTGGAGCACCGCGCCGTTGAGCGCGATGGTCGCTTCGTGCCGGTCCGCCTCGAAGCGTTCCTCGGTGTACAGCGTGTCCACCTTCTCGCGCGCCAGCCGCTGAGACCGCATCTCTTCCGAGGACAAGTCGATCCCGGCGGCGTTGGCGTGCAACACCCAATCGCTGTTGGCGCGCGCCCAGACGTTGCCGTACATCAGCGCGGCGACCGCCAGCCCCAGCACCACAAAGCCCATGTGGTTCACCGAGGAATAGGCCACCAGCCGTTTGAAGTCATCCTGGCCCCAGGCCGCCAGCGCGCCCAGGATGATCCCAAGCACCGCCAGAAAGCCGAGGATGCTCGCCAGGTTATAGTCCATGCTGAACAGCGTGCGCTGCACCACCCACTCGCGCGGGAAGAGCGGGATCGCCAGCCGCAGGAACCCGTAGGCACCCAGCTTGAGCAGCACGCCCGCCAGCAGCATCGAGCCGGCGGTTGGGGCCTCGGTGTGCGCGTCTGGCAACCACGTGTGGAACGGCCAGGCCGGGATCTTGATCAGGAACGCGACCGCGAACCCCAGCAGCGCGTAGTATTTGGCGATGTCCACGTTCACACCCAGGATCGTGTTCGCCTGGCCGGTAAAGGCCGGCCACTCGCGCAGCATGACCGGGATGTCGAAGCTGCCCACCGACAGGCCGATCAACTGCGTGGCGAGCAGCAGGCCCAGCGACCCGGCCATGGTGTAGAGGAAGAACTTGTTCGCTGCGTAGCGTCGGTTCTCCCCGCCCCACAGGTAGATCAGGAAGTACATCGGGACAAGGCCGATCTCCCAGAACAGGAAGAAGATCACCATGTCCAGCGCCACGAACACGCCCAGCATCCCGGTTTCAAGAAACAGGAACAGCGCCATATGCACCGGGACGCGATCGGTGATCTCAAATGAGATCAGGATCGCCAGCGGGACCAGCAGAGCGGTCAGCAGCACCATCGTCGCGCTCAGGCCATCCACGCCCACATGCCACGACGCGTTAAGCTGCGGGAACCACTCGACCTGGTACTCGTACGCCCATTCGTCCGGCCCCGGCGGGTTGGTCTGCACGTTCACGAAAACCACGATCGCCATCACCAGCACGACCAGGCTGACTCCCAGCGCCAGCCAGCGCGCAAGCTGCGCCTTGTGGCCCGGCAGCGCGAAGACGACGATCGCCCCCAGCAGCGGCAGCAGAGTCAGCGTCGTGAGAAAGTCTCCGGGAATGAAATCGAACATTGAGCTGCGCCTCCGCCCTTAGCGAACCTGGAGCAAGAACAGCGTGCCAATCGCCAGCAGCCCCAGCGTGACGAACAGCAAATATTGCTGGATTCGCCCGGTCTGCACCTGGCGGAACCAAGCGGCAAAGTCGCCGATGGCGCGCGGGATGCCATCCCCCACGCCGTCGATCACCACGGTATTGAAGCGTTTGAACGCCTCGCCGAGCCAGATGAACGTCTCGGCGATCGTCTCCAGCACGCCGTCGATCGTCTCTTTGTCGATGGCCTGGATGACGATATGCGTGGCAAACCATTCCGCCGGCTGCACCAGATAGCGGCGATAGAGCAGGTCGATGTAGAAGCGGTTCTGCAGCGCGCGCCAGACGCCTGCGCCCAGCGCCCGCTCAGTCGGATCGACCGCGCCCTCGGCCAGCGGCCGCCGCCCGTACACCCACCAGCCCAGGCCCAGACCGCCGAGCGCGATCACGATGCTGAGCAGAACCGGCAGGCCGTCCAGGTCGAACACCGGCGGGTGCTCCAATAGAGTCCCGCTCAAGAACTCGTGCAGCGGGTTATCGAGCGCGCCCAGCAGCGGGAAGTCCGTGTGGACGCCGATAAATCCGGCGAAGACGGCGAAGAAAGCCAGCACGATGAGCGGGAACTCCATCTGGCGTGCGGCGACCTCGTCCTCGCGGCGAACCGGCTCGGTTTCCAGCCGGCGCGCCTTGCCCCAGCGCGTGTTCGCCCACCAGTTGCGCAGCGAGCCAAGCCCCGCGTAGCGGGCCGCCGCGCTGCGCGGCGCCCCCCAGAATGTCAGGAACCACATCCGCGCGGTGTAGAACGCGGTCAGCAGCGCCGCCAGCACCAGCATCACCAGCACGAACAGCGCCAGCGGGAAGCCCTCGCCCGTCCCGTGCCAGGCCTCGGCAATGATCTCGTCCTTCGACCAGAACCCGGCCGTGATCAGCGGGAAGCCCGCCAGCGAAAGCCCGCCGATCGCCATCGTGATGGCGGTCACCGGGATGCGATCCAGCAGCCCGCCCATGCGCCGCACGTCGTTGGGCGGCGCCACGTAGTCCATCACCAGCCCGTCCGGCTCCGGCACTTCCTCGTGCGGGTGGCCGTGTTCGTGGGCGTGGTGCTCGCCGTGCTCCATCGCATGAATGACCACGCCGGACGCCATGAACAACAGCGCCTTGAAAAACGCGTGATTGATCAGGTGGAACGCCGCCGCGACCCACGCGCCGATCCCCAGCGCGGCCACCATATAGCCGAGCTGGCTGACCGTCGAATAGGCCAGGATGCGCTTGATGTCGTTCTGGCCGACGGCCAGCACCGCCGCGAACAACGCGGTGAAGCCGCCCACCAGCCCCATCATCACCATCGGGGCGCTGAAATCGCCGTGGTGGAAGTCCGCCCCGGCAGAAAGCAGCGGGAACATGCGCACCAGCATGTACACGCCGGCGGAAACCATCGTCGCGGCGTGGATCATCGCGCTGACGGGTGTCGGGCCTTCCATCGCGTCCGGCAGCCAGACATGCAGTGGGAACTGCGAGCTTTTGCCGATCGTGCCGATCACCAGCAGGATGCCGACCACCGCCGCCACGCTGCCGCCGAACAGCACCGCCGGCGACAGCTCCGGATCGCTCAGGTGGTGCAGCATCTCTTCGTTGTAGAGAATGTCGCGGAAGTTGAGCGTCCCCGCCTCGATGAACAGATAGCCGATGCCCACCAGCATCAGCACATCCGCCACACGCGTCGTCATAAACGCCTTGACGCCCGCCTGCATCGCGCTCTTCTTGTGGAACCAGAACCCGATCAGCAGATACGAGCAGAGGCCCATCACTTCCCAGCCGACAAACAGCATCAGCAGGTTGTCGGCTAGCACCAGCGTCAGCATCGCCCCGGCAAAGAGCGAGATGAAGGCAAAGAAGCGCGTGTTGTGCGGATCATCGCGCATGTAGCCGAGCGAGTAGATGAAAATGAGCAGGCACGTCAGCGGGACCATCAGCAGCATGTACGCCGTCAGCGGGTCCACCAGCACGCCCATTCGGAAGGTGGCAGTCCCCAGCGTCAGCCAGTCGATAGTGCTGCCGAAGACTTCCCTACCCAATTCGACATCGGAAGCCCAGACGACCTTGACGAACTCGATCAGGCTGAGCACCCAGGCGATCACGATGCCGCTCAGGGCCACGATGTGGCTGAGGGTCCGGCTGCGCGAGGTGAACAGCACGATGATCAGAAAGCTGAGCAGCGGAAAGAACAGGATCAGCCAGGGCAGGTAGTCGGCGTCAAACCAGTTGATATCCATAAGCGCTATCCCAAGTGTAGGCGTGGCCGATCACCACTTCAGCAGGTCGACGTCGTCGGCAACCACAGACCGGCGCTGGCGGTAGATGTTGATGATCAGCGCCAGACCGACGGCGACCTCGGCAGCCGCCACAACGAAAACAAACGCGGCGAAGACCTGCCCGCCCACCTGCGCGGGCTGGTTGTAGCGCCAGAACGCCACCAGGTTGATGTTCGCCGCGTTCAACATCAGTTCAATGCTCATCAAGATCGCGATCGCGTTGCGGCGCGCCAGCACGCCGTACATCCCGATGCTGAACAGGCCCGCCGCAACCAGTAAATACATCCAGAGCGGAACCATCGCTGTTTACTCCTGCGCCCCGGCCTGGGGAGCCTCGTCCTCGGCGCCGCGCGCCGGACGCACCAGCATCACCGCGCCGACCAGCGCCGCCATCAGCAAGACCGACGCCACCTCGAACGGCAGCATATACCCCTGGGGATCAACAAACGCCTCGCCCAGCCGCGCCATGCTATCCGCGGGCACGGGCGGCGGGTTCTTCTCGGTGAACACCGCGCTCCACCCTTCGACGCCCAGCTCGCTCATGAGCGGGGTCACGATCGACACCAGCAACGCGAAAAGCACCACCGCCACCACCACGCCCGCGATCCACTGGCTGTTGGTCGGGCGAACCGCCGTCACCTGAGGGGTGAGCATAATGGCGAAGATGATCAAAATCGCGATCGCGCCGATGTAGACCACCACCTGGATCCCGGCCAGGAAGGGCGCCGTCAGCAGTGCAAATAGCCCCGCCACCCCAAACAGGCTCAGCATCAGGAACAGGGCAGCGTGGAACAGGTTGCGCGTGGTGACGACCATCAGCGCCCCGCCCAGCGTGATCAGGCTAAACAGCAAGAAAACCAGAGATTCGACCGTTAGCTCCACGCGGACCTCCTAATCGCTTGCGCCCGCCGGCGCGGCATCCGCCACGGATCCAGGCTCGGACACCGGCTGTGCCGCGCGCCGCGCCGCGATGCGGGCGCGTTCGCGCCGTCCTTCCTCGCGCAGAAGCATGCCCACGCCCGCGATCATCAGAATGTTTGCTGCCAGCAGCACCAGCGAGGGCACCAGCGCGTCGCCAGCGCTGTTGATCGAGTCCGTGCCGGGCAGGATCTTCCACAGAAAGGCCACGACGATCAGGTTCACCAGGCTGAGCGGCACCAGGAATTTCCAGCCCAGATCCAGGATCTGGTCCACGCGCACGCGGGGCAGCGTCATGCGGATCCACATCACAGCAAAATAGCCAACGAAGCTTTTGAGCAGCAGATACACGAAACCGAGCGCCGGCACGTCTTCCGCAAAGGGGCCGCGCCAGCCGCCCAGGAACAGCACCGCGATCAGCAGACCCACCGTGAAAGCGTGCAGAAACTCGCCGACATAGAACAACCCAAACTTGAAGCCGGAATACTCGGTCTGGTACCCGGCCACCAACTCGGACTCTGCTTCGAGGATGTCAAACGGCGCCCGCCCCAGCTCGGCCATGCTGGCGATGATAAAGATCAGCACGGTCAGCGGGGCGGCAATCAGGTACATCACGTGCTGGCTGCGCACGATGTCCTGCGTGCTCATCGACCCGGCCAGCACCACCGGGACCAGCATTGCCAGCGCCATCGGCACCTCGTAGCTGATCAACTGCGCGACCGCGCGAAACGCGCCGAGCAGCGCGAATTTGTTGTTGCTGCTCCAGCCCGCCATCAGGATCGCGATCGAGCCGAGCGACCCGACGGCGAACAGGTACAGCACGCCAATGCTCAGGTCCACACCGATCAACGTCGGGGTGAACGGGATCACGACCCAGATCAGCAGCACGGACATGACCGAGAGGATGGGCGCCAGGTTGAACACCCAGCGATCGACCCCCTGGTGCATGATGTCTTCTTTGAGGATGATCTTGATCGCGTCGGCCACGGTCTGTGCCAGCCCAAACGGGCCGGCGCGGTTCGGACCGAGGCGGTCCTGGAAGCGCGCGGCGACCTTGCGCTCGGCCCAGATGCAGAAGAAGGTCCACAGCAATCCGACCGTCGCCAGGGCAAACACGCCCAGCGTCTTGGCGATCAGCACGGCCAGACCGCGCGAGAGACCGATGTCAATCAGAGAATCTGTCATGCGCACATCTCCAGCGAGATCCCACTTGGGTGCGTCGGGCATGCAAAGGCCGGTAGGCCTTTGCGATCCTACCGGCCCGACCGGCTAGCTTGACCACTCCAACGCCCGTTTGCGCCACGTATAGAGCAGCGCCACAACGAGCAGGACGATAAACACGACCACCTCGAACAGCGCGAACAGCCCCAGCTTGTTATAGGCCAGCGCCCAGGGGAATAGGAACACAATCTCGACGTCAAACAGCAGGAACACCAGCGCGTAAATGTAATACTGAGCGCGGAACTGGACCCAGGTGTTCCCCGTCGTCTCGACGCCGCACTCGTAGACTTGCTGTTTGATCGGGTTGGGCCGCTTGGGGGCCAGGAACTTCGCGAGAATGATCGGGGTGGCGGGCAGCAGCCAGGCAAGCGCCAGGAACAACCCGACAAAAATCCATTCGTTGACTGTCATGAGCCGTACATCCTCCAGCCAGACCTGGACGGGTTCCGCGTAACAATCACATGCAAGGGGCAACAGGTGATAAGTATATCAGCCGCCTATGGGGCGGGCAATGCATATCGCGCGCCACCGTGCGCCTCATTCTAGCATCTGCCGGCGGCGAACACAAAACCGGGCAGTGGGCTGGGCGGCTGGCGCGCCGCGCTGCGCTATAATCGGCGCCAGAGAACCAGGCACACCGAAAGCGACACCCGCCATGACCTATCGCACCGTCTCGCCCGAACCTGCCGCCTGGGATGCCTTTGTCGAGGGTCACCCCCGCGCGCACCTGCTCCAGCTTAGCGCCTGGGGCGCGCTGAAGACCGCCTTCGGCTGGCAGGCGGAGCGCGTGGCCCTGGCCCGCGAAGATGGATCGCTGGCTGCCGGCGTGCAGATCCTCTACCGCCCGTTGCCGCTGGGCCTGGGGCGGCTGGCCTACGTGCCCTACGGCCCGCTGGTCGATTGGGACGACGACGCGCAGGTGCGCGCCCTGACCGCCGCCGTCGACCGGGCGGCCCGGCGGCGCCGCGCCGCGCTGCTGAAGATCGAGCCGGGCTTCGGCCTCGACGGAGTCGACTTCACGCGCTGGGGCTTCCGCCTCAGCCCGCAAACCGTCCAGCCGCCGCGCACCTATCAAATCGACCTGTCCGGGGGCGAAGACGCGATTCTGGCGCGCATGAACCAGGGCACGCGCCGCAACATCCGCAAGAGCGAGCGCTACGAGGTGGCGATCCGCGAGGGCACCCGCGCCGATGTGGACAGCTTCAACGCCCTGCTGCACGAAACCGGCGCGCGCGCCGCGTTTGGCGTCCACGCGCCGCGCTATTACGAGGTCGTCTACGACCGCTTCATTCCCCGCTATGGCGTGTTGCTGCTCGGCAGCTACGCCGGGCAGGACCTGGCGGGGGTCATGGTCTTTGCGCTGGCGAAGCAGGCGTGGTATCTGTACGGGGCCTCATCCGACCGCGAGCGGCATCGGATGGCGTCGTATGGCGTGCAGTGGGCGGGCATCCGCTGGGCGATGGCGCGCGGCGCGGCGTGTTACGACATGGTCGGCGTGCCGGACGAGGACACCGGCACGCTCGAAGCGCAGTTCGCCGCGCGCGACGACGGGCTGTGGGGCGTCTATCGCTTCAAACGCGGGTGGGGCGGCCAGGTCGTGCGCAGTGCCGGGGCGTGGGACCGCGTCTACAACCGACCGATCTACGCGCTCTACCGCTTTGCCGTCGCGCGGGCCGGCTGAGCGCGAACAGGAGAGCACGGTTATGAGCGTCATCCGAGTTCATCCCGGCCACCCGCTGTGGCTGGCGTTCGTCATCCATCTGGGGCGCCACGACATGGCGCGCCACGCGCTCGACGACGACGGCGCCCCGCAGCCGAACCTGCACTATCTGGCGGCGGCGCTGGGCGACCAGGTCGTGGGCAATCTGTGCCTGCGCCACCAGCCCATCACCTTCCCGGCTGCCGACGAAGACGCCGGGCCGGTGCCGCTGCTCGGCCCCAGCGGTGAACCGGTCACCGAGCTGTTCGTGTGCACGTTCGCCGTCGATGCCGACTATCGCCGCCAGGGTCACGGGCGCGAGCTACAGATCGCCGGGCTGGCGCTGGCCCGCGATCTGGGCTGCTATCAGGTCCGCTCCTGGTCGTCGCGGGACAAGACCGCCAACTTCGCGCTGAAGATGAGCCTGGGCTTTGCCCTGCACCCGGCCGTCGAGGTCTTCGCACCCGATGGGCCGCCGATCAGCGGCGCTTACTTCGTGATGCGCGTCTGATCATCCATCTGCTGACCCCGGCCATCTGGCCCGATCAGAAACCGCCACCCGGCTCTTTCGGCCCCGCCCGCCTCGCTCTATGCTGAGCGCACCAAAGATAATGGCGTGGAGATGATGGGATGACGCTGGTTGAACTTCTGATTCTGCTGCTGATTGCCGGAGCAGTCGGCATATTGGGCCAGATGGTCTCCGGGTTCTATCTGGGCGGTCTGCTGATCTCAATCCTGGTCGGCTTTTTTGGCGCGCTGATCGGGATGCAGCTTGCCAACGCGCTGAACCTGCCGGAAGTGCTGGTGATCACCGTCGGCGACACGGCGTTCCCGATCGTGTGGTCGATCATCGGAGCGGCGATCTTCGCGCTGTTCGCCGGGCTGCTGCTGCCGCGCCGCCCGCCGCCGGTCGTCTGACGCGGCAGCGCGCCGGGCATTCGACGCAGCCTGGCTGCATCGGGTACGATAGGGCCGCTGTTTTTGCAGCGGCCTGTTTGCGTGCAAAGCCGCTCACGCTGGAAAGTAGGCCCAATGCGCATCTCCGAAAGCACCTCGTCCGCAGCCTGGAACGCCGCGCTGCGATCCCTGCCGGCGGCGCACGTGCTGCAAACCTGGGAATGGGGCGAGTTCAAGCGGCGCGAGACGGGCTGGCTGCCCGAGCGTCTGGTGTTCGACGACGGCGGGCAGCCGGTCGCCGCCGCCTCGGTCCTGACCCGGCGCGCTGGCCCCCTGTGCGTGATGTATGTGCCGAAAGGCCCGGCCCTCGACTATACGAACCCGGCACGCGTCGCCGCCGTGCTCGATTACCTCGAAGGGCTGGCCCGCCAGCGCCGCGCCATCTGGCTGAAGATCGACCCGGACGTGATCGCCGGGACCGGCATCCCCGGTGGCAGCGACCCCGCTCGCCCGCCGCACGACGACCCAACCGGCCAACACCTGATCGCCGAGTTGCAGCGGCGCGGGTGGCGCTTCAGCGCCTCGCAGGTCCAGTTCCGCAACACGATCACGCTCGACCTGACGCAGAGCGAGGACGAGCTGCTGGCCGACATGAGCCAGAGCACCCGCCGCAAGATCCGCCTGGGTCCCAAGCACGGCGTCACCGTGCGCCAGGCGTCCGGCACGGCCGATCTGGAGACGCTCTACCGCCTCTACACCATCACCGGCGCGCGCCAGGGCTTCTTGATCCGCCCGCTGGACTACTACCGCGAGGCGTGGGCGCGCTTCATCGAGGCCGGGCTGGCGCAGGCGTTCCTCGCGGAATGGGAAGGCACCCCGCTGGCCGGGCTGGTCCTGTTCCACTTTGGCCCCAAGGCGTGGTATTTCTACGGCATGAGCAGCAACCAGGAGCGCCAGCGCATGCCGACCTACCTGCTCCAGTGGGAAGCGATCCGCTGGGCGAAGGCGCGCGGCTACCCGACCTACGACTTCTGGGGCGCGCCGGACACATTCAGCGAGGACGACCCGATGTGGGGAGTCTACCGCTTCAAAGACGGCTTCGGCGGGACGGTCGTGCGGCACATCGGCGCGTGGGATTACGTGCCCAACGCCGCCCTGTACACCCTCTACGAGCGCCTCATGCCGCGCATCCTGGGCGTGCTGCGGCGGGCGGCGCGTCGCGGGGCTTGACCGCCGCAACCGCCCCGCGCCGGCCTGCGTATAGGGGGATGAAGGCTGGCTACCCGCGCCTTGCGCGAGAGGAGATTTCACGATGGGTTGTATGCGAGCGCTCGTCTGCCTGCTGTTACCCCCGCTGGCCGTGATCGATCGCGGCTGCGGGACGGTGCTGATCGTCACCGCCCTGACGATCGCCGGCTGGGTGCCGGGCGTTCTGGCCGCGCTGATTCTGAATTACCTGGCCGAGAACGCGCGCCCCTAGACGCCGCATTCCCCTCACCCCAAACCCCTCTCCCTCTGCGACTGCGTCGCGGGGCTGAGGGGCTTTAAGGCGCTACGCGCTCCCCCGCTCCCCGCATCGAGGGGGTTGAGGGGGAAACCTTGCCCTCTGCGGCTGCGTCGCGGGGAGAGGGGCTTTCAGCCGCCGAACAGCGCATCACAGGCGCTAGACCGGGTGATGCATCCGCACGGTGCTGTGGTGCACAAACACCAGGGGCGCCTGCTGGATCATCCGGGCTTGCAGCTCGAACAACGGAAAGAGCGCGGCATCCGTCAGCACAATGAACTGCCCCTTGCTCGTCGCGATGAAATCGTGCGGACGGTCCTCGCTGCCCATGTGCAGCTTGCCTTGCAGCACATAGTGGGATGTGTAGACCGCCATCGGCTCGCCGCGCGGCATCAGGCCCGTCTCTTCCTGTGGCAACATCTCGTCGAAGGCGATGGCATGGCAAAGGTCTTTGCGCGCGTACAGCTCGGGGAGCGCCATGCTGGTCGCCGGGTTGCCGCGCTCCAGCCCGATCACGGATGCATCGTGCAGGGTCAGGATCGGTTTCAGCTCGTCGTTCAGAAAAGTCTGCAACAACCCGACGCTGCGCAGCGTGCAGCGGATCTCAAACCCCGGCAGCAGCACGGTCACCGGATTCTGCTTGGTCAGCGAATTCGGATCGAAGTAACCCATCGGTTCCTCTCCTCAGCGGCGCCCAGCCAGCCGTGTCTCGCTCTAGGTTTGCCCTCATTGTAGTCAAATCCACCCACGCGGCGAACCGGCGGACGGCCCGGCGCTTGGCGGCCACCCGGCGAACGCTATAATGGGGATCGGTCCTCGTGCGCGAGCATCATACGGGCAACCGGCGCGGCAAAGGGAAATGCGAGCGTGTCCACCTCACTGGCTGTGTTGATCGCGGCCGTCGTTCTGACGGCTATTGCGTTGTTCTGGCGCGTGCTGCGCAAGGAACTCTACGAGGTGCGCAACCGGGGCGTCAACCAGGCGCTCGCCGTCTCGGTGGGGCGTGCGGGCCTGCGCACCGCCAACCTGGTGCTGAAATTCGGCCTGGTGCTGTACCTGCTGGCGACCTTCTACGCGTACTATCGCTTTCAACGGGTCTGTGCGCGCGACGCCTGGATGCGCGACGCCTACGAACGTGGCTCGCTGGTCGAGCACGTCACCGACGCGCTGCGCTGGCCGCTCTACCTCGAAGATCCCCCGCCGTGCGCAGCCGCCCGGCCGACCCCGGTGCCAACCGGCCCTTCAAGCTAACCGGGCGCGACCCCGCCGAACAGAGCCGCGCCCCGGTCGCATCCAATGGCCGGATGCAGTGCTAGCCTTCCGTCCCGCCGGTGATCGTGAAGATCGACCCGGCGCTGCGCCCGTAGACGTCCGGGAAGTAGAACTCCTGCGCCGTGGCGGGGATGACGTTGTACTCGCCCGCCAGGCCGGGATAGATCACGTAGTTGAACTGGTAGGTGCCGCGCGGCAGGTAGGTGGCGTAGAGCACAACCTTCTCGTCGCGCATCTCGATGTTGGAGAACCACCACCAGCCCCAGCCCTGGCTCAGCGGGCGCTCGCGGCTCAGCTCCGGCTGCGTGCCGACCTGGCTGGTCGTCTCCAGCTCCGGGTTGACCGCATCCGCGCCCGCCGGGATCGGGTCCTCGACCACGACGTAGTGCAGGTCGTTGGGGGCGATGATGGTCAGCGTGACCTGGACCGGCTCGCCGACCGGTGCCTGGGTGATCGGCGTCGCGTCCGGGTCGTTCAGCAGGCTGTACTTGCGCGACACGCTGATCCCGCGGTCCAGCGGCTCGACCTCGCTTACCGGCAGATAGGCGGTCAGGTGGGCGGTGTAGTACAGGTTGCCCGGCCCGGCGTCGCGGCTGATGACCAGACGATTCGCCTCGTCGGCCAGCAGCTCGGCCACCTGCACGCGCAGCAGCTCGGCCTCTTTGACGTTCTCCGGCGTGGCGGTGTTGTCGTCCAACGGCAGCGCCTCGTTGTTGAGCCGCACCGCGAAGGTGTAGTCCGGCTCAAGCTCGCCGGTCAGGACCATCCACTCGGTCAGCGCCATGACCGCCCAGGCCGTCTCCTGCGTCGTCTCCCAGTGATCGGCCTGCCGCGCGACCATCAGCCAGCGGACGACACTGGGGATCATCTGGTTCTGCGGGTCGATCTGCGCCAGCGCCATCAGGCCGAGCGCGGTCGTGCGCGTGTCGGTGTTCCAGTTCCACCAGTCGTGCGTGGCTTCTTCCCAGTGCGCGCCCGTCGCGCTGAGGATCAGGGCGCTGTTCAGGTCGTTGACCAGTTCCATCGCGCGCGGGTCGTCCGGCGCCAGGCGGTGGAAGGTCATCGCCAGGAACGCCTTGGCATACAGGCTGAGCGCCTCGCGCTCCTCGAACAGGCGCACGGTGCGCCCCAGGTCGCCCTCACCGGCATAGGCCAGCGCGTAGAGCAGGAACGCCTGCCGGTTGAGCCGCCACGTCGACTCCTGCGGCCCGACCGCGATCAGCGACCCGCGCACGAAGCCCTCGGCGCGCGACATGACCCCCGGCTCGATGGTGTACCCCGCAGCCCGCGCCTCGGCCAGCCCGATCAGCGCGTAGGCGGTCACCAGCGGGTCGGATTTATCCTGCGGGAACCAGCCCCACCCGCCATCGACCTTCTGCTGGGCGTAGAGCCGTTGCAGCGCGAAGTTGAGCTGCTCGGTCAGGTGACGTTCCAGCTCAGCGTCTTCGACCCCCAGCGCCGCCAGCGCGCGGTAGGTCACGGCGTTGGGCAGGAAGCGGCTGATGACCTGCTCGATGCACTCGTGCGGGAAGTGGCGCAGCCAGTCCAGGCCGTCGACCGTGGCCGCCGCCAGCGAGCGATCCAGCCGCACAACCAGCTCACCCTGCGTCACGTCGAAGCGGCGCGGCAGCGCAACGGCCTCGGTGCGGCTCCCCGCCTCGGGGCCGTAGAGCGTCCCGCCCGTGCCGACCGTCTCCGGCACTTCGTATTTGTAGACCGGCAGGGTGCGCGCGTCACCCTGGCCGAGCGGCGGGCGGCTGGCGTCGGTGACTTTGCCATCGCCCGCGCTGGCCGCGAAGATCGCGCTGATCGCCTCGACGTCCAGAACCTCGATCGGCCAGTCCACGCGGGCGCGCCCGCCCGCCGGAACGGTCACCGTCTGCGTGTTCTCGACGCCGTCCAGCAGCGCGAAGCCGGTCCCTTCCAGCGTCACCTCGGTTTCATAGGCGCGCTCGGTGTTGTTGTTGACGATCGCCGCCAGCGTCGCCCGGTCGCCCACCACGAAGAAGCGCGGCGTCACCGGGCGGATCAGCAGCGGCTTGGTGCTCAGCAGGTCGAAGGTCGTCTGCCCGACCAGCATCGGCCCGTCCTCGCCGGTGGTCACGGCGCGGGCGTCAAGCCGCCACGTCGTCAGGTTATCCGGCAGGGTGACCGAGACGGTCGCCTGCCCGTTGTCATCGGTGATCAGGTGGGGTGCCCACAGCGGCGTATCGACGAACTCCTGGCGCACGTCGAAGATGCCGCCCTCGCCATAGCCACCGCCGCCGCCCTTGATCGTGTCGATGATGTGCTGCGTTGCCTGGTCCACACTGATCGTCAGCGGCGAGGACGTCCGCACTGAGATGCCGCGCTCGGAGTAGAAGAACGGCAGCAGGTTCGGGCTGTTCGGCTCGGCGATGGTCAGCACGGCCAGGTCGGTCAGGCTGACGCCGATCTCGGCGTTGGGAACCGGCGTGCCCTGCCAGTCGGTCGCGGTGAGGGTGTACTCGACCGTGTCGCCCGGCCCGGCATACTCGCCCGCCGCCACATCGATGCTCGGCTCGACGGTCAGGTCCATCACCAGGCGCTCGGTCTCGACGGTGAGTTGTGTCAGGCCGAAGCGGAAGGCCGCGATCGGGTTCGTCTCGTCTACCCCCTTGACCAGCAGCACGCTCACGAACACATTGGGCGCGTAGTTCTCCTCGATCGGCAGGCGGTAGATGGTGCTGTTCGTTTCCAGCAGCAGGACTTCCTGCGTCAGGATGTCGCCGCGCTCGACCGTGATCAGCGCGTAGGCCTCGCCCTGCCAGGGGCTGGGGATCAGCACCTCAGCCGTGTCGCCGACCGAGTAGCGATCTTTATCGGTGATGAGCTGGATGCGGTTGGAGTTCTCCTGGCGCCAGTTGACGAAGTCCTCGCCGCTGACCCACAGGAAGGCGCTGGAGCGGATCGCATTGCCGCGCTCGTCTTCCGCCGTGGCATAGACCTTGTAGACGCCGCCATAGGGCGGGACGAACGTGATCTGCGCGCGCCCATCGTCGCCGGTGGTCAGCGTGCCGCTGGCGCCCTCGATCGGGACTTCCTCAACATCCCACGTCCAGGTGGTGCGGCCGAACTCGTCTTCTTCCTGCACCGAGAACCAGCGCCGCTCAACCACCTCATATGCGACTTCCTGCCCGGCGACCGGCTGGCTGTCCCAATCGACCGCCAGCACGTTGACGGCGTTCTCCTGCCCCGCGCGCCCGACGTATTCTTCCGGCTGCAGGCCGATATAGATCAGCCCCTGGTGGACGATCACCTGCGTGCGCGCGGCAACCATCTGATCGCTCTCGTCGATGACCTGCGCCTCGATGGTGTAGAGCTGGCTGGTGGTCTTCTCACCCAGGTCAGCCGTGATCTCGATCAGATAGCGGCCCTGGGCGTCGGTGCGGCCCTCGCCCTCGTCCACCACCTCGCCAAACGGGCCGTAGTACTCCGGCGCGTAGAGGTCGTAGTTGCGATCCTCAAAGGACCAGTAGCCCGGCCCGTCGTAGGCGAAGGTGTAGTCCCGCGCCAGAACGCTGTAGCGCACCGTCGCGTTGGACACCGCGCCGCCGAAGAAGTAGCTCGCCTCGACCGCCACCTGGATCGTGTCGCCCGGCGCCACCTGATCCAGCGCCGGGGTCGCGCTCACCTGAAACTCCGGCGCGCGATATTCCGCCACGCTGAAGCTCAGGCCGAACTCCTCACGGGCATTGCTCGCCAGCGCCGCCGAGATGCGGTAGTAGCCGAGCGGCGCCTCGTCGTCCAGCACGAACTCGCCGCTGAACGACCCCTGCGGCGTGACCGGCAGCACTTCGTCGTAGACGATCTCACCCCGGTCATCGTAGATCTGCACCGGGACGCTCTCGAACTCCGGCAGGCTGAAGCGCACATCGTCGCGGTTGCGCAGGATGCCCTTGAAGTAAACCGGCTGGCCGGGGCGGTAGATCGGGCGGTCGGTGTAAAGGTAGATTACGAAGTTCTCCGGCTGGTAGTCCGACATCAGGTCGAACTGCCACGGATTCATGCCGTCCGTCCACTCGCTCATGGCGAAGCCGAACACGCCGCCCGCATCCACCGAGGCATAGAGCGTGGTGTACAGGTTTTCCAGATGCGGGATGGCGGCCCGCGCCAGCCCGGCCGGCCCGGTGACCGCCCGGCCGATCGGGGCGAAGTCCTGGTTGTAGAAGATCACCGGCACGCCGGGGACCGGCGCCCCGCTGTCCAGATCGGTGACCCACGCCAGGGCCGTATCCTGGCTGAACTTGAGCGCCAGATTGGCCGTGGCGACCAGCAGAATGTGCCGTGTCGCCTCACGATCGCGCCCTTCCAGCTCGGGCGACTGCGCTTCCAGGAAGTAGATGCCAGGGGCCAGCGCGGGCGGCGGCTCCGTCCGGGTCGCATTCGGATCGTCCGGGCGGCGCAGCAGCGGCACGAAGAAGTAATTTTCGAGCGTGCCCTCGGCAGCGTAGCCCTCGACGCCGTTGTCAAGCCGGACCTGCCACCAGAAGTAACCGCTTTCGCAGAACGGCCCGCCGATAATCTGGAACGTCTCGCCCGGCGCCACCTGCGCGATGGCGCGGGCGCTCAGGCTGGCGGCAGCACGCACGTTGAGCGGGCGCGGATCGTCCTCGCCCACCAGCGCCACATCCCCCACCTCGACCTGCGGCGGTGGCGCGCCCAGGCACTCGATGTTGCCGATCCCGCTTGGCCCGCGCTCCGAGACGTAGAGCAGCTCGTAGCGGCGCTCGTCCTGCCCCGCGCGGACGTCAATCGACCAGCGGCGCAGCAGATCCCCGGCTTGCGGCCGGAAGCTCTGCCACAGGTCCCAGCTCTCCGGCCCGGTGAGCCGGGCCAGGTCGCGCAGCGACAGCCGCCACAACCCCAGGTCGATGCGCTTCACATTGCGGTGGGTGACGAACAGGCGCGTGGCTGGATTATAGGCGCTGTACAGCCCCACGCGGCCCGGCGTCTGGAAGGTCAGCTCCGGCGCATAGGGCGCGGTCGTGTAGCTGACGACCATCCCCTGCTCGATGGTGTTGCCGTAGGGGTCTTCCATGCCGGGCAGGATGGTGATGGTGTAGTCGGTGCTCGGCTCGGTGTCGAAGGCAAACGTGAAGCTGTTCTGGTATTCGGACCAGTACACGTCGAAGTCGCGCCACGGCTCCGGGTCGATCAGGACCTTGTCCTCGATCGTCTTCCAGTTCATCGGCCCGGCGAAGAAGAGCGTGAACCCGCCGTAGGGGTCGGCGTTCCGCTGCCCGTCGAAGGGCGAAGTCTCGACAATGGCGGGCACGGGGACCGTGGTGAACGTGCTGGACGCGCTCTCGCGCAGGGCCGCGCCGGTGGCGCTGCGCGCCGCGGCGGCGTCGATCGTAACGCGGTAGGTCGTGCCCAGCGCGAGCCGCTCAGCCGGGCGGAAGGTCAGGCGGCGGCCGTCGTCGCTCCAGCGGAATGTCCCGGCCACCACCTGCGGTGCCTGGGCGCTGTCTTCCGGCGGGACGGTCTCCAGCCGGAAGGCCCCCTCGGTGGCGGCGGGGTCCATCGGTTGCGTGAAGCTGACTGTCACCGGGGCCTCGAGCCGGACGCCGGTTGTCCCGTTGCTGGGAACGATCTCGACGACATCCGGTGGCAGCGTCGTGAACGTCCAGACGAAGTCCTCGGCCAGCACGCCGCCGGTCACATCTTCCAGTCCAGCCTCGACGGCCACGGTGTAGGTCGTGCCGCCGCGCAAGCCCTCGGCGGGGGTGAACAGGTAGATCGACGTGTTGATCCACTCGCCCTGCCCCTCGACCGGCGGGTCGAAGCGCAGCGGGTGGGGCAGCGCGGCCTGTTCCTCGACCGTCACCAGCGGCACGACCGGCCGGTTGAAGATGACCGTGATCGCGCTGTCGATATCGACCGACGCGGCGCCTGGCGCGGGCAGCACTTCGGCCACTTCCAGATAGCCGATGGTGCGCAGCGCCAGCGCGAACGGCTCCGCCAGGGCGACACCGGCTGCCGAGCGCGCGCCGGTGCCCAGGCGGAAGGTGTATTCGGTGGCGCGCTCGTAGCTTTCCGTGGGCGTGAAGGTCAGGGCGGTGTCGCCTGCCCAGCTCAGCGCGCCGTCAACCGCCGGCGAAACGCTGAACGCCCCCTCGACGGCAGCGCGATCCATCGGCTGGTCGAAATACAGCGTCACCGGCTCGTCCAGCCCCAGCTCCTCACCGACCAGCGGACTCGTCTCGACCACGCGCGGGGCCGGGGTATCTGCCTGCCGATCCGGCGCGCTCTGAGCCGCCGGCAGCCCAATCGCGAGCAGCAGCGCGGTGCCGATCGCCAGCGCAGCCAGCCCGCCTATCCGACGCATGTGTAAGCCTGCCATGCCACACTCTCCCGAAAATGTCTCTCTGCGCGCGCGGCCTGCGGGCCGTCGCCTGCCCGGAAGAAAACGACTATCTCCTCGCCGGACCGTATCAGGTGCCGCCGGGGGAGATAGTCGCGTTGGGTTCGCTGGCACAGCACGAGCGCAGCAGCAGGGGGTACGGTCCGGTCAGCCGGCTTTGATGTAAACCTTCACTTCGCTCTCGGCCAGGCTATCCCTCAACACACCGCCGCCAACTTCAACGTCGTAATCATGGGTATACTCGTGCCATGTCCCGTCGCCCGGCCAGTTGGGGATCTCAACCTCGCCCGCGAACTGGTCGAGCAGGTTAGCGACCACCACGACGATATTTCCCTCGTCGTTCCATCGCTTATATGCCATGATACACCGCTCCTGATCCAGATGCACGACGTCAAACGTGTCGGCCTGGAGCGCAGGGGTGGTTTTGCGCAGGTAGATCAAGCCGCGATACGTCCGCTGCAGGTCGGCGTTGCGCTCGTTTTGCAGCAGCGCCCAGTCAATTGGCTGGCGCTCCTGCGTGCGGGGCGCGCTCTCGCCGAACTCCTGCCCCATCCACAGCATCGGCATCCCCGGCGCGGTCAGCAGAATCGCGGCGCCCATCTTCACACGCCGGAAAGCGGGATCGTCGATGATCCCGGCCTGGCCGAGCTGCCACATGATGCGGTCCTGGTCGTGGTTGTCGATGTAGTTCACCACATTCTGCGCGCTGGCGAACCCGTCGCGGCGCGGGTCGATCACGCTGACGAGCGCGTCGAGATTGTACGGCTGGCGGCCGTCCTGTTCGCGCCCGACGATGGTGCACATGATCTGCTTCGAGAAATTCTCATGCCAGGCGGCATCCAGCGGGCCTTCCAGCCCGGTCACCGACGGGTCCTGCGGCACATGTTCGGCGATGGTGATGAACGGCTTGCTGCCGTTGAGGTGCTGGTAGATCGCCGCCTGGAGCCAGTTCAGAACATCGTAGTTCTTGATGATGGCCGTGGCGTCGAAGCGGATGCCGTCGATGTGGAAATGAGCGATCCAGTGCAGGATCGCGTCGAGCACGAACTGGCGCGCCGGCCAGCAGTCCAGCTCCGGGTCGTAGAATTCGTAATTGAACTTCGGCCCCCACTGGTGTTCGGGCGCGTCCGGACTCTCGCCATAGTACCAGTAGTTGTGGTCGATATGAGCCAGCGGCGTGCTCACTTCGGTGTGGTTGTAGACGCCGTCCAGGATGACGCGGATCCCGCGCGCGTGGCATTCGTCCACCAGCCGGCACAGATCGTCCGGCGTGCCATACGACTTCTCGACGGCAAACAGATAGCGCGGGTTGTAGCCCCAGCCGTGCTCGCCGGGGAACTCGCTGACCGGCATCAGTTCGATCGCGTTGATTCCCAGCTCGACAAGATAATCCAGCTTGTCGATCGTGTCCTGAAAGCGCCCCTTGGGGCCCGCCTGGTCGTCACCCGGGCCGCCGCTGAAGTCCTGCACGTGTAGTTCGTAGATCACCAGCTCCGGGTTGGATGGCAGGGGATGATCGTCGTGTTGCCACTGGTGCTCGGCGAGCACGCGGCGGCCGTTCTTGACGGTGATGCAGGTGTTCTCGTAGTCGTCCGAGACGACCAGCGAGCGCGGATCCGCGATGGTCACCAACTCGCCCTCGGCAAAGTAGCTCTTGGACTTGACCTGAAACTTGTACTGATAGTCTCCGTCGGCCAGCGGCACACTGACCCGCCACCAGCCATCGTCGCCGCGCGTCATGGGGATCGGCTCCCAGCCGTTCCAATCGCCAACGAGCGCCACGTGCTCGTTATACGGCGCGAACAGCGCGAACTCGGCTTCTGCTGCCTGTTGATCGCTCATGGTGTAAACGATTTCCTTTCCGCGGTAAGGGTTCTGCTCCCGGTTGATGTCTGGCAGCGAAAACTCTGCCATACAGAGTCATAGCCGAATCCGGAAGCCGCGCCCATGCCAGCGGCAGGACGCCTTTCCTGCGCGGAAACGGAGCGGCGCTACTTCTCATTGTAGGGGGTGCTACCGGCCCGCAGCGCGACGGCTGCGCTCCGCCTGCCCTACGCCTGATCGCCGGGAAGGCGGCTGCCGACGATCCGGTCGATCAGCGAGACCAGATCGCGCATGGTGACCGGTTTGACGCAGAAGTCGTAGGCGCCCAGCGCCAGGGCGCGCTCGCGGACGCGCCCGTTGCCGGAGATGACGATCACGGGGATGTTGTGCAGGCGGGGGTCGTCGCGCACAAACTCCAGCAGGCGCGTGCCGGGCAGGTCGGGCAGGGCGATGTCGAGCACGATCGCGTCGATGGCGCGGTTGGTGAGCTGGAGCAGCGCGGGGATCGTTTCCGGAACCGAGATTACGGCGTGCCCGTGGCGCTCCAGCGCCGCCGCGTACAAGAAGCGCAGATCGGCGTCGTCCTCGACAACCAGTATAGTCGCCATGATCGGACAGGCTCCTCGCCGCGTGGCTAGCTGCCCAGCGCAGCGCAGACTCCATAATAGCCCAATGCCGCCATTTCGCGCAGCAGGGCGTGCAGAGACTCGGGCACCGCCGCCAGGCTGACAGCGCGCGGGGCCGGGCTGGTCCACACCGGCAGGCCGGCCTGGTGGAACATCCACCGGGCGCGCAGCAGGTGAAAATCGTCGCTGACCACCACCACACGCTGCCAGCCGCGCTCGCGCACGATCTCGGCGGCGTGGCGCGCGTTTTGCTCGGTGTTCAGGCTGCTGTCCTCGACCGTGATCGCGCCGGGCGGAACCCCCGCCTGCCGCGCCAGGTCCGCGCACAGCCTGGCCTCGCTGCGCCCACCCGCAAGGCGATAGCCGCCGGAGCAGATCAGGTGCGGCGCGATCCCGGCCTGGAACAGCCGCGCCCCATGTTCGGCGCGGCGCTCGGTTCCGGCCTGGCCGCCGCCCAGGACGATGATCACATCGGCCTGCCGCGCCTGATCCACTGCCCCGTAGCCGACAATCACCGCCGCCAGCGCGCACGCGCCCCAGGCCGCCGCGACGCTCAGCGCCAGCAGCAGCCGGACAGCCCGCCTGACGGATCGGCGCCGAAAGCGACGCGGCGTTTGTGGCAAGGCGGATCCGGGCATCAGAACGGAAAGGTATCCAGGAAGCGCCGCAGGGTATCCAGCCCGGCGGTCGTGCGCACGACGTACACCCAGCCGCCGTCGCTCCACACAGCCAGATAGCCGCCGTGCCGGTCGCGCGCGACGCCGTAGCCGTGCCGCGCCGGACCAGCGGAATCATCCAGCCGCGCGGCGATAACCGGCGCGCTGAGCGTGTAGCGCACGGTCGCCGCCGCGTCCTCGGCGGAGTCGAACAGGAACGTGCTGACCAGCACGCTACCCCCGTCGCCGCGATAGATCGCCGCGCTGCCGCCGTCGCCGGTCGCCAGCGGGCTGCCGCGCAGAGACTCGCGCACGAAGCCGCCGATTGCATCCGGCGCGGCGAATCTGCCCGGATCTGTCGTGGCGACCGGCTGCTGGCCGCCCGGCTGGGGACCAGGGTCGTTTTGGGTCGCCGGGCGGTCGGCCGCGCCCGCGCCGCGGCAGGCAGCCAGCAGCAGCGCCACGCCCACCAGCAACCCTGCCAGCGAACCCGGTTTCCGTCCGCGCACCATGCCGCGCCTTTCTCCCGAATGTCACGCCTGCACACGAGAGACACTTCTAGCACTGCCCCGCCTGGGGCGCAAGTCCGGCGCGGGCGCGCGGACAAAAAAAGCGGAACTGCGCGCTGTGGCGGCAGTTCCGCGATCGCTCCTCAACCCGTGGGCCGGGCGATCAGCACTCGCTGAAGCCGCAGCTATAGCACTTGCGGCAGCCTTCCTCGTTAACCAGCGTCGCCGCGCCGCACTCCGGGCACAGGTCGGCTGACTGCTGGAAGACCGGCAGGGCGAGCTGCCCCTCGCTGACAGCCGAGGGCGCTTCGACCGGGGTGCTTTCGTCGCTTTCGTCCAGATATTCCTGGAGCACCTGGGCGATCCCGTCCGGCAGGCTGAGCACGCGCTGTTGCCCGAACCCGATCGGGCGGCCACCGCCGATCCCGCTGAGCTGGCGAACGATCTCCTTGAGGCGGTTGCGCGGGCTGACGGTCGAGGACAGGCGCAGGATGTACGAGATCAGCCGGCCCATCGCCTCGGACACCGCCGCCGTCTCCGACCCCACCTTTGAGGTCATCAGAAAGACCTCGAAGGGGTGCCCTTTGCCCTCGCCGTTCTCGTTGACCGTCACATACGTCGTGCCGAGCGGCGTCTGAATGCGGTACGTCTTGCCGCTCAGATAGCGCGGGCGCGGTTTCTTTTCCTCGTTGAACAGCCGGGCCTGCTCGACCGGCTGCGTTGGCGCGGCCTGCTTCTTCTTGGCCGTCTCGGCGGTCTCCAGCACGACCTTCTCGCGGCTGCCGGTCACGTAGACGGTCAGGCCCTTGCAGCCGAGCCGCCACCCCAGCAGATACGCTTCGGCAACGTCATGTTCGGTCGCGTCGGCGGGGAAGTTGCACGTCTTGGAGATCGCGTTGTCTGTGAACGCCTGGAGCGCGGCCTGCATCCGCACGTGCTCGTCGACCGTCACATCGCTGCTGACCACAAACACGCGCCGGATTTCCTCAGGCACGTCCTCGATGTCGCGGCAGGTGCCCACCTGATTGACGCGCTGGACAATGCGACCGATCTGCTCGTCCGACAGGCCCGAGTTGCGCAGCGCGCGCTCGAACAGCGGGCTGGTGTACTGGAGCGTAAGCTGCCGCCCGCCATCGTTGACATGACGCATGTACGCCAGCGCGAAAACCGGCTCGCAGCCGTAGCCCTCGCACCCGGCGACGGTCGAGATCGTGCCGGTCGGCGCGATGGTCGTCTGGGCGCCGTTGCGGATGCCGTGCCGGCGGATACCGTCCACAATCGCCTGCCAGTCCAGCTCCGGGCGGCCCCAGTCCCGCTCGTAGGGCACGATCGGCCTGGGCGGTTGCCATTTGAGATCGTCAGGATCGTAAAGGCTGCCCTTGATGGCCGGGAAGGGGCCGCGCTCTTGAGCCAGCTCGATGCTGGTGCGCATGGCGTGATAGCGCACATACTCCATCACCTGGCTGGCGAATTCCTGACCTTCCGGCGAGCCGTAGCGCACGCCCAGCACATACATCATGTCTGCCAGGCCCATGATGCCCAGCCCGATCCGCCGCACGCGGTGCGCCGCCTGCTCAAGCTCCGGCACGGCGGGCACGTATTTGTTGGCCGAAACCACATCTTCCAGGAAGCGGGTCGAGGTCTCGATGGACTCGCGCAGCTTCTCCCAATCCACCGTGCCTTCGGGGGTCAGGTGCTGGGCCAGATTGATGCTGCCCAGGCAGCAGTTCTCGTACGGACCCAAGAACTGCTCGCCGCACGGATTGGTCGATTCAAGCTCGTAGAGATGCGGGACGGGGTTGTCGCGGTTGGCCGCGTCCAGAAACAGCACGCCCGGCTCGCCGTTGTGATGCGCCTGCCTGACGATCTTGGCGAACAAGTCGCGCGCGCGCACCGTCCGCCACACCGTGCCATCCTGCGGATTGATCAGCTCAAAATCGCTATCTTCTTCAACCGCCCGCATAAACGCGTCGGTGATGCCGACCGAAATATTGAAATTCGTGATCTGGTTCTCGTCCGTCTTGCAGGTGATGAATTCCTCAATATCCGGATGGTCCACACGCAGCACCGCCATATTCGCGCCGCGGCGGCTGCCGCCCTGGGCGATCTCGCCGAAAGCCTGGTCGTACACCCGCAGGAAACCGACCGGCCCGGTCGCCTTGCCGTTGGACGAGCGCACGATCGCCCCTTTGGGACGCAGCCGGCTGAAGGAAAAACCGTTGCCGCCGCCGGTCTGCTGGATCAACGCGGCGTGGCGCAGCGTCTCGAAAATGCCGGAGCCGGTGCGGCCCATGTCGTCGTCAATCGGCAGCACGAAACAGGCGGCAAGCTGACCCAACGGCGTCCCCGCCCCGGTGAAGGTCGGGCTGTTGGGGAAGAAGCGCAGCGTGGTGAGCAGATCGTAGAACTGGCGCGCGACCGGCTCGATCGGCTGCCCATAGTCCGCTTCAACTTTGGCGACGTGATAGGCGACGCGCCAGAACATTTCCTGCTCGGTCTCGACCGGCTCGCCGTCCTCGCCCCGGCGCAGGTAGCGCTTGCGCAGCACCGTGCGCGCGTTGTCACTGAGCGGGATCTCGCGATCGAGATCCGGCGGCAGCGGTATCTTGCGGAACCCGTTGGTACGCGGCTCGGCTCCACGTTGCTGTTGCCTCACATCTACCATGACACTCTCCTTGCGCTGCTTGGAGGCGACCCCACTCAGGCCCCCTCGCATCGATCACAACGAACCACACAACCGATCACAACCGTATAACGCAGACACGGGTCCTGCCTGCCCCCGGTTGCAGGACCCTGATTTCCTGGCTCAATTGTGCGCTCAGGCGTTCTTGCGGGACGGCTGTCCGTCCGGGGTGCCACCGCTCTCCGGGGCGGCCGCAGCCGGGCGCGCCGGCTCCCCCTGATCGCCGGCGAGCAGGCTGTCGACCAGATCACGCACGCTGGTCATGCTGTCCAGCCCCAGATAGACGATGGCATAGCGGATATAGGCGATGGGGTCGATGCGCTTCAACCCCTCGATGATCATATCGCCGACGACGCGGCTCGAGACTTCATCGCGTCCCATGTTTTGCAGGTGGGTTTCGATGCTGTCGACCAGGTCGCTGATGGCCGAGGCGGGGATGGGCCGCTTGGCGCAGGCGATCTGCACCCCGCGAATCAGCTTCTCGCGGTCGAAGGCTTCGCGGTCGCCATTGCTCTTGATGAGCAGCGGTGTGGCGCGCATCACGCGCTCGTAGGTGTTGAAGCGGCGCCCGCAGACCTTGCACTCGCGTCGCCGCCGGATCCCGCCCTGTACATCCCGTGTGGTGTCTATCACGCGCGACTTGTTGTCAGCATCGCAATAAGGGCATTTCATTGCAAGCTCTTTCTATCGTAACAAAAGGTCGCGCTCACTGGCGAGCCAGCAGCGCCGGCGTGCCAGACAGCCCGTTATCCCACCTGTTTTCACCCGCCAACCCCCATATTTGGGATATTGTGCGAAATAATACCCCCATATATGGTGGTTAGAGGGGTTTTCACTGTAGCATGATCAACCGATCCGGTACATAGTACCAGGGTACTAGCGGGGCATTTTTTAAGGTTTCCGGCGGGGGTCTTGGCGCGGTTCAAAACGGCGCGCTGCCCCCGCCTAAGCCGGGCCGCTTGCACGGCAGCCCAGGCTGGGGGCAGCGCGGGTGGAGGGTGATGCGGTTACCAGGCACGAGGCATGCGATCGCCGGCCTCCGTTCAGCGGGCCAGAGTCGCACGCGGCCTTCCAGCTCAGCGGTTGGCGCGGCGCAGGAAGGCTGGAATATCCAGATCGTCGGCGTCGTAGACGCGCGTCGTGAATTCCTCTTCGGGCTTGCGCGTCTGCGGCGGCACAGGCGGCTGCTCCTCGACGTCCACCTCGGGCGGCGCAAGCGGCGCCGCGGCGGGTTCCTGCGCCACCGGGCGCGGTGCCGGACGCTGCGTCTGCTGCGGCTGGCGCTGCTGGACGGGCACCCGCTCGCGGGCGCCGGTCGGGCGCCGCGTCGCCACGCGTGACTGCTCGAAGCCGGTCGCGATCACAGTAATGCGGATCTCGTCGCCCATATTCTCGTCGATCACCGCGCCAAAGATCAGGTTGACGTCGGGATGCGCCGTCTCCTTGATAATGGCCGCCGCCTCGTTGACCTCGAACAGGCTCATGTTCGGGCCGCCGGTAACGTTGAACAGGATACCGCGTGCCCCGTCGATGGTCACGTCGAGCAGGCTGCTGCTGATCGCCTCTTCGGCGGCCACGCGGGCGCGGTCTTCGCCGCTGGCCCGGCCCACCGCCATCAGCGCCGCGCCGCCTTCCGACATGATGGTGCGCACGTCCGCGAAGTCCAGGTTGATCAGGCCGGGCACCGTGATCAGCTCGGAGATGCCCTGAATACCCTGGCGCAGCACGTCGTCGGCCATGCCGAACGCGTCTTGCAGGCTGGCGCGCTTGTCGACGATCTGGAGCAGGCGATCGTTGGGGATGACGATCAGCGTATCGACCTGGCTCTTCAGCGCCTCGATGCCCGCCTCGGCAGCCTGAATGCGCCGCGCGCCCTCGAAGGTAAAGGGGCGCGTCACCACGCCGATGGTCAGCGACCCCAGCTCTTTGGCGACCTGCGCGATCACGGGTGCGCCGCCGGTTCCGGTCCCGCCACCCATGCCGCAGGTGATGAAAACCATATCGGCGCCGCGCAGCACCTCATACAACTCGTCGGCGCTTTCCTCGGCGGCTTTGCGGCCGATCTCCGGATTGCCCCCCGCGCCCAGGCCGCGTGTCAGTTTGTCGCCGATGCGGACCCGCGTCTTGGCTTTGCTGAGCAGCAGCGCCTGCGAGTCCGTGTTGATGGCGATGAACTCGACACCGCCCAGGCCCTCTTCGATCATGCGGTTGACGGCGTTGCCGCCGCCCCCACCGATCCCGACCACTTTAATGCTTGCGAAGTTCTCGCCGCCCATTGGCAGAGCCTCAGCCATAACCTCACCCTCCTGAGAGATCCGAACTATAAAAGTGGCGCTGGCCCACAGCCGCCTGGTAGGGCGTGGCTCCGCACCCGTCTGCGATCAATCCCTCTGTCCCTCGATAATTGGAACAGATTTTACGATATTTTGCGGTACAGGGAAATCAGGACAAAGCCCCCCGTTTTCGCGCACCCCGCATAGGCCTGCCGGCTGCTCGCGCCGTGCCGGCTAGGCGTCTTCATCCCCGGGCAGAAGTCGCCCCAGCGCCCGGCGCAGGAATCTCCCCAAGTTAGGCCCCGGCCGGCTCTTGCCGTTGGCCCCAAACCCCTTGCGCCGGTCATCCTCAAGATCCATGATCAAGCCAAGCTTGAGCAATCCTACGCTGGTACTGTACGACGGGTTCTTCAGCGCTTCGGCCATGCCGGTGATGTGCTCCGGTTGGGCCACGCGCACCGGCATGCGCAGCACGTCCGCCGCCACCGTTTTGATCCCCGGCAGCAGGCTGCTCCCGCCGGTCAGCACGATCCCGGCCTTCAACAGGCCGTCGTAGCCGCTGCGCTTAATCTCCTTGAGCACCAGCTCGAAGATCTCGGCCACGCGCGCGTTGACGATCAGGGCCAGGTCCGAGCGCTGCACTTTGCTGGGCAGTTCCTCGCCGAAGGGCTGGATGGGGAACGCTTCCAGCGGGCTGACCGCTTTCGGGTCCGCGTGCCCGTACTGCAGCTTGACCGCTTCGGCCAGCTCCGCCGGCAGGTGCAGGACGTGCGCGATATCGTTGGTAATGTGCTGGCCGCCCACCGCGATCACGGCGGTATGCCACACCGCGCCGTCCACAAACAGCGCCAGGTCGGTCGTGCCGCCGCCCACGTCGACGACCATCACCCCGGCCTCGCGCTCTTCCGGCGTCAGAACCACATCGCCCGACGCCAGCGGGTTGAGGATGAAGCGATCGACGTACACCCCGGCGGACTCGACACATTTTTCCAGGTTGCGGATGTTCGCGGTGCCCGCCGTGATGATGTGGGCCTCAACTTCCAGCCGGAAGCCCAGCATCCCGAGCGGGCTGCGCAGGTTGGTCTGCCCGTCCAGCGTATAATTGCGCGGGATGACATGCAGCACCTCGCGCCCGTGCGGCAGCGGGACGGCGCGCGCCGCGTCCATCGCCCGATCGAGATCGACCAACTCCACGCCGCGCGTATTGGAGACACCCACGGCCCCCGTGCTGTTGATCGACTCGATGTGCCCCCCGGCGACCGACACAAACGCGCGCCCGATCTCGTACCCGCTGCTCCGCTCGGCCTTGTGCACCGATGACGAGATCGACGCGCTGAGCGCGTTGACGTCCGTCACCATCCCTTTGCGCATGCCGTGTGACGGCTCGATGCCGACGCCGAGCACGTAGATATCCGTCTCGCGCACCTCGCCGACGATGGTACACACCTTGGTGGTGCCGATGTCGATCCCTACAACCAGTTCGCCCATTCTGCTACTCAACCATTTTCGCGCCAAAGCACCGTATAGACCGGGCGATCAGGCTCGTTCATGTAGATGTCCCCAGGTTGGATGCCCTTGGCCTTGATGCTTTCGACCACTCGATAATACACCAGCAGCTTGGTATCGATCTCGTGGCCGTCGCCGAACCACACCGTCCACCCGCCACCGTCGCGGTAGCCCAACCCTTTGAGGGGATCGTAAACGAGCACGTCGATGTTGGGATGGCGCTGGCGAAGCTGCAGCGCCCCATCGACAATGGTCTGCGGCACGCGCGCTCCCACGTCCAGCGGTTCATCGACATTCGACGCCACGATGCGCAGCAGTTCCGGGCGATCCTCGCGCTGCGTCATGACAATCCCGTTCACATCCACCCACACGCGCACGCTCTGCTCCCAGATAAGCGCCGGCTCGCGCTCGGTGACGATGATCTGGACCATGTCCGGCGGCCAGCCGACATACACCTTCGCGTCGGCGATGTTGGCGACCCGCTCCAACCGCGCTTCGACCTCGTCCGGGTCGATCCAGAAGATATGCCGTTGGGCGACGTCGCTAAAGCGGAAGATTTCCTCGCGCGTGAGGTATTTTTCCCCCCCAATGGCCACCGAACTGACGTAGAATGCATCTGCCGTCAGGAACAAATACAGCACAACCGACAGGCCGGCGACAATCATGCCGGACACGGCGCGCCAGCCCAACAATTGTAGCGGGTTGAGCCGCACCCGGACCGGCGGCGTGACGCGGGCTGCCTGCGCTCGCTTCTTCTGTTCGCGCCGCGCCGCCCGCCGCTGCGCCAGCGTGGGCGCGCTGGCTGCTTCCAGGCGTGACAGTGGGGACATCCGCTGCGGCGCCGACTCTCCCATCTCGCCGCGCGCGATGCGCTGAGTGCGAGCCGATGGTCGGACGTGGCCTCGGGTACCGATCTCTTGACGCGCGCGCCGCTGTCGTGTCTTCAACGATGAAGCCATGCCTGGATATGCCGTTTACGCTTAAGATATCAAAAAGACCCGCTCGATGAGTGTTCGATTCTTCCTCGATCGTAGCTACTATGACACCCGTTTCCCACAACGTAATCCCACTATAATCCAACATCATTCCCTTGTCCAATGCAAAAAGGGCCGTAGAAGCCCTCAAGTTAACGAAATTCACAAATCGTTCACGCTTGGCGCCGGACTTTCCAACGAGGCTCGGTCTCGGCTGTCTTACAATCGCGCTGGCAAGGCCCTGACCGGCGGCGCGGGCGCGGCGCTCAATCCCAGTCGCCCACCAGCTCGATCTCCAGCTCCAGCGTCACGCCGCTGGCCGCCGCGACACGCTCGCGCGCCAGCTCGATCAGCGCCCGGTAGTCGGCGGCGGTTCCCCCGCCCAGGTTGATGAAGAAATTGGCATGCACAGGCGAGATCTGCACGCCGCCAATGGTCGTCCCTTTCAACCCGGCTGCTTCGATCAGGCGGCCCGCGTAGTCACCGGGCGGATTCTTAAACATGCTCCCCAGCGACGCGCCGGGCGGCTGCGTGCGCTTGCGATGTGCCACCAGTTCCTCGATGCGCGCGTTGAGCGCCGCCGGATCGTGGCCCGGCTCCAGCCGGAACGCCGCCGCCAGCACCACATAGCGCCCGTGCCGGCCCTTGAGCGCCGAGGCGCGATAGTCATACCGCATCTCGTCCGCCGTCCAGCGCACGACCGCGCGGTTCTGCGCGCTGTCGAGCAGGTCGGCATACATCAGCAGGTGCGCCACGTCGCCGCCGTGCGCCCCGGCGTTGTTGACCACCGCCCCGCCCACCGTGCCGGGCACGTTCGCCGCCCATTCCAGGCCGCACAGCCCGCGATTGGCGCTCTTACGCGCCAGCGTGGAGAAGCTCGCGCCGCTCTCTGCCCAGACCTGCCCGTCGTCGTCCAGCCGGACGGCGCGCGCGTGGTTGACGATCACCAGCCCGCGCACGCCCCGATCCGCGATCAGCACGTTCGCGCCGCCGCCCAACACGCGCCACGGCACCCCCGCCTCAACCGCCAGCACGACCGCGTCCGCCAGCTCGTCCGCCGAGCGCACCGTCACCAGCGCATCGGCAGGGCCGCCCAGCCGGGCGACAGTGTAGCGGGCCAGCGGCTCGTCGCGCCGCAACGCTTCGCCAAAGCGCGCCTCAAGAGAGGCAAACGGATCGCTCATGTGCTCTGCTCCCCGGCTGCCAGACGCGCCAGCAGCCGCTCGCCGATGGTGGGCGCGTCGCCCGCCGAGAGGATGATGACCCAGTCTCCCGGCTGCACGCCCTGCGCCAGCGCGGCGACGGTCGTATCAAACTCGCCGCTGTAGCGCGCGTCCGCATGGCCCTGCGCGGCGATGCGCGCCGCCATACCGGGCGCGTCCAGCCCCGGCGCAGGCGCCTCGCGCACCGAATACACATCCGTCACCAGGACGTGATCGGCCGCGCCGAATGCCCCGGCGAACTCGTCCGCCAGGGCGCGCATCCGCCCGAAGGTGTGCGGCTGCCAGACGGCCCACAGATCCCGGATCCCCGGCCGCTCGCGGAAGGCCGCCAGCGTCACGCGGATGGCGGTGGGGTGATGCCCGTAATCGCTGACCACCGTCACACCGCCCGCCACTCCCAGCACCTCGCCCCGGCGCCCGGTCCCTTGAAAGCTGGCAAAGGCCCGCCGCACCGCCTCGAAGGGCACGTCCAGATGCGCCGCGATGGCCAGCACGGCCAGCCCGTTGAGGACGTTGTGCCGCCCCGGCACGCTCAGGCTCAGCACCCCGGCCCGCTGCGCGCCCCGCCAGACGACGAAGCGCGTTCCCCCGGCCGCCAGCGGCTCCAGATCGGTCGCCGTCCAGTCGGCGGGCGCGTCGAGCGCGTAGGTGAGCGCCGGGCGCCCGGCGTCGCGGCGCGCCTCGGCCAGCGCCCGTGCGGCGGGATCGTCGGCGCAGGCGACCAGCAGCCCGTCCCTGTCCAGCCGGTCTGCAAAGCGGGCGAAGGCGTCGATCACGTCTGCCGGCGTGGGGAACATATCCGGATGGTCGTGCTCGATGTTGAGGATGGTGGCGATGTGGGGGCGCAGGCCAAGAAACATATAGTCGTATTCGTCGGCCTCAATCACGAAATACGCGCTGGAGCCAATCCCCGCGTTGTCGCCGGTGTTGCGCATCACCCCGCCCACAATATAGCTCGGCGGCAGCCCGGCGGTCATCAGCGTGTGGACCATCAGCGCGGTGGTGGTCGTCTTGCCATGCGTCCCGGCGATGGCAATGCCCGTGTGCCCAGCCATCAGCTCGCCCAGCACATCGCGCCGCCGCAGCACAGGGATCCCCCGCGCCTGGGCCGCGGCGACTTCCGGGTTGCCGGACGTGGCAGCGGATGTCGCCACCACCAGATCGGCCCCGGCGATGTGACCCGCAGCGTGCCCCTCGTAGATCGTGGCCCCCGCCTCGCTCAGAGCACGGGTGAAGGCGTTGGCACGCAGGTCCGACCCGCTGACGGTGTACCCCTGCTGAAGCAGCACTCGCGCGATGGCGGACATGCCGAACCCGCCCACACCGACGATGTGGATATGCTGGCCAGGCCGCAGCACGGCAGCGCCGGGCGAGGGATGCGCGGCATCCGGGTCTGGCGACGAATCAGGCAAGGGCTTTGGGACCAAGGGCTTAGACAATGGCAACAATGACGAAGATAAACAGTCCGATCATCAACAGCGAGAGCAGCCCGCCGTCGGCGCCTAACATCCAGCTCAACGGCAGGATCCGGACCATCTCGGCGCTGGCCGACCCCGGCGGGACCGGCGTGATATACGGGCTGAGGGGATATTCCAGATTATCCATGTACCACCACAGCGAGCCGATCAGCAGGTAGCCGTTGATGGCGCCGACGATGGCACCGAGAAGGCCGTCCTGCAGGCTTTCGCGGGCGTTGCGCACCACGCCGCCGCGAGCCAGGCGTTCGGGCGGGGTCTGGTAGGCGAAGAAGGCGAGCGTCAGCAGAATCGTTGCCTGGAGATAGAATTTCGGCTCCTGGCGGCCATCGGTCAGCGGGTCAATGACCAGCGCCTCAAACTGCTTGAGCGTGAACAGAGCGAGCACGATCCCCGCCGTGGCGATCAGTTCCTTCGTCCAGCCGCGCATATAGCCAATCACGGCGAACGCGAAGATCATCATCCACAGAAAGCTCGAAAGTTGGATCATGAGACCTGCCCCCTCGCCGGGTGGCTGCCGGGTGGCGCGTCAGCCGCGCCTGCCATCGCCCGCTCTGTGACGGTGCACCTCTTGCCGGATCGATCACGGACTATTCGCTTATTAGTATCGCCGAACTTAGCGCCAGCGCAAAGACCAGACTCAACCTGCCGCATGACCGGCAGTGCGCGCCAGCAGCCGCGCGATGTTCTCCGCGCCGTTCGGCTGGCGCAGGGCTTCTGAGGCGCGGCGCATCGCGCTCAGGCGCTCCTCATCGGCCAGCAGCGCGCGCACCGTCGGCAGCAGATCGGTCGCCAGCCGCTCGTCGTCCAGCCGGATCGCCGCGCCGCGCTCCACCAGATAGTCCGCATTCACCTTCTGGTAGCGCCAGGCGTGCGGATAGGGCACCAGGATCGCGGGCAGCCCAAGCTGCGGATATTCGGCCAGCGTGGCCGCCCCGGCGCGGCTGATGACCAGGTCCGCCGCGGCGAACGCCTGACCGATATCCGGCAAGAACGGAAAGATGTGGTAATGCTCGCGCTCCGCCGGGCTGAGCTGCGCGTGCGCTGCCTCGACCTGCGGCCAGTCGAGCTGGCCCGAAATGTGCAGGATCTGCGTGCCGTCCGCCAGCAGTTGGGGCGCGATGGCGCTGACGGTGGTGTTGATGCTGCGCGATCCCCGGCTGCCGCCGAACACCAGCAGCGTCCGCCGCCGGGGGTCGAGCCGCAGCGCCTCAAGCGCGGTCGCGCGGTCGGCCTGCAGGATTTCGGGACGCAACGGGTAGCCGGTCACCTCGACGCGCCGGCCCGGATAGAAAGCCGCCGTGGCGTCGGTCGTCGCGGCGATCACCCGCGCAAAGCGGCGCCCGATCACCTTGAGCATCAGCCCCGGCTCAATATCGGGCACGTAGATCACGATAGGCCGCCGCAGTAGCCAGCACGCCAGCGCCATCGGCACGCCGACCCAGCCGCCGGTCAGGAACAGCACCTCGGGCCGCAGGCGCAGCGCCAGCGCCAGCGACTGCAGCACGCCCGCCGCGATCTTGACCGCGCTGATCGCCTGGCCGATCCGGGGAATGCCGTGCACCGGCCCGGCCAGCACCTCGTCGTAGCGGTCGAAGGTGACGTCCGATCGCTCGACCAGGCCGCGCGCCATATCGCCGCGCGCGCCAACAAAGAACAGCTTTGCCTGCGGATAGAGCCTACGAACCGCCCCGGCGACGGCCAACGCGGGGTACACGCCGCCGCCGGTTCCCCCGGCCGAGATCATGATCCTCACGTGCGTTTCTCCATTCCGCATTGGGTGGCGCCAGGCGCGGCGTCTGGTTGCGGACGGGGCGCGCCGCCCGGCCAATCGAGCGCGACACGCTGAGAACCACCCCCACCCCGGACATCGCCGCGACCAGCGACGACCCGCCATAACTGATGAAGGGAAGCGGCACCCCGGTCGGCGGGATGAGCGCCGTCATCACCGCGATATTCAGCAGCGCGTCGTAGGCGATCCAGCACGTCACACCGGCTGCCAGCAGGCCGCCGAACGCGTCCGGCGCGAAGCGCGCGATGGTAAACCCGCGGTAGATCAGCGTCACGAACAGCGCCAGCACCAGAAACGTCCCCAGCAGGCCCAGTTCCTCGCCGATGATCGCAAAGATGCTGTCCGTGTGCGGGAACGGCAGCGTGTTGGCGAATTTCTGCTTACCCTCCCCCAGTCCGACGCCGGTCAGCCCACCGTTGAGGAAAGCCGTCACGGCCTGCTGAACGTGGTCGCTGGCCTGCGTCAGGTCTTCGACGGCTGCCAGATAGGCGTCCAGGCGCTGGCTGGCGTATTCCAGCCGCGTGAGCAACTGGTAGCCCGCCACGCCCATCACCCCGCCAATCGCCAGCAGTTGGAACCAGTCGGCTCCGGCGATGAAGAACATGCTCAGCGCCGTTGCCAGGATGCTCGCGGCGGTGCTGAGGTCCGGCTGGAGAATGATCAGAAAGGCGATTGCGCCCACCACGACGGTGAACGGCAGCAGCCCATAGGTGATCTTGCGTAGCTTCTGGCGCTTGGACGCCAGCCAGGCCGCCATGTAGATCACGACCGTGAACTTCGCCAGCTCGCCCGGCTGAAACGAGCCGCGCAGCAGCGCGCGCTGCGCTTCGAAACGCGTCTCGCCAAAGCGCAGCACCGCGATCAGCAGCACGCCGACCAGCAGCATCATCCACACCGCCGCGCGCCGCCAGATGTGATAGTCCAGCCGCGCAAACAGCACGAGCAGCAGCAGCCCGATCCCCATCGAGCGAAGCTGCCGCACGAAGAAATACGTCGTGTTGCTGCTGTCTCCGGTCGCCTGATAGCTGACATCGATCGAGGCGCTGTAGACCATCAGCAGGCCAATGGCACACAGCACGCCCACCACCAGCGCCAGATACAGGTCGAACCCCGCCGCGCTGTAGATGCGGCGGCGCTCGTCGGCGCGCCGCTCATCGACAGGCGGAGAAGGAGGCCGGCGAAACGGCACGCGCAGGGCGTCCGCGTAATTGAACTCGCCGTCGTCATCGATGTATTGCGGGTCGTCTGCCAGTTCGCTCATCGTGCTCTGCGGATCGTTCGCTCCACGCTGGATTGTGCTGTCTTTGCCATTACCTTACCGCATCGCGTGCCGCCCCGCCAATCCGCCGTGCAAGCGCGGCGGATTGGATTATCAATGGTTGACTAATTATTATTATTACTATATATTTTATTCTATTGGTGACCACTTTTATGCTTGGGAGACTTTCAATGAAGTCACATCGAAGCCTGCTGGTCTGGATCGCCCTGCTCAGTCTGCTTCTCGGTCCCACCCTCGCGCTCGCCCAGGATGACGACGAGGAGTGGGAGACATATCTTTCTGGCGACGAACTCCTGACCTTCTCCTACCCGGCGGAGTGGCTTGTGCTCGACTACGCCGAAGAGGAAGAAGAGATGGGCCCGCCCTTCCCGTTTGTGACCCTCGCCCCAGATCAAGAGACGCTCGACCGGCTCGAGATGGACGAGGACTTTCTCGAAGGCCAGCACGCGATGGCCGTCGTGATTCTGCCCGCTCCGTTCTTCACCATGATGATGCCTGAGGCATTACCGGAAGAACCGACTGCGGAGGATTACGCGTCGCAAGTGGCGCTGATGTTCTTTGGAAACTTTGAGGAAGCGCCCGCCGAAGGGGCAGAAGAAGACCCGCTGGGCGGGCTGACGCTGGGCGAACCGGAAGAGGTCGAGCTGGGCGAGGACGTGACGGGCAGCCTCGTCACCCTGCTATCCGACACGGATGAGGGCGTCGTGATCGCCCGCCTGCTGGACGACGACCTGATAGCCGTCGTCGTCGCGGCCGGCTACCCCGGCGAGTTCTCCGATGACCTGCGCCAGATCGCGCTCGACGTCGCGGCGAGCGTCGAATACACCGGCACAGCGGACGCGATGATGGAAGCGCTCCTGGCCGTGCCCGAATTCGAACTTGAAGAGTCCGACGTTGACCCCGCCACGCTGGACGGAAACGCCCTGATCGACGAGCGCTGCACCGTGTGCCACACCCGCGACCGCATCGACCAGCAGGATAAGGACGAAGCCGGCTGGACCGCGACGGTAGATCGCATGATCGGCTACGGCGCGGACCTGGACTCCGCCGAGCGCCAGGCGGTCATCAACTATCTGGTCGAGACGCACTGACGCGTTGCTCGATGCGCGGAGCATCACGCCCCCGGCAGCCAACCGGGGGCTTTTTGATCACCGGGTGCGGCGCAGCACGGCGATCATCACCGCCATCCAGCCGATCAGGATTAGCGAGCGCGCGTTGAGGCCCAGCCCCGGCAGCGCCAGCACGCCCAGCGCGATCACCACCGTCAGCGCCAGCATAGCGGCGAGCGCCCGCCGCGCCTGCGGATCGGGTGGCGGGCCGCTCATGGCGCCGTCACGCTGAAGTCTTCGAACACGGCGGTGAAGCCGCCCCCGATTGGCGAAGCGACCATCAGCCCCACGTCAACCGACGGTCGATCGGTGAAGTACGCCTGGCGCAACATCTGGTAGTGCGTGCCGTCCAGCGCGTAATAGACCGAGCAGGTCACGCCCTCGCGCACTACCCGCAGCCAGAAGGCTTCCGGCGCCCCGGCCAGCGGCACGATCGACCAGTCCGAATAGGTGCGCGTCACGACTACGCTTGCGTTCTGCCGCCCATCGGCGAACTCCACGCCGCACTTCAGCCAGTTCGCCTCGTCCACGCGCAGCATCAAGCCCGCCTGGTCGTAGAGGTCCTGATAGGCGCCGCGAAACCGGACCGACACGGTGAAATCTCCGCTCACCGGGCGGTAGTAGAAGTGGCCGCTGTCGCGCACGCCGCCGTCGTGTGTCACGCGCCAGAAATCCGTCTGGGGAGCCGATCGCACCGTGATCCGCCCGTCTTCCACCGAGAACTCCGCCGGTTCGTTCAGCCATTGCATGTCCGTCTCACTCCTGGTACGCCGGATCATCGTTTGCCAAAGCGCGCACCAGCGCGCGGAAATGGGCGCCCCGCTCCGCAAAATCCGTATACGCGTCGTAGGACGTCCCGCCGGGGCTGAGCAGCACGACATCGCCGGGGCGGGCAGTCCGCCGCGCCAATGCAACCGCTTCGTCCAGCGTGGCCGCCTGCTCAACGGTTTGCAGCCGGGAAGACTCTGCCGCGCTGGCGCGGCGCATCAACGCGGCGATCTGCGGGGCGAACTCGCCAAAGGCGATCACCGCCCGGCAGCGTTCGGCGGCCAGCGCGGCCAGCGGCTCCCAGGGCAGGCGCTTGTCGCGACCGCCCGCCAGCAGCACGACCGGCTCATCGTAGCTGTGCAGCGCCGCGATCACGCGCTCCGGGGCGGTGGCGATGCTGTCGTTCACCCACGTCACGCCGTCGATCACGGCCACCGTCTCCAGCCGGTGCTCGACGCCCGTGAAGCTCTCGATCGCGGCGCGCATGGCCTCGACCGGGATCTGCGCCGCGCCCGCGACCGCGCAGGCGGCCAGCGTGTTGAGCACGTTGTGCGTCCCGCGCAGCCGGATCGCGTTTCGGGGGCAGATCGGGATCGGTTCGCCGTCCAGCGCCAGAACGAGCATCGCGCCGTCGAGGTAGGCGCCCGGCACGCGCTCGCGCAGCGCGAAGTAAGCGACCCGGCCGGGCGCATCCGCGCTCATGCGGCGCGCGTTGGGATCGTCCCAGCCAAAGATCGCACAGTCGGCTGGGCGCTGGTGGCGGTAGATGTTGGCTTTGGCGGCGATGTACGCGTCCATCGTGCCGTGGCGGTCCAGGTGGTTGGGCGTGACGTTGAGCACAGCGGCGACCGCCGGGCTGACGGTCATCAGCTCCAACTGGAAGCTGCTTAGTTCCATCACGACGCGGTCCCCCGGCGCGATGGCGGGCAGGCTGTCGAGCAGCACGTCGCCGATGTTGCCGCCGACGTGCGTCACCCGGCCCTCGGCGCGCGCCATCGCCCCAACCAGCGCCGTGGTCGTGGTCTTCCCGGCGCTGCCGGTAATGCCGATCACCGGCGCGGGGCAGCGTTCCAGAAACAACTGGGCGTCGTTGGTCACGCGGATGCCGCGCCGTCGCGCTTCCTGCACGATCGGCAGCGTCGGCGGCACGCCCCCGCTGAGGCACAGCACGTCGCAGTCGTCGAGCAGGTTCAGCGGATGGCCGCCCAGCACAAACGCGACCGGCTGCCCGGCGAACGACGCGACATCGGCGGCCAGCGCGTCGGCGCTGCGGCTGTCCGAGAGCGTGACGCGCGCGCCCACCGTGGGCAGCCAGCGGGCCAGCGCCTTGCCCTGGCGCGCCATCCCCAGCACGACGACATGCCGCCCGGCCAGCGCATCCCGGGCGCCCTCAGCGCGGGGCAAAGCAGATTGCTGGCTCAGCGCGCCACCTCGATCGTGCCGCCTTCACGGGCAGAGCGATAGAGCGCGTCGATCACGCGCATGTTCTTGACCGCGTCTTCCGCCGGGAAGCGCGGCGGTGCTTCGCCCGTCACGGCGCGGTTGAAGTCCTCGACCATCAGCGCGTAGGAATTGGCCGGGTCAAGCTGCACCGTCTCGATCATCATCCGGTCGTCGCCATAGCGGACGATTTCGCTGGACCGCTCGCCGAGGGGGTTGTAGGCGCGGTTGGCGTAGAGCGATCCCAGCGAGCCGACGACCTCGTAATAGCGACGCAGCGGCAGGCTGAACCCGCAGTTGATGTGCGCCAGCACGCCGTTCGGAAATTCCAGCGTGGCGACCATCCGGTCATCGACGCCGCGATCGGTCCAGTGCGCCTGGGCGGTGACCGCCAGCGGCTCGTCCTGAACCATGAAGCGCGCCAGCGATACCGGATAGCAGCCCACATCGTACAGCGAGCCACCCCCCAGCGCCGGATCCAGGCGGATGTCGTCTTCCCGCGCGATCAGGAAGCTGAAACCGGCGTCAATAAAGCGGACCTCGCCGATCGTGCCATCCTCGATCAGCTCGCGCACGGCGTGCGCCTGGGGATGATGCCGCCACTGAAAGGTTTCGGCCAGCACGCGCCCGGCCGCGGCAAAGGCGGCGACCATCTCCTCGGCTTCGGCAGCGTTGAGCGCGATCGGCTTCTCGCACAGCACGTGCTTGCCCGCCTGCGCCGCCTTGATCGCCCATTCCTTGTGCATGTTGTTGGGCAGCGGGATGTAAATCGCGTCAATGTCCGGATCGTCCAGCAGCGCCTCGTAGCTGCCGTAGCTGACCGGGATGCCGTGCTGCTGGGCATACATGCGGGCACGCTCCGCGTCGCGGCTGGCGATCGCCACCACCTCGGTGTCGCGCGCCTGCCGGAAGGCCGGGATCATCGTCTTTTCCCCGTGCCGCGCCGTGCTCAGAATCCCCCATCGGACTGTGCTCATCGTTCGCTCCTTCTTGATCGCATCGAACCCGCATCACGGTTGCATCGGCGGCAGGTTGTAGCACGCATCGGGAAAGGTGACCAGATCGGCACGCACCCACCCGCTCAAGGTCGCCAGCCGCCACCAGGTGTAGCCGTCTGGGCCGGTCGCCCAGCCTTCGGCGACATACGTCTCGTTTTGATCGAGCGTGCCGAGCAGATCGTAGCGGACATCCGGCCCGGCGCGCACGTTGACCGCCTCGTAGCGCGGTGTCAGCACGCAGTCGCCCTGCGCCGCCGCCGGAGCCGGCCCGGCCCAGTCCGGAACGCCCGAATCGAGCGCGTCTTGCAGCGCGGCGGTCGTCGGCGTGAGGACCGGCGCGAGGCCGTAATCGACCATCACATCTGCGTCGCCCGGCACGCCCCACAGCCCGACATACGCCGCGCTGCCCGCCGCCAGCGTCCGCCCGTCCGGGCTGAAGGCCAGCGCGTGAACCCGGTCGGCGGGCAACAGCACGGCCAGCTCGCGCCCGCTGGCCGCATCCCACAGGCGCACGGTGTCGTCGTTGATATCCGCCCCCGCCGAGGCCAGCACGCGCCCGTCCGGGCTGTAGGTCAGGTCCGTGATGGTGCCGCTGTGCCCGGCAAGCTGCGCCACCGGCGCCCGCCCTGCCACATCCCACACGCGGATGACGCTGCCGGCGGCGCTGGCAAGCTGCGCGCCATCCGCGCGAAAGGCCACCGCGTCTACGTTGGCGGGGTGCTCCAGCACGGCCAGGGACGTCCCGCCCGGCACCTTCCACAGGCGGACCGTGTCGTCCTCGCTCGCCGAGGCTAGCACCGAGCCATCGCTGTTGAACGCCAGATCGGTCACGTACGAGGTGTGGCCGGTCAAGGTCCCCAGCCGCGCGCCGGTGCCTGTGTCCCACAGATAGACGTTGCCGTCATCGCTGGCGGCGGCCAGCACGCTCCCGCGCGGGCTGAACGTGACGCTGTTCACCGCGCCGGTCGGCCCCACCAGGGGAGACAGCTCGCTGCCCGTCGCCACGTCAAAGACGCGCACAACATTATCCTGCCCGGCCACCGCCAGCAGCACGCTGTCGGCGCGAAACGCCAGGCTGTCAACCCGGTTGCTGGCGCTGCGGAAGCTGGCATGCTCGGTGGCCGTCTGCGCGTCCCAGATTCGCACCCCGCCATCCTGGCCGCCAGCCGCGATCCAGCGCCCGTCCGCGCTGTAGGCCACCGCGCTCACCGGGCTGCTCAGGCCAGACAGCGCGCTCAGCGGCCGGAGCGCAGACGCGCTGGCCGGCTCGATCGGCACGCTGCCGGCGCGCGGCGCTTCGGCCACCAGCGCCGGCGTCGGTTCTGGCGTGGCTGTGGGCGGGGCCGGGGTCGGGAAGACTGGCGCGTCCGCCGTCGCGGTCGAGCCAAAGCCGTACGGCTCGATAATGTATTGCACCTCAGGGTTCAGAATGTACGTGTCCAACGCCCAATAGCCGAACCCCAGCAGCGGGATCAGCAGCAACACCAGCACGCTCAGCAGCCGCCAGTTGATCGCGCTGACTTCCTTCTCGCCTGTCGTGACTTTCTGCTTACGCCTCATCGTCCAATCTCACCGCTCTGCGCGGCGCCGTGCTGGCGTGCCCCGGATGTCGCTTAGCCGCCCAGCGCGGCCTTGATGTTCTCCGCGATATCGCGCGTAATGCCCGGCACCGCGGTCAGTTCCTCGATGCTGGCCGTGCGAATCGCCTCGATATCCCGGTCGAACGCCTTGAGCAGCGCCTTGCGCCGCGCCGGGCCGATGCCCGGCACGTTTTCGAGCTGGCTCGCCAGGCCGGTCTTACGACGGCGCACGCGGTGGCTGGTGATCGCAAAGCGGTGCGCTTCGTCGCGCACGCGCTGCACCAGGAACAGCCCCTCGCTGCGGCGCGGCAGGATGACCGGCTTTTCGCGGCCCGGCAGGTAGATCTCCTCAAACTGCTTGGCGAGCGCGCACACCGGCACGCGCCCGAACAGTCCCGCCGCCTGGAGCACTTCAACCGCGACGTTGAGCTGCCCCTTGCCGCCGTCCACAATCAGCAGATCGGGCAGCAGGCGCCAGGTTTCGGCTTGGTCTTTTTTGCCCGGCGCGCTGACCGCCGGCTCTTCCAGCGCCTCGCGCCAGCGCCGGAAGCGACGGGTCAGCGCCTCGCGCATCGACTGGTAATCGTCCGAGCCGGCGTGCGCCACCGTCTGGATATTGAAGCGGCGATACTCGCTCTTGCGCGGGACGCCCTGCACAAACACCACCCGGCTGGCGACAATCGCGGTGCCCTGCGTGGTGCTGATATCGTAGCACTCGATCCGGTTGGGCGGGTTCGGCAGGCCGAGCGCCTCTTGCAGCTCGCGCAGCGCGGTTTCCTGCTTGACCGTGTCGCTGGCCCACTGCGAGCGCAGAATGCCCAGCTTTTCGACAGCGGTCTGCGCGGCAAGCTGCACCAGCTCGCGCTTGTTGCCGCGTTGGGGCACGGTCAGCTTGACCTTGCGCCCGCCGCGCCGGTCGCGCAGCCACTGCTCGATGATGCGCGCCTCTTCGATCTGCTCCGGCACGATCACCTCGCGCGGGATGTCGGTCGCGTCCTGGTAGAACTGCATCAGGAAGTTGCTGATGATCTCGCCGGCGGCTTCGTCTTCAGTGCCTTCCAGCGCGAAATACTCGCTGCCGACCAGCCGCCCGTTGCGGATCAGGAACATCTGCACGACCGCGTCGCTGCCTTCCTGCGCGAACGCGATCACATCCTGGTCGGCGTCCAGGTCGGCCACCAGCCGCTGGCGGGCCGAGATCTGCGCCACAACCCGCATCCGGTCGCGCAGGAGCGCCGCGCGCTCAAAATCCAGCGCCTCGGATGCCGCTTCCATCTGCTGGCGCAGGTCGTCCAGCACGCTCTCGGCATGGCCGGAGAGCACGCGCATCAGCCCGTTGATGTTCTCCCAATACTCTTCTTGCGTCTGCGCGCCGATGCAGGGCGCGCCGCACAGTTTGATATCGTAATACAGGCAGGCGCGCGCGTCCCGCCCGGTGATCTCGCGGTCGCAGGTCAGGTAGGGGAAGGCGCGGCGCAGCACGTCCAGCGTCTCGCGCACACCCCCCGCCGACGTGAACGGGCCAAAATAGCGATGCCCGTCGTGGCGATCCATGCGCCGCGTCATCTCAACCGTCGGGAACGGGTCGCCGGTCGTCACGCGGATGTAGGGGTAGCGTTTGTCGTCTTTGAGCAGGATGTTATAGCGCGGCTTGTGAACCCGGATCAGCTCCGCCTCGGTGATCAGGGCTTTCAGCTCGTCGCCCGTGAGGATAAACTGAATATCCGACGTGTCCTGGCGGATGCGCTGTACTTTGCTGTCGAAATTCGACGGCTGGAAGTAGCTGCGCACCCGGCTGCGCAGGTTCTTGGCCTTGCCCACGTAAATGATCCGGCCGTTGGGGTCGATCATCTGATAGACGCCCGGCCCGGTCGGCAGGTTGCTCAGAATTTCCTGGATGTGGGGATGCGGTGTGTAATGGGCCATCGGTCGCGTTGTCTTGCTCAAGCACCAGAATCAACCAGCAGCGATCGCGTGCTCCGGGCAGGGTTGCCTGGAGCGAACTGCATTCTAAGTTTACCGCACGATCGCGCCGCGCGCGCACCCCAATCATAGCACAAACGTTCTAGTTCTCATAGGGGCAGTTATAGACAGCCCGTGAGGTCGGGTTGTTGCCCGGCAGCCGGCCGGTGGGCAGCGCGGGCGCGACGGGCGCGCCGCGCCAAGCGGGTATATAATGGCTGCAACGCTTGCGCGCGGCCTTTTTGCCCCACCCTTTTCTTCTACCCATCCGCGCTGACTATCCCTGAAGGAGACACCCGATGATCCGAACCCGAAGCTTTTGCCTGGGCGTGTTGGTGCTGGCCCTGCTGCTCGTGGCGCCGCTAACCGCCCTTGCTCAAGATCCCCTGACCGAGCAGTATGTTTCGCCCAACGGCAGTCTGACCCTGTCCTATCCCGCAGGTTGGGCACTGGAAGAAGACTCCGGCCTGGTTGCCCTCACCAACGACCCAAACGCCTTTGATGCGGACAGTCTGCCGCCCGGCGCGGTCGGGATCATCGTGATCGAGCCGTCAGTCGTAGGCTTCCTGGTCTCCGGCTCGCCAAACCTGAGCATGGCGGACATCCTCGCTACCCTGGCCTACGATCTCAGCGGCGGCGAACTCGCGCTCGATTCGTTCGCGCCAGAGCCGGTCACCATCAATGACAAGCCGGCCCTGCGGCTGGACTTCACCTTTTCGATGAGCAGCGCCGTGCTGCTGGCGCTCAATCCGAACGCCGATGACACGGTGATCATGGTGGCGCTGGCCAGCCCTGGCGGTCTGGATGCCTTTGAGGAGACCATCCTGGCAATCGCCGCCAGCGTGGAGTACACCGCGCCCTGGCACGCCATGTTCCAGGGGCACACCGACTGGGTCAACGGCGTGGCCTTCAGCCCGGACGGCACGCGCCTGGCCTCAGCCAGCGATGACTACACCGTGCGGGTGTGGGATGTTGCCAGCGGGGATGTGCTCTTTGCGCCTGAGCATCCCGCTTACGTCAACGCGGTGGCCTTCAGCCCGGACGGCAGCCTGCTGGTCAGCGGCAGCAACGACGGGATCGTGCGCGTCTGGGATGCCGGGAGCGGTGAACTGATCGCCGAGCTGAGCGGGCACGAGGATTATGTCAACAGCGTGGCCTTCAGCCCGGACGGCAGCCTGATCGCGTCCGGCGGGGACGACAGCACCGTCCGCGTGTGGGCGCTCGATGGCACCTGGCAGGAAGCGTTTGTCGCCGAGGGGCACACCGACTGGGTCCAGTCCGTCGCCTTCAGCCCGGACGGCACCCTGTTGGCTTCGGCCAGCGACGATGGCAAGGTGATCGTGTGGGATGTCGCCAGCCAGGGCGAGGCGCGCGCGCTGGAGCACCCGGACTATGTCAACGCCGTCGCCTTCAGCCCCGATGGCAGCCTGATCGTATCCGGCAGCGACGACGGGATCGTCCGTGTTTGGGACGCGGCGACCGGCGAGCTGATCGCCGAGCTGAGCGGGCATGACGACTATGTCAACGCCGTGGCCTTCAGCCCCGACGGCACGCTGATCGCATCCGGGTCGGACGACAGCTCGGTCCGCCTGTGGGTCTTCGACGGCACCTGGCAGGAAAAGACGGTCCTGCTTGGCCACGCGGACTGGGTCAACGGTGTCGCCTTCAGCCCGGACGGGCTGCTGCTCGCGTCCGGCTCGGACGACGGCACCGTGATCCTGTGGGACGTGGCGCCCTAGCGCTGCGTACTTCCGGGGGCGATCGGCATGATCGCCCCCGCTGCTATCCTCGCACGCTTGCCGGCGCTCGCCGCCTCGTTTACACTCTCCCTGCCGTCCAACTGGCAGGAGCGCCCTGTGACCACACCCGACCGTCCACACATTCCCGTTCTGCTCGATGCCGTGCTGGATCTGCTGCGCGTCGCGGAGCTGCCCGCCGGCTGCTTTGTGGACGGCACGGTGGGCGCGGGCGGGCACGCCGCCGCGATCCTGGAAACCGCGCCCCAGGCCCGCCTGCTGGGGCTGGATCGTGACCCGGCGGCGCTGGCTCTGGCGCGCCAGCGGCTCGCCCCCTTCGGCGAGCGAGCGACGCTGCTCCACGCCAGCTATGAGGATATGTCCGCGGCCGTCGCCGGGTGGTTGGGCGACGGCGCAGCCGGGGTCGACGGCATCCTGCTCGATCTAGGCGTCTCATCGATGCAGCTTGACACCCCGGAGCGCGGCTTCGCTTTCATGCAAGACGGCCCGCTCGACATGCGCTTCGACCCGACATCCGACGGTCCGACCGCCGCCGAGCTGGTCAACCACCTGGACGCCGACGAGCTGGCGGACATCCTCTACCGCTACGGTGAGGAACGCCACAGCCGCCGCATCGCGCAGGCCATCGTCGCGGCCAGGCCGCTGCACACCACGCGCGCCCTGGCGGAGGTCGTCGCGCGCGCGCGGCGCGGCCCGCGCGAGAAGATTCACCCGGCCACGCGCACCTTTCAGGCCCTGCGGATCGCCGTCAACGACGAGCTGGGCGCGGTCGAGCGCGCCCTGCCCCGCGCCATCGACTTGCTGCGCCCCGGCGGGCGGCTAGCCGTCATCAGCTTCCACAGCCTGGAAGATCGCATCGTCAAGCAGACCTTTAAGCGCGAGGCGACCGATTGCCTCTGCCCGCCGCGCCAGCCGGTCTGCACCTGCGGCCACCGCGCGCGCGTCGCGCTGATCACGCGCAAGCCGGTTGAGGCGAGCGAGGCCGAGATCGCGCTCAACCCACGCAGCCGCAGCGCCAGGCTGCGCGTGGTCGAGCGGCTGGCGGATGCGTGAGCCGGTTTTGCAAATACTCAATCCGATATATGATCGAGAGTGAGACGCGACGAGCCTGGTTGTTATCGGATCGCCGTGAGAGAGTATGGTTTGACGGGCGGATACGCGAGTTGTAGCCATGGGTAGTGATGAGCGGCAGTCGTGGATTCAGCATACGTTCCAGCCGCCAGGCCGCGATCAACGCCAGTTGGTCGCCACCCTGTCGCTGATCGTCATTGTGGCGATCCTGATCGGCGCGCTGTACCTGATCCAGACCACCACTACCACCACCACCGCGCGCCAGCTTCAGGAAATGAGCAATTATCGGGCGCGGCTGGAGCGCGAAAACGAGCGGCTGCGCGCCGAAATCGCCCAGCTTGAAAGCCTGCCGCGCCTGATGACACGCGCCGCCGAGCTGGGCTTCCGCCCGGCCACCGACGACGATATCGACTACATTGTGGTCGAAGGCTATCGCTACAACCGCCCGCAGGCCACCCCCACGCCAACGCCGCTCCCCGCGCCGCCCACGCAGGTGTATGACGAGACGCTGAGCGGGTGGTTCGCCAAGCAGTGGGACGCGCTGCGCCGGCAGTTCGACGAGTGGCAGAACGAAGGTTAGGGTAGGGGTTCGCGATGGGTCGTGACGAAGGATTTCACCGCCGCCTGACCGTGATCACCGGGTTCATGCTGCTGATCAGCGCCGTGCTGATCGCGCGCCTGCTGTCGTTCCAGTTTCGCATGGACCCGGCCGTTAAGAGCCGGCTGGAAAGCCAGGCGCAGAACCGCTACAGCCAGACGGTCGAGGTCTATCCCAACCGCGGCCAGATCTACGACCGCAACGGGAATCTGCTGGCCGTCAACTCGTTCGAATACCGCATCGGCATCAGCCCCAACCAGGTCGTCAACCGCGCCGAAACGGCGCGCAAGCTGGCACCGCTGATCGACGTGCCAGAAGATGAGATCTACCGCAAACTCCAACCGGGGCCGGACGGCAAGCTGTCCACCTACGTGCTGCTCAAGCCGGTGGTCGGCTTCGAGGCGGGCCAGGCGATCATGGACCTGGAGCTGCCCGGCATGGTCATCGAGCCGCTGCCCACGCGCATCTACCCCGAAGGTGAGCTGACGGCCCAACTGGTCGGCATCTTTCGCGATTCGGATGCGTCGCGCACGCGGCGCGGCTATTGGGGGGTCGAGGGCTTCTACCAGACGCTGCTCGCCGGCCAGAGCAAGAAAGTCACCACCAGCGCCATCCCGGTGCTGCAAGAAGCGGCCAGCATCACGCGCGTGCGCGACGGGATCGACCTGGTGCTGACCATCGACCGCGACCTGCAATTCCTGGCGCAGGAGATCCTCAACTGGGCCGTCCAGCGCGAGCAGGCCACCGGCGGCACGATCCTGATCATGAACCCGCGCACCGGCGAGATTCTGGCGATCGCGAACTACCCGATGTTCGATCCCAACAGCCTGACGCCGGAGAACATCCAGCGCGCGCGCAACCCGGCCATTGCGGACGTCTACGAGCCGGGGTCGGTCTTCAAGATCATCACGATGGCGATGGCGCTGCAGGCCGGGACGCACGACGAGACGTGGTCCTACAACGACCCCGGCTGTTTCAACCCCGGCGGCACGCGCATCTGCAACTGGGACGGCGCCGCGCACGGCAACCAGACCTTTATCGATGTCTTTGTCAACTCGTGGAACACCGGCACGTCTACCATCTTCATGCAGATGGCGCAGCAGTTGGGCGGACCCTACGCCGTCTACGACATGCTCAAAGAGTTCGGGATCGGCAGCCCGACCGGTGTGGATCTCGAAGGTGAAGCGGCGGGCATCCTGCCCGAACCGGGCGACCTGGACTGGAACGAGGCGCAGTTCTTCACCACTAGCTTCGGGCAGGGCGTGGCGGTGACGCCGCTGCAAATGCTGACCGCCGCCAACGCCATTGCCAACGACGGCCTGATCATGCAACCGCATATCGTCAAGAAGCGCATCGACGGCAACGAGGTGATCGAGACGCGCCCGGCGGCCACCCACCGCCCCATCAGCGTCGAGGTGGCCCACCGCGCGCGCGACATCATGGTCCGCATCGTGGAAGACCCGGCCAGCCTGGACAAGTACGAGTTCACGCGCTTCAAGGTGGCGGGCAAGACGGGCACCGCCCAAATCCCGATTCCCGGCGGTTACGATCCGTCCGGCTCGATCGCGTCGTTCGTCGGGTTCCTGCCAGCGGACGATCCGGTCGTCTCGGTGCTGGTCAAGCTCGATCGCCCGATCAACTACTGGGGCAGCCAGGCCGCCGCGCCCGTCTTCCAGGAACTGGTTGAGCGGTTGGTGGTGCTGATGGAAATCCCAAGCGACCAGGAACGCTATCAGCTCATCGCGCAGGGCGGCGATCCGTTCAGCCGCGAATATTGAGCGCGGCTGCTCAGCCAAGCCGGAAGAGAGATAGGCCCGTTATGACGGCTCACGATACACCGACCTCGTCAACTCCGAACGCTCAGGTTGATCTTCAGAACGCGTACATCCTAGTCGTGGCCGACAACGTCCCAAGCTTCGTCTTGATCGCCCGGCTGCTGGCGCAGATCGGCGTGAGCCACTGCGAGTGGAAAACCAGCGGCTGGCAGGTCGTCCAGTTTGCGGACACGCTGCCGTCCCTCGATCTGATCCTGCTGGACATCCGCCTGCCCTACGAAGACGGCTATCAGGCGCTGCGCAAGATCCGCGCCCATCCCAGGCTGGCCGAGACGCGCGTGGTCGCCCTGTCGGACGACGCCAGCGCGGACGAGGTGCGGCGCGCGCGCGAGGCGGGCTTCAGCGGCTTCCTGAGCCAGCCGCCCGACCCGGAGCGCTTCCCCGACCAGATCCGGCGCCTGCTGGCGGGCGATCCGGTGTGGGAGTGGCACTAGGCGCGGCGCGTCTTTCCGGCGTCCGGTAGCCAGCCGGCGCGTTGTGACGTACAATCTCCCGTCGGCAAGCCCGTCCGTTCGCACAGGATAGCTGCAGCATGACCCCTGAACTGCCATTTGCGCTCACCCTGGGCGCGATCACGTTTCTGCTGACCGCCATTTGGGGCAGCCCGTTCGTCGAGGTTCTGCGCCGCCTGCGGGCCGGCAAGCAGATCCGCGAAACCGGCCCTGCCACGCACCAGCTCAAGACCGGCACGCCGACGATGGGCGGCATCCTGATCCTGGTGCCGGTTGTGCTCATCACGCTGGGGCTGAACCTGGCCCGCGTGATCCAGTCGGGCGTGACCGGCTCGAGCATCTTGCTGCCGCTGGCGGTGCTGATCGGCTTCGGGATTCTGGGCGGCATCGACGACATCGAGGGCATTCGCAGCATCCGCGAGCGCGGCGAGGGCATCCGGGCGCGGACCAAGTTCGCCGGGCAGATCCTGCTCTCGCTGGCTGCCGCCGGAGTGATGGCGTTTGTCGGCGGCGGGTTTCAAAACGCCAACGGCGTGTTTGTCCCGCTCGTCCCCACCTTCATCGAGCTGCCGCCGGTGCTGTGGATCGCCGCCGCCGTGATCATCATCACCGGCATGAGCAACGCGGTCAACTTCACCGACGGGCTGGACGGGTTGTCCGGCATCATCACGGCCAGCGCGTTTGCCGCCTACGGCGTGATCGCCCACCTGCAAGGGCAAACCTATCTGGTGCAGTTCTGCTTCATCATGGTGGGCGCGTGCTTCGGCTTCTTGTGGTACAACGCGCACCCGGCGCAGTTGTTTATGGGTGACGTCGGCTCGCTGGCGTTGGGCGCGGCGCTGGGCACCGTCGCGCTGATGACCGGGCAGTGGTTGCTGCTGCCGCTGGTGGCGATCATCCCTGTGGCGGAAATCGTGACGGTCGTGCTCCAGGTGTCGTACTTCCGCCTGACCCACGGCCAGCGGCTCTTTCGTATGACGCCCCTGCACCACCACTTCGAGCTGGGCGGGTGGAGCGAGACGCAGGTCGTCCAGCGTTTCTGGCTGGTCGGCATCCTGTCGGCCATGCTCGGCGTGTCGCTGGCGCTGCTGCGCTGAGGCAGAGACATCCCGTGCCACCCCACGGCGGATCAAAGGCAGGCAGCTCGTGGACGAGCAGCTCATCGGGCAGGTAATCGACGGGTACGTCATTGGACCGCTGATCGCTGCCGGGGGAATGGGCCGCATCTACCAGGCGCTCCGCGAGCGCGACCGCCGGATTGCCGCGATCAAAGTCCTGATGCCGGAATACGCGCTCGACGAGAGCTTCCGCATCCGCTTCTGGCGCGAAGCCGAGCTGATGAGCACGCTCCGCCACCCGCATATCATTCCCGTCTACCACTACGGCGAGTGGTCCGGCTATCTGTACATCATCATGAAACTGGTGCGGGGTCCCTCGCTGGAGCGCGTGCTGCAATTTCGCACCTTCACGCCGCTCAGCGCGTGGGCGATCGTCCGCCCGGTGACTGAGGCGCTGGGCTTCGGGCACCGGCAGCAAGTGCTGCACCGCGATCTCAAGACGGCCAACATCCTGCTGGACGCGGACCAGGGAAGCCGGCCGCATGTTTACCTCAGCGACTTTGGGCTGGGCAAGCGCCCCGGCTTCGACCGGACTCTGACGGCGGACGGGATCTCGGTCGGCACGCCGGAATATATGGCGCCCGAGGTCGCGATGGGGGGCCAGGCCGACCCGCGCGCCGACCTTTATTCGATGGGCGTGATGATCTACGAGATGCTGTTGGGGCGGTTGCCGTTCCAGGGGCAAAGCGCGCAGATGATCGCGCTGGCGCATGTCGATGACCCCGTGCCGCGCCCGCGCCTGCTGCGGCGAGACTTCCCGCGCAGCCTCGAAACCCTGCTGTTGCGCGGCCTGGAAAAACGGCCGGATGCGCGCTTCCAGACGGCCGATGAGCTGCGCCAGGCCTATTTCGAGGCGCTCAGCACCCTGGACGAGGCTGCCCGCCGCCAGTGCTACTGGGTCGAGCAGCCTCGCGCCTAGCGCCGCGCGTTCAGGCGATTTGTTTCTCCATGTGCACGCCTGGGACCAGCCTGCCATCGACCATCGGCACGTCAATCTGTTCCAACTGCTGGTAGCCGAACTTCTGATACAGCGGCACCCCGTTGAGGGTCGCCAGCAGTTCCAGCCGGCGGAACTGCGCCAGCCGCGCGCCAACCTCAGCCGTCTCGACCAGCTTGCTGGCGATCCCGCGCCGCGCCCATTCCGGCGCCACATACACCAGCCGCAGCCGGGCTGCGTCGCGCGCCGGATCCAGCCGGGGCTGCTCGCCCCCGTGCCCGGCGCCATGCATCGCCGGGCGCATGCTCCACCCACCGGCGCCAATGATCCGGTTATTGACCTCGGCCACGAAGTACGTTCCGTCCGCAATGATCTGGCGGTCGACGTTGATCGAGTTGCGGACAAGACTCTCGACCTGTTCGGGTGTGTACACCCCCGCGCACAAGATCCGGATAGAACGCTCGATCAGATGGGCGATTGCAGGAACGTCATCCATCTCGGCGCGCCGGATGCGAAGGGGAAAGACAATGAGATCGGCCATGACGTTTTCTCCTGAGCTGTCGTGTTATGGCTCAGGATACCCGCCAAGCGCCGAGAAAGCGCCGAGGGCAGCGGTCCCATCGCAAAGGCGGCTGAGGGGTTGTTGTGAACCTGGCAGACCGGACTGAGCGTCGCCGTCAGCGCCGCCTGTCGGAGCGGCTCAGCGACCAGGCGAGCATCCCGCTTTCGGTCGTGCCCGCGCGCCGCATGCCGATCTTCTCCAACACGCGGATTGAGGGCGCGTTGGACGGCAGGCAGGTCGCGATCACACGCTCGATCCCCGGCTGGGCGAACGCCCAGTCGATCAACGTGCGCGCCGCTTCGCTGGCATAGCCTTGATTGCGATACGCCGGGATGATGCTGTATCCGATATCGACGGTATCGCTGCCTTCCGTACGCCCTTTGAAGCCCACATCGCCGATCACCACGCGATCGGCGGCGTGCACCACCAGCCACATCCCCCATCCCAGCATGGCGGGATCGCCGGCCAGCATCTGGATGTAGAAGGGCACAAAACCGCGCAGCCCCGGCAGGGGCCAGTCGTCGGGGATCGTCACGCCAAGCTGAGCCTCGACGCGCGCGCGATCCAGCACGATGCTGCGTGCCAGAGACAGCGAGCAGGCGATCAGGAGCAGGCGCGGACTGGAGAGCGTCAGCGCATCCGGCGGGTCATTTTCAGTCGTCGTCACGATTCAGCGCCTCCGCGCAGCCCGGCACACGGTTCCGGCCCTAGTTTCGGACGATTCGCGTGCCGGCGCAAACGCGCCTCAGGCGCCCTCAGACCGGGTTGCCGGTCCAGGGAAGCTGGCGGCCGTCGCGCCACCAGATCGCGCTCTCGCCGCACTCAACCGCCGTGAAGCCCAGGCGCTCGTACAGCGCCCGCGCCGGGTTGAGCGTGGTGACCGCCAACCCGCACTGCGCCGCACCTTGCTCGCGGCAGATCGCCAGCGAGCGCGTCATCAGCAACCGCGCCAGCCCGCGACGGCGATGAGCGGGGTGAACGAGCAGGTCGGCCACGTACGGCATCCCGCGCGCCACGACCACCGCGATATACCCGGCGACCGTGTCGTCCGGCGCGAGCACAACCAGGCTGGCCGCGTCGTTCCAGGCATCCAGACCCGGATACGTCCCGGCACGCAGCGCGCGCAGCACCTCGCCGATCCGGTCGCTCTGCCCTTCCGGCACCGCGACCGCGTCAATCGACCCTGCCTGCCCCATCCGGGCGGTGACCTCGACGGCAGGCTGGTGCGCGTCGCTCCACGTCTCCACGCGGTAGCCGGGGGGCGCGGCAGCGGGCGGGACCGGCTGATCCAGCGGGCGGATCATCAGGCAGCGCTCGAAGAAGGCGAACGAGCGCCGCGCCAGGGCCGCCCGGATCGACGCCGGGGCGCCGCGCATGAACACCTCGATCGCCTGCAGCGCCGGCGCTAGCTGGATGGTCCGCAGCACCCGCTCGACCAGCGCCTCAGCCGCAGCGGCGGGCGTGTCCGGCGCCAGGGTCAGCGCCTCAATCTGGACTTGCGTGCCTGCGTCCCGCGCGCGCCACAGCGCGATCCCGCGCCAGGCTCCGCCCGCGTCCAGCAGGGCGACGGCACTCACGGCGCCCGTGGCGACGTCCGCCCGCCAGCGGTTCAGCCGGGCATCCGGTTCGGGGTGATCGTCCAGCACGTCGCGCAGCAGCGCGGCGCCGGAATCGTCCAGCGCATGCACAACCGCCAGTCGCAGCATGGGATCTCTTCCTCGAGAAGCAGCCGCCCAGCCAATCCGTTCCGCGCGCCAGGCGCGCAGCGGGCAAGGCACGGCCAGGGATCAGGATCATCCGCCGGGGCAAGAACGGGTTTATGTCTCGTCGGGCATCTCGAAGGACTGCAGCACGCTCAGCACGTAGAGGAAGGTGTCGAGCTGTTCCTCGGTGATGCGCTCGCCGATCAGCGCGTGCAAGCGATCGGCGGCCCGTTCGACGCGAGGACGCATCTCCTTACCCAGCTCGGTCAGGAAGACGCGCACGCTGCGCCGGTCGTGAGGATCGATCGCCCGCGAAACCAGCCCTTTTTCTTCCATCCGGTCGAGCAGCGCCGTCATCGACGATGGATGGCGGCAGACTGCCTGCGCCAGATGCGAGGCCGTCGCGCCATCCTCGGCGTACAGCGCCCGCAGCGCGTACCACTCCAGCACGCTCAGCCCGATCGGCGCGATCAGGCGCTGGTAGACATGTTCCAGGCGGCGATACGCTTCCTCAAGATTGGTCGCGACACACCCGTCAAAACGGAGATGGCTCATTTCGTCCATACTCGCATTGTACTGCGAAAAACCATCGCGTCACAACCGGATGGCGGCGGCTAGGCGCCGCTCGCTTCCGGGTCAGCCAGATAGCGCCGCAGCACGATCTCAATCTGCCGGCGCTTGTCGGTCATGAAGTCCAGAATCGCCGGAAAAGCGACCGGGACCAGTTGGAGCCGGTCGCCATCCAGCGGGCGGACAAAGCAATACAGCTCCAGCTCTTTGGCGGTGCGCTCGAGCTGTTCGGGCGGCACGTGCGGCAGGCCCGCCTCGTGCAGCAGCGCCTCGATCTCCGCCAGCGCCAGCTCGCGCCGTCCTTCCGGCCAGACCATCGTCACCAGCCGCGCCAGCGCGTTCATCTGGCCCCAGATCGTCTGCACGATCTCTTCCTGCAAAGACCGGCGCGAGGTCGCGCGGTCCAGATGCTCGACGGTCAACAGGTTGGCGCCGGCAGGGTGCGCGTCCAGCTCCTCGACCATCGCCTGGCAGATCATCTGCACGATGTTCGGGTGCCCTGCCGAGATCTCGTAGATGCGATCGACGATGCGCTCCGGTTGCTCCAGCCAGATGTTGAGCATCTCGAACGGATCCGCGACCAGGTGATAGACCACGCGGTGCGGGAGCGGCTGAAGCCGCATCGCCTGCGCGAAGTTGAACAGCGCCGAGTACGGGTTGGCGGTGGCCTGCATCAGCCACTTTTCGCCGCTGAAGACGAACTGGCAGCGCTTTTCGTTGGACAGCGAGCGGAACGTGCGGAACAGCGTCTCGTGGTTGTCCGGCTTGCGGTCGAACTCCAGCAGGCTGTCGATCTCGTCGAACAGAAAGACAAGCTGCTGGCCGGGGTGCCGGTCGTGCAGCGCGCTGACCACATCCTCGAACTGCACCGGCAACGCCTCGGGGTCGACCGGCACCTGCCAGCGGCGGTTGATCAGCCAGAAGAACGTGCGGTAGCTCGTCGCGCCGTGGCAGTCGAGGTAATACGGCACAGTGTCCGACTCGCGTGGCTTGAACAGCCGGTAGATGCATTGCAGCGTCGAGGTCTTGCCGATGCGCCGCCCGCCGATCAGCGCCACGCTGTGCGAGCGTAGCTTGCTGCGCACCTCGTTGATCTCGCGCTCGCGGCCAAAGAACATATGCTCCGGCACCGGTCCGCGCGTGTAGAACGGCGAGAGCGTCGCCAGCCGGACTTGCGCCAGCACCCGGTCGCTAAGGGCCACAATCGGCATCCGCGCCGTGACGATGCGCCGCATGTCCGCCTCGTTCAGCATCACGACGGTGAAGTTCGCGCGGCGCAGGGCTTCGGTCGCCTGATCGAGATCGGCGCGGCCCGCCCCATTGACCACGAAGACGAACTGCTCTTCCAGCGGCAGCGACGCGACGGCGCGGTACAGATCATCGCTCAGAGCCGCCGCCGGCCGGTCGCCAAACACAAACAGCATCGGGCAGGTGGGCGGCGGCAACTTGAGCTGAAGCGGCGGCAGCTTGAACACCACAAGCTGCACGTCCGGCGGCAGATGCGGCACCACGGCGGCATCCCGCACGCCAAGCGCGTCACCCAGCAGGCGGATCAAGGCGTGCAGCGCGGGCGCGGTTGCGTCCGGCCCGCGTGCCGACGCGGCCAGCAGCCGGTCCCACAGCGCGCCGATCTCGCGCCGGGCCGGGACCTGCACCAGATCGGCCATGGTCGAGTCCCAGCGCCGGTCGATGTGCAGCGGCGCGCCTTCCGCCGTCGCGCGCTCGTAGGCCCGGCGGTAGCGGCCACGCAGGGCCGGCAGGCTCTCGGCGGACAGCCCGTGCAGGATGCGGATGGCGACCACCCCGTCTGGGTCCGGCGACGGGATGGTCACCCGCGCAACACCCGCCGGCGGCAGGCGCATCGGGTGATGCGTGCGCGGGGCGACGCGCACGATCTCAAAGGGCATCGGAGCGGAATGCCGGTCGTCTGCCGCCGGGACCAGCGCGGGCGTCGCCGCGGTGAGCAGGCCGTGCAGCGCCGGAGCGAAGGTGCGGGCCACCGCACCATCATCCAGCACGGCGGACAGATCGGGAACGGTCAGATGCGGCGCCACCGCACGCCGCGCCGCTGTGTCGATCGTCTCCAGAAAGCGCGTGATGCGGCGTTCCGGCGGCACGTCATCACGCTCCCACGCGCCGTAGACCAGCGCCAGCAGATCGCGCGCGGGTTGCGCCACCAGTTCCCGCGTGCTGCTTTCGGCAGCGTCCAGCCAGGCCGGGGTCACCACTGCCCCGGCGGGAAAGCGCGGCGCCTTGCCCGTGGCGGCGTCCAGTGCGGCGCGGCACGCTGCTGCCTCGGCGGCCAGGCGCGCGCGGACCTCGTCGACCTGCGCCAGCGCCTGGCGGACATGCTCGCGCGAGGCACCGACGCGGGCGCGCAGATCGTGCGCGGCGTCCAGCCGGGCCAGCGCCAGCGCGCGGTCGAAGGCGGCCTTGCAGGCCGCCCGCCCCGCGTCTTCCAGATCGGCCAGCGCGTCCTTGCGCCCGCCGATCAGCCGCCCCGTTTTGGCGTCGTAGATGCCCGCCGCTTCGATCAAAGCGCCGCGCCGCAGTTGGACGGCGGCCTCGGCCTCGGCCAGATAGCGCTGCAGATCGTCCAGCAGCGCGGTCAGCAACCCGTCCAGCTCGTCCAGCGCGCCCAACACCCAGATCAGCCCCAACCCGCGCCCGTAGGCCAGATCGGCCGGGCTGGCCTGCAGCACGCCGTACAGCTCGCCCAGACCGGCAGCCAGCGCCGCACCGACCCGGTCGCGCAGCGTATCCGCGCCATCTCCCGTCCCGGCCAGGTCGGGCGCGCCGTCGCCGCCGCTGTCGCGTTCCAGCCGCCGCCACTCCGCCTGGACCAGCCCGACCATTCGGGCCGGCTCGCCCCGGCTGGCGCGGCTTTCGAGCACGCGGATCAGCCCGGCAGCGCTCAGGTCGAACTGCCACTGGCGCACCCGGTCCGCAATCTCTGCGATCGCTTCAATCGTCAGGCGCAGCAACGTGTGCCGGGCGGCTTCGGCCATTTGCAGCGCCCACCCGCTCGTCGGCGTGTCCGCGTGAGTGGCTTTGAGCGCGTCCAGCGCCACCTGAGCCAGACGCGCCGCGACGACGGTTTGGGCCGCGCTGGACGGCACGGCGAGCTTGCTGACGCCAAATGTACTGTAGCCGTGAAAGCGATCCGCGCTCCCGTCATGCGCGACCGGTTGGGGCAGCCGCGCGCTCGCGGCAGGCGATCCCAAACCGGACGCGATCCAGGTCAGGACGCACTCTGCCAGCGGGGCGTCGGGCGGGTCGGAAGACAGGCTGGCCGCGTCGTCCGCCAGCAGGATCATGTCCAGCGCCGGGCGCCCGCGCCGCTCGGTCAGGGTGTGGCCGGTGGTCGGCAGGTCGGACGGGTAGGCATCGGGCTGCAGGGTGTAGGCGTCGATCTCGCGCAGGGCGGCATAAGCGTTCGCCATCGCCAGCGTGCGAGCCGCTTCGCTGTCACTGGCCGGGTCGCGCAGCGAGAACACACCCAGCGTGGTCGAGGCCTTGCGCGCCGGGAGCATCCGCAGCCGCGTGGCGATGTCGAACAGCATCCCGCTGCCTTCCGGCTCGGCCAGCGAGCCGATCAGGTAGACGCGCCGCACCAGCCCGCGCGCCTGACGCGGCCCGGCATTGTCCAGCCAGGTGACCAGCCGCCACAGCGTCTCGTTCACCAGTGCCGCGTTCTCGAACAACAGCAGGCGGCTGAAGGCGCGCACACGCGTCGGGTCGTCTAACAACTCGCGGCTGCGCGGCGAGCGCGGCCACCAGCGGGCCAGGCCCAGCCCCGCATAGCGCCCAGGGACCTCGCTCCAGGGCAGCGGATCGATGCTCAGCAGCAGGCGGGCGTCGCGCGGCAGGGGAACGTCGTCGCGCTGGGCCCGGCGGCGGGCGATGGCGAGCAGGCGGACCTGGTCGCGCAGCACCGGTGGAGGAAGCGTGGCGCTCAGCATCGCGTGCAGGCGTCCCACCGCCCGCAGTCCGACCTGCCCCAGCCCGATGATCAGCGCCGCCTCGCGCAGCGGGCCGGTCAGCGGGCGCGCACGGCTCCCTAGCTCTCCCAGCGCGGCGAGCTCACATTCGGGCGGCGGCGGATCGGATGTCATAGGCCGTTCCAGGGTCGCAGAAGGCGTCGAGGACATGTCACATTCGCCGCAGTTCTGCCGCAGCGGGCGTCGGCGCGTTGGCACATGTGTCCGGCGTGTCCATCGTCTTGCCACCTGTAGCGTATTCGTCCGGACCGCTCTTTACTATACATCAACTTTTCGCAACGGGCCGGGGCGCCTCACGCGGGGTATTCCTGCTTTTGGTAGGACCGTGGTACAATTCGGAGCGAAGACCACACCGGAGGTTTCACGCGCGATCATGTCTCAAGGTGGCGGCTTTTGCGACCGGCACGGCCCCTATGATGCGCCGCATCGGTCCTGCCCATTCTGCGCCCTCGAAGCCGAGCAGCGCCGCGCCTATGGCCCGCCCGGCAAGACGGTGCCCAGCCGCGCCACCTCGCCGGAGACCGCCGGTCAGGCGCTGCCGGAGCCGCCCCCGCCGCCGAACCCCACCGAAGTGATGCCCCGCAAGGCCGTTCCGCCAGACCCCGCCGCCGCTCAGCCCGCGGCAGCCGCGCCGGACGAGCCGCCCGCGCCGCTGGCCTGGCTGGTGGTGCGCGCCCCGCGCGAACGCCGGGGAGAGCTGCTGGCAATCGCGCCCAACCAGACGATTGGCCGCGAAGCGGATGTGCGCTGGGACGACCCGCGCCTCTCGCGCGTGCATGCCCGCTTCACGCTGGAGCCGCCCGAGGATGCGCCCGACGCGCCGCCCATCTTCTATCTGTGGCCCTTTGCCCCCACCAACCCGGTCTTCATCAACGGGCGGGCCATTCGCGGCGCCACCCCCTTGCGCGAGAATGATGAGATCCAGCTCGGCAACACTCTGTTTGTGTTCAAAGTGCTGACAGACTGAGGATGCCATGAGTCACGCGCCGTCAACCCCGCTTCACGCGCTGGTCGCCATGAAAACCGACATCGGGCGCAAGCGCAAGCAGAACCAGGACGCCATCGGCCACGCCACCCCGCCTGACCGGGAAACGACCGACCGCCTGGGGCAGCTTTTCGTGCTGGCCGATGGGGTCGGCGGGCTGTCGGGGGGTGACGTCGCCAGCCAGTACGCGGTCAGCACCATCATCAGCAGCTATTACGAGCAGGAAGAGGGCGAGCCGCCCGAGCGCCTGGCGCGAGCCATCGCCGAAGCCAACAGCCTGATCTTCTCCGAAGGGCAAAGCCAGGAAAAGCCAACCATCATGGCGACGACCGTCGTGGCGGCGGTGCTGCGCGGTGACGAGCTAGTCATCGGCAGCGTGGGCGACAGCCCGGCCTACCTGATGCGCGACGCCGACGTGCGCCAGCTGACGCTCGACCACACCGTTGAGGTGCTGGAGCGCGAGAGCGGCGCTGCCGGCGAAGGGGGCGAACCCGGCCAGCGCAAGCTCGCCCGCGCCCTCGGCAGCCTGCCGTCGGTCAAGGTCGATATCATCTCCGGGCGCGTCCGCCCCGGCGACCATGTCGTGCTGTGCAGCGACGGCCTGACGCGCTATCTCTCGCCGCGCGAGATCGAGCAGACCGTCGCCACACTGCCCCCCAACCGCGCCGTCGACCTGCTGATCGAAACGGCCAACGAGCGCGGCGGCGCGGACAACATCTCGGTCATCGTGCTGCGTCTGGTCGCGGCGGAGCCGGCAGACGAGCCCGCCGCCGCGCCACTGGTGGACGAGAGCGCCGCGCCGGAACACCTGCCCGAGCCGCCGCCCGCGATTGCGCCGCGCCGCGACCAGATCCCCGACGGCACGCCCGAAGCGGACGAGCCGCCAGCGCAGAGCGCCTGGTCGGTGCTCTTGGACATCGCCCGCGGCAACGCGCTCATCTCGGCAGTTGGCCTGGCGGCGCTGCTCGTGGTTTTCGTCGGGTTCATGCTGCTGCTTGTGAACGTGGGCGGCGGCGGCCCGGCCCCCACGCCGACCGTCGACCCGGCTGCCATGACCGGCGAGGCTGCAACCGCCGCGGCGTACCTGGCCGCCACGCGCCAGGCAGACGCGCAGGCGACGCAGGCCATGCTCGAGCTGACCGAAACCGCCCAGTTGGCGACCATCGCCGTCCTGACGCTGACACCGCCGCCCAACAGTGGGCCGCAGCTTGTCACCGGGATGTGGTTCAAGGTGCTGGGCACCGAGCCTATCCCGGCCTTCGAGCGGGCCGCCATCGATGCCGACGCCGCCACCGAACTGACGCCCGGCGACAACTATCGCGTCTCGGCAGTGGACGTCAACGCGATCAACGGCTTCTGGTACTTTGTCGTGGACAACCTGGGACAAGAGACGCGTTGGGTCAACGGCCCCAGCCTGCACCAGCGCATCGTTGTGGTGGACGAGGGCGGCAACCCGCTGCCCGACGACCAGCAGCCGCCCGATCTGCCGCCCGGCGTGGTGACGCCCACCCGGCCGGCGCCGGCCCTGATCCCGCTGCCGACCGGAGTCTCCGACACGCCCGGCGCGCAAACTCCGACACCTGCCGCCGCGCCAACCCTGCCGATCATCGCCTACGGCGTCGAGAGCTGGCAGGACGGCGTTGCCGTCGTCACCACGCTCGATCTGCAGCTATGCGAGACGCCGGTCGTCACCACCTGCGCCGCCGGACCGGTGAGCGCGGGCGAGCGCGGCGTGATCACCGACGGGCCAACGGCATCGGGCGAGCATTGGTGGTGGAAGGTGGAGTTCGCAGACGGGCGGAGCGGCTGGATCGCACAGGTGCTGCTCAGGTCCGAGTGAGCCATCCGCCGGATCCCATCACCGGATGGAGCGCCTTCTCGCCCGCGCCGAGCCAGCTTACATCCCATTCTGGCTGCGCCGCGAGCGATCGACGCGGAAAACCAACACCGAATCGCCAATTGCGATCAGGTCGCCGTCTTCCAGGCGCTGCGCGACCACACGCTCGCCGTTGACCTTGGTCCCGCGCGAGCTTTGCTGATCCTGCAGGAAGAACTGCCCGTTGGCGTAGCGCACCAGAAAATGCCGGCGCGAGACCTTCGGGTCGGCGATCTGCACGTCGCAGGCGGTCGAGCGCCCGACGAGCGTGTCCGCGTGCTGGAGCACGTCGCGATGACCGACCGCCGCCCCGGCGCGCCCTTCCAGCCAGGCGAGCGGCATGTCCGCCGGGCGCGCGCGTGAGAGCACCAGATCCGGCGCGGGCGCCGGCGCGCCCGCCGAATATGCGGGATAGGGCGGGTTCGGGCGCGGAGCTGGCGCGGCATAGGGCGCGGGGCTGGCCGCGTACGGCGGATGAAGCGCCTGCACCGGCGGCGGGGGTGTCATGTTCGGGCGGGCGTGCGGCAGCGGGCGCCGGCAACGCAGGCAGGCCGCCGCCTCGGCCGGGTTCATCGTGCCGCAGGCCGGGCACTGCACCAGGTTGCCGTAGATGATCGGCTCCTCGTCGTAACCTTCGGCGCGGCCCGTGCGAAAGTAGAAAAACAGCATCACGGCGCCGACCAAAAGCGCACCCAGCGCGCCCAGCGCCACCACCAGCAAAATCAGCGTTCCCACAGTTGTCTTCTGGCTCGTCGTTCCAGCTTCTGCCGTCTGATGCCCCCGAGTTTATCAAAAGACGCCGCACCGGAACAACTACCGCCGCCCACCTCTTGCCCCATGCCGCGCGCTCGCCCCGCGCTGCGGGGGAAAGGGTTGCGGGTTGCGGGGCGAGAATGGATGCTACACGCTAGCTGACCGCCTGGCGCCGGATCACCAGCGATGCGATCAGGACGAACAGCACCGCAAACCCGGCTAGCGCCAGCAGATACGGCCCGATGTCGACCAGGCCGAAGCCCTTGATCATGACATCGCGCAGGGCGAAGTTCGCGTAGGTCAGCGGCATCAACCAGGCCAGCGGCTTCAGCCAGACCGGCATCGCCTCGATCGGCCACAGCGCGCCGGACAGAAACGCCGTCAGCAACACCACCAGCGGAACGAACTGCACCACCTGGAACTCGTTGCGGGCAAAGGTGCTCAGGAACACCCCCAGGTTGACGGCCAGCAGCGCCAGCAGCAGCTCGACGACGAAGACCGTCGCCAGACTGCCCACCGTGTGCACCCTAAGCCCGTAGATCGTGAACAGCAAGATCACCAGCGCCTGCACCAGCGCGAACACGGCAAATCCGAGCATGTAGCCCAGGATGATCTCGTAGTGGCGGATCGCGGTCGCCTGAAGGCGTTCCAGCGTCCCGGCCAGGCGCTCGCGCAGGAACGAGACACAGGTCAGGATGAAGACGAACATGAAGACGAATAACCCGATCAGGACCGGGGCGAGATAGTCGAGCTGGTCGAATTCAGCGCTACCATAGCGGTAGGTGGCATCCAGCACGATCTCCGGCACGCTCTCGGTATCGATCACGCTCAGACTGGCGATCGCCTGGATGGCGGCGCGCGTCAGCAGCGGGCCGAGCAGCCGCGCCACCGCCGGGTTCGACCCTTCGTAGACGACCGGGATCGTCAGCGAGCGCGTCCGCACCGCCTGCGCCGAGAAATCGGCAGGCAGCCTGACAATCGCGTCGATCTCGCCCGCCTCGAGCAGCGCCGCCGCCGTGTCCGGCTCCATGCGCTCGATCGCCAGGTGCGCGTTGAGGCCGCTCAACCCGGCAACGAGCCGCTCGCCCAGGTTCACGGCGCCCCGGCTGCCGACCGACAGCGTCACCCCCGTGTCGTCCAGCACCACCGCCACCCGCACGCCCTGCGGTTCCAGCCGGATCAGCGCGCCGGCGATGGTCAGTACCAGGATCGGAACGATCAGAATCAGCGCCAGGGTGCGCCGGTCGGCCAGCAGTTGCAGAATAACCCGCCGCGCCAGAGTGGCAATGCGAATGGCTGCCATGAGTGTCCTCTCACAATCTCTGGCGGCGAGCTAGCTCACCGCCGCGACCTGTTCGGCGAAATGGAGAAAAGCGTCTTCGAGCGTGGCGCATCCGGACCGCTCCAGCAGGTCAACGGCGCTGCCTTCGGCCAGCAGCTCGCCGTCGCGCAGGAAGCCGAGCCGGTGGCAGCGCGCCGCCTCGTCCATAACGTGTGACGAGACAATCAGCGTCACGCCTTCCGCGTTGAGACGATGAAAATGCTCCCAGAACTGCACGCGAAGCTGCGGATCGACGCCGACGGTCGGCTCGTCCAGCACAACCAGCGCGGGCCGGTGGACCAGCGCGCAGGCCAGCGAGCAGCGCCGTTGCAGCCCGCCGGATAGCTCGCGCACGCGGCTGTCGGCCCGGTCGGATAGCTCCACCAGCGCCAGCACCTCGTCGATCTGCTGCCGCGCACGCGAGACGACGCCGGCCATAGCCGCGAAGAATGCCAGATTCTGCCGCACCGTCAGGTCCTCGTAGAGCGCGATGTTCTGCGTCATATACCCGATGCGCGCCATCAGGCGCTTGTCCGGCATGGGGTGCCCCAGCACGCGGACTGTGCCTGCATCCGGCCGCAGCAGGCCCACGATGGCGCGGATCAGAGTCGTCTTCCCCGCGCCGTTCGGCCCAAGCAGCCCGTAGGTGATCCCGCGCTCGATCTGCACGGACAGGCCGCGCAGCGCGTGAATGTGACCAAAACGCTTGTGCAGGTTGTTGACTTCAACGGCATACGGTTCCATACGCGCTCCGTCACCCTTCTGCCGGCGCGTCCGGCTGGGCCAGGCCATGCAGCACCATGTCGATAAACAGATCCGTCCATTCCTCGCGCGACAGGACGCGAGACACGCTCTGCGGTGCAAGCTGCTCGGTGAGGATGTAGCCAATCGCCACGCTGCCGAGCAGCCGCGCCCATGCAACGGCAGGCACCGGCCTGCCGCCTGGCAGCGCCTGCACGCGCCGGATCAGCACCAGCAGCGACGGGAAGATCTGCTCCAGCACGCGCTGCAGATTCCGGCCCTCGAACTCGCGGATGTCGATCTGCGCGAGTTGCAGGAAGTCGTAGTGCTGTGGCATGACATCCAGCACCGCGCGCAGCACCCTGTCGACGAACTCGGGCACGGTCCTGGCGCTCTCTACTGCGCCGCCCACCGTCTCGATCAGCACGCCGTACGGATTGCGCTCCTCGATCAGCGCGCGGAAGATCGCCTCTTTGGTGGGGAAGTGGTTGTACAAGCCGGCGACCGCGCGCCCGCCGGACGCCTCGGCAATCGCGCGCATGCTCGTGCCGTGGTAGCCATTCGCGAGAAAGAGCGCCTTCGCCGCTTCCAAGATCTCGGCGCGTGCCTGCTCACCCCTGCTCACCGTCTGGCTCATTGGTCGCTCCATAAAATGAACGAACGTTCATACACAGTATAGGTAGTTTGCGGCGCGTGTCAAGCAGATCAAAAAAAGCCGCTCTCGCCCGGCTGGAACGAGAGCGGCTTGCATGGCGCGGATCTCTGGCGTCACCCGTTCACGGCGTGGGGGTGATCGACGCGCACCAGGTCGAGCATCGCCGCGCGGGCGTTCGCCTCGACCTGCTCGACCGACTTCATGCCGGGAATGACGCACGTCACAGCGGGGTGCATCAGGCACCAGGCCAGCGCCCAGGACGCCATATCCACGCCGGGCGGCAGCTCCATCGCGCGGATGCGCTCAACCTCTTCCAGATTCTGCCGGACGCGCTCCTCTTTGAAGCGCGCGCGCACGTCGTTCGGCGCGAAGCGATCGCCGAGCCGGTACTTGCCGCTCAGGAAGCCGCTCGCCAGCGGCACGCGGGCCAGCACGCCGAGATCCTGCTCCTGGCAGGCGGGCAGCACTTCGGCCTCGGCGGCGCGGTCGAGCCGGTTGTAAACCACCTGGATCGCCTCGGCGCCGACCTCGCCGGCCCGCAGCGTCTGGTAGGTGTTGGTGTTGGGGCTGATCGACAGTCCGAGATGGCGGATCTTGCCGGCCCGCACCTGATCGTTGAGCATCTCCCACAGTTCGGGCTGGTCGAACGCCTCGTTGGGGCCGGAGTGGAACTGGTACAGATCGACATAGTCAGTTTGCAGCGCGCGCAAGGACGCTTCAAGCTGCTCGCGAACCGCGTCGGGCGTCCACGCCTCGTCGCGGTCCAGGTGCCCGTTGAAACGGTGGCCGAACTTGGTCGCGATGATCCACTGCTCGCGCTGGCCCTTGATCGCCTCGCCGATCAGCGCCTCGGAGAGGTGATCGCCGTAGCACTCGGCCGTGTCGATCAGGTTGATGCCCAGCTCCTGGGCGCGCCCGAGGATACGGTTGACGGACGCCTGGTCGAAGGCCATCCCCCACTCACCGCCGAACTGCCACGTCCCGACGCCGACGACGGACACCTCAAGCTCGGTGCGCCCTAAACGACGATATTTCATAATCAATGGTCTCCTTTGCTCGATGAACACTCTCAAAAGTGATTATAGCGATCCGGAGAGTCCCGGCGCACGGTTGCGCCGGACCACACCGACGGCTTACAGTATAAGGTGACGATCGTAAGAATACTAATCGCCGCGCTCTGGGCTACCCCATGTGGCGACCGGCGCCGCATGATCCCGAACACCGGAGCGCACAAGTACATGCGGCCGCCTGGCCGCGAGGACCTATGCCCATCACCATCCGCGAGCTGCACCGCTGGGACCTGACGCCTGCCGAAGCGATCGCGCTCCAGCACGAGCTGGCCCCGCAGATCGACACCGCGACACCGCTGCCGCTCGACGATCTGCGCCTGGTCGGCGGGATCGACGTCAGCGTCAGGGACAACATCAGCCGGGCAGCCGTCGTCGTGCTGAGCTACCCGGCGCTGGAAGTCGTCGAGCGCATCACGGCGGCCATCCCCACGCCCTTCCCCTACATCCCCGGCCTGCTGTCGTTCCGCGAGGGCGCGGTGATCGTGGACGCCCTGCGCCAACTGCGCGCCACGCCGGACGTGTTCATCGTCGACGGCCAGGGAATCGCGCACCCCCGCCGCATCGGGATCGCGTCGCACATCGGGCTGTGGATCGACGTGCCGACGGTCGGCTGTGGCAAGACACGCCTGACCGGGACGCACGAGCCGGTCCCGCCCGCCAAAGGCGCCTGGACGCCGCTGATCGATCACGGCGAGATCATCGGGGGTGTGCTGCGCACGCGCGAGGCAGTCCATCCGGTGTTTGTCTCGGTGGGCAACCGCGCCACGCTCGAAACCGCGCTGGAACTGGTGCTGCGCTGCACCACCCGCTACCGCCTGCCGGAGCCGATCCGCGCCGCGCACAACACCGCCGGGCAGAGCGACGCCGCCCCGCCCGGCCAACTCCCGCTATGGTAAACGACCCCTTGCGGCGCGTCAGGGCCGCTCGCCGATCGTGACCGGCCGCTCCTGCACCTCGCCGCCGCGCACGATGCGCGCCGTGACCGTCTGCCCGACGCGATCCGCGCTGAGGGCTGCCTGCAGGTCGTCCATGTGGCGGATGCGCTGGTCGCCCAGCGCCACAAGCGTATCGCCGAGCAGCAGACCGGCCTGGTCCGCCGGGCTGCCCGGCTCCACGCTGACCAGCAGCAGACCGGTCTCCTGGCCCAGCGCGGCGGCCAGAGCGTCCGGCAGGCGCACCGGCTGCGAGCCAATCCCCAGAAAGCCGCGCCGCACGCGCCCGTGCGCCAGCAGCGCCTCAACCACGCGCCGCAGCGTCGCCGCCGGGACGGTCAGGCTGGCGCCGCGCAACAGCGCCGATGTGTTCAGCCCGATCACCTCGCCCGCCGCGTTGAGCAGCGGACCGCCCGAAAAGCCGGGGTACATGACCAGATCGGACATGATGTAGCGGTCCACATAGCCACCCGCCGGGGTTCGCCAGCCATCTTCCAGCGCGCTGAGCAGGCCCAGCGACGCCTGGAGCGTGTCGTCGGGCCGCCCAAGCGCCAGCACAAGCTGGCCCACGCGCAGGGTCGCGCCGTCCGCCCACCTGGGGGGTGTAAGATCGCCGGCCTGGACGCGCAGCACAGCCAGGTCGGTGCTGGGGTCGCGGCCCACCAGCGACGCCGCGAGGGTGCGCCCGTCCGCCAGCCCGACGGTGATCCCCTCGTCGCGCCGGACGGTGTGATGCGAGGCCACAATCACCCCGTCGCCCGACCAGACAATGCCGGACGCGGGGAAGCGCCGCCGCGCATCAACCCGCACCACGACCGGGCTGGCGCTTTCGACCGCGGCGGCCAGATCGTTCGATATCTGCTCAAGCATACTCGCCACTGATTCGCTCTCCTGGCGCTGCGCGCCACTGTGTTGTTTCCGGTTTGATTCCAAGGATAGCCCGGCACCCGCGGCGCGAGATCAGCTTTCCGAGGAGATCAGCCCCGACCGAATGGGCAGGTCAGGCGGTCAGCAGGCCCAGCCGGATCGCCAGGACAACCGCTTCGGTGCGGCTCTGCGCGCCCAGCTTGCCGAGGATCGCGTTGAGGTGAAACTTGACGGTATGCTCGCTGATGCCCAACCGCTGCGCGATGGCGCGGTTCGCCAGCCCTTCGGCCAACAGCGCCAGCACGTCCATCTCGCGCGGGGTCAGGCGGTCGATAGGCGCGCGGGCAGCCGAAGGTGAAAGCCCTGGCTCCAGCAGTGAATCGAACAGCGCGGGATCGAACACCGCCAGGCCGGCACACACCGCCTGCAAGGCGGCGGCGAGCTTCTCCGGCTCGACCGAGCGAGGCAGCAGACCGCGCACCCCCGCCGCCCACAGCGGCGCGCTCAGCCCTGCCTCAGGGATCAGCACGACCAGCGGCGGCGCGGCAGCATCCCATTCGGCCAGCGCCTGGGGCAGCTCGTCCGCGTCCCAGCCGACATCCCACACCACCGCGTCCGGCCGGTAGAGCGCCAGCGCCGCGTCGGGATCGTCCGCTCCGGACGCCTGCCCGACGACCGTACAGCCTTCCTGCCCGGCCAACAGCGCGGCCAGCCCGGCGCGCGCCAGCGGGTCATCTGCCACGATCAGCACGCGTATCTCGTCCATACGCCCAATCATAGACGCTGGCGCGGACGCACGGCAACCGCTCGCTGCAGCCAGGCTAAGGACGAGCCGCATTTATGAAGTTTGCCTTAATAATATCTCACGACTCGGCCATTTGCGGCTATACTGTGGGGTGTAGGATGTGTTCGCGCGTGGGGGGCAGGCGCGCGCTGTGTGCGGGGTGAGCTTGGGGACGCTGAATAGCCCAAAACTCCGATTTACGCCGCTGCCGCCCCGCGCTATAACTCATCGCCGCACGCACCGTTGAGACGATCCAGGCGGGCCAGGCAGCATCATGAGCGTAAACCGGCTGTCCATCGCGCCATCCACAGCCTTTCACACCCAGGGGCCGCTCCCGCCAGACGCAGCCCACCTGTACGTGCTGCGCCCGGCTGATACGCTGCTGGAAAAGCTGATCGACCGGCGCGAAACGATCGCCCTCATCGGCCCGCGACTGAGCGGCAAGTCCAGCATGCTGCTGCGCCAGTGGGCGCGGCTGCGCGCCTCGCCGCGTGTCGTTCCCGTCTACATTGCGCTGGGAACGCTGCAACACCTCACCGAGCCGGAATGGTACGCTCAGCTTCACGCTCGTCTGGCGCAGCAGGCGGGCATTGACCTCCTGCCGCCGGACCCCGGCGCGCCGCAGGCGCTCGTCTTTCAGGCCACGATCGTGGACGCGCTGGAAGGGCCGCTGCGCGGCAGGACGCTGGTCATCATGCTCGATCAGGTTGAGGCGGTGCCCCCGGCCTTCGGCGCAGCGTTCTTCGCCACCCTGCGCGAGATGGCCGTCAACCGCTGGATGGAGCCGGCCCTGCAGAACGTCGCCTTTGTGCTGGCCGGGCGCTTCATGCCCGACGATCTGATCCGGAACCCGACCATCTCGCCCTTTCGCGTGGCGGAGACCGTCTACGTCTCCGACGCCGATCTCGAAGCGCTGACGTATCTGGTCGCGCAGCTTGCCGCCGAGACGCGCCAGATCGCCTCAGACGTCCCTGAGCGCATCTTCGAGTGGACCGAGGGGGACATCTACCTGACGCACCGGCTGTGCGCCGCGCTGGCGCAGGACGTGCCCGAAGGCGCGGTGCTGCTGGCGGACGTCGATCGCGCCGTGCGCCGCCATCTGTTCGAGGACGAGCTGTTCGGCCGCATGTGGCGCCAGATCCAGGCCGATCCGGACGTCAGCGCGCTGGTCGCGACGCTGCTGCATCACCGCGAAACGGTGCGCTTCACCCTGCTCCAGCGCCCTATCATGCAGGCGTGGCTCGAAGGCGCCGTCCGGCCGGACCCGCTGGGCAACTGTGTGTTGCGCAGCCTGGTGCACGAGAGCGTCTTCTTCGCGCTGCAAAAAAGCGGCGCGCGTGCCGAGCGCGCGCGCCGTCCCGCGCTGTACGGCCGCCCCGGCGACGAGGGTGTGCTGCATGGCCGCTACCGCATCGATCACGTCATCCATCCAGGAATGACCAGCTACGTCTACCGCGGCACCGACCTGGGCACAGGCGAGATGGTGGCGATCAAGCAGCTCATGGTCTCGCGTGAGATGAACGAGATGGCCTGGCATCGCTTCCAGCGCGAGGCCGAGGCGCTCAAGCAGCTCGACCATCCCAATATCGTCCGCCTGCGCGACGCCTTTCGTGACGACGATTTCGAGTACATCGTGATGGAATACGTCTACGGCGGCTCGCTCTTCGACCGGCTCAACCGCGAGGGGCGGCTGCCGCTGCGCCAGGTACTGCTGATCGCCGAGCAGCTTGCCAGCGCGCTCGAGCACGCCCACGCGCGCGGCATCATCCACCGCGACGTCAAGCCGTCCAACATCATGCTGACGGTGGATTACACGCCCCTGCTGGCGGATTTCGGCATCGCCCGGCTCACCGGCACCTCGACCGTCACCCAGCCGCGCACGCTGATCGGCACCACGCCCTACCTCAGCCCGGAAGCCTGCCTGGGCGATCCGGTGGACGCCCGCGGCGATCTCTGGTCACTGGGCATCATCCTCTACGAGATGCTGGCCGGGTCCGTCCCGTTCACTGGCCGGACGGACGAGCAGATCGCCCGCGCCATCCTCGACAACCCGCTGCCCGATCTGCGCGCCATCCGCCCGGACGTGCCCGATGCCATCGTCGCCCTGCTGAACGACATCCTCGCCAAGCACCCCGCCGACCGGATCGCATCCGCCCGCGCCGTTCACGACCGGCTGCGCGCGCTGCGTGCGGCGCTGAACGGCGACAGCCGGGGGCGCTAGGGCATCCCAACCCCCCGGCCCCTCGCGCGAGGGGAAGCGCGCGGCACATGAAAGCCCCTCTCCCCGCGACACCGTCGCAGAGGGAGAGGGGTTTGGGGTGAGGGGAATGATGCCCGCCCTCCACACAATTAATCCAAAAAGGAAACCGCCCCTATTCCGGCGGATCGACGCGGTATAACTCCAGCGCGACTCCGCCGAACGGCCGCTCGAAACGCGCCACCCGCTCGCGCCGCACCGGCAGCCGGTTGAGGTCCACAAAGGGCGCGTCCGGCTCCGCCAGCAGATACGTCACCGTCTCGGACGCGAAGAAGTGCGCCAGATCGGCGGTCACCGCGTCGAGGTGCTCGCCTTGCCAGCCGAAGAACGGGCACTTCAGGTTGACCGCGCCGTCTTCGGGCAGATAGAGGCGCAGCGCGTGACAGCCGACGATGGTGCTGACGACCGGCACGCGCCCGCTGGTTGAGGAACGCGGCAGAGTCTGCATTGCCTCGACCGCCTCGCGCCAGCCAAAGCCCGCCGAGAAATTGGTGTAATATTCCCAGCGGTCGTGTTCGGGCAGGCGCAGGGCCAGCGGGTCGTTCCAGGCGTTCCAGGCGAAGGGCAGCGCGATCGCCGCGCTCCACACCCCGATCGTCCCCGCCAGCGCGGCGCGGGCCAGTCCGCCCCCGGCCCGCCGTGCCAGCGCGCCCGAAGCGCCCCACAGGCCGGCCGCCACCCACACCAGCAGCGGCGGGATGCCCAGCAGCCAGTAGCGGTTGGACGGATCGGGCGAGAGGGCCAGGATGATGCTCCACGGCAGCAGCGTGCACCCCGCCAGATAGAGCGCGGGCCGCCGCCAGCGCCAGAGCGCCCAGGCCGCCGCGCCCAGCGCCGCGATCACCGCCGCCGGGCCGTGGAACCCGGCCAGCGTCTCACCCAGCGCAGGGATGTTGGCCGCAAGCACCCGCCCGAACCCGCTCGTCACAAACAGGTTGGTGCCCACCAGCAGCACCGGCTCTTGCTGCACCTGGCGGAAGACCGGGAACAGCATGAACGGCAACCCGCTGATCAGGTTAAAAGCGTAGGCGGTCGCCAGCGCGGGCCAGTAGCGCGGCGCGACGATCCGCGCCAGCCGCGCCCGCCAGCCGGAACCAGCCGGCGCGCTGTCGCGCTCGCCCAGCGTCCAGATCGCCGCCACAGAGGCCAGCGCGAAGGGCGCAGCGGTCAGCTTGGCGAGCACCGCCAGGGATACGAACAGGCCGCTCAGCAGCCCGGCGCGCGGCGTGGGCCGCCGCGCCAGCCGGATCCCGGCCCAGACGGCCAGCATCCCGAAGGCGGCGGCGAGCTGGTCCGCCAGAATCATGCGCTCGTAGAAGACGAGATAGGGCGAGAGGGCATACAACAGCAGCGCCAGAACCCCCACTGCGTGCCCGAACAGCGCCCGCCCCACGCGGTACGTCGCCGCCGCGCCGATCAGGATCGCCAGCGCGTAGACCAGCCGCCCGCCGTGCAGCGCGTCGAGCCGGTCGAAGCCGAACGCGCCCAGCCAGTAATAGCCGAGCAGCTTGCCCGCGGTGAACGACACCGGATCGTCGAAGCGCCACACGATCTCGCTGCGGCGGATGTGCAGCGATTCATCGTTGAAGGCGGGCATCGCCAGGGCGTTGTGCGCCCGCACGAAGAACGCGACCAGCAGCAGCGCGACGATCACCATCAGATGCGGTGCGCCCAGCGGGCGATCGCGAGCGGCGGGTGGAGTCACCGTCTTCTCCTCACTCTGCCAGCGCGATCCGGTACAGGCGCACGGGGACGCCCCCGCGCGGGCGGGGATACTCGCGCAGCAGCGTCCAGGTGAACGGCAGGCGCTCCAGGTCGTACACGCCCAGCCGCTCGACCGCCATGTACAGCACCGGCTCGCGCTCTGCCCAGGCGATCAGGTGCATGGTCATCTCGTCCTGCGCGGCCGTGTTCCACATGAACAGCGGGCAATCCAGCGCGACGCGGTTGGGCGCCGTCCAGTACAAGGGCAGCGAGTGGCACGCCGGCAGCCAGCCGATCACCGGGATGCGCCCATCCTCGCCCGGCGGCAGATCCGGCAGGTCGCGCGCCAGGTCGCGCAGCGCGTAGCCCGACGAGGTGTTGGTGAGGTATTCCCACGTGTCGCGTGCGGGCAGCGCCAGCCCCGCCGGATCGTCGATCGCCTGCCGGGCGAAGGGCACGGCGAAGGCGACCGCCCATAGCCCCAACGCGATCCCCGCAGCCAGAGCCAGTCGCGGCGCGCGGCGGGATAGCTCGCGCGTGCCCCCGGCGGCGATGGCCAGCAGGAACGGCACGCCCAACACCAGGTAGCGCGTCGAAAGCTGTGCCGCCACCAGGATGACGCCCGTCCAGGGCAGCAGCACCCCCGCCAGCAGGAAGATCAGCGCCCGGGGCCGCCAGCGCACCAGCGCCGCGCCGAGCAGAACGCTCAGCCCTGCCAGCCCCGGCGAGAGGAACGCGCTCGCGGCGCGGGCCGTCTGCTCCAGGTTGGCCGCGATCTGTGCCGGGCGATCATCGGTGCTGTACAGCCCTTCCTCGATCACGACGCGATCCTTCGTGCCGCCGATCTCCTGCACCAGCACATAACCGAGCGAGGGCCCCAGCGCCAGCGCGCACGCCAGCCCGGCGGCGATCAGCGGGCGCCGATACCGCGACGCGCTCAGGGCACGCCAGCCGCCCGGCGCCCGGAGCGCGATTGCCAGCGGGATCAGCGCGCCAAGCGGCAGCGCGATCAGCTTGGCGAGCGCCGCCGCACCCAGCAGCAGCCCGGCCACGGCTCCGCGCCCTTCCGAAGGACGCGCCGCCAGCCGCAGCGCGGCGATCGCCAGCGCGACGCCGATCGCCGCCGTGAACGCGTCCGCCAGCGCCAGCCGCTCGAAGAACAGCATAAACGGCGCCAGCGCGTAGAGTGCCAGCGCGATCAGCCCCGCCGCCCGGTCGAACAGCCGCCGCGCCAGGGCATAGGTCAGCGCCCCGCCCAGCGGCGCCCACAGTGCAGTCGCCACGCGCGCCAGCCAGGCGCTCTCCGGCGCGTTCAGCCCAAACAGGCCGAGCCAGTAATAGAACAGCAGCTTCTTGGGGTTGAGCGACTCGCCCAGGTCGGAGAACTGCCACACCACCCGCCCGCGCAAAATATGCAGGCTTTCGTCCACAAAAACGGGCATTGCGAGCGGGCGGTGCGCGCGCAAAGCAAACAGCAGCGCGAGCAGAACCGCCGCCGCCAGCAGATGCGCGGCGGCAAGGCGAGAGCGGAGAACGGCGCGGGCCGGAGCGGTCACGATGGACGAGCCATTTCCTGGTGCGCGGCGGCCCGGCAGCGGATCAGCCGCGCAGATGCCACAGGGAACCGTCGAGGCAGGCGCGCAGCAGCCGCCGGTCCATCCCGGCGGACGGGCCGGGCCGCTCCGGGTGCCACTGCACGCCGAGCACCGGCAGCGCGCGGTGCCAGAGCGCCTCGACCACCCCATCTTCCTCCGAAAGCGCAATTCCTTCAAGTTCCGGCGCGAGGGTGGCCGCCGTCACGCCCTGGTGATGGAACGAATTGACACGCAGCGCCGCCCCGCCGAGCGTTTCCGCCAGGCGCGCGTGCGTCAGCGCGATCGGGTGGTCACCCTGCGTGTGATCCGGACCGCCGGGCAGCAGCGCGGCGATGTCCTGCACCAGCGCCCCGCCGAAATAGACGTTGAGAACCTGCAGCCCGCGGCAGATGCCAATCACCGGTTTGTGATGCGCGGTGGCCCAGTCCAGCAAGCGCCACTCGGTGGCGTCGCGCTCCGGCGCGATCTCGTCGCTGTGCGTGTTGGGCGCGCCGTAGCGCGAGGGGTGCACGTCGCCCCCGCCGGACAGGATCAGCCCGTCCAGGTCCAGCGCCTGAACGTAGGCCGCCGGGTCGTCCAGCGCGTTCGGGATCAGGACCGGCCAGGCGCCCAGTTCCTGGCAAAAGCGGGTATAGGTGTGCCGCAGAAAATCGGCCGGGCGGTGCGGGTCAAGGCTGAGGGTGACGGCGAGCTTGAGCATGGCAGACCGACAGCGATCAGGGTGCAGGCGTGGGGACGGCGCGTTGTTGCGCCTCATACTCGACCAGCAGCGCCATCTGCGGCGGGGTGATGTTGATAAACGGGCGCGCCTGCCGGATGGTAGCCAGCGCCTCGTCGAGCGTCATACCCATGCTGATCAGATAGGCGGCGGCGAGCGTCGGGGCGCGGCCCACGCCGCCCGCGCAATGAATGTAGACCTTGCGGCCCGCCGCGATCTGCTCGCGCACAAAAGCCACGCCGCGCGCCACGTCTTGGGCGGAGATCGCGTCGTCGTCGACCGTGGGCAGGTGGCAGTATTCCGCCAGCGCTAGCCCGTGCGCGGCATCGTCGAACTCGGCCCGCAGATTGACTCCCGCCGTGATCCCGGCGCGCTCCAGATGGTGCCTGCCGCGCCGCCCGTACTGCGGCCCGACATAGAGCTGCGGCGTCACCTCGCTGTAGCGCAGCAGCGGGATCCCGGTCAGCCTGGGCACGCCGCGCGCGTAGACCCACAGCAGCGTGGTGCGCAGCCCCTGCGTGCGCAGGCGGTGCACCAGAATCGCCCACCCTTTGCGCGCCTTGCGCCAAAGCGTTGAGAGAAACCCCATGCCCTAACTGTCCTTTGTGCGCTTGATGCCGGATCGGTCAACCGGCCCGGCGGGCACAGCCGCCTCGGCTGGAGTCCGGCGCAGCGTGCGGGTGAGGAAGACCAGCCCGCCGACGAAGGCGTGCCCCCAGGTCAGCACGCGCATGATGATCGCGATCACCCCGGCAGCCGAGCTGCCCACGCCCACCAGACCCAGGAAGAAGACATACGCCGATTCTTTGACGCCCAGCGCGGCGATCGAGATCGGGATCAGCTCGGCGGTCGTCGCCAGCGCGATCATCGGCACAAAGCCGCTGGCCGGGATCGGGTCGGTGACCGCCACCAGGACCAGATAGGTCGCGCCCATCGTCAGCGCGTTGGCGAGCATGGAGAGCAGCACCACCTGTCCCAGCACGGCCGGGCTGTGAAGCTGCTCGGTGAAGGCGTGCTGCAGGTGGCGGCCCTTCTCGACCAACCGCCCCAGCCCCACGCGCTCCGCCAGCACCGCTACCGGCCCGAACAACCACCCCTGGCGCAGCATGATCACGCCCGCCAGCCCGCCAACAAACAGCGCGTGGACCAGCAGCACAAACGGCAGCGGCACGCGCCCCGGCTCCAGGAACAGCGCGAACAGACTCCCGGCTCCGGCCACGGTCAGCAGGCCGATCCCGCGCTCCAGCAGCACCGACGAGGTCGCGTCCGCTTTGCGGCCAGTTGCCGCCGCCGCATCCACCGCGCGCACCGCATCCCCGCCGACCGAGGTCGGCAGCACGGTGCTGAAAAACGCGCCGACAAAATACGTCCCCAGCAGGCGGCGGAAAGGCAGCTCCAGGCCGCTTTCGCGCACGAACAACCCCCAGCGATAGGCTTTCACCGTCGTGCTAAGCAGCGTCAGCAGCCAGGCCAGCGGGATCATCGACCAATTGACGCTGCGCAGTTGCTCGGCGTCATCCGCCACCAGCGACAGCACAAACGCCATCAGCACGGCGGCGACGATCAGCCGCAGCCACATCAGCAGGCGGTCGCGCCGGTGCCTGGCCCATGCCAGCAGCGCGCGCGGCAAAGAGCGGGATGGTGCCGTCGAATCGCTCATACAGACCGTGTACTCTCACCGGTTGAAGTTACATCGCGCATGGATCACCTGATCTCTACCAGCCTATACGAGCGACCGGCCCGCAAGTAGCGCGTCGCAGACAGGAACCGGCTGGATTTCGCACCAGCCGGCAGCAACCCGGCGATTATACCAGCGCGCTTCACCCACGCCAATCATCCGGTCACATCGCTCATATGCAGATCGTAAACAACATCTCGCCGGGTGCAATCAGCCCTTGACTTCCACCCAGAACGACCTGATCATTAGATTGAGCATCGCTCGCATCGATCAAGCCATGCGCTGCGGCCGCAGCGCATCAGACCCCCGTGAGGCGAGGGTTTTTTGTTGCATGGAACCCCCAGGCGAAGCCAGCCCAGCACTTGCCGAACAGGAACGGGCGAACTTCCGGCATCTGGTGCTGGATGTGATGTGGTTCGGCGTGGCGTTTCCTTCAACCGCCCGCTTTCTGTCCGTCTATGCCATCCGACTGGGGGCGGGCGCGGCGCTGCTCGGCTGGATCTCGGCGCTGCCGGCCATCATCCTGCTGGCGACCTCGACCTTTGCCCCGTGGTGGCGCAAGCGCTACGCCTCAACCGTTGACGCGCTGTTCTGGCCGGGACTGGGTTTTCGGCTGGTTTTCTTGCTGCCCGCGCTGACGCCTTTCTTCCCGCGCGACTTCCAGCCGTACTGGCTGCTGATCGCGGTTGTGCTCCCGGCCATCCCGCAGGGCGTCTCGACCGTTCTGTTCCTGGTGGTGCTGCGCGAAGGCATCAGCAACCGCGAGCTGCCGGGGCTGATGAGCCAGCGATCGTTCGCCTTCAATGTGGCAGTCGGCGTGATGACCGTCGCGTTTGGGTTTTGGCTTTCCAGGGCGCCGTTCCCGCTCAACTACCAGTTGATGTTTGTGGCCGCTTTCGCCGCGTCCCTCATCAGCCTGCTGCACGTCCAGGCCGTGCGCGAGATCAGCCCGGCGACGCTCCCGGAGCGGGCCGCCGGCTCGCTGCGGGCGCTGATGCGAACCCCCATTTTCCAGCGTGTGGCCTCCACGACGATCCTGGTTCATTTCTCATTCTTCACGATCCTGCCCATCATCCCGCTGTGGCTGGTGAATCGCTTCGGTGCAGACGAGCGCTTCCTGTCGATCTTCGGGCTGGTCGAGATCGCCGCGGCAGCCTCGATCGCGACCGTTACCGGGCGGATCGTGCGCCAGGTCGGCAGCCGCCGGACGATCGCCAGCGGCATGGCGCTGACCGGCCTGGCCGCGCTGGTGATCGCGATTGCGCCGAGCCTGTATGTCACGCTGATCGCCGCCGCCATTTCCGGCGCAGCCTGGACCGCTGCCTCGATCAGTATGTTCAACTTCTTCAGCGAGAACACCCCGCCGGAGAACGTGACGCACTTCTCCACCGTCTATAATCAGGTCGTCTCGCTCTCGATCTTCGCCGGGCCGCTGCTGGGCAGCCAGCTTGCCAGCGTGGCGCCAGAGCTGAGCACAATTCTGATCCTGGGCGCGGTGCTGCGCGTCGTCGCCGCCGGTCTGATCCAGCTCGATATCTTTGGCCGCCCCCGCCGCATGCCTCAACCCGACACCGTGCAACCCTAAAGGCTGCTCTGAACCCCGCAGACCGGATCACAAGGCAAATCTCGTGCTGTGCGTCGGGGCCGGGCCTGCTTGGCCCGTGCCCGATGCGAGGTTAAGCGCGGGGGTTGGGTGGCGGATGCGGCGTTCTTGCGCGTTTCTTACACCGCGTCGATCCATTTCATACGCGGCGCTGAGATGATTCTTACGCGGCTGTGGCACTCTGAAGGACACATCACGGTTGTATTGCGCGTTATTGGCCTGCGCTTTAACGGAGGAAGCTGACCATGACGATCGTGACCCGGACTTCGACACGCCGCCCCCCGCGCACCTGGGATCAACTTTTCAGCGATCTGTGGGAAACCATGCCCGTCACGCATCCCGATCATCTGGCGACCGATGGCCGCCGTCCGGTGCTGCAGCCGCCGATGGACGTGATCGAGACTGAGACGGGGGTCACCATCCGCCTGGACCTGCCCGGCCTGACAGCCGACGATGTCAACGTCCAGATCGACGGCGACCGCCTGACCATCCGCGGCGAGTTCCGGCAGACGGAACCGGCCGAGGGCGAGCGCTATGTGCTGCGCGAGCGCCGGACGGGGACCTTCAAGCGGACCCTGCGCCTGAACAATATGCTCGACACCGAGCACGTCGAGGCGACCTTCCACAACGGCGTGTTGACCCTGACGCTGCCCCTGCGGCCCGAGTCGCAGCCCAAGCGGATCAAGGTTCAGACCGCCTGACGTTCGCAGCGATCGCACGCGCGCCGCTTCCTGTTGGAAACCGGCGCGCTTTTTTGTTGGCGCGTGGTCCGTGCGTAGGGTAAGCGCCGTCCCCCGCGCTCGACACCGCGCCGGGGTGTGTTATCCTTGAGGCGACCAATTGCCGTTTGGCGCCTGTAAAGCGTAGACTCTGCCATATGATAACACGACGACAGCTTCCCCTGTTCTTGATGATCGCCGCGCTGGCGGCGCTGGCGCTGGCCGCGATGGGTGCTCTGCTCGACCCGGCCGGCGATGACTCCTCTCTGGCGGCCCGGATCGCCCGCGCTCAGTCCGGCGCGACACCGACACCAGGCGGCGGGTTCGGCCCGATCGTCGGCCCCGACTACACTCCCCAGCCGCTGCATACCCCACTGCCACAGACCCTGCACGAGCGGCCCTGCCCGGCCATCGTGACCGCCGAGGCGGGCGTCACACTTCACGGCGCGGCAGATGCAGCATCGCCCGTGGTGGGGACGGCCAACGTCCGCGAGCGGCTGACGGTGGTCGCGCTGTCCAGCGATGCCGCCGGGAACCAGTGGGCGCAGACCGAGCGGGGCTGGTTGCCGCTCACGCTCAACGGCACCCAGCACGCCGTGCTGGATAGCATGCGCTCTTGCGAGATCTTGAAGGGGACCACGCCCCGAACGACGCTTCTGGGCCTGCACGTGCTCAATGAAACCAGCCACGACGAAGTGCTGGCGCTGGTGCGGCGGCTGGTGGACGCCGGAATCCCGATGGGGACGGTCAAAGGGCTGAACGGCGCAGAGCAAACCCTCAACGAGATCAAGATGATCTCGCCCCAGACGGTGACGGTCTTCCGCTCGCTGTGGACGGCTAATGGCATGTGGGACTGCCCCGCCGACCCTGGCGAGTACGGCGACCCGGTCGAGACGGCCAACACCTGGATGAAGGGCCTCTACAGTTACTGGAACGCGGTCGACGCCGACTACTACGAGATCATCAACGAGTGCCCGGTCGAGCTAAGCTGGATCGCGGAGTTCTCGATTGAAGCGATGCGGCTCGCCAACCAGCAGGGACGCTGCCTGCTGTTGTTCTCATTCCCCGGCGGCAACCCCACCGTCGACGCGTTCCGCGAGCTGCTGCCGGCCTATCAGTACGCGGTCGAGAACCCGTGCGCGCCGGGCCGCTATCACGGCGTCGCCTTGCACGCCTACAGCCTGGAAGACGGCCTGCTGGTCAGCGAGTCTGACAAATGGATCGGGTTCCGGCATCGCATCTTCGAGGAAGAACTGCGCCAGCGGCTCCCTGAAGCCGTCGATCTGCCGGTCTACATCACGGAGTTGGGCCAGGGCGGCGGGATGGCGATCCCATCCTGCGAGTCGCTGATCCGCGACGCCATGCAGTACACCTACCAGCTTGAGGAAGACCCGTATGTGAAGGGCTTCCACCTGTGGAGCGTCGGCTCCGGCACGCGCTGGGTGGATATCACCTCGTGCCTGCCCGCGCTGGGCGACGCACTGATCGCCTATTACCAGGGCTAGGCCCGCCCGGCCCGTACGTGCGCGCAATCCCCGCCCCCGGCGGGGATTTTGTTTGCGCGGAGCCGACTTGACCAGCTTTCGCGGCGCGCATAGACTCACCATAGACGGTTCGCGAGGCAACTCATGATACAAACGCGCGCCCTGAATGTACTCATTATTCACGGTATCGGCATCCGGCCACGCACCCCCGCTTACGCCCGCGCGCTGGAAGACGGCATCCGCCACGCCTTCGACCGGGCGGCGCGCCGCCTGCGCCTGCCGGACATCCCGCGCGGCGCGGCACGCGGCAGCACGGCGCTGCGCTTCGAGGCCGTCTGCTGGGATCCCGTCACGCAACGCCCGCAGGACGCGCTGCTAAGCGTGCTGCTCGGCCAGCCGCGCTTTCTGCGCCGGCTGAGCCTGACCGGGCGCCTGCGCGAATCCATTGTGGGGCTGGTGGGCGACGTCATCGCCTACGAAGCCGGGCCGCACAACCCGGTCTACCAGGCCATCCACGCCGAGGTGGCGCGCGGGCTGGATGCGCTGGCGGCGGGCGGAGACGGCGACGCTCCGCTGACGATCATCGGGCACAGCCTGGGCAGCGTCATCGCGTCGGACTACGTGTGGGACCAGACGCGCGGCACGACGCACCGCCTGGCGGCGCACGGGCTGGCGCTGGTCAATATGATCTTGCTCGGCTCGCCGATGGCGCTCTATGCCCTGCGCGGCAACGCGGGCGGCGGGCCGGAGAGCATCCGCGACAGCCTGGACTCACCCGTTCAGATCGAGCCGGACGGCGGGTGGTGGCTCAACCTCTACGACCGGCAGGACGCGCTGGCCTGCCCGCTGGAACCCATTGACGCCTACCGGCGCGCGGGCGTGATCGACTGTCCGGTCCGCGCCGGGAGCTGGCTCACCGGCTGGAATCTGGGCAGTCACACCGGCTACTGGCGCTGCGCCGAAGTCGCGTCGATCATCGGGCAAAAGCTGGCCATCGATTGGGCGCGTCTCAATAGCCCGCGCTTTGCCGAGCGCGACGCGGATAAAGCGCTGGCCGCGCTGCGCCGCGATCTCAAGCGGCGCTGAGCCGGCGCGGGAGAGAAAACGGACGATGATTTTGTGGGAAGCGGCGCTGGCCGCGTTGGGGCTGTATGTACTCGTCACCGGGCAGCTTCGTGTCATGGGGCGCGCGATCCGGGGGCGGCGGGCGCGCGAAGTTGGCCTGATCCTGATCGCGCCGCTGGCGCTCGCTCTGATTCTGGCGCTCGGCCTCGGCGCGCTGCTGGCGCCGGGCGACGAGCGACTGCCCGACGACGTGATCGACGTGCTGTCGCTGATCGAGTTTGCGCTGGTTGCGGCGGCGGTCGGCGCCGCCAGCTACCTTGTCTTCGCCAGCGGGCAGACGTTGGGCAAGGTCTGGCACGCGAAATCTGAACCCGGCGCCGATCCATCCCCCGGCGCGCCGCAGGGCCGGATGACCGTGGCCCAGGCCGCGCAGGCCCTGGAACTGAGCGAGCTGGAAGTGCTGGCCCTGATCCGGACCGGGGCGCTGCCGGGCGTGCGAGCCGGGCTGAGCTATCATGTCGATCGACGCGCGGTTGAGCGGCTGCGCCGCCAGCGCGGAGGACACGACTAGGTGATCGAGTGGCCCTTCCCCCCGTTCATGGACCCGGCCTGGCGCGACGCGCACCGCCGCGCCGCCGCGCAGTGGGCTGCCGATCTGCTGCAAAGCGAGGGCGTGATCTTCGACAGCGAAACGACCGGGCTTGGCCCGCGCGATGAATTCGTGCAGGTAGGCGTGATCGACCTGCAGGGCAGCGTCCTGCTCGACGCGCTGGTACGCCCTTCGCGCCCGATCCCGCCGGATGCCACCGCTGTGCACGGCCTGACCGATGCTGATGTCGCGCTGGCGCCTTCCTTTCCGGGGGTCTACGACGCGCTGCGCGAGGTGATCGGCGGGCGGCATGTGATCGTCTATAACGCGGACTACGACCGCCGCATCCTCTCGCAGACCTGCCAGCTTTACGGCTTGCCGATGATCGAGGCGGCAGACTGGCGCTGTGCGATGAAAGGCTACGCGCGCTTCAATGGCGCGTGGAGCAGCCGCTACGGCGATTTCCGCTGGCTCCGCCTGACGGTGGCCTGCGCTGCCGAGGGCATCCCGGTCATCCGGGCGCACAGCGCGCTGGCAGACTGCCACCTGACACTGGCGCTGCTGCGGGCGATGGCCTCGACGCTGTGAGCGCGCCAGGACGCTCAAACGAGGGAGCGCGGTTTGCCATGGATCCGGAAACGGAGCGCACCCTGCGCGACGCATATCACCTGATCAAGCGCGGCCACAAAGACGCGGCGCGTGCCCGGATCGTGGCCGTCCTGGCGCGCGACCGGGACAACATCGACGCGTGGTGGCTGGCCGCGCACGCCGCCGCTTCGCCCGCTGATATCCGGCTGGCGCTGGCCCAGGTGCGCCGCCTCGACCCCCAGCACGCGCCCGCCGCCGCCGCGCTCGCCTACCTCGACCGCGCCTATCCGCTCGATGCCACGCTTGCGCCGGACGCGCTCATCCCGCTGCCGCCCCCAGGTCACAAAGCCCCGCCGCTGCCCCGCCGCCGGCGCGGACGCACCCGCTGGGTGTGGAACGTGGTGCTGGTTGTTGGGCTGCTGGCGCTGGCCTTCGGCGTGACGGCGCTCGTCAGCCAGATTGCCGGGATGACCTGGATCGACGAGCTGGTGGACCGCGCCGGTGAGACGCTCGGCGTTGAGATGCGGCCTGGCGCGCGCGGCGAACTGGGCCAGGTAGTCACCGGTCCCCCGGATGCGCTCCGCGAGCTGCCGGTCACACAGCGCAAGCCGGTCAGCTTCGATAGCGTGCTGATCGGCTCGCTGCGTCCCGATGAGGCACATGTCTGGACCTTCAGCGCGCAGGCCGGGGCGGAAGTGGCAGCCATGATCCAGTTCACCCGCGCGGGCGATGCCCGCAATGTGATGGTGCTGCGCGACGCCGCGGGGACGATCCTGGCGCATGGCGACGGCACGGCTCAAAGCGCCACGATCACCCTGGTCCACGCCCTGCCCCAGACCGGCACCTACGAGATCGTGCTCGCCGGCTCGCCGGACGGCGCGCGCGGCGACTACGCGCTCGGCGTCAGCCTGCTCCGCTAGCGCGCCGCTGGACACACGCCGCCCGCCGCGCTATGCTTGCCCCGTTTCACCCGCATAGGCCAGGCCGCAGGAGTGTGACATCGTGGAGCGTTGGTATCGAACAGGGCGCCGGTGGCTCGCCAGAAAACTCATCGCAGGGATGATCGTCGCGCTCGCGCTGGGCGGGGTCGCGCCACGCGCCGACGCGCAGCAGGACGCCATCGACCGGGCGCGCTCCGTCGTCCAGCAGTGGCTGCAACACCGGCTCGGCAAGCCCGGCCTGCTGCTGATCGAGTATACCTACTCGCTGACCACCTGGCCGAACACCGCGCTCGGCTGCCCGGTCGAGGGGCAGACCTATGTCGAGGAGGAAGTCACCGGCTATCGCTGGACGTTCCTCTTCGACAATCTGGTGCGCTACGAAGTCCACAGCCGTCAGGACGGCAGCGACCCGGTCCTGTGCTGGGCGACCAGCATCACCGGCGATGTCCAGCTTGGTCTCTATACCTCGCCCGCCTTTGCGATCCTGGCGCCTGAAGCGTGGCTGGTCTTTCCCAACGAGAGCGGGAGCGAAGTGCTGTTCGCCCCACAGCAAGTACCGACCTGCGATCAGCCGGGGATGCGGGTTGTCGTGCTGGGGCGCATCGCCAGCAGCGTCACGGCGGACCAGCTTTTGACCGAGCGCCTGGCCGCGCTCGGCGCCGCCGACGATCCCGCCGCGCGCGAGGCGACCGGCACGCTCGGCCGCTCGACGGTGGTCGAAATGCCCTGCGAGGGAGCGCCGCGCCAGCTTAAGCTGACCGTGTTCGTTCACTACGGCATGGCCTACCAGGTCGAGCAGTGGGCGCCCGCCGCCCAGTTCGACCGCTGGAACGGGCTGTTCCGCAACATGCTGAGCCAGTTCACGCCGGGCACGGGCGCGCTGAGCGCCGCGCTCATCCAGCCCACCCCGCCCGCTGCGGCAAGCGCCGAGTCTGCCGCGCCGGAATCGCAACCAGTGGCGCCGGATGGGGCGGCAGAAGCGAGCGAACAGCCGGAGAGCGACGCCCCGCCCCCGTTCGACCCGGCGGCGCTGCCCCCCCTGCCGCTGGCACACGTCTTCGTGGGCGACGTGTTCCTCGGCGCGCTCAACGACATCCCCGGGCGCAGCGTGACCAATGCGCCCGCCGTCGAGCACCGCTTCGTGACCTTCGCGCCGAGCGGGCTGGCGCTCGCCTTCATCGACGCGGACACCACGCAGCTCCGCATGCTGCCCGTCGCCAACATCTCGCCGCGCACCCTGGCGGACAACGTCGCGCCGGACTTTCCGCCCGCGTGGAGCCCGGACAGCGCCCAGATCGCCTTTGTCGCGCCAGAGCCGGACGGCGCGGATAGCACCACACGGACGCTCTACACGGTCCCGGCGCGGGGCGGTACGCCACAAGCCGCCGGCACATTCGCCTACCAGGGCGGGTGCGAGGCACCTGTGGCAGATGACCCCGCCGACGGCGCGCTGATGCGCGAAACCGGCCCGCTTGGGTGGCGCCCCGTGCTCGAATGGCTGCCCGGCGACCGGTTTCTGCTCTCCACCGGGTGCGCGGGCGGGCTGGCCCTGTTCGACCCGGCCAGCGGGCAGGCGACGCCGCTCGGCGACGATCTGCGCGGCGGCGTGCTCGCGCCGGACCGGTCCCGCTTCGCGGCGCGCGCGCCCGGCGGGCTGGTGATCGTCGAGCTGCCGGGCGGGGCGCGGACCGATCTCGGGTTGGGCAGCGGCGCGGGCGCGCTGGCCTGGGCCGCAGACGGATCGGCGTTGTTCTACGGCACCGAGACGCTCGCCGAACGCCGGACGCTCGAGGATCCGGCCGATCAGGCGCGCGGCGAGGCGGTGTTCGGCGTCTGGCCCGTCACGATCGGCGTCTACCATCTCAGCTTGGTGCGGCTGGATCTGGCCGGGCCGGTCGAAAGCACGCTCTGGCAGGGCCAGGGCCGCGCCATCGGGCAGATCGCCCCCGCCCCGGACGGCAGCGGCGTGCTGTTCAGCGTGATCCCCAGCAGCCTGCCGCTGGCCGAAGTGTTCCAGGCCGGCGGCGACGCGTTCGCGCTGATGAGCGTGCGCCCCACCGCCGCGCTGTTCTGGTTGCCGCGCGGGTCGAGCGTGGCCGTGCTGCTGTCTTATTCGGGCCAGCCAGCCTTCGCGCCGGTCACCGTCGGGCCATAACAGCCGGTGAATTCCTCGAACAAGCAGGTATGCGTGAGTAAAGCGTGGCCGGAGCGCATCTCCGGCCGTAGGCGCTAGTCGGAGCGGAGCGAGTGCCAGAGGGCCAGGCGGTTGCCGCTGGGGTCGGCGAAGAACGCCATCTCGCCAAAATCACCCACCGGGAAGCGCGACGAGAGCGCCTTGCCGCCATTCGCCTCGATGCGACGCAGATCGGCGTCGATGTCGTCGCTCTCCAGGTAGAGAACGATGTGGCCCGGCTGGTAGAAGTCCTGAATGTCGGTCAGGCCGCCGCCGACATTCCCGGCATTCACAAGGGTATACGGAGCGGGTGCGTCCCGGTGCTCAAAAGTCCAGCCGAAGACATCGTAAAAGAATTGGGCCAGCACCTCACGATCTTTTGCGGGAATCTCGAAATGCACGATCGGGCGCATGTCATGGATTCTCCTGGTAGGTCTTGCCGGTGTCATCTACTCATGATAGCACAAATGTTCTGATTGAGTCAATAGATCGGCTCCGTGCGTGAGCGAAACGTCCCGGCTTCGTAGGTTAACCGTAGCGCGCGATCGGTTGCTTTTGCCCTTCATCCTTCGTATGCTTGTTAGGGCGGCATGCGGTCTGGGCCGCTCGCCGCGCTGATGGGAAAAGACAAGCCACCCGGCGCCGCCGTGCCGGGAGCGGAGAAATGGGACATCGCATGATTTTGAAGCGCAAACTCAGCCGGTGGCCGGTGGCGCTGGTAACCATCGCCGCACTGGCTCTGCTGGCGGGCGCGTGCGGCAGCGAGGCCGAAACGCTGCGCGTGTATGTCACGCCCACGCCGCAGAACGCCGCCGACAACGAAGCGCAGAACGAGAACACGCTGGTCGTCCTCTCCAACGAGGTCCCCGGCGCCCGGCCCGATCAAGGCGCCGTCGCGACGGCCACCCCCGGATCGTTTGGGCCGATCATAACCGCCGCGCCGGCTTCGGAAACCGCGCCGCCGCCCAGCCCCACCCCGACCGCGACCACCGGGCCGAGCGCCACCCCGACCCCGTCGCCCACCGCGACCGTGTCGCCAACGGCCACGCTGGAGCCGACGCCAACTATCGCGGGCACGCCGCTGCCCACCTACAACGCCGATCTGATGGGCATTCAGATCAACGCCAACATGTCCAACGAGGACTTCGCCACGATGCTGTGGCTGACGCAGCGGTTGGGCGTCAAGTGGGTCAAGTTCCAGATGGCGTGGAAGGACATGGAGCCGGAGCGTGGCCAGCTCAGCGAGATGTTTTACCGCTATCGGGTCTTCGTGCAGGACGCGCACGCCGCCGGCTTCAACGTGATGCTGAGCATCGCCAAAGCACCGGCCTGGGCGCGGGCCACCGCTGAGGAAGACGGCCCGCCCGCCAACCCGCAAGACCTGGCGACCTTCATCAACACGCTGATGAGCGAGGTCCGCACAGACATCACCGGCCGATCCTATTTCGCTGCGATTGAAGTCTGGAACGAGCCGAATCTGCGCCGCGAGTGGAACGGTGCGGAGCTGAGCGGCGCGGCCTATATGCGCCTCTTTGACGCCGCCTACCAGGCTATCCGCGCCGGCGAAGGGGGCGCGGGCGTGACGATCATCACCGCCGGGCTGGCGCCGACCGGCATCAACGACGGTGTCCAGGCAGTCGCCGACCGCACCTTCCTGCGCCAGATGTACGCTGCCGGGCTGGCCGATCCCCGCTATCAGAATATCGCCATCGGCGTTCACCCTTACGGCGCGGCCAACCCGCCCGACGCCCGCTGCTGCCCCAACTCGGGGAACGGCTACGACAACGATCCCACCTGGTTCTTCCTCGACACGCTGGAAGACTATCACCGCATCATGCAGGAAAGCGGGGACCCGGGCCGCCAGTTGTGGGCAACTGAGTTCGGTTGGGGGACTTACGAGGGCTTCGTGGACGAGGAAGGGACGCCGGTCCCGCCCCCGGTCGATCCGCCTTACCTGGGCTGGCTCAGCCAGGAACAGCAGGCGCATTACATTCTGCGCGCCTTCGAGATCGCTCAGGACCTGCCGTATGTGGGCGTGATGGTGCTGTGGAACCTCAACTTCTCGGCGGCGCAGCACGTCATGGAAGGGAACCCGCAGGCATCCTACGCGCTGCTCATCCCCAACGTGGTTGATCCGCTGCGCCCGGCGTTCAAGCTGCTCGAAGCGGCGCCCAAGGTCAGTTCCTCGCCATAGGCGCGAAGTCCACGCCGCACGCGATCATAACGGGAGCGCGCTCGCCGAGTGCGCTCCCGCTGCGTCTGGCTGTGGGTACGGTGGGTGGCCGCGCGGCCCCTGCCGTGTCAGTCTTCGCGGCTGGCGGCAAGCTGTTCCAGATGCTCCTCGTAGTGCCCGTAGGTGTTGCCCTCAATCCAGTCCACGAATGGGCGGCCGTTGGTCCAGGTGAAGCGGTGCGGGTCGAACAGGTCTGCGTCTGGCGCGGTTTCGATCAGCGCCAGCACATCCTCATACGCCTGGCGCTCGTCGCGCAGGATCTCGTCCAGCGGCCGGTCGCGGTTCTCGCGGAAGACCCGCGCGTTCAGCTCGTCGATCGTCGCCTCATACGCCGGGTCCAGTGTTGCGTCGCGCTGGAGCGTGGTCAAGATGCGGTGCACATGACGCTCCCAAAACCCGATGTGCGCCATCAGGTCTTTGAACGACCATCCGTTGTCAAGCTGTGGCTCTGTCCACTGCTCCCTGGGGATCTCGGCCAGGGCGGCTTCGAGTCGCGCGCGCCCCTCATGCACACGGCGCAGCAGTTCTGCTTTGTCCATACGAACCGCCTTCCCTCTGCTTGTCGATAGGCAGAGTTTAGCGCACAAGCCGCCAACCCGCGCTATTTTCTGGAGGGCGCGTCATGCAAAACGGCCGGGCGTCATCCCGGCCGTACCTGCCTTCCTGGCGCGAGACGCGCTCGATCAACGGGTGAGCAGGCGCAGCAAAGCCAGCAGCAGCGCGCTCCCTAGCCCGACCACGCCGGCCAGCCCCAGCACGATCAGCGCGCTGTTTTCCCACAGACGGTCGAACATCGTCTGCACGTCCTGGCGGCCTTCGGGCGCCAGACTGACCTGCGGCGCTACCGCCCCCGGTTCGATGATCTCGACGGACTCGTCGATGGGCGCCAGATCCGCCGCCACGCGCGGCGCGCGGCCTTCCAGCGCGCCGAAGTCCCACAGCACCTGCCCGCCTTTCAGCAGCGTCACCATCACGCGGTCCGGCGTGGTCGGCCCGTAGCCATCCGGCAGCGCGGCGCTGACCTCATAGGCGCCCGCCGGCAGATCGGTGCAGAGCGGGTCATCGCCAGCGGCCACCGTGAATGTGCGCGGCGGCTCCCCGCCGCGTGTCACGACGATCTCCGCGCCGTCCAGCCCGCTTTCACCCGCGTCGAGGCGGCCGTTTTCGTTCGTGTCCTCAAAAACCCGCACGCACAACGCGCCCGTCTCCGCCGTCAGATCGGGCGCGGCAGCGACCGCCTGCGCCGTCGGGCTGGCTGTGGCGGTGGGACGCAGCGTGGCGGTCATGCTCGGCGTGGCGGTTGGCGTGCTGGACGCAGCAGCCGCCTGCACCGCCGGCGACGCGGTCGGCGAGGCGGATGCGGTCGGCGAGGCGGATGCGGTCGGGCGCGGCGTAGACGTCGCCGGGCGCCGGATCCCCGTGCCGGGAGTGCGCGGCGTGACGGTCGGAACCGGCGTGGCGACCTGCCCGCCCGGAGCCGTCCTTGTGCGGACCGGCGTGAGGCTGCCGCGCTCGGAGTCGCTCAGCAAACGGCCGGTCACCGGGTCCACCGATCCGGGCGGCAGAATCATAAGCTCGCGACCGGGGATCAATAGCGCGGTCCGCGGCATGATGCCCTCGTTCAGCGCCGCGATCGACTCGCGAGTGACGCCGTACTGGGCGTAGGCATAGGCGATGCTGAACAGCGTGTCGCCCTGCTGGATGATGTGCACGATGCTCCCGTCCGGGCGCACGCCTTGCGGCACGACAAACGGCACTTCCTGGACGACCGGCGGCGGAGCACCCTCACCACCTGCGCCCGCGGTGGGTGCTTCGTCGGTGCGCACCAACTGCGCGCTGTCCCAATAGACATTGTTCAGCGCCAGCCCCTGCGCCTGAGTCATGTACAGGAAGACGGTCACCGCGTCGCCCCGCGCCTCGGCCACCACGCTGAGCTGCGCCCATTGGTCGTAGGGCGCGGCGCTGCCCGACCAGACCACATTCGGCGACAGCGGGTCCGTGCCGCCCGTCGGGTCGATCCCCACCTTGACCGACGCGCCCGCCGCCGGATCCGAGCGGCGATAGGGGGGATCCGGAATGATGCAGGATGTGCTGGTATCGTTGCAGGTGTAGACCCAGGCCGACGCCGAGGCGCGCAGCCGCGTGCCGGGTTGCAGCCCGCTGACGCGCTGATAGCCCGCCGCGGTAAAAGCGGTGTAGCCCTGCTTTACGTTCCAGGAAACCTCGCCGTCCAGCACCTGGATGCGGTCGGTGTGGGGAAACGCCTCGGGCGCCCCGCCGCCAACCCACAGGCTCCAGCCATTTGGCGCGGTGCGGGTCGGCGCGCCCTGCCCGTAATACGGGCGTTCCAGCCCGCCGTTGACGAGCAGGTTGGTCTGCGCGGCTGTCTGGCCGGGCGCCCAGGCCAGCAGCCCGCCGATCAGCGCGAGAACAAGCGCAAAAGCCCCCAGCGGGCGCCATCTCATCATCTCCACCAACTCCTGAGCCATTCCGACACTGAGGCCGACAAAAAACACACCAGGCCCGCAGCAACCATCAAGCAGCACTGGCGTGTTTCCCAAACTTCATCGGTGGCTGATTGCTCGCAGCCGGTCCAGCGAGGCGGAGTATACCACGACCCCGCACGCTGTCAACGCCGGGCGCGCCCGTGCAGACGCGCTACAACGGGGGAAGCGCCGCCGGCTGCGCGTCCGTGTCCGCCAGAAACGCATCGAGGTGATCGATGAGCGCTTCGGGCGCATCTTCGGCCAGCAGGTGCCCCGCCCGGTCCAGCAGGTGCGGACCGCGCGCCGTCAGGATGTGGCGCTTCCAGTGCCGGGCGACATCCGGCCCAAAGATCGGGTTGCGCGCGCCCCACAACAGCAGCGTCGGGATGTCTTCCAGCTCGGCCAGGCCGCGCTCGATCTCGCGCATGGCCGGCGCTGAGGGATGATCCGGCCCCAGCGGGATCAGGCGCGGAAACTGGACCAGCGCGGTCCGGCTGCGGTTGTCGCGAAAGGGCGCGCGGTAGCCGCCCAGCACGGCGGGGGTCAGGCGGCGGACCGTCTCGCGCTGCAGGACGACGGTCGGCGCCAGGTTGAAGGTCCGGAACAGCAGCTCGCCCACGCCCGGCAGCGTCACAAAGCGCACCAGCCGCTCCATGCGCGGGGGATAGGAGTCCACGAATCCCCACGTGTTCATGATCACCAGACGCCGGACGTTGGCGCAGCGCCGGATCGTGTAGCCCAGCGCCAGCGGACCGCCCCAGTCTTCCATGAGCAGCGTGATGCCGGTCAGACCGAGCGTGGTGATCAGCTCCAGCAGGTTGTGGATATGGCGGCGCAGCGTGTGATAGCGCGCGCTGACCGGCTTGTCGCTCAGGCCGAAGCCGATGTGATCCATCGCAATGCAGCGGAAACCGCGCGCGGCGTAGTAGACCAGCAGCGCGCGGTAGGTGAAGCTCCAGGTCGGATATCCATGCACAAAGACCAGCACCTCGCCGTCGGGCGCGCCCTCGTCCACATAGTGCATCTGCCGGCCATCGCTCAGCGTGAGATAGCGTGATCGGAAGGGGTACAGGGCACGGGTCGGTTCGGGCAACACCACAGTTGCCATGGATATCCTTTCTCGCTTGCGTCGATCCTGCCAGCCCGCACTTGCCCAAGACCGCACCTGCCCAGTGCCCGGCGGGGATTGCGCGATTTTCATTGTACGCCAGGTTGCCCATTCAGGGAACCGAGCGCCCGCCCCGCGTCGCGGGCCGACTTCACACAGATTTTAGAGACGCGGTATACTAAATCCGATACGGCGCGGCCGTTCTGCCTCACTCCCACCATGCAAGGAGCGAAGCCACCCTATGGATGTTCTGTGTCTCGGAGAAGCCCTGATCGATTTCGTGTCCCGCGAGCGGGGCGCCACGCTGGTCACCGCGGTGCATTACTCGGCAGCCACGGGGGGCGCCCCGGCCAACGTCGCCGCTGGTCTGAGCAAGCTGGGGCGCCACGCCCGCCTGATTGCCACCGTGGGCAGCGACGCATTTGGGCGCAAGATCGTGCACGACCTCGAGGCCGTCGGCGTTGACTGCGCGCTGCGTATGGACCCCGACCATTTCACCACGCTGGCCTTCGTCAAACAGGGTGAGGAAGGCGACCGCGATTTTGAGTTTTGCTCCGGCGCGCACGATTATCTGCTGCCCGAACAGGTACGCGAAGAAGAGGTGCGCCAGGCCAAAGTGCTGCACTACGGCTCGATCAGCCTGCGCGCGCCGGTCTCGCGCGAGGCGACGCTCAAGGCGATCCGCATCGCCAAAGACGCGGGCGTCGTCTGCTCGTGCGACCCCAACTGGCGCGCGAACCTGTGGCCGGATGCCGGCCAGGGGCGCGCCGCCATGCTCGAAGCCATCTCGCACGCCGATATTCTGAAGATCAGCGGCGACGACCTGGCGTTTGTCGTGCCGGACGAACCGGATTTCAGCGCGGCGCTGAGCCGGGCCGGGTTCCGCGGGCGGCTGGCGGCGGTCACGCTGGGACGCGATGGATCGTGGTATCAGGCCGGCAGCCGGACCGGGCAGGTGCCCTCGCCCCATGTCCAGGTCGTCGAGACCACCGGGGCCGGTGACGCGTTCACCGCTTCGCTGCTCGACCGCCTGCTTGATGTGGATCTGAACGTCGACGCGCTGGCGGATGACGAGCTACACCAGATCGTGCAGCGTGCCTGTGCCGCCGGGGCGCTAACCGCCACCGGCTACGGCGCGATCCCATCGCTGCCGGACGCGCGCGGCATCGACGCCTTGCTGCGCATGGTGGGGGTTGATGCGGGGCGTTGATGCGCTCTCCGCCCCATCGATTGCCCGCCCCGGCCCGTGCCGGGGTGTTTTTTCGCCGCGGACGCTCAGCCGGAGCGCGGGCTGGCGGCGCGCTCTACCGGGTGCAGGCGGCGCCAATGGATCCGGAAGGCGACTGCCGCCAGCACTACTGCCGCCGCGATGACCAGCGCGGCGGCCCCAAAAGCGCGCTCGATCCCCGCCACGATGGCCCAGGGCGGCGCCTCGCTCACGTCCACCCCGTCCGGCAGATTCGCCACCGACAGGACCCGGCTGGCAAACAGCGCGCCCATCAGCGGGATCCCGGTCACCTGCCCCATCGTGCGCGAGAGCGACAGCAACCCGGACGCCATCCCCAGCCGCTCGCGCGGGGCGAGGCCCATGATCGCGCTGTTGTTGGGGGACTGGAACAAGCCCGCGCCCAACCCCAACGGCAGCAGGCGCGCGATATAGCCCACGGTCGACGTGTCTGTGTCCAGCGAGGCGATCGACAGGCAGGCGCCCACGACGATCACCAGCCCGATCAGCGAGATCCCGCGCGATCCGTAGCGGTCCGACAGCGCCCCGGCAACGGGAGCCGTCACGCCCAGCGCGGCCGGAACGACCACCAGGAACAGGCCGACGTGCTGCGGATCGTAGCCCTTGACCCGCTCCAGGTAGAAGGGCATCACAAACAGGCCCGCGATGACAATGAACACCAGAAAGCCGGTGAGCAGGCTGATGCTGAACAGCGAATCGCGGAACAGGCGCAGGTCCACCATCGGCTGGCTCAGCCGTGTCTCGACCAGCAGGAAGACGACAAACCCCACCCCGGCGCCGCTCAGCAGCGCCGTGATCGTCGGGCTGTCCCAGCCCTGCGTCGGGCCGAAGGTCAGGCCGAGCGCCAGGCACACCAGCGTGCCAAAGAGCAGCGCCGCGCCCGTCATGTCGAAACGCTGCCCGCCGGGCGGCCGCCAGTCCGGAATGTAGCGCCGCGCCAGCAGCAGGCCGGCGATCCCCACCGGCAGATTGACCAGGAAGATCGCGCGCCAGCCGACCGTGCCGATCAGCAGGCCGCCCAGCGTCGGGCCGATGCTGATCCCGATCGACACGATCGTCCCTGTGATGCCCAGGGCGCGCCCGCGCTCCGACGCGGGAAACGCCTCGGTGACGATCGCCATGCCCAGCGCCTGCATCATCACCGCGCCCAGACCCTGAAAGGCGCGGAAGCCGATCAGAAACCCGACCGTCGGCGCGATCCCGCACAGCAGCGACCCCAGCGTGAAGACCGCCATGCCGGTCAGGTAGATGCGCTTCTTGCCGATCATGTCGGCCAGGCGCGCCACACCGAGCATCAAGGACGTGACGACCAGCAGATAGCTGATGACGACCCACTGCACCGTGGCGAACGAGGTGTCGAACGCCTCTTCGAGCGTGGGCAGCGACACGTTGACGATGCTGCTATCGATGGTTGAGAGGAACACGCCCATCGCCACGCTGAGCATGACCCACCATTTCTGCGAGGTGTCGGCAGCCGGCCCGGCCAGTCGCGGCGCTTCAGGTGGATGGTAAGGCATCGGCAACTCGTGTAAAAACTGTGTCACAATGAATGGCGCGCAAAATCAGGCTGGCCAAGTATACCGTAGCTCTATACAATCGGGGACCGGTCTGACACTCGTGGAAAGGGATCGACTCTGCATGAAGATTCGCTACACGCTAGACGACACCGCCGCGCGCATCCCTCTGAGCATCCGCAGCAGCGACGGCGTCTGGGATCGCAGCGCCGATCTCCGCAACGCCCCCAGTGTGCGCCTGGTCGAGCTGACCACCCAGCACATGCTCAACACCGGCCTGTCGCTGGTCGAAGAGCTGGCGTACTACTTCGAGCAGGGCGCGCCCAGCGAGTCCGACCCCTACGCGCTGGGGCAGTGCTATGAAAACCGCGACCGCCTGCAAGATTTGCTGAGCGACCTGCACAACCAGCCGCCGGACGAGTTGATCGCGCTGCACGAGATTGAGGCGCTGTTCCCCGAAAGCTACGACAGAACCATCCCGTTCTCGCTGGCGCTGACGGTGGTCGGCATGCCGGCCTTCGGCTATGTGCGTACCTTCAGCGACGCCGAGGGCGAGCAGTTCCACGGGCTGATCGTCAATCTGGCGCAGGCGCACCACCATCTCGAGGAACGCTTCGGCCAGTTCTCGCTGGCGCTGCTGGTCGATACCATCCGCGACGGCTTCTTCAACCACGAAGCCTTCCGCATCATCTATCACGAATTCATCACGGACTCCGGGCGCTCGCTCAACCGCCCGGTTGACCGTCTGAAAAACACGCTGCTCAGCCGGGGGATCGCCTGGTATCTTAGCTACCGCCGCGATCTCGCCTTCTACGACGAGATCCTGGGGCTGAACATCATCCCCTTAGACGAGCACGCCGCCGCCTGGAACCGGATGATCGACTCCGCGCGGCGCAAAGCGACCAGCGATCAACTCGTTGAAGACTGGCTGGACGTGCCCGAGACGCGCCACCCCGGCGAGTCGTGCATCGACATCGTGGGCTACTTCGCCGCCCGCGCCATCGCCGAGCAGCACGGGATCGCCGGGCTGCGCGAGGCGATCACAGCCGGGCCGGATCACTTCATCGCGCTCTATAACGCGCTCGGCCAGCACCAGCTTCAGCGCTGATCCGGCAGCATCCATCGACGGCGACAGAAAGACAAACGGGGCAGCCTGTTCATAGGCCGCCCCGCTGCCATCTCGATCAGGCGGCGGTTAGCTCGCGCCTACCGTGATATCGCCCACGCTGGTGCGCAGCTCGATCACGGGCGCCGTCCCGCTGCCGGAGCCAACCGTCCCGCGCCAGGCCTGGCGGGTCGCGTCGCGCCGCTCTTCGCGCACCGTGGTATCGAGCGTGGCATCCATCGTGACATTCCCAACACCCGTCTCGGCGTCAATCTGGGCGTATAGGTCGCCGGGCACATACAGCCGGAGTGCGCCCACATCCACCTTCATTCGCGAATCACTCAGGCTTTCATCCAGCGCCCCATTGAACACGATGTCTCCCACATTGAGCTGCGCATCAATATGGCCGACACGCACGCCGCGCTCGACGCGCAGCGATCCCACCCCGCCGTTCACGACCAGATCGAAGACGACGTCATCCGGCACGCTGATCGTCAGATCGACTTCCGAGGCGCGACCGAAGGACAGAGTCCCCCCCAGACGTTCGGTCGTCAGCGCGATCGTGCCGCCGCTGCGTTCTTCCAGGCGCACGTTGATGTCGTCCAGGTAGCTGCGCGCCTGTCCCTGGCTGATCCCGCGCGCCACCTTCCGGTACTCGACCGCGATCTCGCCCGCTGCCCCGGTGGTGATCATGATGTCGCCCACCTCGTTCTCGATCCGGAAGGTCACATCCGTCGCATCCGGTTCCAGGGCGAGCTGCGTCGTGCTGAGTTCGGTCACCTCGCTGCTTTCGACAATCGTGCTGACCACAACGCTGCCGGCTCCAAAAAGCACCAGCGGCAGGATCAGGCACGCGCAGCAGACCAGCAGACACCCGCCCAACACAAACCAGGGCCAGCGACGGCGGCGCGGCGGTTCGGGTTCCAGGTAGTACTCGTCGTTTTTCTTCTTCTTTTCCGGCTCAACCCACTCAGAATCGGGGCGCTCGGGTTCCATCGCGATTGACTCCCGGCCATATGGCACAGATGGGCCTGTCCTGTTCGCAAAACAGGATCGGCGGTCACGAAAGTATACGCACACCGGCGTGGGGCGTTGCGTCGCATGCCAGCCGGGGAATCGGCCCGTTCAGTCAGCAGAGGGGGCGACCGCGCCTTCCTCTTCGGCGGCCAGCGCGGCGGTGCAGGCCGCGCAATAGCCCGTGAAGCAGGAATGGGCCGAGATGATCGTCACGCCCAGAGCAGTCGTGACTTCCTCGCGAAAGGCGTCCACGATGTCCGGCTCGACGGGCACTTCTTTGCCGCAGCGTTTGCACGTCAGCGTGTACCGCTCGTAGACCGAGCGAAAGCGGTATTCTTCGCGGCTCTGGTCCTCGCCCACGTTGCGCCCGTCAACCAGCCGCATTTCCTTGAACAACGCCAGCGTGCGGTAGACTGTCGCCAGGCTGAGCGCCACCCCGCGCTGGTTGGCCTGGCGGTGCAGCGCCTCGGCGCTGAGATAACGCCGCTGGCTGCGCAGCACGTCCAGCAGCGCGCGCCGCTGGCTGGTGATGCGATGCCCCGCCCGCCGGAAGGCATCGAGGATGGCGGCCTCTTCGCGGTCGTTTGCATCGGCGGCCCCGGCGGTCAGGTCGGCAACCGGCACAAATCCGGACGAAGGACGGTCAGGCTGGGAGTCCATGGAATATCCTTACTGCCTACCCGGAGATTCGCTGCAATTATGACACAGACTCACCCCGCCCGTAAACCGCTGCGGCCTGGCGGTGCAGAATCGCAAAGAAATTTTCCAAAATAATCTAAATTTCTATAGATTTTCGCAGATTGTGATATTGCCGGTCGTCTGCCCGGTCGGTAGAATGGTGCCGTGTTGTGGCTTGCTGTTTACACGCTTTCAGTCAAGGAGACACATTGGCATGAAGACATCCTTTTCCCTGCGTCACGGCCTGATCGGGCTGCTGGCCCTCGCGCTGGTGCTGACGCTCGGCGTTCCGGCAGCGCTCGCTCAGGACGATGGGCCGCGCACGCTGACCGATGCGCTGCGCCGCGAGGTGACGCTCGATGCTCCGCCGCAGCGCGTCGTGGGCCTGAGCGCGTCCATCATCGACATGCTGTTCGCGTTGGGGGTCACCCCGGTCGGCGTGACGGAAGGCATCGAGCATCCCGCCGCCGCCGGACTCCCCACCTTTGGCACCGGCTACCAGCTCGATCTGGAGGCCCTGGCGGCGCTTGAGCCGGACCTGATTTTCGCCAACGCGCAGCTTCAGGCGCAACTGGCCGACCAGCTCAGCGGCATTGCGCCGACGATCTACGTGCTGACCCTGACCGCGGACGACGTGCCCGCCAACGTCCGCCTGATCGGCGAGGCTACCTGGAAGGACAACACCGCCGAGGCGCTGGCGAAGGCGTATGAGGACTTCCTGGCGTTTGTGCCGGTCGCTGCGGCGGGGCATGAGGGTCCCTCGGTTTTGATCATCGTTGGCACGCTTGACATGCCGAACTTCGGCAAAAGCTCGACCTACCTGGGCGATATGGTGGTCAAGCTCGGCGGGACGGTGGTCGGCGATGACCAGCCGGATGCCGGCCCCTTCCCCGGCTATGCGCAGCTCAGCGTCGAGGCCGTGGTAGAAGCCGATCCGGACATGATCCTGACCATCACGCGCGGCGCGCCCGGCACCCCGCCCATCCCTGAGGCGATGGCGGCGGACCCGATCTGGTCGTCGCTGAGCGCGTTCGAGAACGGCCGCGTGTACGAGCTGGACAATCGCCTCTACGTCGAGGCGCCCGGTCCGCGCTTCACCGAGGCCTTGACGAACCTGTTTAGCCTGTTCTACGGCGGGGAGAACTAGTGCGCAATCTGGCACCAGCCAGCCCGATCGTTTCGATCCAGTACGCAGGCCAGGCGCGGTGGCGCCTGGCCTGGCGTGCGCTGGTGATGGGACTGAGCGCGCTGCTGCTGCTGGCCGGGGTTGTCTACTCGTTGGGCAGCGGCTCGGTCAGCATCCCCAGCCGCGACGTGATCGCCGCGTTGCAAGATCGGGAAAGCGTCAGCCGTATGACCGGCATCATCGTCCACGAGGTGCGCCTGCCTCGCGTGCTGGTCGGCCTGCTGGTCGGGATCAATCTGGGCGTGTCGGGCACGCTGTTGCAGGGCGTGGTGCGCTCGCCCCTGGCGGACCCGTACATCCTGGGCGTATCGGCGGGCGGCGGGCTGGCTGCCGCGCTGACCTCGCTGATGATCCCCGGCTTCCCGCCGGGCGCGGTGCCGGCGGCAGCCTTCGTCGGCGCGCTGCTCGGCGCGCTGGTGGTCTACGCCGTCGCCTGGGATGGCACCGGCGTCACGACCACGCGGCTGGCGCTGGCAGGCGTGGCACTGACCACCATGCTCGGCGCCTTTACCACAACGGTCGTCGTCATGACGGTCGAGGTCGGCGCGCAGACGGTGTTTCAATGGCTGGTGGGCGGCCTGTACACGGTTGGCTGGAAAGAATACCGGCTGATCGCGCCGTACAGCGCCGCCGGGGTGGTGCTGGCGATGCTGCTCGCCGGGCGGGCGAACATCCTGGCGCTGGGCGACGACGTGGCGCAGGGGCTTGGCCTGCGCGTCGAGCAGACCCGCTTCATGATGAGCGCCGTCGCCGCCATCCTGGCGGGCAGTTCGGTTGCGGTGGCCGGGCTGGTGGCGTTCGTGGGACTGCTGGTTCCCAATGTCGCACGCCGGCTGGTAGGGTCGGACTTCCGCTTCCTGATCCCGACGAGCCTGCTGCTGGGCGGCGCGCTGATGGTCTGGGCGGACGCCGCCGCGCGCGTCACCTTCCCAACGCTGCTCGGCAACCCGAACATCGAGTTTCCGGTCGGCATTGTGACGGCGGTAATCGGCGGGCCGTTGTTCCTGTGGCTGGTGCGCGCACGCCGCAGCCAGTGGTAAGCGCCCGCACGGGCATCGCAGACGAGAAGGGTTTCGACGCCATGCCGATTCTTCAGGCAGACCGTCTCACACTGAGCTACCGGCGCGGCAGCCCGGTGGTGCGCGATCTGTCGCTGGCCATCGAACCGGGCGAGATCGCGGCGCTGGTCGGCCCCAACGGCTCGGGGAAAAGCACCCTGCTGCGCGCGCTGGCGCGGCTGATGCGCCCGCAAAGCGGCACGGTCTATCTCGACGGGCGCCCGATTCACCGCCAGCCCGCGCGCAAAGTGGCGCAGCAGCTTGCCATCCTGCCCCAAAACCCGACCGCGCCCGAAGACCTGACCGTGCGCGACCTGGTGGCGCGCGGGCGCTTCGCCCGTCAGGCGTGGTGGCGCCCGGCCAGCCAGCGCGATCAGGCGGTGATCGACTGGGCGCTGGATGTCACCGGACTGGCCGGGTTGGCTACGCGGCAGTTGAGCACGCTCTCCGGCGGCGAGCGCCAGCGGGCGTGGATCGCGCTCGCGCTGGCTCAGGAACCGCGCGTCCTGCTGCTGGACGAGCCGACGACGTTCCTGGACATCAGCCACCAGCTTGAGATCATGGCCCTGCTGCAAACGCTCAACCGCGACAGCGGCCTGAGCATCGTGATGGTGCTGCACGATCTGAATCAGGCGGCGCGTTTCTGCCACCGCCTGATCGCCATCCGCGACGGACGGCTCTACGCCGCGGGCACGCCCGACGAGGTGCTGACGGAAACCATGCTGTCCGAGGTGTTCCAGGTCGAGGGAGCAGTCGGGCGCGATCCGTTCACCGGAACGCCGATCTTCACCCCGCTCCAGTCGGTGCGGGGGCGAAACGGCTCCGAGGGGTCGCCCGATGCCGCATCAGCGGGCGCGCAGCACGCCGAGCGAATCCAGCAGGCGGGTAATTACCACGCCGAACACCGTTAGAAGTAGCGCCGCGCGCGCGATAGCGAACAGGCTGCCGATCAGATCGAAGAAGGGCTTGAAGATCATCAGCGCGCGCAGAATGAGCCGCAGCAGATCCTTCGGCACGTCAAAGACATTCTTCACGCCCGAAACCAGCGTGCGGGGCGCGAACAGCTCGCGCAGCAGCAGGATCAGCACAACAGCCATCAGCAGGGCGCGTCCCAGTTGCGGTTCCGTGCGTTGCGTGGTTGTGTTCATGCGCCACCTCACCGTTACTCCATCCACGTTTCCCAACCCTATACTTATTATAGGCTGTTCGCACGTCCAACCGCCCAACGTTCCGCAAAACAACGAGGACACACCGGGTGTCCTCGTTCTGCGGCAATGTCAGTCAGCTCGGCGCACGCTCAGGCGCGCATCTTGCGGAACAGATACACCAGCCCGGCCACAATCGCGCCCAGCACCAGCACCGGCACCAGCGCCTTGAGAATCGCCAGGACAATGCTCAGCACCACAATCGCCGCCAGCACGACGACGAACAGGATCATCACGTTCTTCACCAGGTCGTTATCCTTCATCCGAGCAGGCATCGTGTTCTCTCCTACCGCGTCTCGCCAGGTCTCACTACCTAGTACGCGGGACGGGCGGCGGGGTTGCACGGGCAGGGTAAAATCGAACGCAAAAACCGAGCAGGAGAGGATCACATGGACCCCAACCGGATCGTCAACATCGGAGTCGAGGTGCTGCCGCTGACCGACGACGCGCTGCCCCAGGTGGACCGCGCCATCGAAGCGATTATCGCCAGCGGGCTGCGCTACGAGGTCGGGCCGCTGGAAACCACCATCGAGGGGCCGTTCGAGGCCGCCTGGGAGGCGGCCAAGCAGGCGCACCTGGCGGCGGTCAGCTCCGGCAACGCGCCGGTCGTCACGCTGATCAAGATATCGGATGCACCCGGCGGCAGCATGACCATCGAGGAGAAAACCGCCAAGTGGCGCAAGGGCGCGTGATGCGCCCCTCATCCCCCGGCCCCTTGTCCCTCGCACGCGGGGAGAAGAGGAGCACACAGCGGCCCAAGCCCCTCTCCCCGCGACACCGTCGCAGAGGGAGAGGGGTTTGGGGTGAGAGGCTAGAGCGCGAAGCCCTCAATGCGGTAGGGCGCCACCTTGACGCCCGGCAACTGCTCGCGCAGCCGCGTCTGGAGCGTGCGAAGCTGCGCGGCGATCTCTTCGTCGCTCAGCGGGCGGATACCGGCGGCGGCTGCCTGCTCCGGGTATTCCGTGCCCGGCGCGGGGACGTAGCTCGACAGATACACCAGGTCGCCCGGACCCAGATCCATCGCGCGGATCGCCTCAAGCGTGCGCGCGACGTGCGTGTCGGCGTAGCGATCGCCGCCGATGCCCGCCATGACGATGACCCCCGCCGAGATCCCGCCGGCGCGCAGAGCGCGCACCGCGTCGATCGCGTCCTGGGCGCTGCCGGGCTTGTTGAGGAAGCGCAGCAGGTCGTCGTCGCCCGTTTCCAGGCCGATGTATGCCCGCTCGACGCCCAGCGCGTGCAGCTCCGCCCACTCGGCGGGCGATTTGCGCTCGACGTCGAAGGCGCTGACGAACGAGTAGATCGGGCGCGGCCTATCGGGCAGGCGGAAATAGTCCTGTGCGATCTCAAGCAGCGTCACCAGGCGTTTCTGCGGCGTCACCAGCGCGTTGGCGTCCGCCAGGAAGATGCCGCGCCGCAGGCTGATCCCGGCGCCGAAGAAATCGCGCACGGCCTCGCAGTGCGCGCGGAAGGACTCGGGGGAGTGGATGCGGAAGGCGCGGTCGCGGTACAGCCCGCAGAACGTGCAGCGGTTCCACGAGCACCCCTCGGTCGCTTGCAGCACCAGCGCCAGGTACTGGTCGGGCGGCAGGATGCTGACCGGCTTGTACAGCGCGCGAAACGTCGCGCCGTCCTGCGCCAGCCGCTCCGGGCCAAAGCTCAGGATCCGCGCCAGCGCGTCCGCCAGCAATCGGCGATCGTCCGGCGGCAGGTCGAGCGCGGGCAGGACGGCGTTCAGGGCGCGCAGGTCCGCGAACACGCCTGCGATTAGCGCGTTGGCTTCATCGGGCGGCAGCTCCCGGCGGCGGGCGGCCTGCTCGCCGCTGCGCTCCAGCACGCGATGATCGAGCGTGCGTTGATAGCTACGCCCGCCGCTGAAGATCGCCAGCAGGCGCCCGGCCTGGTCAAAGCTGTAGCTGGTCCCGTAGCGCGGCGAGATGACGATCGCCGCCCCGGCCACGCTGGCCGTGATCGTCTCTCCGGTGTGCGGGTGGCTGGCAAGAATCGGCATACGCGCTCCCAAGCGGCCCCGCCGGGCGAGGTGCCCGGCAGCGTCGATTATAACCAGACTGGCCGGGCGGCGGAGAATAGGAGTATCATCAAGATACGAATATGGATGCATCTGCTGCCCTGAGGACAGCACCTATGGCTGAGTTCAACCCGAATGAAGCGGTCGCGGTCGTAGACTACGACCCGGCCTGGCCGGATCTTTTTGAGCGCGAGGCAGCCGCCGTGTGCGATGCGCTGGGCGACGCGCTGATAGAGCTGGAGCACATCGGCAGCACATCGGTGCCCGGCCTGCCCGCGAAGCCGACGATCGATCTGCTCGCCGCCGTCGAAGCCTTCGCGCCGCTGGAAACCTACGCCGCGCAGCTTGCGCCCCTGGGCTACCGCTACCAGCCGCATGAGAACGCCGGCGAGCGCCTGTTCTTCTGGAAGGGAACGCCGCGCACCTATCACCTGCACATTGTCGAATACGCCACCTGGGAGCACCAGCGGCACATCCTGTTTCGCGACTATCTGCGCGCGCACCCGCAGGTCGCCGCGCAGTATGCCGCGCTCAAGCGCGATCTGGCGGCGCGTTTCGAGCACAACCGCCCCGCCTACACCGAGGGCAAATCTGCCTTCATTTTCGCCATTGTCGAGCGCGCGCTCAGCGAGACCGGCACGCCGCACGCCGCGCGCCAGCCCGACCAGCCCTGACACTACGCCGGATCCGCCGATGCCCCTGTCTCTGCCCCGCTGCTCGCGCTGCGACGCGCGCCTGATTCCCGACCTTGCCGGCGACGGGCTGTGGTGCCAGTTCTGCGGCGCGGCGCGGGACGATCCCGAGGCGCGGCAACTGGCCGCCAGCGCTCAAAGCGCCGGGCGCGATCACGACTACATCCCGCCCGCCCGCGCGCTCGACATGCCGCCGGAGCAGCACCGCCTGCTCGACAGCGCGTGGGCATGCATCCAGGAAGGCGATCTCGTCAGCGCGCGTTTCTTGCTCCACGACACGCTGCGGCGGTTCACCGACGAAGCGGACGCCTGGTATCTACTCTCGCTGACCACCGGCGACCCCGGCGAGCAGCGCCTTTACCTGGAGCGGGCGCTGGCCGCCCAACCCTATCATGCCTATGCCTGGCGCGCCAGAGGTGTGCTGGATGGGGTGATCCCCGCCGGAGACGCGCCCGACATGCCCGACCCGGACGGCCCGGTCGAGGCTGAGTCGGTCATCGAGGCGTGCCCGGTGTGCGGCGGCGCGCTCCGCTTCGACCCGGCGCTGGACGGGCTGGCGTGCCATCACTGCGGCCACCGCCCCGGCGACGCGCCCGGCGGGAGCGGGCCGGGGCCATACACGCGGCTGGACCACGCGCTGCTCCGGCGGCGTTTCGGTTTCACACGCGCCTGGCAGATCGGGGCACGCGTGCTGGTCTGCCAGAACTGCGCGGCGCAGATTACGCTGGGCGCGGCGCAACTTTCGACCGTCTGCCCGTTCTGCGATAGCGCGCATATCCTGGTGCAGGATGCAGTCGGCTCGTTCGACCAGCCGGACGCGCTGCTGCCCTTCCGGCTGGACCGCGCCGCCGCCGCCCGCGCCGTCCACGCCGCGCTGGACCCCGTTCGGCGCGCCCGCGTCGAGCGGGGCGACGTGCAGGGCGTCTACCTGCCGTTCTGGATGTTCGAGGGGCTGGCGTCGGTGCTGCTGCCCGCCGCGCTGGCATCGTGCACGCCGGTGCGCGGCGGCGTCTTCGCCGTAGGCGCGATGCTGGTCAGCGGGGCGCGCTCGCCCGGCCAGGACGTGCTCGAAGCCCTGTTGCCCTATGATCTGGACGCGCTGATCGGCTACGACGCGCGCTATCTGGCCCTGTGGCCCGCGCGGCTCTACGAGGACGACGTCGTCCAGGCGTCGCTGGCCGCCCGCGCCTACCTCAAGCACGCGGCACGGGTCGCGGCGCTGGGCCGCAGTCTGCCCCCCGTCGCCCTGGCGCGCAGCGATCACGCTGCCTATCACGCGCCGGACGGCCCGCTGTGGGAGCAGACGCGCGTCGAGATCGAGGGGCTGAGCTACCGGCTGATCCTGCTGCCGGTGTGGTTCGCCGCGCTGCACCTGAGCGGCGGCGGGCACCTGCCGGCCTATGTCAACGGGCAGACCGGCCAGGCCGTGATCGCGGCGCGGGTGGATCCCGGCGCCAGACCGCGCCCGCTATCCCGCGTGATTCGCCCTCTGGCGCCGCTGCCGTCTCGACCGTGAGGACCGAAGCATGAGCGACTTTCCGCCGATCATCGTCGTTTCCGGCGGGCGCGGAGCCAGCGGCGAGCAGCTTGTGCGCACCGCGCTGGCGCAGTTCAGCAACGGCGACGCCGTGCCGGTGGAGATCATGGGCGGCGTGAAGACGGAAGCCCAGCTCCGCGAGGCGGTGACGCGGGCCGAGCAGACCGGCGGTACGCTTGTGCACACGCTGGTCGATGCCGAGCTGCGCGAGCGCATGATCGTCCTGGCGCGCGCGCACAACGTCTCCGCCATCGACCTGATCGGCGCGCTGATGCTGCGCCTGACGCACGTCCTTGGCAGCGAGCCGATCGGCCAGCCGGGGCTATACCGCCAGATCCGCGAGGCGTATTTCCGGCGCATCGAGGCCATCGAGTTCACCGTCGATCACGACGACGGGCGCAAGCCGCACGAGCTTGGCCTGGCCGAGATCGTGCTGGTCGGCGTGTCGCGCGTGGGCAAGACGCCGCTGAGCATCTACCTTGGCACGCGCGGCTGGAAGGTCGCCAACGTGCCGCTCGTGCGCGGGATCGACCCGCCGCCGGAGCTGTTCCAGATCGATCCGCGCCGCGTCGTCGGGCTGACCATCGACCCAGAAAACCTGCGGGCCTATCGCAGCCGCCGCCAGCGCAAGCTCGGTGTAGACAGCTACACCTCGTACACCGACCCGCGCGCGCTGTACGAAGAAGTACAGTACGCTGAGGAGATCTGCCAGCGCGCCGGCTTCCCGCTGGTCGATATCACCGAACGCTCGATTGAAGAGAACGCCGACGAGGTGATCGCGCACGTCACCCGGCGCCTGGCCGAGCCGCCCCCGGACGCCCGCTAAGCCAGCAGACTTTGAGTTGCGCAACCCCCTTGCAAACACTACAATCCCGGCGTATGACACACCGATCATCCGCTTCGCTTCCGGACTTTACGCCCGCGCTGGAAGGGTTCCGCGCCGACGAGTTCCGCGTGCTCACCGAGACGCTGCTGGCCATCCCCGCAGAGCACGATCGAACCCGCCTGCACCAGGCCCCCTTCCGGCTGGACGCCCCCGAACCGGAGCCAGAGCGCCCGCTGCCCCCGCTGCCGCCGCGCTGGTATCCGCGCCCGGCGCGCGAGGTGATCGAGGCGGCCCGCGCCAGCCTCGCCCCCCGCCGCGCCCGCCTGTGTTCGAGGGCCGCGCCGCCGAGATGGAGCGGCTGCTGCGCCCGCTGCTGTCGGGGCACCCCATGCAGATCCGGGGCGAGCGCGGCATCGGCAAGACCACGTTCCTGGCGGCGGTCGCCGCCCACGAGCGCACGCGCCAGCGGTTCCGCCGCATCTGGTGGATCGACCGGCCCGAACGGCTGGAGCAGACACTCGCGCTGACGCTCAACCTGCCGCACCTGCTAAGCGAACCGGATCCCGCCGGGCGCCACGCGCTGCTGTCCGGCCAGCTTGACGACCACACGCTGCTGATTGTCGACAACCTGCTGCCCGGCGATCCACTCATCGACGCGCTGCCGCGCGTGACCGAACACGTGCTGCTGGCCGTGGAGACCGAACCGGAGCTCGCGCCGCCCGGCGAGCCGCCCGGCGAAGACCCGGCCGGGATCGTCACGCTGCGCGCGCTGGCCGAGTCCCCGGCAATCGACGCGCTGGCGCAGCACGCCGAGATCCACGACACACGCCGCATCCGGGGCGAGCTGGCGCGCATCGCCGACGCGCTGGAACACCACCCCTTCGCGTTGATGGTGGCCGGGCGGATGGTCAGCCGCGACGGGCTGAGCCTCTCCGAGCTGGAAGAGCTGCTCGGCGCCATGCCCGCGCTGGCGCTGACCGATGCGGACGCCCCCGCCGATGAGGCGCTGGCCGCTCACCATGCCCGCATCACGCGCCCGCTGAAAGTCTCTGCCGAGGCGCTGCCGGATGACTACGCCGCGCTGCTGGCCGCCTACAGCCTGTTCCCGCCGTCCGGCGCGCCGTTCGCGGCACTCCACGCTGCCGCTGGCCTGCTGTCGCCGCTGACCACCCGGCGCGGCCTGCTCATGCTGGCGCAGTACGGCTTTATCCAGGTTGATCACCGCGATCCGCAGCATACCGTCCTGTACCCGCTGGCGCTGGACTGCGCGCAATCCCTCGCCCCACGAGAATTCTACGAGACGGCGCGCGAGCGGCTCGTGGAATGGGCGCAGCAGTTCGCGGCGGAGCACGCCGCCCGGCCCACGGCGCTGTACCGCGCCGAGCCGGCGCTGCTTCACGCGCTCGATCTCGTCCGCGTGCAGGGCCGCGCCCAAAGCGCGCGCCTGATGGCGAGCCTGCGGCCCTACCTGCGCGAGTACGCGCCCGGCTGCCTGCCCGACGACGCCACGCACCGCCAGCCGGAACTGACCGGCGAGCGCGCCGAGGGCGCCCGCCTGACCGCTGACGGGCTGGCCCTGACCGATGCGGGCGATTGGGGCGCAGCCGAGGAAGCGTTGCAGAACGCGCTGGCGCTGCGGCGCGAGCACGATAGCCCGCACGCCATCGCCGAGACGCTGGTCGCGCTGGCCCGGCTGCGCGACCTGACCGGCGACGCGCGCCAGGCCGCCGAGCATCTCATCGAAGCCGCCGAGATGGTCTTCAACCTGGGCGCGGAGCCGTCGTTGAGCGTCATCCGGCGCGGGCTGGCGCAGGTCTATCGCCACCTGGGGCGCTACCACGACGCGCTGGCCGTGCTGGATGATGCCCCCGCCGCGCACCTGGAACGGGCCGCGATCTTTCGCGCGCAGGGACATTATGACGAGGCCGTGCGTGAGATTTCCCAAACGCCCGACGCCTCGCCCGAAGCGCGGGCGGAGCTTCTGCTGCTGGCGCGGCGCTACGACCAGGCGCTGGATGCGGTCGCCGGGCGCGAGGATCCCGCTTCGGCGCTCATGCGCGCCCAGGCCCACCACCTGCAAGGCAATGCCGAACTGGCCATCGAGAATTACCGGCTCGCGCTCGAACGCGCTCCGGCTGACGCGCCAACCCGCGCCCGGACGCTGCGCGGGCTGGGTGCGGCGCTGGCTCTGGCCGGGCGCTACGCCGACGCGCTTGCCGCGCTCGACGAGGCGCTCGCCATCGAACGCGATCATCCCTCGCCGGACGGCACGCGACAGGGCCGCACGCTGAGTCTGCTGGCGGCGGTCCGGCTGGCCGCGGGCGAGCCACAGGCAGCAGCCGAGACGGCCCGCCGGGCGCTCGAACTGTTGCAGCGCGCCACCGCCCCCGCCGAAACCGCCGACGCGTTCCGCACGCTGGGCAACGCGCTGTGGGAGCTGGGCGACTACGCCGGGGCGCTCGAAGCGTTTGAGGGCGAAGTCGAGCACGCACAGGCGCTGGCCGTCCGCGACGAGCCACGCATCGGCCTGGCGCTGCACCGTGTCGCGGATGCCTATCTGCGGACCGGCAGCCCCGACCGCGCGGTTGCCAATTATCGCCGCGCTCTGACACACTTGAACCCCACAGCGGACCCGGAAGCGACCTTCATCACGCAGCTGGCGCTGCACGCGGCGCTCATCGCCGCCGAGCGCTTGCCCGCGGCGCACGATGTCGCCCAGGAGATGGTCGATCACATCGCGCGCCAGCCCCATTTCTCGCTGCGGGCCTATGGCTACGCCCAGGCGCTGCGCGCCCGCACCCAGATCGCCATGGAACGCCCGATCCGCGCCCGGCAGTCGATGGCCGAATGGGAGCAGGTGCTGGCCGCCCGTGCCAACGAAGCTGCCGCCGATCCGGACCCCGCCCTGCAAACGCTGGTGCTGGGCCTGGCGGCGCGCAGCCTGCTGGCGGATGAGCGCCCGTCGCTGGCGCTGGAGATCGCGCAGCGGGAAGTCGAGGTCACCCGGCAGCACTACGCGGGCGATCTGCCCGCCTGGGCCGCGATCCGCGACCTGGGCGAAGCCCACGCCGCGCTGGAGCAATATGAAGAAGCGATCCTCACGCTGGAGCCGCTGCTCGCGCCGGAGCTTCAGACCTTCCCCGCCACGCACGCGCTGGCCTGGCGCGTGACCGGCGAGGCGTACCGGGCCATCGGCGAGCCGGCGAGCGCGCTGCGTCACCTGGAAGCGGCTCTGGTCCACGAGCCGGACACGCACCTGCGCGGCCTGATCCACGAGACGATCGCCGCGATCGAACTGGAGCAGAACCGCCCCGCAGACGCGGTCGTCAGCCTGCGCGCCAGCCTGACGCTGCTCGACCGCGAGGCCCATCCGGACGCGGCGGCTCGTGTCCTGGCGACGCTGGCGCGCACCCTGGGCGGGCTGAATCGCTACGCCGAGGCCATCGCCGAATACGAGCAAGCCCTCGTCATGCTGCGCGAGGTCGAGAACATCAGCCCGGCCCACACCGCCGAGGTGCTGCGCGCCCTGGGCCAGACGCACGAGGCGCAGGGCCAGCTCGCCGAAGCCGCCCGCGCCTACCGCCGCGCGCTGAACATCCTGGAGCGAGCCGACGCCCCGCGTCTGGGGCGCGACATCCTGCACCAGCTCGCGCGCGTCACGGCGGCGCTGGGTGATGGCAGCGCCGTCCAGCTCTACGAGCAAACCCGTGACGAGACGGCGCAGTGGGGCGACCCGCGCGAGCTGGGGATCGTGCTGTGCGAGCTGGCAGACGTGCACCGCGACGCGGGCCGGCTGCCCCTGGCCTTGCAGAATTACCAGGCGGCCCTCGACCAGCAGCCGCCCGAAGCCTACCCGCGCGAGCGCGTCAACACCCTGCGCAACCTGGGCCGCGCCTATCGCCTGATGGAACGCTACGACGAGGCGCGCAAAACCTGGGCCGAGGCGCTGGAGCTGTCGCGCCGGCTGCCGGATCACTCGCCGCTGGAAATGGCGCTCACCTATCACGCCATCGCCGAGGCGCACCGCAGCCAGGGCCAGTGGGAGCAGGCGGAAAAGACGTATCGCGAGGCGCTGCAATATCACGATCCGCGCAGCGTCGAGGCGGCGGCAACCTGGCGCGCCCTGGGCCAGACACTGCACGACAGCGGGCGTCCTGCTGACGCAGTCGAGCCGCTGCGCCAGGCGCTGGAGATCGAGAAGGCGCAGCCACAACAGGCCAACGCCCGGCTGGTCCAGACGCTTCAGGCGCTGGCCGAAGCGCACAAAGCCGCCGGCGATCTACGCTCGGCCCTGGCACGCCATCACGAGGCGCTGGTCTACATGGACCGCGCGCTCCAGCCGGTCGCCTACGCCGATACGCTGCGGGTGTTGGGGTACCTGTACTGCGACAACGGCCAGTATCGCCAGGCGCACACCGCCTTTGACGAGGCGCTGGCGATCGAGAACATGCTCACGCCGCGCAGCGACGAGCGCATCAGCATGACGCTTCAGGCCATCGCGGACACCTATCGCGCCGAAAACGACCTGGAAAAAGCAGCGGAGTATTACCAGAAGGTGACTGCCTACGCCAACCTGGCGCGGCGCGCCTCGCAGAACTTGAAGGAAACGCTCGACGAGCTGGACCGCCGCCGGGCGACCTTACAGGCCGCACAGCAGTCTTTGGCCCTGCTGGACCGCAGCGACAACGCCGACATCAAAGATCTGACGTTCATCTACGCGCTGATCGCGCGTTCGCACGCCGCCCTCAAGCAGCCCGACAAAAGTGTCGAGGCGATCTACGAGCTGCTCGACGTGCTCGAAGCGCGCCAGCACCAGCTCAGCCGCGACGACCCGGAGCCGGATCACCGCGCCCTGGCCTGGCTGGCCGAAGCGTCCCGCGCCCAGGACGAAGAAGACCTGCCCTCGGCGCGGCTCGCCTGCCGCCACGCGCTCGAAGCGGTCCAGAATCCGAACCTGCGCTGGGTGATTGAGCAGGTTCAACTCTCGCTCGCCTAGAGGTTGTTATGGCGTCTTCCCCTCGCCCCAAACCTCTCTCCCTCTGCGCCTGCGTCGCGGGGAGAGGGGCTTTGAGCCGCCGCGACGCGCTTCCCTGCTCCCCGCGTGCGAGGGAGCAGGGGCCCGGGGGTTGAGGGGCGAATCACACGCGCTCTAGCCGCTCGCCATCTCACGGATGGAGAAAGATACGATGGTCCTCACCGAAGAGCATCTGGCGCGGGTCTTCAAAGCGCTGTCGGACCCAAACCGGCTGCGCATTTTCGACCTGCTGACGTTCAATGACCGCTCGAACTCCGAGCTGATGGCCGAGCTGGGACTCAGCCAGAACCTGCTCTCACACCACCTCAGCGTGCTGGCCGACGCCGGACTGGTTACCGTTCACCAGAGCGTGGGCGACGCGCGGCGCCGCTATTACTCGGCCAATCTGGACGCGATGAGCGGCGTGCAGGGCTGGTTCCGCGATCATGCCCCGGCCAGCCGTCTGCCGTTGCCCGCCCTGGCGCGCCCGCGCCGCGTGCTGTTCCTCTGCCTGCACAACGCCGCCCGCTCGCTGATGGCCGAAGCCATCGCGCGGCACATCGCCCCGCAGGCGCTCGACGCGATCAGTGCCGGGTTGGAACCGGGCGGCGCGCCGCCGGAGCTGGCGTTCCAGGTGCTGGCCGAGCGCGGCGTTTCGACCCACGATCTGCAACAGCGCGCCTATGACGTTGTCGAAGGCACAACCTTCGACTACGTCATCGCGGTGTGCGATCACGTTCACGAACGCATCGACCGGCAGCGGCTGCAGGCGGGCGAATATCTGCACTGGTCGCTGGTCGATCCCGCCGATCTGACCGACGACCCCGCGGAACAGCTCGCCGAAACGCGCCGGCTCTACGACCGGTTGGTGGCGCGCATCGCCGTTTTTGTGCAGCGGCTGGCCGAGCAGGAAGCCGGCCACAGCCCCTCAGCGTAGGCCAACAGCCGCCCCACCGTTTACTAACACGTCACCGCATCTGGTAAAATGAGAGCAGGATTGGAACCGGCGACCTTCTGCCAGCCGTTTATTGTGAAGGATTTGGAGAGGATTGTTGTGTACCGACGACGCCTGACGCTTGCCCTGCTGCTGCTCACCATCGCCGCCCTCGCTCTGCCCGGCAGTCCGGCGCACGCCGCCGGTCCCACCCGTGCCGAGTGCCTCGCCAGCCCGACGATGCCCGGCTGTATGGCGGGCCTGCCCACCGTCGAGTACCAGATGCTGCTGGACGAGATGCTGCTGCATCCGGAACCGGACGTTCGTCCTCTGGCCGTCAACCAGAAGGAGATCAACCGCTTCGCCTTCCGCAAGATCGTGGGCGGGGCGGCGACCATCTACAACCGCCCCAACGGCGAGCCGATCGGCACCATTGACGAGGGGTTCAACTATGTGACCGTCAACCGCGTTGAGGGCGACTGGGTGGAGATCAACGACGGCGAGTGGATGCCCAACAGCCAGCTCGCGCACGCGCGGCCCAGCACCTTCGCCGGGGTCTATCTCGACGGCGAGCTGGCCTACCCGATGGCCTGGGTGCTGGTCCCCAGCCATCCCAGCCCTGTCCCCGGCGCGGCAGGTGACACCTCGCGCCCCAAAATCGAGCGTTACACGCGCGTCAACATCTTTGCCACCGCCGAGGTCAACGGCTGGGAGTGGTACCTCATCGGGCCGGATGCGTGGATCCAGCAGACGATGGTAGCGCGGGTCGTGCTGGTCGAGCGCCCGCCGCGCGTCAAAGGCCGCTGGTTTGCGGTTGACCTCTACGAGCAGGTTCTGGTCGCCTATGAGGACGACACGCCGGTCTTCGCCACGCTCATCTCGTCCGGCCTGCCGCAGTGGCCCACCCGGGAAGGCACCTTCACCGTCTGGGCGCGCCAGGTAAACGGGCACATGAGCGGGGCCGAGGGCCAGGCCGACTTCTACTCGCTGGAGAACGTGCCCTACGTGATGTATTTCGACCAGGCGATCTCGCTGCATGGCACGTACTGGCACGACGGCTTCGGCTACCGGCACAGCCACGGCTGCGTGAATATGTCGATCACGGACGCGCACTGGGCGTTCGACTGGAGCCTGGACGGCGGTTACAGCGCGCCGTACGTTCACGTCTTCAGCTCCGGGCAATATCGCTAGCCCCCCGATTCTGTGGTCAACCGGCCAGGCACACCCCTAGAATAGAATCGAGGGCGTGTGCCTTTTTGCGCTGCGCCTCTAGCGCAAACAACCGGCGCTCGCGCCGGATGGCTGCGGGCCGCACAGCGGCCTGCGCTTGTGAAGCAACCGCATGATAGTTGGAGGATGAAATGAAGGGTTTGCAAGGGAAAGTCGCGATCGTCACGGGCGGCGCGTCGGGGATCGGACAGTCGACCGCGCTAGCCTTTGCGCGCGAAGGCGTCAAGGTGGTGGTCAGCGACGTGGACGAGCAGGGCGGCGCCGAGACGGTGCGCCTGATCGAGGAAAAGGGCGGCGAAGCCATCTTCTTCAAGGCGGACGTGTCCAAGAGCAACGAAGTCGAGGCGATGGTGCGCGCCGCGGTGGAAACGTTTGGCGGGCTGCACTTCGCCTGCAACAACGCGGGGATCGGCGGGCAACTGGCGGAGACGGCGAACTACTCGCTCGAGAGCTGGCAGAAGGTCATCGACATCAACCTGTCGGGCGTGTTTTACTGCATGAAGTACGAGATCCCGGAGATGCTCAAGCAGGGTGGCGGCGTGATCGTCAACATGGCCTCGATCCTGGGCACGGTCGGCACGCCGAACGCGCCCGCCTACGTCGCGGCCAAGCACGGCGTCGTCGGCCTGACCAAGACCGCGGCGCTCGAATACAGCGCCAAAGGGATCCGGATCTCGGCGGTGTGCCCGGCCTACATCCGCACGCCGCTGATCGAGAACGCGCTGCCCCCCGAGGCCCTGCGCCAACTGGTTTCGCTGCATCCGATCGGGCGCCTGGGCGAGCCGGAAGAAGTCGCTGAGCTGGTCGTCTGGCTCTGCTCGGATGGCGCTTCGTTCGTCATGGGCAGCCCCATTCTGGTAGACGGCGGCTATATCGCCCAATAGCATACCTGCACAGGCGCCTTCGCTGCGGGGCGCCTTTTTTTTGATCCCCCTTCGCGCGATTTCCCTTGAGTGTCATTCGGCACTATGATTGAGCGATAACACGCTCGCGCCGTCTTGCTGCGAGCAGCATCCGCCTGGCAGCGGCTCGACGAGGAGTATGATTCCATGCTGACACCCGCCCAAATCCGCCCTGTGATCCCGCTGGCATTCGATGGCGCGACCCTGCCAGGGCTGCAGGCCGAGCGCGGCCAGGTGCGTGATAATTACGTGCTCTCGGACGGGCGGCGCATCGTCATCGCGACCGACCGCTTCACCGTCTTCGACCAGCAGGTTGGGCTGGTTCCCTTCAAAGGCCAGATCCTCAACCAGCTGACCGCCTGGTGGTTCGAGCAAACCGCCGACATCGTGCCCAACCATGTGATTGACGTCCCCGATCCCAACATCACGATCGCGCTGACGGCCAACCCGCTGCCGATCGCGGTCATCGTGCGCGGGTTCATCAGCGGAATCACCCCGTCGAGCCTGTGGAAGCAGTACGAGGCCGGCGCGCGCGTGATCTACGGCCGGACGTTCCCCAACGGCCTGCGCAAAAACGAGGAACTGCCGCACCCCATTGTCACCGCGACGGCCAAAACCTTCGGCCAGTCGCACGGCGGCCCCCTGACCGACGACGAAGTACTGGCTCAGGGCATTTCCCCCGCGCTATGGGAGCGCATCCAGGACGTGGCGCTGCAACTCTTTCTGCGCGGTCGTCAGCTTGCCATCCTCTCCGATCTGATCCTGGTCGACAGCAAGTACGAGTTCGGGCTGGACCTCAACGGCGATCTGGTGCTGATCGACGAGCTGCACACGCCGGACAGCAGCCGCTTCTGGCGGTCGGACACCTACGACGAGCAGTTCGAGGCGGGCGAGGAGCCGGACAGCTTCGACCGCGAGTTCGTGCGGCTGTGGTATCAGGCGCAGGAGTTCGGCGAAAACGATGCCCTGCCCCCGCTCCCCGAACACCTGATCGTCACGATCAGCCAGCGCTACCAGCGCGTGTACGAGATGCTGACCGGGAAGCCGTTCCAGCCGGCCAGCTACCCCGTTGAGAAGCGGATCCGCATCACGCTGCGCTACGCCGGCATCCTGAACTGAGTCCGATGCAAGACCTTCCCGATCCGGCAGACCAGGGCGCAGGCGGCCATCTGCCCCAGGAAAGGGTGCGCCGCCTTTCGATGGGGACCATCGCGATCCTGGGCTGGATGATGCTCGTCCTGAGCCTGTACTATTGGGTTCACAAGCCGCTAACCCCGGCGCTGGCCGAGGCTCTGGGCGGCGTGCTGCTCGACCTCGCCTCGACCGCGGCAGTGGCGCTGGTCGCCGCCGGGACCGGGCAGCGTCTGCTGCGCGGGTTCGACCGGAGCGGCTGGAGCGCCCCAGAGCGGCTCGCGCTGGCGGGGATGCTGGGGCTGGGCGCGCTGTCCATGGCGATCGCGGGGGTGGGCGCGCTGATGCTGAACGCCCTGAGCGCCGGGTTGGTGCTGGGCGTGCTGGGCCTGTGGTCGCGGCGCGATCTGGCGGCGTGGCTGCGCGAGGCGCGGGGCTGGGTGCAAGGCGGCCTGCCGCGCGCCGGTTGGGAACGCGGGCTGGCCTGGGCAGCGGTCGCGCTGCTGGGGATGGCACTGGCCCTGGCAACGCTCCCCCCGTCCAAATGGGACACCCTGACCTACCATCTGGCCGGGCCACAGCAGTACGTCGAGCACGGGCGCTTCTACGCCGCGCCGCACAACCACTTCCTCGGCTTCCCCCAGGGTGTTGAGACGCTGTACGCCGGGCAGCTTGCCCTGACCGGGCGGCTATCAGGCGCGGGCCTGCTGCACCACTGGATGGGCCTGCTGATGCTGATGATCGCCGGCGGGATGGCGGCGCGGGCGGGCGGGCGCGCGGCGGGCTGGGTAGCGGTAATCCTGCTGCTGAGCGCGTACAGCATCTGGCTGGAGCTGACCTTCGCCTACGCCGATCTGCTGCCGGCTGCATATGGCCTGGGGGCGCTGGCGGCCGTTCAGACCTGGGACGCAGAGGGCCGCCGCTCATGGCGCTGGCTGGTGCTGGCGGGCGCGCTGGCCGGGATGGCGATGGGCTGCAAGTACACGGCGATCTGGCTCGGCGGGGCGCTTGGCGCGCTGGTGCTGTGGCTGGGGCGCCGGGATGGAGCGCGCGCGTCCATCCAGCGCGCGGCGATCTTCGGCGCGGCGGCGGCCCTGCTGGTGCTGCCCTGGCTGGCGCGCAACGCGGTGTGGTACCATAACCCGTTCTATCCGTTCTTCTTCGACAGCGGCGAGGTGGACTCTCTCCGGCAGTCGTGGTACGCTCAGCCGCGCTCCGGCCTGATCTACACGTCCGCCGCGTGGCAAATCCCGATTTTGCCGCTGGCGGCGACCGTGCTCGGCGGCGAGGGCAAATATACCTACGGGTTCGAGATCGGCCCGTGGTTCGTGGTCCTGACGCCGCTGGTCGCGTTGGTGTGGCGGCGGCTCACCCGCGCCGAGCGGCGCACGGTCGAGCAGGCGTTGATCGTGGCCGGCGTTATCCTGGCGGCGTGGTTCGTGACATCCGCCTTCGGATGGTACTACAACCGCCAGACCCGGCTGATTCTGTACGTCTTCCCGCCGCTGGCCGTGATCGGCGGGCTGGCGCTCGAAGCGCTGCGCCGCCTGCCGGACAAACCGCTGAACCTGGGCTTCGTCCTGCGGGCGATGCTGGCGCTGACCGTCGGGCTGAGCCTCATCACCGCCGGGCGCGAGGTGCTGGGCAGCGGCCTGGAGCGCTACTATTCTGGCTCGCCGGGCTTTCGGGATGCCTATCTGGAGCACGCGCTCGGCTGGCACTACGAAGCGATGCGCCAGGTGAACCGCCTGCCGGCAGGGACACGCGTTCACTTCCTGTGGGAGCCGCGCTATCTCTACTGCGACCAGACACGGATTGTCTGCGTGCCGGACTCGATGCTGGATGCCTGGTATTACGCGCGGCGCACGATTGGAGACGGCTCCCCGGACGCCATCGCAGCGGCCTGGCGAGCCGCCGGGATGGAGCGCTTGCTGGTGTACGACGTGGGCCGCCGCTTCGAGCGCGAGAACAAGCCGTACTATTCGGCGGGTGACTGGGACGCGTGGGACGCGTTTGTGCAAGAGCATCTCACCGTCGAGTGGCAGGGCGCCAACGAAGACGAGACGATCTATACGCTCTATCGCTGGCAAGGGTCGTGATGCGGGATCTCAACGCGGCAGGGGTGCGGCAGCTCGCCCACGAAGAAGCAATCCGCTCGGACAACCGGTTCACATTGCTCGTCGGCGCCAGGGCGTTCATGGACGACCTGGCCCGCACGCTGCAAGCGCCGCACACCAGTCTGTACGCCCAGTTCATGACCTACGAGGGCGACGCAACCGGCCAGGAGTTCGCCGCTCTGCTGACGCACCAGGCGGGCCAGGGCGCGGACGTGCGGTTGATGGTCGATGCGTACAGCGATGTCGTCCTCAGCGACGTGTGGCCGGTGCTGATTCACCGCCGGGGCGAGGTTGCCGCCGAGCGCGCCCGCACCCACGCGCTCTTCGACCGGCTGCGCGCGCAGGGCGTCCAGGTCAAGCGCACCGCGCCGCTGGGCACGCTGGGGCGTTTTGCGCTCTACCGCGATCACAAAAAGATGGTCGTGATCGACGAGCAGATCGCTTTCGTCGGCGGGATCAACATCTCCGATCACAACTACGACTGGCACGACTTCATGGTCAAGATCGAAGGGCCGCTGGCGCGGGTGCTGGCGCACGACTTTCGCGCAACCTGGGACGGCCAGTGCGCTCCCCTCTCGACGCCCTGCCCCGGCGAGGATTTCGTACTGAACCAGTGCCCCGGCCGCTACCCGATCTTAGAGCATATCCTGCGCATGATCGCGCGCGCGCAGCGCAGCATCGTGATCGAGTCGCCCTATTTGCTGGGCGATCATTTGGAGCGCGCGCTGCGTGCTGCCGCCGAGCGCGGCGTGCGTGTGACGCTGATCTTGCCGGCGCGCAGCAACAAGCTGCTCTATCGCCGCTGGGTGCGCATGCTGCGTCGCCGCCTCAACCACCCCAACGTGACCGTCTACGGCCACCTGGGCGGCAGCGGAATGACCCACGCCAAGCTGATCCTGGTGGACGACCAGTGGGCAAGCTTCGGGTCCTTTAATATGATCGAGTTGGAGGGACTGACGCAGAAGGAACTGAACGTCTTCTCCAGCAATGCGGCGCTCATCGCCCAGTTCCAGGATCTCATCGCTGGCGATATCGCCCACGCCGTCCCGGTCCCGGCCCCGCGCGTTGTCTTCGGACGGCCCCTGTATGCCGTGCTCTATCGGTTCTTTCGTTGGTGGACCCGCCGCCTGCTGCGCGATGCGGATTGGAAGGCACGCTATTGCTGAGCCAGTTGCGCCCTGACCGTATCACCATCAAGTACCTGCTTATCACCGTCGCGGTGCTGGGCGGGATGGGCTTGCTGAACCAGCTTGATGTGTTCGAGGGCATCTCGGGGCCGGTCACCCGCGCGATGGATAAGCTCGCCAGCTACGGGATGATCGGCATGTTTGTGCTGGGGCTGGTATCCAACACCACCCTCGTGATCATCGTCCCCTACAACCTGCCGATGTTCACGCTGGTGATCTACGCCGATCATGTGTGGGAAGTCGCTGCCATCGGCGCAGCAACCGGCCTGGGCGCGGGCATCGGCGAGGTGGTTTCGTACGCGGTCGCGCACACGCTGGCATCGCATGTCAACAACCTGTCGGAGAGCGCGCTTTTTCGCTGGACCAAGCGCACAATCGAACGCCGCCCGCGCTTGATCCCGCTCTTTGTCTGGCTGGCCTCGGCCACGCCGGTGCCCGACATGACGATCATCGTGCCGCTGTCGCTGATCCGCTACCCGTGGGTCAAAATGGTGCTGCCCATGCTCAGCGGGAAGGTGCTGCAAAACGTGGTTGTCGCGCTTGTCTTTCGCTACACGGCGGATGCCATCGCCGAGCGGCTTTCCGGCGACATCCACTTCGACCTGACGGCCATCTTCGTCTCGCTGTTCATCATCCTGATCGCCTATCAGATCGAGAAAAACCGCGCCAGCCAGCAGCGCACAGCGCGCGAGCGGGCCACCCGCGAGATCGAGCCGACCAGCGCGGCAGACTGACGCGCCCGGATGAGATGCGGCTGAGAGAAACGGGTGTCAGGCGACGACCGTTGGACGGCGCACGCGCAGGCGGCTGTAGACCTGCAGGAACGGCACCACAGCCTCGACCGTCGCAACAGCTTCGGGGATCAGATCGGGGTGGCGAACGGTGCCGTGCAGCCAGACGGCATCGCCCCTGATGACGACTTCAATCGGCTCGCGCGCTGTGAAGTCGTTGCGCCGCAGCGCGCGGATAATCAGGTGTCGCAGTACTTCACGGCGATAGCGCAACGTGGATCCTCCCTGAGAGCTTCTGCCCGGTTCGCGGGGCCGGGTCGGTCTGGCGCCGCACCCGACCGCTAACCTGATTCTCCCACCTTTCGGCGGGGGGCACAAGTCCCGCAGGTTGTGAGGGCGTTCCAATCCCGTTTACGTTCTGTTCGGAGAGTGCCCGGCCCGTGCCCCGGCGTGGGCGAATTGTCAGCGTCTGGGGTTTGGTGTACAACACAAGTAACGCGTGGCGCCAGCGAGCACCCAGCCCGCAGGACACGAGCACTCAGCGCGGGTGAGGGATCACCCGCTCCGAATGGCATGACGACGCGCATCGACCAGTGAAGGAGGCTTACATGAGCGAGGAGAGAAATTCGGGTGCGGGCCGCGTCCCGCGCCGGTGGGGGGCGGGCCTGATTGCGGTTATCACCCTGATCGCTGCGACGGTGATCACCCCGCTTGCCCTGGCTGCGCCAGGGGCGCAGGATGGCCCCACCGTCCTGCGGATCGGCTATCTGGGCGATCCAAACGGAGACGTCGCCAACGGGGCGCGTCTGGCAATCGACCAGATCAACGGCGCGGGGGGATTTGCCGGCCAGGGCGGCACCGCTTATCTGTTCGAGCTGATCACCCTGCCGCGGGCGTCCAGCGCCGGATCGCTGACCAGCGATCTCTCCAAGCTCCTGGAGCGGCAGGGAATGGTGGCGCTGCTTGGCCCGGATGACGAAGAGGTTCTCACCCCGGACAATATCCAGGCGCTGGTCGAGAGCGGGCTGCCGGTGCTGACTGCTGTGACCGCCGACCGGCTGACCGAAGACGACACCACCGATCACATCTTCCGCATCCGCGCACCGGAGTACGTCTACAACGTGGCGATGGTGACGATTCTGATCGACGAGCTGGCCGCCGAGTCCTTCGCGCTGGTGCAGACCGATATCCAGTCGACCGCCGCCTTCGCGTCGTTCGAAGCCGCGCTTGGCGCCCGGAATATCCTGCCGGTCGATAAGGTACAACAGCCGGACAATACCCGCCTGGACGACCACGCCAACCGCCTGGCGGCGCTTGAACCGGAAGTGGTGGTCATGTGGGGGCCGATGGCAGACGCCGCCAGCCTGCTGCGCCAGCTTCGCGACAACGGCTGGACCGGGCGCTTTGTCTACCGCTACGCCGACGAGGCCGCCCGCGCGCAGGTGTTCGATCGCGACCTGGTCGGGGGCGTGCTGGGGATGACTAACTGGGTCTACAGCTACGCCTCGCGCGCCTCGCAGATCTTCTTGCGCGAGTATTCGCTGGCCTACAACAAACTGCCGAGCGCGCTGGCCGTGGTGGGCTACGACGCGGTCTGGTACCTGCGCTCGGCCGTGATCAACTTCGGCGCGTCGCCAGAGGAGATTCGCGACGGGCTGCTCAACGGCAACCCGCTCACCCTGGTGCACGGGCCGTTCCACCCGCGCGAGTTCGGCAACGGCGACCTGGCGCGGGTGGCGACCATCTACGAACTGGGTCCCTACGGCGGGCCGCAGGTGCTGGCGCGCTTTGACGACGGCGAGCGGCTCGTGCTGGATGAGACGGGCGTCGACGTGGTCAACATCCCGACGCCAACCCCCGGCCCGCCGACCATCACCCCGCTGCCGACAGCCACGCTGGAAGGCGTGTGGGCCGAGGTTACGGCCACGGCGCTCAACGTGCGCAGCGGACCGGACTTCACCTACGACCGCGTCGCCCAGGTCCGCCAGGGCGATCTGCTGCGAGTGCTGGGCGCCAACGTCGATTACACCTGGCTGTCGGTCCAGATTCCCACCGGCGCGATCGGCTGGGTGCGGACCGAGTACGTCCGCGTCTCGGGCGACCTGTCCACCATCCAGTTCGTGCCCGTCCCGCCCAGCCCGACGCCCGGCGCGACGGCAGCCCCCAACCAGCCCGATATCGTGATCGACAGCGTCGTCCTCAGCCCGCCGCAGCCCATCCCGAACCAGCCCTTCAGCGCCACGGTCAGCGTGCGCAACGCGGGCGGCGCGGCAGCGGGCCAGTTCGCCGTGGCCGCGACCTTCCAGCCGGGCGGGGTCTACACGGCGACCTTCGTGGACAGCCTGGCGGCGGGCGAGACCAAGCAGGCCGTGCTGACGGCCACCCTGCCGGGGACCGGCATCGCGCAGGTCGCGATCATCGCGGACCTGAACAACACCGTTCAGGAGTTCAACGAGGACAACAACCAGTACCAGATCACGTATCGGGTGGACTATCCGATCCTGGCCCAGCAGACCAACCTGTTGCTTAGCTCCGGCCAGGAGTGGAATCTGGACGGGGACGGCGGCCCCAACGACATCCGCTGGGATGGCAGCAGCCTGAGGGTAATCAACGGGGCGCAGATTGGCGTGCTGGGCGGCGTCGCCTACCAGGATGTGCACTACGACCAGCTTTCGCCCGCCGTGATCAACAACCCGACCGGGCTGGACGCCAGCCAGTCGAACGCGGGCGTGGTGGCGGGCATCTATACCAGCCAGGGCCGCCGCGCTGTGCTGCGCATCGACAACCGCAGCGGCGATCAGATCTGGATCAGCTACCGCGTCTACAACGCGCCCTAGCGGACGCCTGACGCGCGAACCACATGTGCGGGGCGGCCTGGCGGGCCGCCCCGTTTTGCTGCGCGCGCAACTCAGCCTGGATTCTGGCGCAGGAGCCGCTATAATAGGCGGGCGTGCTGCGCCAGTGTGCGCGCCTGCTTGTTGTGAGCCTCTATCTATCCGCCCGAAGGCTGCTTATCTCGGCACCACCGGGGGAGATAGTAAGCAAGCCTGGGGAGGTGACAGAGATGAAGGTACGGTCTTCGGTTCGCAAAATGTGCGACAAGTGCTACTTTGTCCGGCGCAAGGGCCGCCTGTACGTGATGTGCTCGGCCTATCCGAAGCACAAGCAGCGTCAGGGTTAGTCTCCGATTGTCTGGCAAAAACGGGCCGCGCGGCCCGTTTTTGTTGTCCGGCTGTGTCCAGGCCCCATTTGATAATTGACGTATAATTAAGAACAAGGGCGCGAGAACAGCGTTTGACTTTATTTTGAATTAAGGGATACGGTCCGGCTCCGGCAGCACGCCCGGTGACTTTTCTTACAAAAGGCTCTCGTGCGATAATGCACCGCAAAAACAACTATCAACTACGGTTAGCGAGCCGGCATCATTCCCCAATCGCGTTTGCTGACGCTGCGTCCGTCAGACAGGAGAGAAACTTATGGCCTTTCCCATTCGTCACGCGGCAGTCATCGGATCGGGCACAATGGGCAGCGGCATCGCCGCGCTGCTGGCCGGGGTCGGCGTGCGGGTCACCCTGCTCGACATCCCTGCCCCGGATACCCGGCCCGGCGACCCGCCCGAACAGCGCAACGCCCTGGTGCTGAAGAACCTCGACGCCCTGCAAAAGAGCCGCCCGGCTCAGCTTTTTCACCCGGCAGACCTCGACCGCATCACCCCCGGCAACCTGGACGACGACCTGGAGCGCCTGCACGACGCAGACTGGATTGTCGAGGCCGTCGTCGAGAATCTGGCTGTCAAGCAGGACCTGATGGCTCGCCTGGAAGCCGTCCGCGCGCCGCACGCGATCGTCTCGACCAACACCAGCGGCCTGAGCATTCACGCCATCGCCGAAGGACGCGGCGACGATTTCAAGCGCCATTTCCTCGGCACGCACTTCTTCAACCCGCCGCGCTATCTCAAACTGCTGGAGATCATCCCGCACGAGATGACCGACCCGGACGTGCTGCATGCCATGATCGAGTACGGCCGCACCGTGCTGGGCAAAGGCGTGGTGCTGTGCAAAGATACGCCCAACTTCATCGCCAACCGCTTCATCAGCGTGGCAGGGACCTTCGGCGTCAACTATGCGCTGGAGCACGGCTATTCGGTCGGCGAGGTCGACGCCCTCACCGGCCCGCTGATCGGCCGCCCGAAGACCGCCACCTTCCGTCTGTTCGACCTGATCGGCGCCGACATCATGGTGCACGTCAACCGCAACCTGTATGCCGCGATCCCTCATGACGAGGCGCGCGAGGTGCTCACCCACCCGGCATCGCGGACGTTGCTGGAAACCATGCTGGAGCGCGGGATGCTCGGCAACAAGGCAGGCCAGGGCTTCTACAAGCGCGTCGATACGCCTGAGGGGCGCGAGTTCTGGGAGCTAAACCTGCAAACGCTCGAATACGAGCCGCCCACCAAAGTCCGCTTCGAGAGCGTCGGCCAGCACCGCAAGATCGAGCCGGTGGGCGAGCGGATTAAGGCCATGGTCAGCGCCGAGGACCGCGCCGGCCAGTACCTGTGGCACCTGCACGCCTTCTATCTCAGCTATGCCGCCCGCTGCCTGGGCGAGATCGCCGACGACATCCCCTCGATCGACAACGCCAACAAGTGGGGCTTCAACCACGAGCTTGGCCCGTTCGAGATCTGGGATGCGCTGGGGGTGGCCGAGACCGCCGCGCGCATGGAAGCCGACGGCTACCCGGTCGCGCCGTGGGTCAAGGAGATGCTGGCGAGCGGCCACGCGACTTTCTACCAGCGCGACGAGGCGGGCGTGGTGGCCGGCGTCTACGACCCGAAGCGCGGCGGCTATGTCCCGCTGCATAAAGATCCGCGCAGCATCGTGATTGCGGACCTGCGCGCCGCCGGCAAGCGGATCGAGGGCATGGCCGGGGCGTCGCTGATCGACATGGGCGACGGCATCCTGCTGCTTGAATTTCACACCAAGGCCAACGCCATCGACGCGGACATCATCGCGATGGGCTGGAAGGCGCTCGAACACCTGGAGCGCGGCTACAACGGGCTGGTGATCGGCAACCAGGGCGAGCATTTCAGCGCAGGGGCCAACATCTTCCTGATCGCGATGCTCGCCCAGCAGCAGGAGTGGGACAAGATCGAGGCGACCACGCGCGAGCTGCAAAACCTGTTCCAGGCCATGCGCGCCGCGCCCCGCCCGGTGATCACAGCGCCGTTCGGGATGGCGCTGGGCGGCGGCGCGGAGATGGCGATGGCCGGGGCGCGCAGCGTCGCCCACGCCGAGCTGTACATCGGCCTGGTGGAGATCGGCGTCGGGCTGCTGCCGGCCGGGACCGGCTGTAAGGAAATGCTGCGCCGCGTGATCAACCCGGTGATGGAAACACCCAACGCCGACGTGCTGCCGCATTTGCAGCGTGTCTTCGAGATGCTGGCGCTGGCGCAGGTTTCGGAAAGCGCCAAACAAGCGCGCTCGATGGGCTTTCTGCGAGAGTCCGACCGGATCGTGCTCAACAAGGACTTTCTGCTGGCCGAAGCCAAGCGCGAAGCGCTGCATCTGGCGGCCGGGGGCTATACGCCGCAGCCGGCGGGCAAGGTCTGGGCGGCGGGCCGCGATGCGCTGGCCGCGCTGCGGTTGGGCGTCTACAGCATGCACGAAGCCGGGTATGCCACCGATCACGACGTGCTGATCGCCAACAAAATCGCGCATGTGCTGTGTGGCGGCGATCTGTCCGAGCCGGGCTGGGTGCCAGAGCAATACATTCTGGACCTGGAGCGCGAGGCCTTTGTCGAGCTGTGCCACGAGCCGAAGACGATCGAACGCATCATGCACATGCTGCAATACAGCAAACCGCTGCGCAACTGAGACCCGTTGAGCCGGGCGCAGCAAGGAGAGTCAGATGGGTCAGGTCAGTTATGCGCCAGAAGAAATCGGGCGTCCGGAGCGGCTGCTGCCTGTGGTGATGCTCTACGCGCTGGTCGCTGGCATCTGGATCACGGTGTCGGATCTGCTCCTGAACACGATCGTCTCAGATTCGCGCCAGCTGGCGCAGCTTCAAGTCGTCAAGGGCTGGCTCTTCGTCATCGTGACCACAGTGGCCTTCTACTTCTCCCTGCGGCAGGGCGCCCGGCGCATCCGCCACTGGCGCGACGCCCTGCGTGCGTCGCAAGAGGCATATGCAGCCTTTCTCAATGCCTCGCCCGATCTCATGTTCGAGCTGGCACGCGACGGGACCTTCACCGGCTACCGGTCGGCGCCGATGGGCCTGAATATGCCGGCGGAGCGGTTCATGGGGCGGCGCGTCCAGGATGTGCTGCCCCAACTTGCTCCCAAGGCTATGCCTGCCATCGAGCAGGCGCTGGCCACAGGCGAAGTCCAGACCTTCGACTACGAGCTGCCCCTGGACGGCGAACCGCACTTCTACGAAGCGCGCATCGTCAAAAGCAGCCCGCAGTCCGTCATCGCGATCATCCGCGACGTGACCGAGCAGCGGCGCACCGTCGCCGCGCTGCGCGAGAGCGAAGCCACCAACCGCTCATTGCTGGCCGCGCTGCCTGATACGATGATTCGCGTCCACCGCGACGGGACTTATCTGGACGTACACAGCCCGACACCGGAGCTGCTCGTCGGCGGCGATCGCGTGGCGTTGATCGGGAAACGCGTCGGCGATGTGCTGCCGCCGGACATAGCCGGGCTGGTCATGCACCACGTCCGGCGCGGGCTGGAGACACGCCAGATTCAGGTTTTCGAGTACCCGCTGCGGGTCCCGGCCGGCGAGCGCTACTTCGAAGCGCGGCTTGCCTGCAGCCAGCCCGACGAAGTGCTGATGATCATCCGCGATGTCACGCAGCGCAAGCACGCCGAGCGCGAGCGCGAGCAGTTCCTGCGGCAGATGGCCGCCCGTCTGAACGAGCTGGCGACCGTGGCCGAGGTCAGCCTGCAGGCCACCACGATCCTCGATCGCGACCGGCTGCTGAGCACCGTGGTGCAACTCACGCGCGATAACTTCGAGCTGTACCACGCTCACATCTTCCTGGTGGAAGGCGATTATCTGGTGCTAGCCGCCGGGGCCGGGCACGCCGGGCGCGAGATGGTCGCGTCCGGCTACCGGATTCCAATAGACCACGAGCGCAGCGTCGTCGCGCGGGCCGCTCGCCTGCGGCAGATCGTGACCGTGCGCGACGTGACCGAATCCGGCGACTGGCTGCCTCACCCGCTGCTGCCCGATACGCGCTCCGAGATGGCCATTCCGATGATCATCGGCAACGAGCTGATCGGCGTGCTGGATGTGCAGTCCGCCTTGCCGGACTATTTCACGCTGGAAGACGCCAGCGTCCAGGCCACGCTCGCCGCCCAGATCGGGATCGCCATCAAGAACGCCAGCTTGTTCACCGAAAACGCGCGGCGCCTGGCCATTATCGAACATTCCAGCGACCTGATCGCCCTGTCATCGATCCAGCGCTGGCCCCATCTGCCCCGCTACGTCAATCCGGCCGGGCTGCGGCTGCTTGGCGTCGAATCGGTGGGCGCGCTGCACGATCTGACCATCGACGATATCTTCCCGCCCGAAGACGCCGCCCTGCTGCACGGCGGCGCGCTGGAGACGGCCCTGCGCGAAGGTGTCTGGCGTGGAGAGCTGACCCTGCTCAGCCGCGATGGGCGCGAGATCCCGGTTGAGCAAACGCTGCTGGTCATTCGCGACGAGCAGGGCATCCCGCGTGATGTAGCGATGATCGCCCACGACATCAGCCAGCGGCGCCGCGACGAAGAGGCGCTGCGCCAGGCCAACCGCGCCTACCGCACCCTGAGCGACTGCAACCAGGTCATGGTCCGCGCCACCGACGAGACAACGCTGCTCAATGACGTCTGCCGGATCGTCGTGGACAGCGGCCGCTTCCGGATGGCGTGGGTCGGTTACGCCGCCGACGACGAGGCGCGCTCCATCACGCCGATCGCGTCCTACGGCGCGGATAACGGCTATCTGGAGTTGCTGCATACCACCTGGGCCGACGAGCCGCGCGGCAACGGCCCCGCCGGGCGTGCTGTTCGCACGGGCAACCTGGCGATTGTCGCCGACTGCGCGACCGACCCGGATTTTGAACCCTGGCGCGAGGCGGCGCTGGCGCGGGGCTATCGCTCGGTGCTGGGGCTGCCGCTGAAAGACCGCGACCATATCTTCGGCGTGCTGGTGGTCTATGCCGAGGAAGCGGATGCCTTCCGGCACGAAGAAGAGGTCACGCTGCTCGACGAGTTGGCGCACGATCTGGCCTATGGCATCACAGCGCTGCGGACTCGTGCCGAGCGCGAGCGCGCGCAGCAGGCCGAGCGCGAGCAGCGGCTGCTGGCCGAGGCGCTGAGCGATACGGCAACCATTCTCAACAGCACGCTGGAGCTGGATGCCGTGCTCGACCGCATCCTCGAGAATATCCAGCGCGTCCTGCCGCATGACTCCGCCTCTATCCTGCTGGTCGACGGCGCCGACGCGCGTGTTGCGCGCCATCACGGCTACGGCACGCGCGGTCTATCGGCCTGGATGGCCGCGCGCCGTTTCCCGATTGACGAGATCGCCTCGCTCAGGATCATGCGCGACACCGGCCATCCGGTGGTCATCGCCGACACAGAAACGTATCCCGACTGGGTCGCCTTCCCGGAGACAGCGTGGATCCGCTCCTACGCCGCTGCTCCAATCCAGCGCGAGGGTGACGTCATTGGTTTTCTGACCGTCGACAGCGCACAGCCGAACTTCTTCAACGCGCAGCACGCCGAGCGGCTGCAAACTTTCGCCAACCAGGCTGCGATTGCGCTGCAGAATGCGCGGATGTTCCAGGCGTTGCAGGAACACGCCGCCAAGCTCGAAGCGCAGGCCCAGCGCCTGGCTTTGCTCAACCGCATTTCAAGCCAGGTCACCCAGCAACTTGAACTCGACGAGATCTATCGCGTGGTGTTGATCGAGCTGCAGGCGGTGCTGGGAGCCAGCTTCGGCGGTCTGATCCTGTTCGAGGATCACAAAGTGGGCCGCCTGGTCCTGAGCACGCATCCCGACGAACGGGCCAACCGCGATATCACCATCGGGTTGGAACAAAATCCATCCATCGATTACGTCCGCGAGACACACAAACCGCTCGTCTCCGAGGACGTGCTGAACGATCCGCGCTTTAAGCCCGCCTGGCCGGTGCTGCGCCGGCGCGGCACGCGCACGCTGGTGATCATGCCGCTGCTGGTCGGCGACGAGGTCATCGGCACCCTCGGGCTGGACTGGGTTGAGCCGCGCCAGTTCAGCCCAGACGAGCTGGAACTGGTGGAAACGATCGCCAATCAGGCATCGGTCGCCATCACCAAGGCGCAGTTGCTCACGGCGGAGCGCGAGCAGCGCATCCTCGCCGAGGCGCTGGGCGACGTGGCGGCGCTCAGCAACCGCTCGCTGTCGCTTGACGACCTGTTCGATGGCCTGCTCGAAAACATCCGCCGGGTGATCGCCTACGACGCCGGAAACCTGATGCTGATCGAGCACGACGTGGCCATGATCGTCCGGCATACCGGCTACGAAGCGTATGGCCCGACCGGCTGGATTGAGCATCTGCGCCTGACCGGGGCCGACACCCGGCACTGGTCGCGGATGCACACGCAAGCTGGCGTGCAGCCCTACATCATCAACGATACCGCGGGCGATCCGGATTGGACTGTCCAGCCGGAGAGCGCCTGGATCCGCGCGACGCTCAAAGCGCCGATCTCAATCGACAACCAGGTGATCGGGCTGCTGAACCTGGACAGCGCCACCCCACACGCCTTCAAACCGATCGATGCCGAGCGGCTCCAGGCTTTTGCCGACCACGCCGCGCTGGCAATCCGCAACGCGCGGCTGTTTGAGGCCGAGCGCGAGCAGCGCACGCTGGCCGAGGCGCTGCGCGCCGCCGCCGCCGCCATCACCAGCACGCTCCAGTTCGACGCCGTGCTCGACCGGATCCTGGCAAACGTCGGGCGCGTCCTGCCCTACGACGCGGCCAACATCATGCTGATCGAAGATGGCGTGGCGCGTGTGGTTCGCGGGCACGGCTACGCCGAGCACGGCGCCGGAGCGTGGATCCGCAAGCTGCGCTTCAAGGTGGACGAGGTCCCGGTATGGCAGGAGATGATCGCCACCCGGCGGCCCTTCGCCCTGCCCGATACGCACGCCGAACCGCTGTGGATGCGCATCCCGGAAGAAGACTGGATTCGCTCGACCGTCAAGGCGCCGATCGTGCTCGAAGACCGCGTCATCGGCATCCTGCACCTCGACAGCACCGAACCGGGCTTCTTCGACGCTGCCGACGCCGAGCGCCTGCAAGCCTTCGCGGATCAGGCCGCGATCGCGATCCGCAACGCGCAGTTGTACGACGCGGTCCAGCACCACGCCAGCGAGTTGGAATTGCGCGTCCGCGAGCGTACAGCAGAGGTCGAGGCGCAGCGCGCCCAGCTTCAAGCCGTGCTCGATTCGATGGGCGAGGCAGTGATCTTCACGCTGGGCGGCCAGGTGATGTACATCAACGCGGCCTTTACCGAACTGCTCGGCTACGAGCCGGACGACCTGATCGGGCGCTCGCTGGTCATTGAAGACAGCCTGATCGCACCCTCGCCCAACGGCAGCCGCCAGATCAATGCCATCCGCACCGGCCTGGCGCAGCAGCGTAGCTGGCGCGGCGACGTCGCCGCCCTGCGACGGGACGGCAGCACCATCGACGCCGCGCTGACGATCACTCAGGTCCCCGGCGTGACGCGCGAGCAGGACTCCGGCCTGGTCGCCATCTTCCGCGACATCAGCCAGGAGAAGGCGCTGCAAGCCCAAAAGGACCGCTTCATCGCCCACGCCTCGCACGAATTGCGCACGCCGCTGGCAAACATCAAGACGCGGCTGTATCTTCTGCGCAGGCAGCCGGACAAGCTGTCCGCCCATCTTGAGGTCATCGACCGCGTGACGAACAGCATGACCGAACTGATCGAAAACCTGCTGGATATCTCCCGTTTCGAGCGCGGCATTATCCCGCTCTACCAGCGCCCGGTGTCGCTGAACGAGCTGGTCGAAGAAGTGCTCGTCATCCAACGCGCCGAAGCCGAGCACAAAGCGATCACCCTGTGCGCGGCGCTGCCCGACCGGCCGCTGATGGTCGAGGCCGACCCGCAGCGTATGATGCAAGTCATCACCAATCTGGTGATCAACGCTATCAATTACACGCCCGAAGGCGGGACGGTCACGGTTGAGCTGGAGGCGCTCGAACCCACCGCCGAAGCCGAACACGGCCGGGCCGTGCTGCGCATCCGCGACACCGGGATCGGCATCCCGCAGGAAATGCTTGCCCAGGTCTTCGAGCCATTCTTCCGCGCCAACGAAGATATCGCGGTGGGGACCGGGCTGGGGCTGACCATCGCCCGCGAGATCGTGAACCTGCACCGTGGCACGGTCGGGGTCGAGAGCACGGTCGGCCAGGGGAGCGTTTTCACCGTCACACTTGATCTTATTGAGCACAGCGAGTAGGAGGTTCTGATGCGAGAAGCGGTCATTGTCGCGATGGCGCGCACCGCGGTGGGCCGGGCCAAAAAGGGCACGACCCGCACGACACGCCCGGAAGCACTGATGGGCGCTGTGCTGCACAGCCTGCTCGACCAGGCGGGCGAGCGGCTCGATCCGGCGCTGATCGACGATTTCATCCTCGGCTGCGCCATGCCCGAAGGCCCGCAGGGCCTCAACCCCGCCCGCCTGATGGCGCTGCAAGCCGGTCTGCCGGTCAGCGTCCCCGCCCAGACGATCAACCGGTTCTGCTCCAGCGGCCTGCAATCGATCGCGATCGGAGCGGAGCGGATCATGGCTGGTGGCGCCGACGTGATCATCGCCGGCGGCGTCGAAACGATGAGCCTGGTGCCCATGACCGGCTTCCGCCTCAGCCCGGACTATGCGACGACTTTCGTCCAGCCGGAGATGTACATGGGCATGGGCCTGACGGCAGAGCGCGTGGCGGAGCAGTACGGCATCTCGCGCGAGGAGCAAGATCGGTTCGCCTGCGACAGCCACCGCAAAGCCGCCGCCGCCACGGACGCGGGCAAGTTCGCCGAGGAGATCGTGCCGGTCAGCTTCGACCAGGTCAGCCTGCGCGACGGGCGGCGCCATGTCGAGCGCATCGTCTTCGACACCGACGAGCACCTGCGCCGCGATACCACGCTGGAAGCGCTCGGCAAGCTCAAGCCGGCCTTCAAGCAGAACGGGACCGTCACCGCCGGCAATTCCAGCCCGCTCAGCGACGGCGCCGCCGCCGTGCTGCTGATGGACGGCGACACCGCCGCGCGCCTGGGCTTCGAGCCGATCGCGCGGTTCGTCGGCTTTAACGTCGCGGGCGTCGCGCCTGAGATCATGGGGATCGGGCCGGTGGCAGCCGTGCCACGCGTCCTGAAGCGCACCGGGCTGACGCTGGCCGACCTGGACCTGATCGAACTGAACGAGGCGTTCGCAGCCCAGGCGCTGGCCGTGATCCGCGAGCTGGACCTGGACCCGGCGCGCGTCAACGTCAACGGCGGGGCGATCGCGCTCGGCCACCCGCTCGGCTGCACCGGCGCCAAGCTGACCGTCCAGCTTCTGCACGAGCTGCGACGGCGCGGCGGCAAATACGGCATGGTGACGATGTGCATCGGCGGGGGTCAGGGCGCGGCAGGCATCTTCGAGCGGCTCTAGCGCGACGATCTGGGCGCGCCGGCGCGATCATTCCTCAACCGTCACGGCGAAGGCAACGCGGGTGCTGCCCGGCTCCAGCACGTCGATCCGGCCAATGATGGCCCGCAGCGCGGCGCGCACGCGATCGGCCTTGTCCTCGCCGAGCCGGTACTCAAGATAGCCCGCGAAATCCCCCTCGGCGAACGCGCCGAGCAGCGACGCCGCGGCCAGGCGCATCGTGCCGGGTGGGTAGAAGCGCCCCGGATGCAGGAACGGCGCGACCGGCAGCCGCGCAATTCGGTGCAGCGGGCGAAACAGGTTGGGCTTGCTGACCAGCTCCGCCAGCGCGTCGAACGACACCCGCGGGGCGCTGCTCTGCGGCGGGTCGAACACCAGCCGCCCGGCGTAGCGTGCCCGCCCGAAGTAATCGTAGTGCGCCTGTGTCTCAGGCGGCAGCAAGTCATAGATGCGGCCCATCAGCGAGACGGACGCGGCTTGCAGCGCGTCCTGGCGCCGGTGGCGATCGCCGGACACGCGGACCGGCGGCAGAGGCGGGCCAACCCGCACGCTGATCGCCGGGCGCCGCAGCCGGAAGACAGCCTCCCACACCCGGTAGGTGCCCCCTAACCCGATCGGCACAATGCGCGCGCCGGTCGTCAGCGACAGATACGCCACGCCCGATTTCACGTCATCGATCGGCTTCTCCCAGGTTCCCCCCTCCGGAAACAGCGCCAGCCGCCCCCCGTCCTTCAGCACGGCGGCCATCTGTTTCAAGCCCTCGCGGTCGACCGACCCGCGCCTGACACGGATCAGGCCCAGGTGGTCGGCCAGCCACTCGCCGGGCTGCTCCAGTGGAAAATCGCCCGGCCCGACAAACATTGTGTCCGGCGGCAGGAGCGTGAAGATCAGGAACGCGTCGAAGGTCGAGACGTGGTTGGCGGCGAAGATGGCCGGTCCGGGCGTGTTCAGAAAGCGCATCCCCTCGACCGCGGTGCGGGTCAGCAAATGCAGCGCCGCGCGCCCTATCCCCCGCGCGAGTGCGCGTCGCGCCCGCGTGCGTGCATCGAGCATGGCAGCCATCCCTTCTGTGACACAGGCGCTTCCACACGCGCCGAGTGTTTTTACCAGCGAACAGGCTGCCGCGCTACTCTTGGTGAATTGGGGCAAAGCGCGCCGGTTCGCGCTACAATCGGGCGCCACATTCTGTTTCGGGCACAGGAGGGGGTATCGTGCAGGACGACATCCGGACCACCCAGGAGATCTTCGGGGACCTGTTCGGCGGGCTGGCCAGCCTCGGCGCGCGCGGCGTGGACGGGTTTGTGATCGCCAAAGCACTGGCGCGGCTGCTGATCCAGCAAGGGCTAATCTCGCGCGAAACCTTCATCGAGACCATGCGCGATATCGCCCGCGAGGAGCTTGAAGAGTCCGACGAGATCAACAAGTTCCTCAGCACCACCTTCGCCGAAATTCTGGATCAGCTTAAAGAGCGGGCCGAGCGCGGGCAGTCCTCGCACTGAGCCGGGCGGCCGGCTGGCGATCCGTGTCCGGCCCCGCTGCACACCAGCACACGCTATCCCGCGCGGTCAGGACCGGCCGGGGCAGCGAGTGCAGCCACATGCGGAGCCGGACGGCGGTGAATGCCGCTTAGTAGCAGCGTGCGGCCAGTGCGCTGAGGACCGTCTGCCGGTCCGGCGCGCCGAAGTCGGTCGAGATCGGCGTCAGGTTGGCGCCGATGATCGCCCAGGCGGGCACGCGCCAGGGATCATAATTCAGCCGGAAACAGCCGCGAAAAGCCACGACGTTCCCGTCTGAATGGAAGCCCATCAACACCACCGGCACCCGACCCGCCTCATAAGCGCTCGGCGCGCCGCTGTACTGATAGTCGCCGTAGAACATCGCGACTTCGGTTGTGCCGGCGAACCCGGAGACGAACTGCGGGTAGGTTTGCGGCGGGTTGCGCCACAGGCCGTAGGCCGCCGCGTAGTCTCGATCGTTGATCGCGTCGTAGTAGGCCCCCAGCATACTCTGGACGCTCAGGAAGTCCCCGCCGGACGCGCGGCGCGCGTAACACTGCGTACTTTTGATCAGCGCGTCGGCGCCTTCCAGCGTCGGCACGTAGCTCAAGGGCCGCAGATCGGCGTGGGCGATCGACCAGACATCCATCCCCGAGCCGCTGCCGTTATAAAGCAGATAGTAGCAGCCGCTGTAGGCCGCCACCGTCCCGTTGAAGCGGTAGCCGTATAGCACGGCGGGCACGCCGCCCAGCAGGTTATTGACCTCGCCCGGCTGCAAACCGCCGAAATAGCCCTGCACCCATTGCGTATCGGCGTACCCGGCGGCGAACTGATCGTACGTCTGGGGCGGGTTGACCCACTCGACATAGGCCGCGCCGTAGTTCCGCGTGTTGATCAGGTCGAAATAGGCGTTCATGTAGGCGCTGGGCGACAGAAACCCACCCGCGGCCGCAGGCGCCGGACCCCACACGCCCGGCCCCAAGACCACGATCAACACGCCGAGCAGCCAGAGCAAACCCGTTCGTGAACGCATCCGGCTCACCCTTTCTCCACAGCCATCTTGATCCAGATTATAGGCCAATGTAGCAGGACGGACTTACACGACTATGCGCCGCCTGGGCAGCGGCTCCGAGACGCTCATCCGGCGCTCCGGCGCGGCCCAAAGCCGCATTTGCCTGATCAGGCAAAGCGCCAATAATAGGGGATACACATCAGTGCCCCAAAAGCTGGGGGCCTCACGCTCAATGGGCAGGTTATGCTGAGAACATGGCGCCAGAACGGATCGGAGAGAATGTGACTGGCAGACAGCCCCCCGCCGCCTCAAGCGACGGCCAGCTTCCGCTGTACGAGTGGGCCTTCGACGACCAGGGCCAGCCGGTCCCGATCGAGCAGGCGCGGCGCGGCGTTGAATACCGCTGCCCGCTGTGCGGCGGCAGGATGATTGCTCGCCAAGGCGAGATCAAGCAGCATCATTACGCGCACGACGAGGAAGCCAACTGCCCGCCTGAGGCGGTGGCGCGGGCCGCTGCGGCGCGCTGGATCGCGCTGCGCCTGCAGGACTGCCTCGCCCGGCATCAGGCGGTGTTGATCACCTGGCCCTGCCACCTCTGCGAGCAGCCGCACACCGCTAACCTGCTCGAAGGCGTCGTCGAGGTCCACGAGGGGCACGCCTGGCACGACTGGACGGCGGACCTGGCGCTGCTCGATGCGCACGGACAGCCCCGCGCGATCATCGCACTGGCGCCACCCGCCCCAGACGCACTGCAGGCGTACACGGCTTGCTCGATCACCACGCTGAGCGTCATGCCGGATCGTTTGCGCGGCCAGCCGTTTGGCCTGACCCGGCTGTTGACAGGCGCGATCATCCACGGCGGGGCGTGCACCACCCAGCAGGCCATCGCCCGGCAGGGCATCGTGACCGACATTCAGACGCTGCGCACCCTGCTGGGTACCGCCGTGCTGCACCACCCGTTCTATGCCTATGGCCTGCTCGAAACCCACGCCGGCGTGACCAACATCCTGACCCTGGGCGACCGCAAGCTGTGGCTGCCGCCGGTGCTCTGGCAGCGCGCCATTGGCGGCCTGCTGCATACCGTCAGGCCGGGCGTGCAGGTCATCACCCAGGAATGGCCGCAGGACGACGGCTCGACCATCGCGCTGTACTACATCACCGTCAAGGAAGCCAGCGCGGTTGCGGTCCGCCGCTTTGCGCCGGGCGAGCCGGTACAGGCACAGCTCGCCAGCACCTCACTGCGCGAGCCTGAGGCGGCGGCGCTGCAAATCGCAGCGGGATTCGCGCGCTCCTAGCCGGCCGCGTACCGGCGTCCTCTTTCACTGCCGGCGCAAGCTGAATACAATGAGAGAAGCGCGTGCAGCAGCAAGGGGCAGCTATGGCACAGGATCGGAACGACCGGCTCCAACAGGCGATTGCGCTTATCCAGGCGGGCCGCCCCGCTGAGGCGCGTCCGCTGCTCGAAGCGATGCTGGCCGCCGACCCCGACTATGCACCCGCATGGCTGTGGCTGGCGGCCGCGTCGCCGGACCGCGCCGAGCGAATTCGCCTCTTGGAGCGCGCGCTGGCGCTGGACCCGACCAGCGAAACGGCCCGCGCCGCCTACGAGCGCCTGACCGGCACACCCTACGCCGGTCCGCGAACCGCGCCGCCGCCCGCTGCTCCGGCGGCGGGGCGCGCTGCCATCACCCCTGGCGCGCTGCTGATCGTGATGGCCGTGGTTGCCGTCGCCGTGGCTGCCGTCCTGGTCGCGCTCTATCTGCGCGACCGCAACAGCGCAGCGGCAGACGCCACGCCCGCGGCGACGCTCTTCCCCCTGGCGACGCTCACCCCGACGTCGCGCTTTTCGCCCACGCCGAGCAACACACCCCGGCCCACCAATACGCCGGGGCCGTCGCCGACCTCGGTGTGGGACGCTGTCGTGCCGACCTGGACTCCTGCGCCCAGCCGGACCCCCGCGCCCACGCTGCGGGTCGCAACCTGGACGCCGCGCCCGCCTACGGCGACTCGCACCGAGCCGCCCCCCGCCCCGTCCGACACGCCCGCCCCGCCGGCAGAGACGGCGGAGGCAGCCGGCCCAGACGAGGAGATGACGCCGCTTGCTGAGGGAGACAACTAGGCACTTTGAGAGAAAACAGGTAAACTCGTGATATGCACTCGCCGCAAGCCGTGCTACAATCGATTTTGTGTACGCTACGCGGCACACTTACCTGAATAGGGGTACATCTCATTAGCAAGGAGATCTAGCCGTGGCAGATATTGAGTTCTACGATGTCAAGACTCGCAAGAAGGTGAAGCTGCCGGAATCCGATGTGGTGAAGACGACGTTCACCACCAAGAACGGTCAGACCCGCTACGGCCTTCGTGGCAAGACCAAGGACGGCCGTACCCTGACCAAGTTCATCAGCAAGAAGGACTGGGACGAGTCCAAGCTCAAAGAGGGCTAAACCCACGTCTTCTGCACCAACGGAACCCGCGCCTCCTGACAGGTGCGGGTTTCGTTTCTCGTGGCGGGAGCCGCTAATGACCGACCCCACGCTGATCGACGAGCTGGCCGAGCTGCTGCGCGAGGCAGGGCGTGTCCACCACCAGGCGTTTGCGGATGTCGACGGCGAGGACCCCGAATGGCCCCTGTGGTACGCCGGCTATCTGCTGGAGCGTTTCCGCGCGCTGCTGGGTCCGGGGCTGACGCGCAGCCGGCTTATCTGCTGGCTGGTGCTGGCTGCCGACGAGCACACCCGCCAAGCGCCCGATACCGAGTGGGCCGCGTACTACGCCCAGTTTCTCGCCGCGCAGCGCCCCACCTGACCGCTCTGGGCAACCCCCCGCTCTCTCGTTATAATCGGGCGAACCCGCCGGGCCAGCCAATCCTTTTCGCGGCGCGGCTAGCCAAGCAGGTTGCCAAACACCGGGTAGAAGTTCTGTGCAATGGAGTCAACAATGCGCAATCGATTTTCTCTTATTGTGATGGTGGTTGTGGCACTGGCTGCGCTGCTATCGGCTGCTCCATCCCAGGCGGTGGGTGTTCCGACCGGTCTGGATAACGCTTCTCAGCAAGGCGGGGACTCCCCGCGGATGTACGAGTACGAGCTGCTCGGTCTGACGGTCGAGCTGCCGCCCGGGTGGGACGCGGTGTCTGGAGGCCAGGAATTCGATCTGGCGTTCGTTTCGCCTGAGGCGCTGGCCGGTGGACCGGGCGCGTTCATTACCCTGCAGAACATCCCGGGGCTGGGGCCAGACGCCACGCTCGAAAGCGCCCTGGAGCCGCTGGCGGAGCAGGTCAACAGCCGCGTCGAACCGCTGACCGCCGGTGCGAACGAAGGCTTTCACGTCCAGTTCGCCGATGGGAGCGGCAACACGCAGTATCTGATCCTGTTCCCCTATGGCAACGCGGGCGAAGTCTTTTACATCCAGGCGCTGGCTCCCAACGGGCAGGATGGCACGATCCTGGGCATCCTGGACAGCCTGCAAATCGAGCCGCCACAGCCCGATTACGAGGCGATCAACGCCGCCTGGCAGGCCAGTGTGGCCGACACCGGCCGGATGATCTACGGCGATCCCGACGCGCCGATCCAGATCGTCGAGTTCTACAGCTTCACCTGCCCGCACTGCGCCAACTACAGTTATCCCATGAACCGCCTGATCGCGCTCGATGTGGAGAGTGGCCGCGCCCAGATCGAGCTGGTCCCCATTGCCGGGGACGCGCTGGCCGACCGGGCAACGCGGGCGACCTTCTGCGCCGCCGAGCAGGGCGCGGGCTACAGCGCGTACAAAGCCCTCTTCTCCGGCTCGATCAACCTGGGCCGCGAGTACGCCTATAGCGAAGAGGGGATTGCCGAGATTCTGAGCGGCCTGGACGTCACAATCGATCGGGACGCGCTGGAAACCTGCATGGCGGACGACCGCTACACCGCAGCGATGGACGAGGCGCGCGTGCGCTTTACCGATTACGGCCTGACCGGCACGCCGACCGTCCTGCTGGGGGCGAATGGCGACGACGTGCAGCCGCTGCTCTTGCCCGATGGCCGCGTGTGGAGCGGCAGCATCCCGGTCGAGATCCTGCGCACGATCTTTACGCTGATCACTGAGGAAGGCGTCGCGGTCGAAGATGTCGTCAGTCACCTGATGCAGTAGGCCGTGCCGCCTGTCGTGCCAGGCATCCGACATCACCAGAGCACTTCGCGAGGGGCCTGATAGCCCCTCGCGCCGTGTCTGGGCAGAACTCTCGCGTTCGCGCCCCGCATGCTATACTTAGCGCGATGCCGTGTGTCGCCCTGGTGAGGCTTCGATGAGCTTGCAGAATCTCCACTTCGACCGCGTGTTCCGCGCGGTTCTGATTGTGACGGCGATCGGCTCGCTGCTCAGCTTCGGCGCGTGCTACTGCTTTCTGATCAGCGAACTGCTCGACGAAGTTGATCCCAACGCGGATCTCAGCACCCAGCAGGAGCAGCTTCAACGGCGCGCGCCGGAAATTGTTGAAAACGTGCTGAGAAACCCACCCGCCGGGCTGAACATACTCTTCCTGACCCAGCTTGGGCTGATCGTGCTGCTCGCGTTCTGGCAGAGCTATTGGGCGGCGCGCGCGGCCCGCACGCCCGAGCAGGCGGGGGGATATGGTCTGGCGGTTGGAGTGGGCGTGCTGGTCACCTATGGGATGCTGCTGCTCATTTTTGGGCCGGTCGCGTTCGTGTACAAGCTGGCCTTCTACGCCGTCCTGCTGGCCGGCACGCTGACCGGCGGGCGGCTGGCGGGCCAGCGGATTGATCGCTTCGGCCCTGCCCCAGAAGCGCCGCTGACCTCGGCGTTCCCCGCCGCCCCGCTGCCGAGCGCGTCGGCGCGCGCCGAGAACGCCCAGATTTACTACAACATGGGCGTCACCGCGGCGCAGGGCGGGCGGCGCGACGAAGCGCGCCAGCACTTCACCCGCGCGCTACAGCTCAATCCCCGCTTCCTGCTCGCCTGGCTGGAACTGGCGAACCTGGCCGAGACCCCCGAACAGGCATGGGACTATATTCAGCAAGCCCGCGCGCTGGAGCCGGACCATCCGGGCGTCGTCCAGGCGGTGAACATCATCTGGCCGCAGATCGCGGACAAAGCGGGCCGGGGTGCCGCCGAGCCACCCACCGCCCGGCCGCCGTTTCGCGGCGCGCCGCCCGACGATCCGGGCATCATCCGCTCGCAGCTTCCGCCCCAGGCACCGCCGCAACCGCTCCCGGCTGCCGATGTGATTCAGTTTCCGGTCGAGGCGCCGCCCGAACTGGCCGGGGATCAGCCCGAGAGCAGCGAGCCGCCGCCCTCGCCGGATGACAACGAGGACGAGCGCCCTACCTGAGCCGGTTCAACGGACGCGAGCGCAAAGACAGTTGTGGGTCAAGGCGGCGGGTGCGGATCTCGCCGCTCATTCATGCATTTTGAGGAGGCACAAGCTCAATGGCGCTGTTTGACAAACCCCTGGAAGAACTGCGCGACTACAGGCCGGAGCGCAGCGAGCCGGCCGATTTCGACACGTTCTGGGCGCGCACTCTGAACGACACGCGCCGCCACCCGCTCGACCCACGCTTCGAGCCGGTCGAAGGGCTGCTGGAGACGGTTGAGGTCTTCGACGTGACCTTTTCGGGCTACGGCGGGCAGCGCATCAAGGGCTGGCTGCTGCTACCACGCCAGCGCGACGGACGCCTGCCGTGTGTGGTCGAATTCATCGGCTACGGCGGCGGGCGCGGGCTGCCTTTGGAGTGGCTGGACTGGAGCGCGGCGGGCTTCGCGCATCTGGTGATGGATACGCGCGGGCAGGGCAGCACGTGGAGCAAGGGCGACACGCCGGATATCCCCGACGCGGGCGCCAACCCCTCGGTCCCCGGCTTCATGACCCAGGGGGTGCTCCACCCCGATACATACTACTACCGCCGCGTCTTTGCCGACGCCGTGCGCGCCGTCGAGACGGCCCGCGCTCACCCGGCCGTCGACCCGGAGCGCATCGTCGCGACGGGCGCCAGTCAGGGCGGCGGGATCGCGCTGGCGGTCGGCGGGCTGATCCCCGGCGAAGTTCGCGCCGTGATGCCCGACGTGCCGTTTCTGTGCCATTTCCGCCGCGCGACTGAGCTGGTCGATACCCGGCCGTACCAGGAGATCGCGACCTTCTGCCGCATCCACCGCGATCGGGTCGAGGATGTGTTCCACACGCTGAGCTATTTCGACGGGATGAACTTCGCCGCGCGCGCGCAGGCCCCGGCGCTGTTCTCGACCGCGATGATGGATGACATCTGCCCGCCTTCGACCGTCTTCGCCGCGTACAACCACTACGCCGGGCCGAAGGATATCCGCGTCTACCCGTACAACCAGCACGAGGGCGGCGGCGTCTTTCAGCTCATCGAGCAGATCCGCTTCCTGCGCGCTCATCTGGCGTGAGCGGCGCGCACCGCCAGCAGCAAATAGCCCCACGCCATCCACCTGCTCCGGGCATGTGGCGTGGGGCCGCGACGGGCACGGGTCGAAGCGCGCTGCCCCTTAGCGGATTTCGACCAGCTCGATATCGAAGGTCAGGTCCTGGCCGGCGAGCGGGTGGTTGGCATCGAGCTTGACGGCCGTCTCGCTCACCTCGGACACGGTGACGATCAGCGACTCGCCGTTAGACTGCTGGACTTGAAGCGCCTGGCCGACCTGCGGGTCGATGTCGGGCGGGAACTGATCGCGCTGGACGGTCAGCACCATCTCGTCCCGGTACGGGCCGTAAGCCTCGTCGGACGGGATCCGCACCGTTTTTTCCTCGCCGGGGTTCATGCCGACCACCGCCTGCTCGAAGCCGGGGATCACCTGCCCGCCCCCAATCGTGAACTCAATCGGCTCGCGCCCTCTGGAGCTGTCGAAGACCGAGCCATCGTCCAGCCTCCCGGTATAGTGCACGCGCACCGTGTCGAACTGCTTTGCCTCAGACATCGGAGAATCCTTCCTTTTTAGGCTTGCTTTGCGCGGGAGCGCCGCCGGACGACGACCCGCTCTGTTACGAGTATCTCATATTCGAGGCCGCGCGTCCAAATCATGCCGGGCTTGCGGCGCTCTGGTTGCCACCCGGCGCCCGGATTCGCTAGACTATGCCTGTGCCGAGCGCGAAGGAACGACACCCTGGGTGTGTAGCGGAGAGAGCAGAATGAAACATCGAACGCGTTGGTGGTGGTGGGTTGTTGGGACGGCGCTGGTGTTTGGATTGGCGGCGTGCGGCGGCGACGATGAGCGTGCCACCCCCACGCCCGCCCCTGCCGAGACCGCCACGCCGCAGCTCAATCTCAACGTCGGGCCGGGGCTGGCGCTGGGCGGCGCTGACAGCGGCGACAGCGGCGAGCCGCGGCTTGTGGGCCGTCTGCCCGGCTGCAGCGACGGTGACGACGAAGAGTGCCCCGCGCCTATCAACCTGCCGCTGGATGCCGAAGCCTCTGCCGGCGGAATCACCGTCCGCTACCTGTCGCGCTATTTCGACGCCGCCACCGCTGAGGAGAACTCCGCCGGCGTCCCGGTCCGAATCAGCCCCGGCGAGCGCTTCGCCTTCGACGAGCAAGCCGTCTTCGACGTGTATCTGGCCGACAGTATCGACGCCGCGCTGTCCGAGATCGAGCCGACCGACTCGGGTGCGTGGACCTCGGCGCAAGGGTGGCATGGCACAATTGCCGTCCAGAAGGACGATACGCAGGAACCGCCGGTAAACACGTCGATCGGCGCGTTCGAGCTGCCGGATGGCCGCGTGATCGTGCTCAAAGCCGTCACGACTGGCAAATATGGCTGGGACCTGTGGTCGGTGATCTACGAGCAGATGCTCGACTCGCTGGCTGTGGAACCGCCCGCTCCGCCTGCCGGTTAGGCCGCCGCATCGAAGCCGCGGGCATTCCCGTATATACTGGTAGCCGGCCCGCCCAATGAGCCGGTTCCTGTGCGCCTGGCGCGGAAACATGCAGGACACTCGCGACTCCGCCCGCGCCTGTGCGATCACCCGCCGCAACGACGCGGGGCGCGCCGTCCGGGAACCGCGCGCCGGGCCGGGGCAGCCCGGCAAATGTGCGGCAGATCGACCCGGGACGAAAACCGGTGATGGGGCAACCTATGACCCTACGGCAGATTGCGAAACGACTCGTTCAAAACCGGCTGGCGCTGTTTCTGGCGCTGCTGGCGATCCAATCGCTGTTCTTTGTGACCAACGGGCTGAACAGCGTGCTGCGCGAGCCAACCGAGGGCTGGGAGCTGGAGATCGAGCCGTTCGATGACCAGATCACGCCCAACGGCTACTGGTTGATTCCCTACTTTCTGGGCTTCGGGTTCGCGGCGCTGGTTCCCCTCTGGGCGGCCTATCATATGCCGATCCGGCTGTACCGCCAGTTCATCTTCGCCATGGCGAGTGCCGCGCTTGCCAGCTATGTGCTGTATATGCTCTTTCCCACCTATGTCACCAAGCCGGCGCCCGAACAGGTGCCCGGTGACGACATCTTCGCCGAGTTCCTGCGCCACACCTATAAGCTGGACGCAGCCGCCAGCACCCACAACGCGGCACCGAGCCAGCACGTCTTCTACGCGTTGCTGAACATGGCCTTCATGATTCGCTTTCGCCCGCGCCCGCGCGTGTTCCTCATCTGGGTGCTGCTGGGCGCGTTGATCTCGGCCTCGACTGTGCTCACCCAGCGCCACAACCTGCCGGACCTGATCACAGGCTACCTGATGGCTATCGCGGCCTATTATTTCGGGTTGTGGCTGGGCGAGCGCGTCACAGAGCGCCTGGGCGACGCCGCCGAAGCCTATCCCATGCCGCTGGGTCCGCTTGCCCGGCGAATGCGGCGCGTGCGCGCCCGCGCCACTTAGCGCGCGTGACGCGTTCGACGGCGAGCATTTGCCCCGTCTTGTCACACAGGCCGCGGGAAGAAGGGGAGCGCGCGGCGACACCAACAGCCCCTCTCCCCGCGGCGCAGTCGCAGAGGGAGAGGGGTTGGGGGTGAGGGGAAGACCGCGCCGAATTTGTTTGGTCTGACCAAGCCCATTTCGTGCGCGATCCGCTACGATCAGGCATCGGGCGGCGCAGCGGCGTCTGACCGGCGCGGCGGCGCGCCCGCACTCAGCCACACGCGATCGGAGGAAACCACCATGACCGCCTATGACACCCCTCGTTTCGCCGTCCCCGACGACAACCTGATCCCGGTGCACGCCTATCCGAGCACGCTGGCCGAGATCCCGCCCTCGCGCATGTTCTTGATCAAGCAGTCGCTCGCCCGCTACCGGGCCAAGATGGGCGCGGACGCGGTCATCTATGACGCGTCCCAGGGCGACGGCGGGGCATCGCTGCCAGGCGTCCCGGCGAGCCTGCTCGACCGGGCGCACGAGCTGGTCAAGGCGCACGGCACCGGCTACGACTCACCGTACGGCAGCGATGCGTTTCGCCGGGCGGTTGTCGAGCAGTACTGGGCGCTGGATCCGGCGCTGGGCTGGGGGCCGCAGAACGTGCTGGCGGCGGTCGGCGGGCGCGACGCGCTGCTCAAAGCCTACGAGGCGATGATCCATCTGGGGACCGGGCGCGTGGGCGACGCGGTGCTGGTCTCGCGCGTGCCGTGGATCAGTTACAACTGGGGGCCATACGCGCTGGGCGCCAACGTCCTGCTGGCGCCGGGCGACGAGGCCGAGGCGTGGCAATACACCGAGGACAGCCTGACCGAATCGGTCCGCTTTTGCGAGCGGCAGGGCGGGCGGCGCCTGGCGGGCGTGGTGATCACCTCGCCGGACAACCCCACCGGCAACACGCTGTCGCTGGAGCGGCAGGTCGCGCTGGGCAAACACGCGCTGGCGCTGGGCGTCCCGTTCGTGCTCTACGACTGGATCTACCACTACGTGACCGAAGGCGAGCCGATGGACGCCAACCGTTTTCTGGCGTCGTTCAGCCCTGAAGAACGCGAGCGCGTGATGATTCTCGACGGGCTGACCAAGTCGCTGGGCGGCTCGAATGTGCGCTGCGCGCATTTGCTCGCCAGCAAAACCGTGATCTCGTTCATCAACAGCCGGGCGTCGCACGGGGTGATCCCCGCCTTTCACGGGCAGGCGGTCGCCATCGCCGCCTTCGAGCGCGGTTTCCGTGCCGCTGCCGAGCCGATCATCGGGCCGACCAACGCCAGCCGCCGCATCGTGCGGCGCTTCCTCAGCGAGCGCGGCTATCGCTTCATCATGGGGGACGGCGGGTACTATGCCTTCGTGAATGTCGCCCCCTGGATGGATGCCGCCGGGATGGCGGACAGCTTCGAGATCGGGGAATATCTGGCCGGGGAGCACGGCGTCGCGGTTGTGCCGGGCGCGGCCTTCTCGGACGAAGGCAACGGCTGGATCCGCTTCTCGTACGCCACTCCGCCGGAGATCACCGAAGGGGCGCTGGCGCGTCTGCACGCCGGGCTGCAGGCGCTGGCCGCCGCGCCAGAGTCCGCTGCGCCAGCCCAAACCGGGGATTGATAGCCGGCGCGGATCCGTCTACAATGCGCAGGGAGCGCGGCGAGCCGCCTGTCTCGAACAGGTGCTTGCGGTGCGGAACGTGGGCGGCAGCGTGGCCCCGTGTATTTCAGACTCCTGGTGCGCGGCTGCTGTGGCAGCCGCGTATAGTGAGGATATGCGCATGATGCAGCGACATTCCCTTTGCCTGATTTTGGCGGCGATGATTCTGGCAACCCTCAGCGCCTTCTCCGGGCCAGCAGCGCAGGCCCAAGAGCCGGGGCGCGGCGCGATCAACATCATCAGCCCGGAAATCTTCCTGACCCCGGCAGACGGCAGCGAAACCCGCATCGGCATGCCGACCTCGATCTCCGTCGGCGAGCGCCTGCGCACCAACGAGACCGGCGTCGCGCTGATCACCTGGCTGCCCGATGGGACCGAGTTCGCAGTCGGGCCGAACACCCGGCTGACGCTTAAAGAATTCGACGGCGATCGCGAGAGCGGCTTTCACGTCCTCATCGCGCAGGACAGCGGCCAGCTTCGCCTTGGCATCGGCGAGATCGGCGCGGCAGGCAGCGCCAGCGTGTGGCAAGTGGCCCTGCCCGCGTTCACCGTGTACCTGCACCAGGGGCGCTTCGAGCTGCGCGTGGCCGACGACGAGACCAGCACGCTGATCGTCACCGAAGGGCGCGCCGAGGTCGGCGGCACAGGCCCGGACGCGTTGCAGATCGGTCCCCACGAGTTCGTCAGCGTACCGGTCGGCGCTCCCCTGCCCGCCCAGGCCGAGCGGCTGAGTCCGGACGGCGTGGAAGTCAACCTGACGGATGTGTGCATCGGCCAGGCCAAAGCCAACGTCAACGTGCGCATCGCCCCCAGCGAAAACAGCCGCCGCCTGGGCGGGCTGGTGGAAGGTCAGCGCTTCTGGGTGCGCGCCATGACTGAAGGGCGGCTCTGGCTGCAGATCTACTACCGCACCGGCGAGGAAGACCTGGCCGCTCACCATTATGGCTGGATCTACGGGCCTATCGTTGAGCTGGACGAGCAGCACTGCGACAGCCTGCTGCGCGCCCCGCTCGATGCTCAGATCTTTGGCGGTCCGGGCGCCGGCCACGCTACCGACACGGACGATAGCACCGAGCCTGAGACCGAAGGCGAATCCCCCGAAGATAGCGGCAGCTAACTGCCACGCAAGGACCAGGCACAATGACGCTTGAGCTGGACATCGACCAGATACGCGGCTGGGTGGCCGAGGCCGGGCAGATCGCCCTGCGCTATTTCGGCAACGTCACCGCCGAGTGGAAGGGCATCGCCGATCCCGTCACCGAGGCCGACCGCGAGATCGAGCGGCTGCTGGCGCGCCGCATCCGCGAGACGTACCCGCGCCACGGCATCCTGGGCGAGGAATACGGCGGCGAGACGCTCGACCACAGCCTGATCTGGACCATCGACCCGATCGACGGCACGCGGGTGTTTGTGGACGGCCTGCCAACCTGGAGCATCACCATCGCCCTGCTGGAAGACCGCGTTCCGACCTTTGGGCTGGTCTACATCCCGCTTTACGATGACTGGACCTACACCGACGGAGACGACGTGATCTGCAACGGGCGGTCGGTGCGCGGGCGGCTGAAGACGCGCTGGTCCGACGACTCGATCGTGCTCTCGCGCAGCGACGCGCACTCGTGGTTCGAGATGACCTTCACTCGCGTGGTGGCGCTGGGCAGCACGGCGACGCACTTCGCGTACACGGCGCGCGGCTCGGCCCTGGCGACGGTCGCGCACGGCTCGTATGTGTGGGATATTGCGGCGGGCGCCGCGATCCTTGCCAAGCAAGGCGGCGAGCTGCGGCTGCACTCCGGCAAGCTGCTCGACTGGCAGACGCTTGACCTGCACGCGCGCATCGACGAGGCGTTCTTCGGCGGGCATCCGGCCGTCGTCGAGCGCCTGATCCCGCTCTTTCACCGCCGGCCCGAACCGATCCGGCACCCCGGCTGGTAGGCGCGCAAACAAAACGGCCCTGCGGAGCGCATCCACAGGGCCGTTCGCATGCCAGGTCCGGCTCTTACTGGGTTGGCGGGTTGGGGTTCGGCGACAACCGCCACGTGCCGCCCAGGCAGTCCCCGCGAATCTCGCCCTCGTAGAACGAGATCACGTCGTTATAGAGCGTCGTCAGGCGGTGCTCGCCAGGGCCGGGCACGTACTGGCCATCCTGCATCTGGCCGCCCGCGATGTAGGTATAGTCGCTCAACAGCTCGAATTCAGGCGTCAGCGCCCAGCCAAGCCGCTCGCGGATGCCCTCTTTCTCGCGCCAGATCAAGCCGAAGCCGCGCTTGGGCTGGTAGAGGCCCTCAGGCGGGACGAGGCTGGGATCGGTCTCCGGATCGCCTTCCTGGAACAGGTCGTTGAAGCAGAACCAGTCGCCGCTGTTCTCGTCCGGTCCGGCTGCCATGACCCACACCTGGCGCAAGTGACGGATCCAGAACATGCGCCCGTGTTCAAAGACCTGCTCGGCGCCCTGAACCTGAGCCGTCACCGGGGTCGGGAAGCCGGCGGGGGCAGGGGTTGGCTCGGCAGGCGGGGGCGGCGTGGGCGTCGGCGGCGCCACTTCGCCGGCCATCTCCGGGCTGGCGGGGACGCTCCAGACGCGCACCGTGCCATTCGACCCCATCGCCAGCAGCAGCGTGCCGTCCGGGCTGAAGGCAACGCGGCTCACGACGTTGGCCGGGCCAGCGAGCACGGCCAAGCCCTGGCCGTCGACCGGGCTCCACAGCCGGGCCGAGCCGTCCACGCTGGCGCTTGCCAGCAGGGCGCCGTCCGGGCTGAAGGCGACATCCGTCACGATCGCGTTGTGCGCGTTGATCAGCGCGCGGCGCTCGCCTGAGGCGGTATCCGTCACGCGCACGCCGCCGTCGGCACTGCCGGTTGCCAGCAGCGAGCCATCCGGGCTGAAGGCCAGGCTGGTCACCAGCGTCGCGTCTTCGTCCAGCTTGCGCGCGCCCGCGCTCAGATCGGCCGTGTTATAGAGCCATACGCCATTGGAGTTCGCCACGGCCAGCCAGCGCCCGTCCTCAGACCACGCAGTGTCGTAGGCTTCCTGCGACTGCGTATCCAGGACCGCCAGCTCGGCGAGCTGCGCGGCGTTCGCCGGGCTGATCGGCTGGCGCTCGCCGCCGTCCTGGGCCATCACCATCATGCCACCGGCCAGCGCCGCGATCAGCGCCAGGCCGATGATCACCCATTCTCGTCGTTTCACCATTGTCTCTCCTTGTACAGCAACAAAGTGCAGCGAGCACCTGCCACCGCAGCGGCCAACTGCTCGCCAGTGTCTCACAGCGCCGGCAGCGCGCGCGAAGCACCGCCGGTATGAGCAGCTTGCTCAACCACTGACGGCATAGATTATGGCAGATTTTAGCAACGCCTGCCCTACTGCTCGCCCGACGCTCGCCCCACGCGTGCCCGCGCTGCGGCTAGTTTAGCTCGCGGCTGGAGTAGTTGAGAATGCGGCGCGCCACAATCAGCGTGTTGATCTGGCCGGTGCCCTCGTAGATGTCGTTGATCTTGGCGTCGCGCATCCACTTTTCGACCAGCCACTCGCGGCTGTAGCCCATCGGCCCCAGCAGGGCGACCGCCTGCTGCGTCACCCAGGTGACCACCTTGCCTGCCTTCGCCTTGGCCATCGACGCCTCAAGGCTGTTGTGCAGACCGTGATCGAGCATGCTCGCCGCGCGCAGTGTCAGCAGCCACGCCGCCTTGAGCTGCATCTCCATCTCAATCACGTCCCGCTGGACGGCGGTCAGCGCGTGGTAGGGCCTGTCATACGGGATCTCGACGCCCTGCTCGGCCAGCTTCTCCTGGACGAACTCCAGCGCGGCGCGCCCCACCCCGATCGCACTGGCGGCGATCAGCGGGCGGCTGGCGTCGAAGGTCGCCATCGCGCCTTTGAAGCCGGTGGCCGTGCGGTCGATCTTCTGCACTTCCGCCGAGCCGAGCAGGTTTTCGTATGGGATGCGCGCATCGCGAAAGACGATGCTGACGGTGTCGCTGGCGCGGATGCCGTGCTTGATCTCGACTTTCTCGACCGTGACACCGGGCGTGCCCGCCTCGACAACAAATGGCTTCATCCCCGCGCGCCCCGCCGAGCGGTCGACCGTAGCCCACACCACCACAATCCCATTCGATTCTTCAAGCGCCAGCTTGCCGTTGGTGCAGAAGATCTTCTCGCCGTTCAGGATCCACTCGTTGGTCTCCGGGTCCAGCACGGCGGTTGTCTGGATGGCGGACGTGTCCGACCCCGCGCCCGGCTCGGTCATCGCCATCGCGCCCCACACCGGCCGGTCGCCTTCGGCAAAGCGGCGCAGAAAACGTTCCTTCTGCTCCGGCGTGCCCACCGCCTCGATCGCCGCCCCGGCCAGCAGCGAGGTCGGCATGCACAACATTTGCCCGACGTCGCCCCAGCTCAGCATCTCGAAGGTCAGGATCATATTCAGGTTGAACGTGCCTGGCCCTTCGCGCCTGGGTGCGTCGCCTGCCTGGCGGTCAAGCCGGCGTCTCTGCTGCTCGCGCAGCACCGGCCACATCATGCTGATGAAGGTGGTGGGCCGCTCGTGCTCGTTCTCGTCCAGGCGGCGGGCCTCGCCACGCATGATGCCCTTGGCGACGGCCTCGGTCATCTGCAGACCCTGGAGCAGCTTCTCCGGAATTTCAAAACTGATCGCCATTTTCTGACGCTCCTCGCTCACGCTAAGCAAAAAGCAGCAATCAAGCAGCTAAAACCGTCGAGTGCCAGGTCCGCACAGGGCTGCGGCTGGCTGTATTTCGCTCAAACAATCGCCAGCCCTTCGAAAGCCGCGAAGCCGCGCGCGTTGCGCAGCCAGCGCTCGACCGGATGCTCGCGGATGTAGCCGTGCCCGCCCAGCGTCTGGACGGCGCTGTCGGTCACCATCAGCGCGGCTTTGGCGGCGTATTCCTTTGCCAGATAGGCTTCTTTGCCGCCCGCCTGGCCCTGATCCAGCTTCCAGGCGGCTTCCCAGGCCATCAGGCGTGCAGAGTCGATCTCAATCGCGCAGTCGGCCAGCATGAAGGCGATCGCCTGCTTGGTGGCGATCGGCACGCCGAACTGCACGCGCTCCTTGGCGTAGGTGATCGCGTAGTCGAGCGCGGCGCGCATCACGCCCACCGCCAGCGCAGCCAACGCCACGCGGCTGTGCGCCAGGATGCGTCCGAAGTCGATTCCCGCCTCTCCGCCCAGCCGCTGAGCCGGGTCGACGCGCACGTTCTCCAGCGTCAGCGTGTGGGTAGGAAGCGCGCGAATGCCCATCAGCTTCTCGCGTGGCCCGATCGTCAGCCCGTCCGCGCCCCCGTTCACAAAGAACCCGTCCACCTGCCCGGCATCCGCATTCCACGCATAGACCAGGATCGTCTCCGCGCCCTCGGCCAGGGGTACATAGGCTTTCTTGCCGTTGAGCACATAGCAGCCGTCGCCGTCGCGGGTGGCGGTCGTGGCAGGGTGCAGCGGGTCGAACGCGATCGCCGGTTCCAGCAGCGCGGCGCTGACGGGCGGCGGCGTCTCGCTCAGGAACAGATCCATCATCTGCTCGCGCTGCGCATCCGTCCCGGCCAGCACCAGCGGCACCGCCACCAGAGCCGGCGCCATCAGCCGCAGCGCCAGCGCCAGATCGCCATAGGCCAGCTCTTCATAAGCCAGGACGCCGGTCACCGCGCTGTAGGTCTCGGCGAAACCGCCCAGGCTCTCTGGGATGCTGCCGGGCAGGATGCCCAGCTCCCAGCCGGTCTGCACGACGCGGTCCGGAAAGGCGCCGCTCTCGTCGGCGTCGTGCGCGGCGGGGCGCACAACCTCGGCGCTGTAGCGGCGCACCGCGTCAATGAGCATTTGTTGTTCCGATGTGGGAGTCAGACTGATCATGCTTGTGCCTCCTTAACCAATCTTTCGTTGCGCTATGAATCAAAGCCGTCTTTAACGGGGAGTATCGTCCGCGGGCAGCGGGCGCAGCGCGGCAAGAAAGGTCCCGGCGATCTCGTCGGCGATCTCGCGCCCGGTCAGGCGCCCGCCCTCGCGGTACCACAGGCTGACCCAGTTCAACGCGCCGAACAGTGTCTTGACGAAGATCCCGACATCCACCGGGCGAAAATCCCCGGCGGCGATACCCTCTTCGACCACCTGCCGGTATAGCCCTTCGAGCGTGTCGCGCTGGCGAACGTACTGGTCGCGCACGCCGGGCATCTCCAGCAGCGCGCGCCCCTCAAAGATCACCGCCGCGGCGATATTGACATGTTCGATCTCGCTCAGCACATGGATCTGCACGATCGCGCGCAGCTTCTCCGCCGGGGGATCGGCGCTGTTGACCACCGCGCGCACACTGCGGGTAATCTGCGTGAGACCGTGGTCTAGCACGGCGCATAGCAGGTCTTCCTTGCTGGGGAAGTGATGATACAGGCTGCCAGCAGTCAGGTGCACCTCAGCAGCGATCTCGGCCATGGTCGCGCCGTGATAGCCTTTGCGGTAAAACACCGTCGCTGCCGCCTTGAGAATGGCATCAGGCTGGACTGTCTGCTCAGCCGGTTTGCGGGGCATGGCGCGCTCCGTCCATCAAATAATCAAATGTAAATTTGATTATAGACGAACTATCGCGCGTCTGGCAATGGGTCTGAGGGCGCAAAAAGAGCAGGCGGCGCGCCTGCTCCTGGATGAATCCCCCTCGGTGCGTGCCGGGAGATCAGTTGACGACCTGAAACTGCGCCTGGGAATAAAGCTGGCCGTCCAACAACAACTCGACCGACCACTCGCCGACGTCAAAAACGTAATTCGGCGCGTCCGGGACGATCGAGCAGTAGGCGCAGACCTGATCCCAGTCGCGATTGGGGATCCAGCACTCTCGCTCCTCGTGGAACAGCACACCGTTGGCGAACCACCGCACCCCGAAGACCGCTCCCGCCTTCAGATTGGTCAGCGTGGTGACGACGTAGATCTGGTCTTCGGTGGAGTTGAAGACCGAGGTCCGGTCGACGGCACAGCCATCCTGAGAGCGGATGCCGGTGGTGGTCGTCGTGTCGGAGAACGTCGTGCCGCTGGCGGGCGGAGGTGTCGCGCCCGGCTCGGGTGTGGCGCCGGGCATTGTCCCCGCGCCGCCTGCCACGTTCGGCTGAACCGGGACGCCGCCGCGATTCATGGCCGTCAGGGTTGCCTGGGCGGCAAAAGCGGTCGCCTCGGCGCTGTTGCGCTCGGTTTCGAGTACCAGGCTTTGGTCGGCGGTGAGCTGAAGTTCGGCGATCGCCGTTCCTGACTGGCCCATCTGATCCAGTGTCGCCTTGATCTGGAACACTTCCGTCTCAAGATCACTCACCGAAGTCGTATCCATGAACGTATCACAGGCGCCCAGGGTTAGCGATAGCGGTACCAACAACAACATCCCCCGTTTCGCCCAAGAAGTAAAACGCATCCTGCCGATCCTCCAAACACTGAAACGGTTTCCCCCCAAGCCCGGCTAGTGTACCGCAACTGTAGCGAGGTTGACCAAGAACCGCCAGCAAACGAGAGCAGGAAGCGAGGGTGAAAAAACTGAAACCCCGCACGCAGCGGGGCTTCTGGCACAGCATAACGAAACGAGTGAGATTTAGAGGGCGTTGACGATGTTCGAGAAGACGTTCCCGATGGCCGGGCCAAGCAGGGCCAGGATGATGATCACCACGACGGCGACCAGGACCAGAATGAGCGCGTACTCGACCAGACCTTGACCTTCTTCACGAGGCAGATACAACATGGTGGATTACTCCTTGATGGATAATTAATGAATGAGCCATCGATTGATGCGACCTCATCGTAACACGGAAGACCGGGCGAATCAAGGTGAGCGGAGCGGCTTTCACAAAATATTCACTGTTGACTCGGGAGCCGTATAGAAATCTTGACACAATTTTATCTTAATTTAAAAATGTAAAGATCGCTGGGCCGTGCGCAGGTCAAGATGTTAACATTGCGCTTCGAAGGACGGTGGCGTCACCTCGCTCGTCGGCCCCCCGATCCACCACCTGTCCTATTCGAAAACCGTCAAGATTACTCATGCGCCGCCGCATCCCGGATCGTACACTGAAACCAGACGCGGCAAAAACCCGCGTTGGGCGCTTTTGACGGCGAGCAGAGAGCCGGGCAGACCGGGCGAGGTAGCGGGGTGGGTGGAGTTGGGCGGCGTCGTCCCGGGCGCTCGTGGGTGGCAGTCTGATTTGTCCTATGCTCTCTCTTCCGAAAGCGCTCGCCAGCGCCGGACGGCGCACGCCAGAGGGCAGCCGCTCAACCCTGGGCTGCCCTCTTCGCTTGGATCGCGGCTGTGATCCTGCCCGGCGCGTGCCGGCCCCGTTCACTCGCCCCAGATCGACGCAATCCGGCGCAACGTGGTGCGCATCAGGTCTTCGATCGCGCCGAAATCGCGCGCGTCGACCCAGTCTTTGCGGACCAGGTTGCTGCCCATGCCCACGCACGCTGCCCCTGCCCGGAACCACGCGCGCAGGTTGTCTTCATCTGGTGTGACCCCCCCGGTCGGCATGATCCGCGTCCAGGGACGCGGCCCGCGCACTGCCTTGACGAAGTCCGGCCCGCCGACCGACTCGCCGGGAAAGATTTTGACGATTTCCGCGCCGAACTCCTCGGCCCGCGCGATCTCGGTCACCGTCCCGCAGCCCGGCAAATATGCCACCTTGCGCCGGTTGCACAGCCGCGCCACCTCTTCGTTGAAGTTCGGCCCCACGACGAAATTCGCGCCCAGCGCCAGATACAATCCGGCGGTCGGCGCGTCTTCCACCGAGCCAACGCCGACGATCAGATCGGGATGCTCAACGGCGCAGTATTTGACCAGCGGGCCAAAGACCTCGAAGGCAAAATCGCCCCGGTTGGTGAACTCCAGCACGCGCCCGCCCCCGCGCATCAGCGCCCCGGCGACCTGCTGCGCCACGTCGAGATCGGGGTGGTAGAACAGGGGGACCAGCCGTGTTTCGAGCATCGTGTTATAGACCGTCAGGCGGTCAAAACGGGCCATGTGCTCCTCCTCCGCGCGGCGCTCGCCAGCCGCCGCGTCTGGCAAAACAGGGATGCGAGCGTTAGTATAGCACGGACCCGTCCGGCAACGCCCGGCGCGGGATGTTGCTGCGGCATCATGACACCGGACACGAGACCATGCCACGCATTCACGAGCGCGCCTTTCGCGTGCGGCACTACGAGTGCGACGCGTACGGCCATGTGAACCACGCCAACTATTTGCGCTACATGCAAGAAGCCGCGATGGATGCCTCTGCTGCGGCAGGCTACGACTTCGCACGGTACGAGGCGATTCGCCGTCAGTGGTGGATCCGCGAGACCGAGATCGAGTATCTTCGCCCGCTGGCCTATGGCGACACGGTCATCGTGAAAACCTGGGTGGCGGACTTTCACCGCGTGCGTTCCCGGCGCGCCTACGAGCTGCGCCGCGCAGACACGGGGGAGATCGTCGCGCAAGCGCACACCGACTGGGTCTTTCTTGACTCCGACACCATGCGCCCGGTGACCATCCCGGACGAGATGATCGCCGCGTTCTTCCCCGAAGGGATGCCCAACGAGCGCACCGCGCGCGAGCCGTTCCCCCCGGCGCCGCCCCCGCCGCCGGGCGCGTACACCCTGCGCCGCGAGGTCGAGTGGCGCGATCTAGACGCCGCCGGGCACGTCAATAACGCGAATTACATGGCCTATTGCGAGGATGCGGGTATCCACGTCGCCGCCGCGTTCGGCTGGACCATCCGTCGCATGATCGAGGCCGGCTTCGGCATCGTGGCGCGCCACTACCGGCTCGAATACAAACAGCCCGCCATGCTGGGGGACACACTCGAAATCCTGACCTACATCGGCGAGTTCGGGCGCACCTCGGCCGTGCGCCATTACCTCATCACGCGCGCGAGCGATGGCGCGCTGCTGGCGCGGGCACGGGCGCGCTGGGTGTGGGTCGACCTCAAGACCGGCCGCCCGATCCGCATCCCGCCGGAGTTCGCGGCAGATTTCGCGGCAAACATAGCCAAAAGCAGCTAACTGCAGCGAAAAGCAGCTAGAAACAGCTAAGAGCAGCTAGAAGCACCGAAAACAGTATTGCTGCCCTTTGCTGCCCTTTGCTGTCTTTTGCTGTCTTTCGCTGCCTTTTGCTGTCTTTAGCTGCTCTTTGCTGATCTGTGCTCGCGGTACCAGTCGCAGATATCTGTCAGCGGGCAGCGGCGGCAGCGCGGGCTGCTCCAGGTGCAGATCTGCTGGCCGTGACGCAGCAGCGCCTTGTGGAAATTGAACAGCACGTACGCGTCGCGCGGCAGCAGTGCGAGCAGGGCCGCGTGCGCGGCATCCGGCCCGACCGTCGCGCCGATCAGCCCGACCCGCTGGCTGACGCGGTGCACGTGCGTATCGACCGGCAGCACCGGCCGGGCGAAGCAAAACAGCAGCACCAGCGACGCCGTCTTGATCCCGACGCCGGGCAGCGCCATCAGCCACGCCAGCGCGTCGTCGGGCGGCCAGTCGCGCAGGAAGTCGATGGACGGCTCGCCGCGCGCGTCGATGATGCGCCGCAGCGCCGCCTGGATGCGCGGCGCTTTCGTCTCGGGATAGTTCGCCGGGCGGATGGCGTCGATCAGATCGTCCAGCGGCGCGTCGCGGATCGCTTCCCACGAGCCGAAGCGGTCCCACATCCGCTTGAAGGCCAGGGCTTCGTCGGCCTCGGTGGTGCGGTGCGAGAGCATGGTCGAGATCAGCTCGTGCATCGGCTCGCGGCGCGGCACGAGCGGCAGCGCGCCATGCAGCGCGACCAGCCGCTCGTACACGATCTGCGTTTTGGCGCGCAAGGCGTCGGCGGCGTCGGTCATCTGCGCGTCCTTTCAGCCGGTCCGGGTCTATCCAGCGCCCGGCTCTGATCGGATTATAGACGCGCCAGCCGCCTTACGCCTCGTCGAGCGCGTGGCGCAGCGTCAGGGCCAGGTCGCGCACCGCTTCGACGCCCGCGGCGGCTGCGCGCACCAGCGCGCTGCCCACGATGAACCCGTCCACCCACGCGCTCACCTGCTGGACCTGCTCCGGCCGGCTGATGCCGAACCCCAGCACCAGCGGCGTGCTCGTCGCGGCGCGGACGCGGGTGATGAACGCCTGCAGGTCAAGCGGCAGCGAGTCACGCGCGCCGGTCACGCCCGTCACCGACACGAGATAGATGAACCCCTGCGCCCGTTGCGCCACCAGGGCGATCCGTTCCGGACTGCTGGTCGGCGCCAGGAAGACGATCTGCGCCAGCCCCTCGCGAGCGCACGCCTCGGCCAGCGGACCCGCTTCTTCCGGCGGCAGGTCGGGGACGATCACGCCCGCCGCGCCCGCCGCCCGCGCGTCCCGCGCGAAGCGCTCCAGCCCGTATGCCAGCAGCGGGTTGAGATAGCCCATCAGCAGCATCGGCTGGGTCACGCCGCGCGCGCGCAACTCGCCTACCGCGTCCAGGCAGCGCCCGACCGTCACCCCGTTCTCCAGCGCGATCTGCGTCGCCGCCTGGATCGTCGGGCCGTCCGCCAGCGGATCGCTGAACGGCATTCCGATCTCGAACCCGTCTACACCGGCCCGCGCCAGCGCCTCGATCGCGTCCAGCGAGTCGGCGACCGTCGGGTAGCCGATGGGGAAGTAGGGCAGAAACGCGGCGCGGCTCTCGCGGCGAGCGCGGGCAAACATGGCCGCGAGCGCGTCTGGCCCGGTCGTTTCTCTGGCGCCGCTCATGGCCGCCGCTCCAACGCGCCCAACACCGTGTCGAGGTCCTTGTCGCCGCGCCCGGATAGGTTGACCAGCACGATCGCGTCGGGGGGCAGCTTGGGCGCCAGTTTCACCGCCTCGGCGATGGCGTGCGCGCTCTCCAGCGCCGGGATAATGCCTTCCAGGTGGCAGAGTAGCTCGAAGGCGGCCAGCGCCTCGTCGTCCGTGGCGACGGTGTAGTGCGCGCGCTCAAGCTGGCGCAGATAGGCGTGCTCCGGCCCGACCGAGGCGTAATCCAGCCCGGCGGAGATGCTGTGCGTCTCGCGGATCTGCCCGTCGGCGTCTTGCAGGACGAACGAGCGCGTCCCGTGCAGCACGCCGGGCCGCCCGAGCGACGGATCGGCGAAGCGCGCCGCGTGCTGGCCGCTGGCGACCCCGCGCCCCCCGGCCTCGACGCCGATCAGCTCGACGTCCTCGTCGTCGCGGAAGGCATGGAACAGCCCGATCGCGTTGCTGCCGCCGCCCACGCACGCGATACAGACATCCGGCAGGCGCCCGGCCTGCTCCAGCATCTGGGCGCGCGCTTCGACGCCGATCACGCTCTGGAAGTCGCGCACCATCAGCGGATAGGGGTGTGGGCCAAGCGCCGAGCCGAGCAGGTAATGCGTCGTCTCGACATTGGTCACCCAGTCGCGGATCGCCTCGGTGATCGCGTCCTTGAGCGTGCGGCTGCCGCTATCGACCGGGATCACGTCCGCGCCGAGCAGCTTCATGCGGAAGACGTTGGGCCGCTGGCGCGCCATGTCCACACTGCCCATATAGACATGACACTCCAACCCCAGCAACGCACAGACGGTGGCGCTGGCGACGCCGTGCTGGCCCGCACCGGTTTCGGCCACGATGCGCCGCTTGCCCATGCGTCGCGCCAGCAGCGCCTGGCCGAGCGCGTTGTTGATCTTGTGCGCGCCGGTGTGCGCCAGGTCTTCGCGCTTGAGGTAGATGCGCGCGCCGCCCAGGTAATCGCTCAGCCGCGCTGCGTAGCTGATCGGCGTCGGGCGGCCGCTGTAAGTAGCCTGAAGGTGCGCCAGCTCGGCCTGAAAGGCCGGGTCGGCCTGCGCCTCGAAATAGGCGGCGGTCAGCTCGTCCAGCGCCGGGACGAGCGTCTCCGGCACGAAGCGCCCGCCGAACTCGCCGAAGTAGCCGCGCGCGTCCGGCACTTCCGCCTGCCCCACGCCGATCTTGACCGTTTGCCGTTCCATCATCGCTTCCTCACTTCCAGACGGACCACGTGAAGACCCGTGTCAGATCCCAACGACCCGGCTGCGCCGCTCCAGAAACACGACGTCTTTCCAGACACCGTGAAGCTGCCCGATGCGCTCGCGGATACCGACTATGCGAAAGCCGCACGCCTGGTGCAACGCCAGACTGGCCGCGTTCTCCGGAAAAATGCCCGTTTGCAGCGTCCAGACGCCCGCCGCCTCGCTGGCTTCGACCAGCGCGCGCAGCAGCGCCTTGCCGATGCCCTGCCCCCGCGCCGCCGCCGCGATATAGATGCTGTTCTCCGCCACGCCCGCATAGACGCACCGGTCCGAGACGGGCGACAGCGCCGCCCAGCCGAGCACGCGCTCGCCGGCCCGCACCACCAGGCGGCAGTCGGGGCGGTGCGCGGCATCCCACCGCTCCCAGGATGGCGTCTCCGTCTCGAAGGTGGCGAGACCGGTCGCGATTCCCTCGCGGTAAATCGCCTCGACCGCCGGCCAGTCGCCCGGCTGCATGGCGTCGATCACAACCTCGTTCATACGGCTTCTCCGGCTGCATCGACGGCGCGCACCGCCGCGATAAAGGCCCGCACCCGCGCCAGGTCTTTGACGCCCGGCGTGCCGTTCTCGACCCCGCTCGCCACATCGACGCCCCAGGGCCGGACCGCGCGCACGCGCTCGCCCACATTGCCCGGCGCCAGACCGCCCGCCAGCATCAGCCGGGGAACGCGCGCCATCACCGCCTGCGCGACCTCGACGCTGGCTGACTCGCCCGTGCCCCCGTACAGCGCGGGATGGTAGGCGTCCACCAGCAGCGCGGGCAGCCGCTCGTCGCGCGGGGCATCCGTCCGGTAGAGCGCCGCCTGCTCTCCCGCATCCGCCGGATCGCGCGGTCGCAGCGCCTTGAACGCGCGCCCGTGTAACGCCCGCAGCGTGTCGGGCGGCTCGTCGCCGCTGAGCTGGGCCGCGTCCAGCCCGGCCGCCGCGAGCGTCGCCGCGATCATGTCCGCCGGCGCGTTGACGAACACGCCGACCAGCAGCGGACAGCGCTCGCCCAGCGCGGCGCGCAGCCCATTCGCGATGTCTTGCGCCGCGTCAGGCGTCACATAGCGCGGGCTGCGCGGGTAGAAGTTGAAGCCGAGCAGATCGGCCCCGGCCTCGGCGCACGCCAGCGCGTTGTCGAGCGCCGTCAGGCCGCAGATCTTGATACGCGTCATCGAACCCGCTCCTTGGGCTGGCGGCTGAGCGCCTTGACCAGCTTGCCGCGATGCTCCGCCTGGATCAGCGCCTCGCCCACCAACACCGCGTCCGCGCCTGCCGCGCCCATGCGCGTCACGTCTTCGGGCGTGTGGATCCCGCTCTCGGCGACGAGCGTCACACCGGGCGGGACCAGCGGCGCCAGCCGCTCGGTGACGGCGAGATCGACCGCGAAGGTTTTCAGGTCGCGGTTGTTGATGCCGATCAGCGCCGGGTCGACGCGCAGCGCCCGCTCCAGCTCAGCCTCGTTGTGCACCTCGACCAGCGCCGCCATCCCCAGCGAGACGCTTTGCGCGTGCAGCGCCTCAAGCTGCGCGTCGGACAGCGCGGCCACAATCAGCAGGATCGCGTCGGCGCCCGCCGCCCGGCCCTCGTAGACCTGGTAGGGGTCAATCACGAACTCCTTGCGCAGCACCGGCAGGGGGACCGCGTTCCGCACCGCCGACAGGTGGTTCAGGTGGCCCTGGAAGAAACGCTCGTCGGTGAGGACCGAGATCGCCGCCGCGCCGTTCCCCGCGTAGACCGTGCCCAGCGCCACCGGGTCAAACGGATCAATCAGCACGCCTTTCGACGGCGAAGCGTGCTTGACCTCGGCGATCAGCGCAACGGTCGCCCGCTGGAGCGCGGCGCAGAAGTCGCGCGGGGGGCTGACGAGGCTCGCCGCCTGCTCGAAGCGCCGGAGCGGGACGCTCTGGCGGCGCGCGGCGACTTCTTCGACCTTATGCGCCAGAATCGTGTCGAGGATGGTGCCGGTATGCAGGAACGGGTCAGGCATAGGCCAGCTCCTGGGTCAGCGCGATCAGCTCGTCCAGCTTGTTCAGCGCCGCGCCGCTGTCGATCGTCTCGCGGGCCAGCGCGATCCCGTCGCGGAAATCCGCGCACAGCCCGCCGGCTACCAGCGCCGCCCCGGCGTTGAGCACCACGACATCATGTTTGGCGCCGTCCACCTCCCCGCTCAGCACGCCGCGCAGGATGCGCGCGTTCTCCGGCGGGTCTCCACCCAGCAGTTCGGAGATGTGCGCGGGCTTGAGGTCGTAATCGAACGGGTCGAGGTCTATCGTCTCGACGGCCCCGTTTTCGTAGATGCTGACGCGGTTGGGGCCGGTGGTGGTCAGCTCGTCCAGCCCGCCGTACCCGCAGACGACGATCGCCTTCTTCGAGCCGAGCGCGCCCAGCACGTGCGCCAGAAAGTCGGTCAGGTCGGGCGCGAAGACGCCCATGAGCTGGCGCTGCGCCCCGGCGGGGTTGGTCAGCGGGCCGAGGATGTTGAAGATAGTCCGCACGCCGACCTGGCGGCGCGGCCCGATGGCGTGCTTCATGGCAGGGTGCAGCCTGGGCGCGAACAGGAAGCCGATCCCGATGGTGTCGATGCAGTGCCCCACCTGCTCCGGCGTCAGGTCCAGGTTGACGCCCAGTTCCGCCAGCACGTCCGCGCTGCCACACCGGCTGGTCGCGGCGCGGTTGCCGTGCTTGGCGATGCGCAGCCCCGCCGCTGCCGCGACGAACGCCACCGTCGTGCTGATGTTGAACGTGCCGGATTTATCCCCGCCCGTCCCGCAGGTGTCGAGCAGGTCCCCGTTGAACCGGGTGGGGACGCGGACGGCGTTGGCGCGCATGGCGCGGGCGCTGCCGAGGATTTCCTCATGCGTCTCGCCCTTCATGCGCAGGCCCATCAGGTAGGCGCCGATCTGCGCCTCGGTCGCCTGCCCGGACATGATCTGGTGCATCACAGCTTCCGCTTCGTCGGTTTGCAGGTGCCCGAAGCGGCTGATGATCTCGATCGCGCGCTGGATGTCGATGCTCATGGCGGTGTCCTCGCTACTCATGCTCTCCTACCTTACAAGCGGTTTTCGAGGAAATTCTGCAGCAGGCGCGGCCCAAACTGGGTCAGGATGCTTTCCGGGTGGAACTGCACGCCGACAATCGGGTGCTCGCGGTGGCGCAGGGCCATCACCTCGCCGGCTTCGGTGAAGGCGGTGACTTCGAGCGCGTCCGGCAGCGGCTCCTCGACGATCAGGCTGTGGTAGCGCGTCGCCACGAACGGGTTGGGGATGCCGGTAAACAGCGGCGTGCCCTTGTGGTAGATGGGGCTGGTTTTGCCATGCATCAGGCGCGGCGCGCGCACCACCCGCCCGCCGAACGCCTGCCCGATCGCCTGCTGGCCCAGGCAGACGCCCAGCGTCGGCGTGGTGGGGCCAAGCTCGCGGATCAGGTCAAGCGAGATCCCGCCGTCGTCGGGCGTGCCGGGTCCGGGCGAGATCACGATGTGGCTGGGCCGCAGCGCGCGCGCCTCGTCGAGCGTGATGCGGTCGTTGCGGACGACACACAGCTCGGCGCCCAGCTCGCCCAGAAGCTGCACCAGGTTGTAGGTGAAGCTGTCGTAGTTGTCGATGACGAGAATCATTGCGCTGCTCCCATGAACTAGCTCAACCCTGCCTCGGCGTTTTCGACCGCCGCCGCGACGGCCCGCGCCTTGTTGACCGTTTCCTCATATTCGCGGGCCGGGTCGCTGTCCGCCACGATCCCCGCGCCCGCCTGGAAGTAGACCGTGTCGCCGCGCATCACCATCGTGCGGATCGTGATGCAGGTATCCATCGAGCCGTCGAAGCTGAAATAGCCGACCGCGCCGCCATACGGCCCGCGCCGTGTGCCTTCCAGTTCCTCGATGATCTCCATCGCGCGGACCTTCGGCGCGCCGCTCAGCGTCCCGGCGGGGAAGGTCGCGCGCAGCAGGTCGAACGCGTCCAACCCCTCGCGCAGCCGCCCCTCGACCTGGCTGACGATGTGCATCACGTGCGAATAGCGCTCGACGACCATCATCTCCGGCACGTGCACCGATCCGTACTCGCACACGCGCCCCAGATCGTTGCGCCCCAGGTCCACCAGCATGACGTGCTCGGCGCGTTCTTTCTCGTCGGCCAACAGCTCGGCGGCCAGCGCCGCGTCTTCGGCTTCGGTCGCGCCGCGCGGGCGCGTCCCGGCGATGGGGCGCACCGTCGCGACGCCGTCTTCCAGGCGGACCATCATCTCCGGCGAGGCACCGATCAGGCTCAGGTCGTCGCCAAAATGCAGGAAGAACATATAGGGCGAGGGGTTGAGCGCGCGCAGGGCGCGGTAGATAGTGAAGGGCCGGGCGGTGGTCGTGCGGTTGAACCGCTGCGAAAGCACGATCTGGAAGGCGTCGCCGGCGGCGATGTATTCCTTGGCGGCGCGCACCATCCCCTCAAAATGCGCGCGCGTCATGTTCGAGCGCAGGTCACTGCCGGGGCCGGGCGCGGCGGGCGCTTCGGGCTGGAGTTGTAGCGGCTGGCGCAGCAGCGCGTCGATCGCGTCAATGCGCGCCAGCGCGTCGTCATAGGCCGCGTCGGGGTCGCCGGTGTTGTGCGCGTTCGCCAACAGGATCAACTGGTGCTTGACGTGGTCGAAGATAACCAGCGTATCGGCCAGCAGAAAGGCGGCGTCCGGCAGATCGAGATCGTCGCTGGCGGTCGCGGGCAGGTCCTCGATGGCGCGCACGATGTCGTAGGCCAGATAGCCGACCGCCCCGCCCACAAAGCGCGGCAGCCCGTCCAGCTTGACCGGGCGGACGCGCTCGAACTCGCGCGCGATGGCGTGCAGCGCATCCTCGCCCGGCTCCAACACGCGTTCGGCAGTCTGCCCGTTGCGCGTGACGCGGACCGCGCCGTCCTTGACGGTCAGAATGCCTTTCGGGTTGACGCCGAGAAACGAATAGCGCCCGATCTGCTCGCCCCCTTCGACGCTCTCCAGCAGAAAGGATACCGGGTTGGCGCGGGTCAGCTTGAGGAAGACAGACACCGGCGTCTCCAGGTCCGCCAGCAGCGTGCGATACACCGGGACCAGATCGCCCTGCTCGAACAGCCGGCGGACGGTGTCGCGATCGGGCGTGACCTGCGCGCGGGCTGGTTGCGCGGCGGGTGAATGAACGGTCTGTGTTGAAAGTGCCATGAGTGCGCTCGCTCCGGATAGCTGCATCGGACGGCAAACAAAAATCCCCTTCGCGCTCAAGGACGAGAAAGGGGATCCCGCGGTGCCACCTTGCTTAAGCCGCCCGACCCCCAAAAACAAAAAAATCCACGGTGAACGCAGATTTTTGGGGAGAGCCAGCTTCACTCATTGGGGTACGGACCCGGACGAGTCGATACCCGCTGCCCTGATAACGGTGGCGTCTCCGGTGCGGGCTACTGGGCGTGGTCGCCGTTCGACCGCACAGCTCCCTGGTCCATTCCGCGCCCGCGCATGTATCGCCTTCGCAGCACCCGGCGACTCTCTGAACACCGCCCTGACGCGTACTATCCCAGATCGCAGCTTTTGATGTATGCGATTGGTTAGGTAACAAAGTAGCAGGGAACGCGCGTCTTGTCAAGCAGGTCGCCGCCAATTCGCGATCGGCATTCTGTCCAAAAGCGACGTCCGGTCGCCGCCGGAAGGCCGGAATTCTTATAATCGTGGTGAAGAAAACTGTTCGATTAGAGGAGTACCGGGCATGACGCGTGTCACAGTAACAGATCCCGTGTTCCGCTCAGTCGGCTACGATGCGGACGATCAAACGATGGAAGTCACCTTCCGAGATGGCCGCGTGCTGCTGTATCGCGGCGTGCCGATGGCGATTTACAACCACTTCATGCGCGCCAACCAGCGCGCCGACACGACGATGGAAGCATACTATCGCACCGTGATCGACGGGCAGTTCCCGGCGCGCGAGATCCGGCCCGCCCGTGCAGCGGCGGTCTAGGCATCTATAGGGGCGCACGAGCTGCGCCTGCTGGCGCCGGTGCCGCCCCTCACCCCAAACCCTTCTCCCTCTGCGACTGCGTCGCGGGGCGAGGGGCTTGATCTGCGGCGCTGTGCTCCCCTTCTCCCCGCGGCGAGGATGAGGGGTACACAGAATGCACCCTCGTCATTTTGCACCAAAATACACGGACGGATTGACAGCGCCCGCCGGGCTGTGTTACTCTGTGGGCTAACATACGAACAGGAAGAACCAAACTCGCCATGCAGGCTCGTCAGCGCTCTATCCGCTCCAACCACCTCGACCAGAACACCGCCTGGGTCTGGTTCGGCTTTTATTTCTACTTTGAGCGCCATACGACAGGTCCGAGCTTGGCGACCGCCCCAGGTGGCTGCTAGTCCCAGTTTCAAGCGAGAAATACGGGGCGCCGAGCACAAGCTCGGCGCCCTTTTTGGTGTCAGGGAAGCGCTCGAAGACGACCGCGTGAAGGAGAGAGACCGTGACCACTGCCCAGCCCGAACGACCGATCCGCTGCCGGGGCGTGCGCGGCGCGATCAGCGTTGAGGCCAACACCGCCGACGCCATCCTCAGCGCCACGCGCGAATTGCTCGAAGCGATGATCGCGGCCAACGGAATCGAGCCGGACGACGTGTGCAGCCTGATGCTGACCACCACGCCCGATCTAACCGCGGAATATCCGGCCATCGCCGCGCGCCAGCTTGGCTGGCTGGATGTGGCGATCCTGTGCGGGCACGAAATGGCCGTGCCGCATGGCCTGCCGCGCTGCGTGCGTGCGTTGATCCATTGGAATACGGACCGCACGCCTCAGGAGATTCAGCACGTTTACTTACGGGACGCAGAGACACTGCGTCCCGATCGTGTGACCCGCCCTGCCCTGTAACCGAGCGATACCATCCAGCACGACCAGGAGAGCACACCCATGATCGTTGTGATGAACGCCAACGCCAACGCCCGCGATATTTCCGAGGTCATCGCCCGCATCCGCGCCATGGGCTACGACGTGCACCTGTCGCATGGCAAGGAGCGGACCATCATCGGCGTGATCGGGCGCGGCACGCCCATCGATCGCGACAAGCTTAGCTTGCTGCCGGGCGTGCAGCAGGTCGTGCCCGTCACGCACCCGTACAAGATCGCCAGCCGCGAATTCCACCCCGACGACACCCTGGTGCCGCTCAACGGGATCGAGGTCGGCGGCCCGAACCTGGCGATTATCGCCGGACCGTGCTCGGTTGAGAGCCGCGAGCAGATCATCGAGACCGCCCACGCCGTGCGCGAGGCCGGCGCGACCGCCCTGCGCGGGGGCGCCTTCAAGCCGCGCACCTCGCCCTACAGCTTCCAGGGGCTGGGCGAAGAGGGCCTGCGCTATCTGGCCGAAGCCCGCGAGGCGACCGGCCTGCCGGTCGTCACCGAGGTCATGGACCCGGCGCTTGTCTCCCTGGTGTGCGACTATGCGGACGTGCTGCAGGTGGGGGCGCGCAATATGCAGAACTACGCCCTGCTGCACGCCGTCGGCGAGAGCCAGCATCCCGTGCTGCTCAAACGCGGCATGAGCAATACCATTGAGGAGCTGCTCATGGCTGCCGAGTACATCTTGAGCCACGGTAATATGCGGGTGATGCTCTGCGAGCGCGGCATCCGCACCTTCGAGACGTATACGCGCAACACGTTCGACATCAACGCCATCCCCGTCCTCAAGCACATCTCGCACCTGCCCGTGATCGCGGATCCGAGCCACGCCGTCGGCAAGTGGGAATATGTTGAGGCCGTCGCGATGGGCGCGGTCGCTGCGGGAGCGGACGGGATCATCGTGGAAGTGCACATGCACCCGGAAATCGCGCAGTCGGACGGGCAGCAGTCGCTCAAGCCGGAGCGGTTCGCCGCCCTGGTCGAAAAGCTGCGCCAGCTTGCACCGGTCGTTGGGCGCCAGGTCGCGCCTAGCCCGCAGGCGGTGGGGCCACATGCCTGAAGCGCTGGCCGGCTGCACCGTCCACATCGTCGGGCTAGGGCTGATGGGCGGCTCGCTGGCGCTGGCGCTGCGCGGTCATGTCGAGCGCCTGACCGGCCACGATCTGAGCCGCGAAGCGGCCGAGCACGCCCGGCGGACGGGCGCCATTGACGAGGAGTCCGCCAGCGCGTGGGGCGCCGACATCATTGTGCTGGCGATTCCCGCCGACCGGATCGTGAGCCAGGTCGCCGCCCTGGACGCCCGGCCCGGCGCGCTGGTCATCGACCTGGGCAGCACCAAGACGCAGATCTGCGCCGCGCTGGATCGCCTGCCGGACGGCGTGCGCGCCGTCGGCGGGCACCCGATGTGCGGGCTGGCAGAAAACGGCTACCAGCACGCCATCCCGACACTCTACCGGGGCGCGCGTTTCGTGCTGTGCGAAACGGCGCGCACCACGCCCGACGCCCGCGCGCTGGCCGAGGCGCTTGTGCGCGCTGTTGGAGCGCATCCGCTGTGGATGGACCGGTGCCGCCACGACGAGCTGGCTGCCCTGACCAGCCATCTGCCGCACCTGCTCAATTTCGCCCTGATGCGGCTGGCGATGGCGCGCGCGGCCCAGGATCCGGACGTTTACGCCCTGGCTGCGGGCGGGTTTGACGGGGCGACCCGCCTGGCCCGCACCGCCGAGAGCATGATCGCGGGGATGTTCAGCACCAATGCCGACGAGCTTCGCCGGGCCGCCGCCGAGCTGCGCGAGCATCTGGATGCGCTGGAATGTCTGCTCGACGACGCGCCCGCGCTCCAGCGCGAGCTGGGGGCCATCGTCGAAGCCCGCCGGGCCTATACCACCGCCTATGGAGAGCGTCTGATCACATGAGCGAGCCTCTAACCCACGACGTTCAGGTTCGGGTGCGTCCGGGGCGCACGCTACAGGGCGCCTGCCACGTGCCCGGCGACAAGTCGATCTCGCACCGCGCGCTGATCCTCGGCGCGCTGGCGGACGGCACCAGCCAGGTGCGCGGGAGCCTGTCCGCCGGGGACACCCGCGCCACCCTGGGCGTGATGCGGGCACTGGGCGTGGCGATCGAGACGCCCGACCCGACGACGTTAATCGTGCACGGGCGCGGGCTGCGCGGCCTGGAACCGCCCGCCGCGGCGCTCGACTGCGGCCACGCGGGAACCGCGATCCGGCTTCTGGCAGGCGTGCTGGCCGGGCAGCGCTTCACCAGCGTGCTGGACGGCAGCGCCCAGCTTCGCCGCCGCCCGATGCGCCGCGTGGTCGAGCCGCTGCGCCAGATGGGCGCCCAGATCACGGACACACGCGGCTGTGCCCCCTTACGGGTGGTCGGGTCGCCGCTGCACGGGATCGCCTACCGGATGCCGGTCGCCAGCGCCCAGGTCAAGAGCAGCATTTTGCTGGCCGGGCTGCTTGCCAGCGGGCCGACCGCCGTGATCGAACCCGGCCCGGCGCGCGATCACACCGAGCGGATGCTGCGCGCGATGGGCGTCGATGTGGAGACGGCGGACGGCTGCTGCGTGACACTCATCCCGCCCGCCCGATTGCACCCCCTTGACCTGAGCGTGCCGGGTGATCTATCCTCTGCAACGTTCGTGCTGGTGGCGGCGCTGCTCGCCGGCGCCGGCGACGTGACGATCGCGGATGTGGGCGTCAACCCCACACGCACCGGCATCCTCGATATTCTGGGCGCCATGGGCGCCAGCATCGCGCAGCAAGACCCCCGCGCGGAATCGGGCGAGCCGGTGGCGGATCTGGTCGTCCGCCCGTCGGCGCTGCGCGGCACCGCGATCGCGGGCGATTGGGTGGTGCGCGCCATCGACGAGTTCCCGGCGCTGATGATCGCCGCGACTCAGGCCGAGGGCGTGACCGAGGTGCGCGGCGCGGGAGAGCTGCGCGTCAAGGAAACGGATCGCATCGCGGTGATGGCGGCAGAGCTGCGCAAGCTGGGCGCCAGCATCGAGGAGTGGCCGGACGGGTTCCGCATCACCGGGCCGCAGCGGCTGCGCGGCGCCACCGTCGACGGGCACGACGATCACCGCGTGGCGATGGCGCTGGTGCTGGCCGGGCTGGTCGCCGAGGGGCCGACTACCGTCGCCAACGCGCGCTGCATTGAGGATTCCTTTCCGGGGTTTGTCGAGACGCTGCAGGCGCTCGGCGCGGACGTGGCACAGGTCATCGCGGGCGAGCGCAGTGAGCGAACAGCATGAATGAGCAGGCCAACCAGACGACGCGGGTCGGGCTGTTCGGCTGGCCGGTGGAGCACAGTCTTTCGCCCGCCATGCACAACGCGGCCTTTCTGGCCCTGAAGATGAACTGGCGCTACGAGCTGCTGCCCGTCCCGCCGGGGCGGCTGGCGGACGAGGTCGCGCGGCGGGTGGATGAGGGCTTCCGCGGCTTCAACGTGACCGTGCCGCACAAGCGCGCCGTCCTCGACCTGCCGCAGATCAGCGAGGTGACGCCCGCCGCCCAGGCCATCGGCGCGGCCAACACGCTCACCGTCCTGCCGGACGGCACGCTGCAGGCCGACAACACCGACTGGGAAGGCTTCCAGCGCGATCTGCAGATGTATCGCGTCGCGCCCGACCGGCTCAACTGTCTGGTGCTGGGCACAGGCGGCAGCGCGCGGGCGGTGATCTACGCGCTGGAGCAGATGGGCGCGCGCTCGATTGTGAGCGTCAGCCGCCAGCCGGACGGCAGCGCCAGGGTGATCGGCTACGACGAGCTGGCCGCGCACGCGCCGGGGGCCAACCTGGTCATCAACTGCACGCCGCTCGGCCTGGCGCCGGATGTCGAGCGCTCGCCCTGGCCGGACGGCGTCCCGCTGCCGGAGCACGCGATGCTGTACGATCTGGTTTACAACCCGCCGGTCACCGCGCTGATGCGCCGCTTCATGGCGGCGGGGCTGCGCGCGTTCGGCGGGCTGGGGATGCTGGTGTGGCAGGGCGCGCTGGCCTGGATACGCTGGACCGACGCCCGCCCGCCAGTGGACATTATGTTTGCTGCGGCGCGCAACGCGTTGCGCGCCATGACTGCCCCGCCTGGGGCTGGATAGGAGCAATCTGCATGACGACGGCAGAACTCACCGGCACCCTCGTCGACGAACTGCGCTGGCGAGGGCTGATCCACAACACGACCGAGGGCGCTGAGGACGTCCTGGCCCGCGAGAAGGTCACCGCCTACATCGGCTTCGATCCCAGCGCCGACAGCCTGCATGTCGGCCACCTGGTGCCGATCATGGTGCTGGTGCACCTGCAACGCTACGGCCACCACCCGATCGCGCTGGCGGGCGGCGGCACCGGGATGATCGGCGACCCCGGCGGCAAGACCAAGGAACGCCCCTTGCTCTCGGAAGAAGAGCTGGCGCACAACCTGGAAGGCATCAAGCGCCAGCTCAGCCAGTTCCTGAAGTTCGAAGGCGTGCCCAACCCGGCGCGGCTTCTCAACAACGCGGACTGGCTGACGAAGCTGAACCTGATCGGCTTCCTGCGCGACATCGGCAAGCACTTCACCGTCAACTACATGATCGCCAAGGATTCGGTCCGCATGCGGCTGGAAAGCGAGGAAGGCATCTCGTTCACCGAGTTCAGCTACATGCTGCTCCAGGCCTACGACTTCCTGCGGCTCTACCAGGATTACGGCTGCACGTTCCAGATGGGCGGCAGCGACCAGTGGGGCAACATCACCGCCGGGGTCGAGCTGATCCGCAAGGTGGCGGATGGCAAAGCGCACGCCGTGACCGTCCCCCTCGTCACGTCGTCCAGCGGCGTGAAATTCGGTAAGACCGTGGCCGGGGCTGTCTGGCTCGACCCCAGGCGGACGTCGCCGTTCCGCTTCTACCAGTTCTGGATCAACACCCCCGACGCGGACGTGATCACGTACCTCAAGTACTTCACGCTGCTCGACCGCGAGACCATCGCGGCGCTGGAGCACGCCGTCGCCACCGAGCCGCACCGGCGCGCCGCCCAGATCCGTCTGGCCGAAGAAGTGACGCGCATGGTTCACGGCGAATCCGGGCTGCAAGCCGCCCAGGCCGCGACCGAAGTCCTGTTCGGCGACCGCGATCTGGCCGGCCTGAGCGCGGACGATCTGCTGGATATCTTCGCCGAGGTGCCGTCCACCACGCTCGACGCGGCGGCGCTGCGCGGCGAGGGAATGAGCCTGGTCGATCTGGTGGCGCAGACCGGCCTGGAAAGCTCCAAGGCGCAGGCGCGGCGGCTGATCGAAAGCGGCGGGCTGTCGCTCAATAACCGCCGCGTGGACGACACCGCCGCCCGCGTCACGCTGGCAGACGCGATCGAGGGGCGCGTGCTGGTCCTGCGCAAGGGCAAGAAGTCGTACCATCTGATCCGCGTGTGATGCGAGCGCCGCGCGAGGGAGCCTGACATGCTGCGCTTTCTGACGGCCGGAGAGAGTCACGGGCCGCTGCTCACCGCCATCCTCGAAGGGATGCCCGCCGGGCTGCCGCTGTCGCCGGACGACCTGGCGCGCGACCTGGCACGCCGCCAGCAGGGCTACGGCAGCGGCGGGCGGATGCAGATCGAGCGCGACCGCGCGCGCCTGACCGGCGGCGTGATGAACGGTCAGACCACCGGCGGGCCGATCAGCCTGGAGATCGAAAACCGCGACTGGAAAAACTGGGCGCAGAAGGACATCGAACCGCTGGTCACGCCGCGCCCCGGCCACGCCGACCTGACCGGCGCGATCAAGTACGGCTATCGCGACCTGCGGCTGGCGCTGGAACGCTCCAGCGCGCGCGAAACGGCGGCCCGCGTGGCGGTAGGGGCGATCTGCAAGCGGCTGCTGGCGGAGTTCGGCGTCACCGTCGGCGGCTATGTGATCGCCATCGGCGGCGAGGCCGCCCACCTGCCGGAGCCGCCCGACTACCCGGCGCGCTTCGCCGCGGCGGAAGAGTCGCCGGTGCGCTGCCCCGATCCGGACGCCTCGGCGCGCATCGAGGCCGCCATCCGCCAGGCCAAGATCGACCGCGACACGCTCGGCGGCATCATCGAGGTCGTCGCGCTCGGCCTGCCGCCAGGGCTGGGGTCGCACGTCCACTATGACCGCCGCCTGACGGGGAGGCTGGCCGCCGCTGTGTGCAGCGTGCAGAGCATCAAGGGAGTCGAGATCGGCCCGGCCTTCGAGAACGCGGCCCGGCGCGGCACGCAGGTCCACGACGCGATCACCCGCGACGAGATGGGGCGGCTGGTCCGCGCGACCAACCGCGCCGGCGGGCTGGAAGGCGGCATGACGACCGGCGAGCCGCTGGTCGTGCGCGCCGCCATGAAGCCGATCAGCACCACCCTCACGCCGCTGGACACGGTCAATCTGGCGACCGGCGAACCGGCCCAGACCGTCTACGAGCGCAGCGATTTCTGCGCCACGCCGCGCGCCGTCGTGGTGATCGAGGCGATGGTCGCCTTTGTGATGGCCGACGAGCTGCTGCGCAAGCTGGGCGGCGACAGCCTGGACGAGATCCGCCCGCGCTTCGCTGCGCTGCGCCAGGCGCGGGTGGATGCGCTGCCGATGGACAACGCGCCCTGGCGGTTCGGCTATGACGACTGGCTCTAACACGCCGCGCAACCTGGTGCTGGCCGGGTTCATGGGCGCGGGCAAGACGACCGTCGGGCGGCTGGTCGCGGCGCGGCTGGGCTGGCCGTTCATCGACACGGACGAACTGGTCGAGCGGGCTGCCGGGCGCTCGATCGCGGCCATCTTCGCGCAGGACGGCGAGGCGGTCTTCCGACGCCTGGAACGCGACGCCTGCCAGCAGGCCGCGCTGCTGGACGCGCACGTGATCGCCACCGGCGGCGGCGCGCTGCTCGACCCGGAAACGCGCACCGCGTTTCTGGCGCGGGGCGTGGTGGTCTGGCTTAGCGCGGAGCTAGACACGATCATCGAGCGCCTGGGGCGCGGCGCCGATCGCCCGCTCTTTGCCGGCGATCACACCCGGCTGGCAACGCTCTTCGCGGCGCGCGCCCCGCTCTACGCCGCGCTGCCGCACCGGGTCAAGACGGACGGGCGTCCGCCGGAAGCGATCGCCGAGGAGATTGTGACGCTGTGGCAAACCTGCACGAGCTGACCGTGCGCGGCGCAGAACGCGAGTACCCGGTTCTGATCGGGCCGGGGGCGCTCGAAGGCGCGCTGCCCGAATTTGTGCGGCGCGGCGGGTTCTCGCGGGTGGCGATCGTCACCAACACGCCGCTCGCCCCGCTCTACGGTCTGGCGCTGGTCGAGCGTTTGCCCGGCGCGCGCCTGATCACCCTGCCCGACGGAGAGCAGTACAAGACGCTCCAGACGCTCGCCGGGCTATACGGCGAGCTGCTGGCGATCGGGGCAGACCGCGCCAGCCTGCTGATCGCGCTCGGCGGCGGAGTGATCGGCGACCTGGCAGGCTTCGCGGCGGCGACCTTCATGCGCGGAATCGCGCTCGTCCAGGCGCCGACCAGCCTGCTGGCGATGGTGGACGCCAGCATCGGCGGCAAGGTCGGTGTCGATCTGCCCCAGGGCAAGAACCTCGCCGGGGCATTCAAGGACCCGCTGGCCGTCTTCGCGGACACGGACGCGCTGCGCACGCTGCCCCGCATCGAGTGGCGCTGCGGGCTGGCCGAGGTCGTCAAGGCCGCGCTGATCGCCGATCCGCCCCTGCTCGACCATCTGGCGGCGCACGGGCCGGAGCCGGTGGAAACGGTCATCGCCCGCGCCGCGCGGGTCAAGATCGATGTGGTCAACCGGGACCGCACCGAGCAGAACGTGCGCGCCTACCTTAACCTGGGCCATACCTTCGCCCACGCCATCGAGCAGGCCAGCGGCTACGCCTGGCGGCACGGCGAGGCGGTCGCGGTGGGGCTGGTGGGCGCCGGCCTGCTCTCCGAGCGGCTGGGGATGGCCGCGCCGGGCCTGGCGGAACGGATCGAGCAGGTCCTGGCCGGGCTGGAGCTGCCCACCCGCTACACCGATCTCGATCCCGATGCGCTGTGGGCGGCGATGGCGCACGATAAAAAGTGGCGCGGCGGCGCGGCGACGTTTGTGCTGCTGGACGGGATCGGGCGTCCGCGCGTGGCGCGCGACGTGCCGCGTTCGGATGTCATGGCGGTGCTGGAGGCGCTGCGCGCATGAAGATTCTGGTGTTGCACGGCCCCAACCTGAACCTGCTCGGCACGCGCGAGCCGGATGTCTACGGTCGGGTGACGCTCGACGAGATCGACACCCGTCTGCGCGCCTACGCCGCCGGGCGCGGCGCGGAAGTCCGCACGCTGCAAAGCAACCACGAGGGTGCGCTGATCGACGCGCTTCATGAGGCGCGCGGCTGGGCGGACGCGATCATCCTCAACCCCGGCGCCTACACGCACACCAGCGTCGCCCTGCGCGACGCGCTGAGCGCGGTCGGCCTGCCGGCGATCGAGGTGCACCTGAGCAACATCCATGCCCGCGAGCCGTTCCGCCACACCTCGCTGATCGCGCCGGTCTGCGTGGGGCAGATCAGCGGGCTGGGCTGGCTCGGCTACCGGCTGGCGCTTGAGGCGCTGCTTGAGCGCGGCCCGGCGGGCGAGCCTGAGGAGACATGAGACATTGAGCGAACTCATCGTTGCGTTCCAGGGCGTACACGGCGCCTATTCCGAAGAGGCGATCCGCTGCTTTTTTGGGCCAGACGCCCACACGCTGCCGTGCGAGACATTCGCGGGCATTTTCGAGGCGATCAAGTCCGGCGAGGCGACCGCCGGGATGCTGCCGGTCGAAAACGCGCTGGCGGGGACGGTCTCCCAGGCGTACGAGCTGTTGATGGAACATGACTTCCGCGTGCAGGGCGAGCATATCCTGCCGGTGCGGCACTGCCTGCTGGCACCCCCCGGCACGACGCTGCAAGACGTGCGCAAAGTGCGCTCGCACCCGCAGGCGCTGGCCCAGTGCGCCGCCACACTGCGCCGCCGGGGTTGGGAACCGGTCGCCTGGAACGACACCGCCGGGGCCGCGCGCGATCTCGCCGCCCAACCGGAGCCGCACACCGCCGCCATCGCCAGCGCGTTGGCCGGAGAGTTATATGGCCTGAACGTGCTGGAGCGTTCCGTCGAAGACGACCCCAACAATTCGACCCGCTTCTTCATCATCGGCTCGACCGACGCGCCCCGCCGCGACCCCAGCAAGACCTCGCTGGTCTTCGCCGTGCGGCACGGGCCGGGCGCGCTGGTTCGCTGCCTGGACGCCTTCGCCAAGCGCGGGATCAACCTGACCAAGATCGAGTCGCGCCCGATGCGGGGGCGCCCCTGGCAGTACTGGTTCTATCTCGACTTCGAGGGCCACTGGCAGGACCCGCCCGCCGAGGCTGCCCTGATCGAGCTGCTGCGGCAGGCGTCGATGGTCAAGATGCTCGGCTCGTACCCGGCGGCGACGGGCGGCCCCAACAGCGTCTGACCTGCCCGCCTTCGGACGCCGCGTAATCACCCGGCCGCGTGCGCCAGCGTCAGGTCCCGGCCGGGGACGAGCGTCTGCGTCCCGCCGGGGAAGATCAGCGGGACCGTGCCGGTCGCGCTCTGGAAGGTGGTGCGCGCGCCGTCGCTGCTGACGCGCACCAGCCGCCCATGCCAGAAGAAGCTGAATGCGACCCGCGTCCAGCGGGCGGGCAGCGCCGGCCAGGTCCGCAGATGCACGCCCTTTTCTGTCAGCTCGATCTGGCAGAAGCCGCGCACAATCGCCTGCCACGCCCCGCCCATTGCCGCCGTGTGCACGCCCAGATTCCAGTGCGGGCCGGTCCCCAGCAGGTCCATCAGCGCGGCCTGCATAAAGTAGCGGTACGCCCAATCCGTCTGCCCGATCTCCGCCGCCACCAGCGCGTAGGCCATCGGGCTGAGGCTCGAGTCGTGCGCCGTGCGCGGCTCGTAATAGGCCCAGTTGGCACGCTTGACCGCCTCCGGATACGCGTCGCGCAGCAGGAAAAGCAGCAGCACGACGTCCGCCTGCTTGATCGCCTGCGTGGTCTGAAACGGCCCCAGCGGCCCGCCGGGGTGTAGATCGGGGTGCGCCAGCCGGGCGCGGACTACTTCGGGCGGCGCGTCTTCCAGCGCGAAATAGCCGTCGAACTGCTCGATCAGGCCGGTGTCCGGCTCCGGCTGCGGGACGTACAGCCGGGCGTGTACCTCGCGCCAGTGCGCGATCTCGACCTCGTCCAGGCCCGTGCGCGCCTGCACCTGCGCGCAGGCGTCTGGCTGGTGGGCGCGCAGATCGTCCAGGGCGGCCAGGGCGATCCCCAGGCAGTGCCGGGCGAGCGCGTTGGTGTAGGCGTTGTTGTCCACGCGCTCGTGATACTCGTCCGGGCCGAGCACGGTGCGCAGTTCATAGCGCCCGCTGATCGGGTTCAGCGTCGCCCGCGACACGAAGAAGCGCGCCACCTCAATCGCGATCGGCAGCCCGTATTCCACCAGAAACGCGGTGTCGCCCGTCGCCTGGACGTACTGCCACAGCGCGTAGGCAACATCCGCCGAGATGTGGATCTGCTCGTCGGCGAAGTAGGAGCGGATCTTCTCGCCGGTCAGCGGGTTGTCGAAGACGTACAGCGCGCAGGTCTCGTCGCCGGTTTCCTGGCTCTGCCAGGCGTAATACGCGCCCTGGTAGCCGAGGCCGGCGGCTTTGCGCCGCGCGCCGGGCAGGGTGTGATAGCGGTAGAGCAGGCAGCGGCGGGCGTATTCGGGCTGGGTGTAGGTCAAGAACGGCAGGACATAAATCTCGTTGTCCCAGAAGATCGATCCCCAGTAGTCCTGCCCTTGCAGGCCGCGCGCCGAGATGCTGACCCGCTCGTCGTGCGGCAGGTTGGCGAGCAGATGATAGAGGCAAAAACGGATCGCCATCTGCGCGTCCGGATCGCCGTCGATCTCCACATCCGAGACGAGCCACAGCGCCGCCCAGGCGCGCTCGTGCGCGGCACGGACCGCCTCGTATCCGTCGCGCCCGGCCTGCGCCAGCTCGTCCCGCGCCAGCGCCAGCAGATCGCCGCTCGAGAAGCGGCTGTCGTAGATGGCGGCGAACTTGGCGAGCGCCGCTTCCTGGCCGGGCACCAGGTCGAACGCGATCGCGGCATCCAGCCGGTGCGCGCCGGCGGTGACTTCCCAGGCTGTGCCAGGGGCTGCGCCCGTCAGGTGGTGCGCCGCCGCGACGACCGCCCGATAGCCTTCCTGGACGGTCGTGATCGTGACGGAGCCGCCCGCGTCCCAGGGCGCAAGCGCGACCTGCGCGAAGTGCGTGTCCGCGAAGCGATTGTTGACGCGCGCGTCGATCGAGGAGCGCAGCGCAACGGTGCAGGGCGCGTCCGCCCGCAAGCGCCAGTGGATCGCGCCCAGGTGCAGCCGATCCATGCTGACCAGCCGCTCGCTCTCCAGCGTGACGCGCACGCCGCGCCGCGTGCGCCAGCGGTAGCTTTGCAGCAGCAAGGCGCGGCGCAGGTCCAGCGCGCGGGTATAGCGTTCGAGCGATGGCGCGGTGAGGTTCAACGTTTCGCCGTCCACCACCAGCGCCAGCGGCGACCACGCGGGCAGATTGATCATCTCGCGGTCGAGGATGCCGCCAGTGGGGGAGTCATAGAGGCCGTTGATGGCGTGCCCGACCATGCCCGGCGCGTCCGGTGGCAGAAACTCCGACGCGCCGCGCGAGCCGGTGTAGCCATTCGCCACGGCGAAGACCGTCGCCTTGCTCACTTCGTCGCCCGCGACGTAGCCGGCCCGGTCGCGGATCACCCAGCCATCGAGAAAGTCGTAGGCATAGGTCATCGAGCGCGTGCCCTCGTCACAAGGCAGCCAGCAGCCCGGCCAGCAGGGTGCGCCCCGCGATATTGTCGCGCAGGCCGCTGACCTGATCGCCCTGGCCGCCGCCGAAGCGCAGCGTCGAGGCGATCAGCTTGCCCCCGCCCACGTTCGCCTCGACGATATAGTCCAGCCAGTAGAACTGGCGCGCATCCAGCCGGCCAAAGATCGAGCGCACGTTCGAAACTTCGTCGCCCAATGCGGCCCCCAACTGCGCCGTGTCCAGCGCATAATCGGTCGCCAGATGATAGAACTGCACGTCCGCGAACCCGCCATGCTGCAGCGCGTCCATCGCCGGGTGGCTGCCCGGCAGGTTGATGGCCTCGCGCCAGAAGGAGCAAGCGCGGGCGGGCAGCGGTCCAGCGCCGGATTGGAGCAGCAGGACGTTCCCGCCCTGACGCAGGTAATCGAGCACGGACATGGTCAGCGCGCTGGCGATCACGCGGCGCGGCCAGGTGTGCGTCTTCGAGGCGCGTGCCAGACGCGGCACCGTCTCGTACAGATCGTCCAGCGAAGCCAGCGTGCCGCAGGGGTCCAAAATGGCAAGCGACTCCGGCCACGCGCTGATGGCGGGGTGAATCCACAACGACCACTCGTTCTTGATGTGGTGCGCGCCGCTTTGCAGCTCGACATAGAGCGTGACGCGGTACACGCGCCGGCGGGCGGGGGGCGTGAAGTCGATCGTGCCGATCGTCGCCGGATCGCCCAGCGGCAGCCAGCCGGTGAGCGTCTGCTGGCCATAGCCCACGCTGTCGCCCGCGTCGTCGACCGCCTGCCAGCTCAGGTCGCCACCCAGCAGACGCGGCCCGATATGCGCCAGAATCACCGAAAAGCGCACCGGCTGGCCGCCGACGTGGTTTGCCATATCGCGCCGGCGGGGCCGGTCGCCGCCGCGCACCCAATCGCGCAAGCGCCCCTGCCCCAGGACCAAGACCGAGTCCGCGTTGAACTGGGTGAAGCGGTCCGCGTCGTATTTGGGCTGCATCCGGTCATCGAACAGGGACGACGTCGCCAGGCCCGTCTGATGGATGCCGGTCACCACATAGCCGCCCATCCCGGCGCGGGCGCGCACCTTCTCCAGAATCGTCTTGCGCACCATCAGCGACTGCTGGCGCGAGATGCGCTGCAAATCGGCCTGCGAATAAGGCAACATCAGGCGGGCGACCCGTGCTTCCTGCTCGTGATAGCCCAGCTTGCCGGTGTGAATGGGGTGCGGCTCTGTCAGCCACCAGGGCAGCCGCCCGTGATAGGCGCGGCGCAGCGTGTCGAGATCGCGGTAATCGTCGGCATCGCAGAACTCGCCGAAGATCCAGGGCCGCTGCTCGCGCCAGTCGCGCCGGAAGTGATCGACCAGCGGGTCGAAGTAATGCAGGTCGCAGTAGAAGTGATAGTCGTAAAAATCGCTGGCGTCGGCGGTCTGCGCGCCATATGCCTCGCCCGAACCGCTGTTGTCGCACAGCAGCATCCCCGCCGCCGAGCCACGCACGGCGTCGTCGAGGCTCTGCACAAACTCGGCGTCCACGTCGCGTCCCAGCTCGCAGCCCAGGCTGACCAGCACGACCGACGGGTGCGGCGCGACCAGCGCCATGATCGCGCGGTATTCGTCCGGCGCGCGCCGGCGCAGATCGGGCGTGATCTCCGGCAGCCACAGCGGGAATTCCTGCCAGAGCAGCATCCCTTCCTCATCGGCGACCTTGTAGTAAGTTTGCGAGGGCACAAACAGGCACAGCTTGACCAGGTTGAAGCCAAGCGCCCGCAGCTTGGCGAACTCGTCGCGGACGGTCGCCGCATCCGGCGCCGGGCACAGCGCATCCGGATACCAGCCCCAGTGCAGCGCCCCGCGCAGGCTGACCGGCGCCCCATTGAGCAGCACGTGCTCGCCCTGGCGTGCCAGCTCGCGGAAGCCGAAGCGCCGCGTGACCTGGAGCAGCGGGTCGCCGGGCGCGTCCTCGATGACCAGCTCAGCGCTATAGAGCGCCGGATGTTCGGGCGACCAGGCGAGCGGGTGATCGATAGCCAGCGTCGCGTCGAGCCTGTCCGAGCGGACCGGCAGGCGGTTGAGCGCGGCGATGCTGCCATTGGGCGCGCGCAGCGTGAGCAGCGCCTGGGCCTGCGGCGAGAGGCCCGCCGGGGCGCGGATGGTTGCCTGGACCGCGACCTTCCCGCTGTGCAGGTCGGCCCGCACGTGCAGGTCATCCAGGGTGCAGCCGCGATGCGCGACCAGCCGCACGCCCTGCCAGATCCCGCCGAACGGCAGCGACACATCCGGGATGAACCCGGCGAGAGCCTGGCGCATCGGGAAGCGACTCTCCGCGGGCAGACCGGGCGCGGTCACCACAACCTCGATCAGGTTGCTGTGCCCAAGCTGGAGCGCGTCTGTCACATCGAACGCGAACGGGGTCCACATCCCTTGATGCTCGCCGACGCGCTGCCCGTTGACCAGCACCTCGGCGTGATAGCTGACCGCGTCGAACGCCAGCTCAATCCTGCGCCCCTGCCAGTAGCTGGGGACGCGCACGGTCCGGCGATAGCGGCCGGGGCCTTCGCTCCAGCGCGGCACATCCGTCTGCGCCTGCCATGTGCCGGGCACCCGGATCGGCCGCCAGGGGCCGCCCGCGAAGGAAAACTCCCACTCACCGTCCAGGCTGTGCACCTCGGCGCGCTCGTTGCGCAGCATGGCTCCCCATCCTTATTCAGCGAATCCGCGTGTCCGCCGCGTTGCCCTCAAACGTGTTGTCTTCCAGCGCGATCTGCGTGGCATCTTCCAGCTCCAGCGCGGCGACGGCATGGTTCGCAAAATGATTGCCTGCCACCGCCCCGCCGTCGATCTGCGCCAGCCGCAGCCCGACCCGGTTGCCGGCGAACGTGTTGGCGCGCAGGCGGTAATCGCGGCAGCGGGCGTCGACCGTCACCTTGCCGGTGTAGCCGTTAAAGCCCAGCCAGTTCTCCTCGAACAGGTTCTGTTCGATGTCGAAATCATAGGATACCTCGTATCCCGGCCAGTACTCCAGAACAGCGATGCCCCGCGTCCAAAGGCGGATGCCCTCACGATTGCGCCGGATCTGGTTGCCGCGGAAGGTGATGGCGTGGGCGTGTTCGGCAGCCACCCCCGCAATAAAGTTATCCTCAATGATATTGTCTTCGACCAGATTATCCCACGAAAAACCGAGCCAGAAGCCATAATTCGATTTGCTGCAAATGTTACGCCGGAAGACGTTGTTCTGCGAAAATGTCGCTTCGATGGCGTTGTTGGGGCTGTACGAGCAGTCGTTGTCCTCGAACAGGTTATCGTTACACGGTTCGATCACGCCGGGATGCTCGTACCCCGCGATGAAGATCCCGTCACCGCCGCCCCGGCAGGCGTTTTTGAACACGCGGTTGCGGCTGGACCCGCGCACCATCACCAGCCCGGCGGCGTCTGCCTCGATGCGCTCTTCACCGCTCTCGCGCCGGTAGACGCGGTTGCAGAAATCCAGCACATTGCGCTCGATCAGGTTGTCGTGCGAGGCGGATAGATAAACGCCCCATCCGCTGTTAAAGGACGCGTTGTTATCGCGGACGGTCAGGCCCGTGCAGGCATAGAGCATCACGCCGTTTTGCTGGTGCTGAAGATCGTTCCCGGCCACCAGCCCGCCCTGCACCCGGTGGAGCAAGATCGCGCCGCCGTACGCTTCCTCGACTGGCTTCCACAGATAGAGGAAGTGCTTGAACGGCTCCAGCTCGGCGGTGCGCGTGATGGTGTTGCCGGTCAGCGTCAGGTCCTGGCAGTCATCGGCACGGATGCCATACTGATAGTGGGCAATCGCCAGGCCGCGCACCGTCACGCCGCGGCACCCCTCGATCCGCACCGCGACGCCTTGTGCCCCCTGGCCGATCAGCGTCGCGCCGGTCCCGTCGAGCGTCACGCCATCCGTCGCGATCCGCAAGCCGCGCGGCAAAACGTACACACCCGGCGCCAGGCGCGCATCCTCGCGGATTTCCATCCCGTCGGTGGGGGTGATAGTGATCATGGTCATTGCTCCTCGTCCACGATAGGTCTCAGCAGCCGTCAGCCGCCGGGCAGGGCGGCGGCATAGGCCCGCGCGCGCTCGATCATCGCGTCCACGGCCTGCGGAGCGCGCTCCAGCGTGCCGTCGACAAACGCGATCGTTGGGATGTAGTGCGGCTCGGGCGGCAGCGGCTCGTAGGGCGCAAAACCGCTCTCAAACACGCCCGTGCTGCCCCGGCTCGGTTCGGAGTCCGCGATATGCTCGAAGAAGCGGGCGTAGCGCCCGGCCCAGGCCGGAACAGGCCGCCACTTGCGCGTGGTCTGGCACATGGGCAGCACGTCGAGAATGCCGTCCCACCAGTCCTCACCCGTAACCAGCAGGTTCGGGCGCGCGGCGCGCAGGTCGCGAACCAGCGCGTGCAACCCTTCGCGCAGGTTGTAATCCGGGTCGTTGGTCCACACTTCGGGACAGTCCAGGAAGACCGCGTCGAGGTCGTAGCTGTCCAGCGTGCGCTGAATCTGGCGCTGCAACTCGGCTCGCCACAGCGGCGCGCCGATGTTCAGCCACGCCTGCCAGGTCGTGTCGCGCCCGCGCGAGAGGTCCCAGTCCGGCCGGTTACCGACGTACACGGTGCGCGTCGGGCTTTTCATGCGCGAGGTAGCGCCCAGCTTTTCGAAACCGGGCGTGGTCCAGGCATTGGCGCAGGTGACGCCGAAGAACGGCATCAGATGCACACCGCGCGCCTGCGCCTCGTCGGCCAGCCGCGCGAATCCTTCCACGCCGCCCAGCAGTGGCTCGGGGCGGTAATCACCGTATTGCCAGTAGTAGCGACCTTCCCAGCCGGGCAGCAGCGCCAGCACGTGTTCGCCCGGCAGGCGATCGGTCACGTGGCGGATAATCGCGCGGGCGTCTTCGTAGGTGTTGAAGGTATAACCGGTCCAGTGCATGCAGTGGATGGTCAGCACCAGGCTGATCCGTCGCGCCCAGGCAGGCACGTCGCCGCGGCGCTCCCAGGGCTTCAAGCCCATCTGCGCCTCGGCAAATGCCAACTGGGCCTCGCGGAAGGCGTCGAGGTCCGGCGCCGGGGCAATGACCCAGTCCGGCAGCTCGACGTGCGGCGCGAAGAAGCGCGCATCTTCCTCGTGGATCAGCTCGACGGCATAGCGCCCGGCCAGCGGCCCGAAGCGCTCGGCGTAGACCGCGAAGCGCTTGGCGCGGCCCTGAGCATCTTCGCAGCGCACCCCGATCGTCCCGGCGTCGTGCTGGACGAATAACAGCGGCAGGCGCAGGTAATTGGGGTAGCGCAGCAGCGTTCCGGCCTCAGGAACCGGCTCGGGATGGTCGAGCAAATCCAGCGTGTGCAACGTGGGCAGATCGCGCAGCAGAACCTTCACGCAGCGGATGGTCGTGGCCGCGTCCGCCGTGATCGAGAGGCGCAGCCCGCCGTCCGCCCGTCGAATCAGCGCGACCAGCCCGCCCGGCGCGCGGCGCTGCTGGCCTGCCCAGCTCAGCTCGTCGCAGACCAGCCGCCAGCTTTCGCCCTGCCGGGTAATAGTCGTGCGCGCCGGATTCAGCCCGTAAGTGTTCTCCAGGGTGATCACCTGGAAGCTGAGCTGCCATCCGTCAAACGCGAATAGCGGATCGCAGGTATCAAAGCTGTGGAACTGCATGGCGCCCCCCGATCACGCCCCAGGCGTAGAGCGCGACGACCAGGTAGATCGCTGCGCCGAGAAGTAGAGCCGCGCGAAAGCCGTAGGACATGGCGAGGGCCGTCGCCAGGGTCGAGCCGAGCGTCGAAGCGACGGCGTTCGCGCCCCAGTGCGCCGGGATGCCGCCGGGATCCGCGACCCCGGCCAGGCGCATCCCGCTCGGAAAGGCAGTGCCCATCGCCACGCCAAGCGGCGCGAGCATAAGCACGGTCAGGGCGAGACGCAACGCCAGCGGCAGCGGCAGCGCGCGGGCGATCAGCGCCGGATAGAGAGCCGCACCCGCCAGCACGCCGAGCCCGGTCGCCAGCGCAGCGACTGTCACCAGCCGGGGCAGCCGCGCCAGCGGGACCCGCCCCGACAGCAGGCTGCCCGCGCTCGCGCCGAGCAGCAGCCCGCCGATCACCGCGATGAGCGCCAGCGCCGGCGCGCCCAACAGCAGGTTGAAACGCTGGATCAACGGGATCTCGACCAGCATAAAGCCCGCCCCCAGCAACGCGAAATAGCCCAGCCACGCCGCCCGCCGGCCCAACGCGGCCTGGCGCGGGTTCCACGCGATGATCACCACCATCACGTACAGCAGCCCCAGGGCGATCACAGCGCGCAAGAGCGTCGCCAGCGCATCCGGCAGGCCGGGCTGCAGGTGGTAAAAGAAGGGCCGGTCGTCGGTCGTGGGGAAGTAGTTGAACTCCTCGTTGCCGGCGATGTACTGCGCCAGCGTCACGTCGCCGGTCGCCAGCCCGCCCAGAAGCTGCTCATTGACATGCGGGATGTAGAGGATGCTCATCCCGCGCCCGGCGATCAGATCGCGCAGCGCCTGGGCGCGCTCAGGCGTCCACGGCGCGCGGTCAACGGTGACCACGGTCGTCCGCGTCTGCGGATCGGTCGTGCGCCGGGCGGTGAGCGTCACGCGGTCGAGCGCCTCGCGCAGCGAGTAGCCCTCGCGCTGGAGCATATCGAGCGCGCCGAGGAACAGGCGGATGCCTTCCGGCCCGTTGTGCGTCACCGCGCCGATGCGCCCTTCCGCGCTCAGGTGATCCCAATAGGCGGCCAGCGCCTCGCGCGTGAAGATATAATTCTCGGCCAGCGCCGCCGCACCGGGGGTTGCCGCCTGGCTGTAGACCAGGTTGAGATAAATGAGATCATACTCCGCGTTCGACCGCTCGACGTAGTTGCGCCCATCGGTGACGATCGTCGTCACGCCGGGCAGGCGGAAGACATCGCCGGTGTACCCGGCGTAGTCGTTGGTCAACGCGACCATCGTCGGGTTGATCTCAACAGCGGTGATCGCTTCGGCACCGGCCAGACGCGCCTGGATCACGTCCTTGCCCGCGCCTGCGCCGAGGATCAGCACGCGGCGGGGGCGGGGCGCGATGGCAAACGGCAGATTATCGGTGTTGGCCTCAAGCCAGGCCGCCTCATCCGGGTTGGCGGGGTCATAGCGCACCATGACGCTGCCTGCCCCGCCGTCGGTGAAGACGTAGCGCAGCGCCTCGTCGGCAATGCGCACCAGGTCCACCCGCGCGAAGGCGCTCCAGCGGGTGTCGATCAGCTCCGCCCGGGCCGCCGGGTCGCGCAGCACGTGCGTCATGGTCTTGTCCGGCGGGGCATCGCGCAAGGCGGCGGGGTCAAAGCGCACCACGTCCGCCGCCGCCAGTCCAACCCCCAGCACGGCCAGAGTCCCCGCCGCCAGCAGGACCGCGCGCCGCCCATCCCAGGCCAGCAGCGCCGCCGCCAGAGCGACCACGCTCGCCAGCGCCAGCACGCTGCCGAACGCGCCCACCGTCTGGACCAGCGCCAAAGACGCAGCCAGCCCCAGCGCCGCGCCGAACAGGTCCGCGCCGTAGAGCAGCGCGCTGTGGGGAGCATAGCGCCCGAAGATGGTGGCATTCAGCCAGCCCAGCACCAGGAACGGCACCAGTCCGATCGCCGCGGCGAGGCCGGTCAGGCTGGCCGAGCGGATCGCCGCCAGGGCCACCGCCGTGCCGATCAGCGCCGCGCTCAGCCCCAGCGCGACGGGGCCAAGCGCCCCGGCCTGGGCGCGCCCGCGCGTCAGATAGCCGAGCGCGGCACCGATCCCCAGGCCGAAGACGGCCAGCGACACGATCAGAAACACGTAGTGGTATTGGAAGATAAGGGAGAACAGCCGTGTGAGCGTCACCTCATAGGCCAGACCGACAGCGGCGAGCGCCATCACGGCGCCCGCCACCCGAAACAACTCTCGCCTGGAGCGAAGCTGGCTGGTCACAACGTGGCTATCCCTTGAGACCGGTAAGCTGAATACCCTCGATAAAGTAACGCTGCAGCAGGAAGAAGAGCACAATGGTCGGTGTGATGACGATGGTCGACGCCGCCATGAGCACTTCATAGTTGGTTGTAAAGTGGCCCTTGAACAGGTTAAGGCCCAGCGTCGCGGTGAACTTGCTCGGACTGTTGATGAAGACGTAGGGCGTGAAGAAGTCGTTCCACGAGCCGAGGAAAGTGAAGATCGCCATGGTCGCCAGAGCGGGCATGCTCAGGGGCAGGACGATGCGCGTGAGAATCTGCGCGGTGTTGGCGCCGTCGATGCGCGCCGCTTCTTCCAGCTCAACCGGGATCGACATGAAAAACTGGCGCAGCAGAAAAATGAAGAAGGCGTTGCCGAAGAACGAGCGCAAGAACAGCGGCCAGAGCGAGTCGATCATCCCCATGTTGCGGAAGATCTCATAGACCGGGATCAGCGTGACCGGGAACGGCAGCATCAGCGTGCTGAGCAGAATCGCGAACAGCACATTCTTGCCGGGCGCCCGCAGGCGCGCAAAGGCATAGGCGACAATCGTGCACGACAGGAAGTTGCCGACCAGGTTGAGCGCGACGACGATCCCGGAGTTTTTGAAGAACGTCAGGAAGTTCGCCCCGCCGATCTCGGCGGTGAGCGCGCGGCGGTAGTTCTGGATGCGCAGGCTTGGGCGCGTGCGGCGCTGCAACGCGTCGGCATCGACCTCGAATGCGTCGGGAATATCCCGCAGGGGAACGAGCAGCGCCATTTCCTGCGGCTGGCTGAGCAATGCCACGTCGAGGATATGGCCGAATTCTTCAAAGCCGCGCTTGACGCGAACCACCCCGCCGCCGCGGATGCGCATCGAGGTCTGATCCTGCGTCAGCTTCGCCAGCGGCCCGATGCGGATACCGTCAGCGTACTCGACAGGAAGCACAATCGTCTCGCTGGAGCCGGGCAGCAGCCCGACAACTTCTCGCGGCTCGCCGTCCTCAGCCTGGACGGTGAAACGGCTGAGGGTGAAATATTTGCCGGTGTATGGCTCGTCCAGCGGCGTGAGGTCGCTGTTTGGCACGGTGAAGGCGTGGTCCAGCACGGTTTCCAGCTCCAGGACCGGCTGCCAGCTTTCGTCGCTGACGCGCACGTACTCCGTTCCCGATTCATCTCCGGCGATGGTGTACACATCGAGTTCGGTCGAGCCGACGGCAACGGCCCCGGCGGGCCGGACCTCATCCTTGCCGGCCAGAATAGCGTGCTCGGCCACGTCCGGCGTCGAGACGACCACCAGCTCGCTTTCCGGTCCCAGCTCCACCAGCACCTGACGGACGCCATCCACGTCCATCTCGCGCGCCTGCAGCGGGACTTCCTGCACGGTGACGTTGGCGCGTTTGGCGGCGCGGATCACGGTCAGCGGCAGGACGTGCGCGCTGGTCAGCTTATCCACCTCGACCACCGCCAGATCGTCCCCGACGCGGCCCACCGCCACGACCTCGCGGCGGCCTTCGGGGCTGGCCCACACGCGCACGTTCAGCGGCACCCCGGCTTCGCCCACTTCCTGCAACGACGCGGAACTGAGCTGAGCCTGAGGCACGGCGATCATATGCTGCTCCAGGTCGCTGATGCTGGCGACAGTCGTGTAGCGCCGCCGGCCCAGGCGGATGACGGCGGTGTCTTCGCCGCCGCGCTTGACGGTATAGGTGTTGATGCCTGTGTTCTCATTCCCGGCCGGCTCCTGGATCCACTCCTGCGGGATCCAGATTGGCGGGCGGGTGAAGATCTGCCATTCGGGCTTGAAACTGGCCGAAAGCATCCACAGCAGCGGGAAGAGCATAAAGCACGCGCCCACAGTCAGAAAGAAATAGCTGACCGCCAGGCGGATGCGCTTGAAACCGGCCTTACCAAAGCGCGAGGGGCGCAGTTGATAGGCGTCAAGCTGAGAGGATCGCGCGGGGGTCGCTGGTCCGGCAGCCATGGCTACTCCCTCCCTCCCGCCTCGTAATAGACCCAGAACGCCGACGAGCGGATCACCAGCAGCGTCAGGGCCATGATCACGGCAAACAGAAACCACGCCATCGCCGAGGCATAGCCGAAGTGAATGAAGCGAAACGCCTGGTTGTACAGGTTCAGCACATACGTCAGGGTGGCGTTGTTCGGGCCGCCGGACGTCAGCACCAGCGGGCCTTCAAACACCTGGAACGCCCCGATCAGCCCCAACACCAGGTTGAAAAAGATGGTGGGCGTCAGCATCGGCACCGTGACATGACGGAACTTGGCCCATTCGCCGGCGCCGTCGATCTCCGCCGCCTCGTACAGCGACTGGGGGATGCCCTTCAGCCCGGCCAGATAGATCACCATCTGGCCGCCGATGCTCCACCAGCTCATCAGGATCAGCGACGGCAAGGCCCACGTCGGGCTGGCGATCCAGCCCGGCCCGCGCACGCCAACCATATTCAGAAGCTGGTTGACCAGCCCATACTCCGGGTTGAGCAGATAAGTCCACATCACGGCCACGGCCACGCCGCTAACCATGGTCGGCATGAAGTAGATCGTACGCCAGAAGTTCACGCCGCGCAGCGCCTGCGCCAGGATCATCGCGACCATCAGCGCGAAAAGCGTCCCCGCCGGCACGCTCCCAATGACATAGAGCGTCGTCACCTTAAACGACTGCCAGAAGAGGGGGTCTTTGGTGAACATCTGGACGAAATTGTCGAAGCCCACCCACTGCGGAGCGGAGCGCAGGTTATAGCGCGTGAAGGCCAGGTAGAAGGAGCGAACCATCGGGTAGGCGATGAACAGCAGAAACCCGGCCACCCACGGCAGGATCATCACGTAGAAGGTGATGGCCTCCTGCCGGCGCATAGGGCTTCGGCCCAGCCAGCGAAGATACGTGGGCGGATCGTTGTGAGGGTGTTGGGCAGCGACCACAAGACCTCCTGCAGGACACTTCAGTTCCCTGTGTCAGCGGCGCGTTCGATAACACAGGCACAGCAGGGCAACCCTTCGACGCGCGGCCCGTTCCGCACCAGCCTCTGGCAGCCGGCTCAGGCACCGCACCGCGCTCGCGCGCGATCGCGGCGCGATCGCTCCCCGGCGTTGGCGCGCCGGGGAGCGATCGGATATGCCGCAGATCGGACGGTTACTCGGCAGACTGCGCCAGACATGCCTCGGAATTGGCGGCGATTTCGTCGAGATAGGGCTTGGGATCGACGTCCGCGCCTTCCTCGCCCAGCAGCAGCTCAAGCAGATCGATCACCGGTTCCTCGATGCACTCGACATAGTGCGGGTTGAGCGCGTCGTCGTGCACGCCTACATGCTCGGCCTCGGCCAGGAAGACCCCGAAGAAGGGATGATCCACCATGCCGGTTTCTTCCATCAACGGCCGGTAGGCAGACAGCGCATAGCCGCCGCCGTAGGCTTTCTGGCCCGGCTCGCTGGCCAGCTCGCGCAGCAGCAGCCACGCCTCATCGGGGTGTTCGGTCGCCTTGTTGATGCCGAACCCGGCCCAGCAGATCGTGCTCTCGCGGAAGCCATCCTCGCGCGAGGGCGGCGGGACCGCGGCGAACGACAGGTCGGGGTTCTCGGTCCACGCGGTGTAGAACCACGGCCCGTACCACGGATACATGGCGACGAACTGATCGCCCATCATGTTGCCCTGGAACGCATCCGCCACCGCCAGCGAGGGCGCGACATGATATTTGTGCACCAGGTCGCGGTACCACTCAAACGCGGCCACCGCTTCGGGGCTGTTGATGTAGCCCTCGGCCGTGGTGCCGTCGGGGCTGATGGTGTGCGAGCCAAAGGTGAAGATCGCGGTCTGGAAGGCGCGCGCCCAGGTGCCCATCGTCCGCGTGCCGTACTGGACGATGTTGTTCGGGTCGAAGTCTGGGCTGAGCGCGTTGTTGCCGTTGGCGTCAAGCGTCATCAACTGCGCGTAGTAGAGGAAGTCGTCGTAGGTCCAGCCATCCTGAGGCAATTCCAGGCCGGCGGCTTCCAGCATCCCCGTGTTGACGATGGTGACCGTGGTGGCGTAGTCCTTGTTGAGCAGATACTGAACGCCGTCGATATTCCCCACCGCCAGGATCTCAGGATAGTAGTCATCCAGGTTGATGCCAACTTCCGGATCGGCAATGAAATCGTCGAGCGGCATCAAGAAGTCTTTCATCAGGCCGAGGAAGCCCGAGTCGACCATGACGACATCCGCGGCGGTCCCGGCGGCAAGCTGGGTCAGCAGCTTGACATGGGCATCGTCACCGAGCGGCTCGTTGACGACCGAGATATTCGGGTACTTTTCCATGAAGCCGTCGAGCACCACCTGCGTGACTTTGGCGGCGTTTTCGTCGTCCCAGGTCGCCAGACGGAGATTGATCTGCTCCTGGGCGGCCGCCGGGCCAAACGCGACCAGCGCGGCACTGATCAGCAGCACCAGCGCCACGCTCAGCGAAAGTTTGCGAAACATCACTTGGTTCCTCCTGATAAGAAAATTCGGACGAGTTGGCTTTTGCGACAGCAAGAGCGGGGACGCAGGTGCCGGGACCCGCCGATCCCCATGTGGAACCTTTGAATAGCATTGAGCTTGGGCACTGCGCTGCGGTCGTGAGTGCGTGCTGTCCCTCCTTCCCGGATATGTCAGAAGAGAGGCTCCAGTTTTATACGTATAAATAACTTGCCCGACTATAGCATGCTTTTTTTGGTTCCGTCAAGTAGATGTTATCCTTGTCCATGCTCTTACAGGGGGGTCAAGCATGCCCGACACGCAACCAGGTCCGATGATCACCGCCGGGCGGCTGGCGTGGCAAAACGCCGACGCGATCGTGCGCATCAACGTGCTGTGGTTCGCGCTGACGGTGCCACTGATCACGGCGCCGCAAGCGCTGGCCGGTCTGTACGCGTATACGCACCAGCTCGCCCGCGAGCAGGGCTTTCCCACCACCGACGACTTCTGGAACGGCTTCCACACCCTGCGCGGCGCGGCGTGGCGCTGGACCCTGCTCAATCTGTTTGCGGCGGTCGTGCTGGCGAGCAACCTGTTGTTTTACGGGAGGATCGACGCGCAGGCGGCGCGCGTCCTGACCTGGGGATGGGCCATCGCCGGCGCAAACTGGTTCGCGCTGCAAGGCTACGTCTTCCCTCTGTTCCTGCTCCAGGAGCAGCCGCGCCTGCGAACGGCCCTGCGCAACGCGCTGGTGATCTACATCCGCCACCCCATCCGCACCGTCGCGCACACCGGGATCGCTCTCGCCATCGCGGTTGCCAGCAGCGCGGCGCTGCTCCCCTGGGTGCTGTTCAGCGGCGCCGTCCTCGCGCTGCTGGGCAACCAGGTCGTCCTGCACAGCGTGCGTCTGGAGCGCGGGCGCCGGGCACGGACTTGACAGAGATTCCAGGGCAGGGTTTAATACGTAACAACATCCCTGTTCCATCAGCTTACTTTACTGTCCTTACTTTACTGTGAGAGGCATGAGTAAAAAACGGGTCACCCAAGCCGATGTCGCGCAGCGCGCGGGCGTCTCCCAGGCGGCAGTCTCGCAGATTCTGGGCGGGCAGCCCGAAGAAGTCGCCGCCTTCCGCGACACGACGCGCGAAAAAGTCTTGCAGGCCGCCCGCGAGCTAGGCTACGCGCCCAGCCTGCCGGCGCGCGCCCTGCGCACCAACCGCACCATGACCATCGGCGTGATCCTGGGCTGGATCACGGACGAGCTGTCGCTGCGGGTGGCGCGCGGCATCCAGAGCGTCGCGCACGAGCGCGGGTACGGCATCCTGATCGGCGATACGGAGCAGGATACCGATCTCGAAACGCAGCTTCTGCACCGCTTTACGCAACATCAGGTCGACGGGTTGATTTTCATCGACAGCTGGTCGGATCTCGACCACATCCTCGACGACGAAGACTTCCCACCCACGATCTTCGTCAACCTGCGCAACAGCCTGCGCCCGCGCAACTGTGTCGGGGTAGACCACGTGCGCGCGGGCTACGAAGCGACCCGCCATCTGCTCGACCTCGGCTATCGCCCTGTGGCGCACATCAGCGGCCCGCAGAACTGGCCGACCGCGATGGAGCGGCTGGACGGCTATCGCCGGGCGCTGGAAGACTACGGCATCGCCTTCGATCCGGACCTGGTCGAAGCCGGCGAGTGGACGATGGAATGCGGCATGACCGCCACCGAGCGCCTGCTCGACCGCCACCCCGATCTGCGCGCCATCTTCTGCGCCAACGACCATATGGCCGCCGGGGCGATTCACGTCGCCATGCGGCGCGGGCGGCGGGTCCCGCAGGATCTGGCGCTGGTCGGTTACGACGACCGCCGTTTCGCCCGCCTGCTCTACCCCTCGCTGACCAGCTTCGCGCTGCCGCTGAACATGATGGGCCAGAAGGCCGCCCACCTGCTGATCGACGGCCTGCTCACTCAGGACCAGACGACCGTCCCCTCGATCGCCGTGCCGGGCATTATGGCGATCCGCGCCTCGTGCGGATCGCGCCCCCTGCTCGACGGCAGCCCGTGATCCTGAACCATCGCATCTGCTGCTGGGAGAAATGCACATGTTTCCCGAACGCACGGCTGTTGTGGACACGACGCGCAGCCCTTATGCACGTCTCCGCCCGATTCCGGCCGGGGCCGTCCGGCTGGAAGGCGGGTTCTGGCAGGCCCGCCGGGCGGCCAACACGGCTGCCGGCATTCCGCAGCAGTTCGACATCCTCAAAGCGCGCGGCGCGCTGGAGAACTTCCGCCGGCTGGCCGCGGGCATCGAAGCCAACACAGAAGACTTTGTCTTCCGCGACAGCGACCTCTACAAGTGGATGGAAGCCGCCGCCTACGCCTTGCTCGACGACGATCCACAGACGGCGGTCATCCGCGCCCGGCTCGACGAGGCGATCGACGCCGTTTTGCCTGCCCAGGGCGCCGACGGGTACCTCAACACCTATTTCGGCAACGACCCGAGCCGCCGCTTCCACAACATCGCCGTCGATCACGAGCTGTACTGCGCGGGGCATTTCATCCAGGCGGCCATCGCGCATCACCGCGTCACCGGCGAGCGCCGCCTGCTCGACGCCGCGATCCGCTTCGCGGATTATCTGACGACCGTCTTCGGACCCGGCCTGCGCCAGGAGCCGCCCGGCCATCCGGAGATCGAGCTGGCCCTCGTCGAGCTGTACCGCGAGACGGGTGAGCGGCGCTATCTGGATCTGGCCGGCTTCTTTCTGGAGCGCATCGGCATCGCGGATTTCACACGCTTCGAGGGACACGCCGTCCGCGCGGCGTACTGCGCCGCCGGCGCGACCGACTACTTCCTGGAAACAGGCGATCCGCGCTGGCGTGACGGGCTGGAGCGCCAGTGGGACGATATGGTTCGCACCAAGCTGTACGTCACCGGCGGGATCGGCGGGCGCTATCGCGGCGAGTCGGTCGGCACGGCCTACGAGCTGCCCAACCAGCGCGCCTATGCCGAAACCTGCGCCGCGCTGGCGACGATTTTCTGGAACTGGCGCCTGATGCAGATCGCGGGCGAGGCGCGCTACGCCGACGAGCTGGAGCGCACGCTGTACAATGGCGCGCTGGCGGGCGTCTCGCTGGACGGCACGCGCTACTTCTACGTCAATCCGCTGGCCGATCATGGCCAGGCCGAGGGCGATCCCTGGTATCCGTGGGCGCGGCGCGAGCCGTACCAGCGCCAGACCGATTTCCCTTGCAACTGCTGCCCGCCCAACGTCGAGCGGTTCCTCGCCTCGCTGCCGGGGTACTTCGCCAGCACCAGCGACGACGGCCTCTGGGTCCACCTCTACGACGCGGCGCGCATCCGCTGGCGGCTGGCGGACGGCACGCCCTTCACCCTGACGCAGCACACACGCTATCCCTGGGACGGCACGATCACGCTGGCGATTGAGCCGGAGCGCGCCGCCGAGTTCACACTCTACCTGCGCATCCCGGCCTGGGCGCCCGCTGCCACCCTCACGCTGAATGGCGAACCTGCCCCCGGTGCCGCGCCGCAGCCGGGGCGCTATCTGGCGCTGCGCCGCACCTGGCAGCCCGGCGACCGCGTCTCGCTGGCGCTGGACATGCCCGTCACCCTGCTCGAAGCCGACGCACGCGTGCCGGAGACGCGCGGCAGTGTCGCGGTGCAGCGCGGCCCGGTCATCTACTGCGCCGAAGGGGTCGACCACGGCGGGGCGGACGTGCGCTTTGCCCGGCTGGATGCCAGCACGCCGCTGGTGCCGCATTTCGAGGCGGACCTGCTCGGCGGGGTGACGGTGCTCGACGGCGCGGGGTGGTTGCTGGCGGACGAATCGCCACCCCCGGCGCTTTACCGCCCGCGCGGCCAGCGCCCGCCGGACGTGCTGCGCCCCGCCCGGCTGCGGCTGGTGCCATACTACGCCTGGGCCAATCGCGGCCCGACCTCGATGGCTGTCTGGCTGCTGCTGGACGGGAGCGGGATATGACAGGCACCGCGTGATCCTGTATGATGATACGTATAAACGCGTACCTTCCCGTGCCGGGACGCGCTCCCGGCCCGCGCTTGCCTTGTCGCAAGGACACAAACCACAATGACACCCTATCACGCCACGCTGGTCAGCCATACCCACTGGGACCGCGCCTGGTACGTGACCTTTCAGGAATACCGCATCCGGCTGGTGCGCCTGGTGGACCGGCTGCTCAGGTTGCTGGACGACAACTCCGATTTCCGCGTGTTCATGCTCGACGGCCAGATGAGCGTGCTCGAAGATTATCTTGAGGTCCGCCCCGAGCGCGCCGCCGCGCTGCAAGCCCACACCCGCGCCGGCCGGATCCAGGTCGGGCCGTGGTACGTGCTGGCCGACGAGTTCCTGGTCAGCCCGGAGTCACTGATCCGCAACCTGATGCGCGGGCGCAAGATGGGCGAGCCGTACGGGGGCGTGATGCCGATCGGGTACGTGCCGGACGGCTTCGGACATATCGCGCAACTCCCGCAGATTCTGCGCGGCTTCGGGCTGGATAACGCGTTCTTCTGGCGCGGGATGGGCGCCGAGGGCGACCGGCTGGGGACCGAGTTCACCTGGTGCGCGCCGGATGGCTCGTGCGTGACGGCGATCCTGATGCCCTGGGGCTATCACAACGTCACCAACCTCGGCTATGGCATCCACTGGGGCGATGTGTCGCAGATGGCGTTCGACTGGGATCTTGCGCAGGAGAAGATCGAGCGCGCCATCGACAAGCTGATCCCGATGGCGAACACCGACGCGCTGCTGCTGATGAACGGCATCGACCACGCTGAGGCCGAGCCGCGCATCCCGGAGATCATCCGCCGCGCCAACGAGCGGTTGGACGGCGTCCGGATCGAGCACGGCACGCTGGCCGATCACCTGGCGCGGGTGCGCGCGTCCGGCGTCGAGCTGCCCGCCTTCGAGGGCGAGTTCCGCTGGGGCCGCTACTCCGAGATTTTGCAGGGCGTCTACTCCACGCGCATCCACCTCAAGCAGCAAAACCACGCGGGCGAGGTGCTGCTGGAGCGTTACCTGGAGCCGCTGGCGGCGCTCGCCTGGCTGTCGGGCGCGGATGTGCCCGAAGGCACCCCGGCGCTGGTGGACGAGGCGTGGCGCTGGCTGCTGCTCAATCACCCGCACGACGACATGTACGGCAGCGGCATCGACGAGGTCCACCACGAGATGCTGTTTCGCTTCAGCCAGTCGCGCCAGATCGCCGAGGCGCTGGTGCGCGACAGCCTGCGTCAGATCGCCCGGCAGGTCGACTTCAGCGCGCAGCCCGGCACGCCGCTGCTGGCTTACAACCCGCTGGGCTGGGATCGCGACGAAGTCGTCGAAGCGGCGATCGAGTTCGACTTCGACGATCCCACGGCAGATGACTTCCAGATCGCGGACGCGCGAGGACAGATCGTCCCGCATCAGGTGATCGGTGACGAGCAGCGTTTCTGGATGGAGGTGCTCAAGCCGAACCGCAAGCGGGTGGTCCAGGTGCTGTTCCCGGCGCAGGTGCCGGGGATGGGCTATCGTGTGTTCTTCGCGCAGCCGCACGCTCCGGGCGCTGCCGCGCCTGCCACCGATCTCGCCGTCCACGAGCGGGGCGCCGAAAACAGCTTCCTGTGGTTTGAGATCGCAGACGACGGCGGCCTGACCGTCACCGACAAGCAGACCGGCGCGACCTACCCGGGCCTGCACCACTTCTTCGACGTCGAAGATGCGGGCGACGAGTACACCTTCTGCCCGCTGCCGGAGCACAGCGAGATTGTCAGCACGGTCGGGCAGCCGGCGAGCATTACATGCGTCGCGGCGGGGCCATGCCTGGCCGCGTTCAGCATCACGCGGGAAATGCAGATCCCGGCGTCTCTCGGCGACGACCGCGCGCGCCGCTCGGCAGAGCGCGTCAGCCTGCCGGTCAAATCCGAAATTCACCTGTACGCAGGGACGCGCGGCCTTTACATTACCACCGAGATCGACAACCGGGCGCGCGACCACAAGCTGACGGTCAACTTCCCGACCGGGCTGCGGGTTGAGCACGCGCACGTCGACGCGTCGTACATGGTCGCCGAGCGCGCCCTCGCCCTGCCCGACTCGACCGGTTGGGTTGAGGACCCCACGCCACTGATGCACCAGCGCGCCTTCACCGATCTGAGCGACGGCGCGCGCGGGCTGGCGATCCTCAATCGGGGCCTGCCCTCGGTCGAGGTGATCGCGGACGGCACGATTGCGCTGACGCTGCTGCGGGCGGTCGGGTGGCTCTCGCGCGATGACCTGTGGGTGCGGCGCATCGCGGCGGGGCCGCTGGTGCCCACCCCCGGCGCGCAATGCCTGGGCGTTTATCGCTACCAGTACGCGATCCTGCCCCACGCGGGTGACTGGCGCGCGGTCTACCCGGTGGCGTACGCCTACAACGCGCCGGTGCTGGTCCGCCGCGCCGACACGCACCCCGGCCTGGACCTGCGCGAGATGAACATCACCCGCGACGATCCGGCTCGCGTGCGGGCGATCCCCTGGCCGCGCGGCGGTCCGCTGCCGCCGGATCTGCGCGTCGTCGGGGTGGAACCGGGCGCGCTCGTCCTCAGCGCCGTGCGCCGTAGCGAGCGCGACACGCTGATCGTCCGCTGCTATAACATCACGCGCCAGCCGGTGCACGGCACGATCCGCTGCGGGCTGCCGGCGCGCGAAGCGTATCGCACCACGCTGGCCGAGGAGCGCCTAGTGCCGCTGGCGCTCGACGGCGGCGCCGTGACGGTCCAGGCGCGCGGCGGCGAGGTGGTGACAGTCGAGTTCGTGCCCGAAGGAGCGTAAAAAATCCGTGGCGGAAATGACTGCTAAACAGCGGATGATCACGGCACTGGACGGCGGCCAGCCCGATCGCCTGCCGGTGACCACGCATCACGTCCAGCCCTACTTTCTCGACAAACACCTGGGCGGCATGGACTATCGGGACTTCTTTACCGCGTTTGGCTTCGACCCGATCCGCTGGGTGGTGCCCTACAAGCCGGACGAGGCACGCGGCGATTACTACGACCCGACGCAGACGGAAGTCCACCCGCTCGACCTGACCCGCCGCGTCGTGTCCGACAACTGGCGCATCGTGCCGGAGCCGCTTCCCGATCCGGAATACCGCACCACGCGCTACCACTTCATCACACCGCGCGGCACGCTCAGCATGGTGCTCCAGGGCACCGCCTACACCGACTGGGTGGTGGAGCCGCTGATCAAGCACCCGCGCGATATCGACCTGATCGCCGACTACGCGACACACCCGCTGTGCGATGTCGAGACGGTCAACCGCGTGGCAGATGAAGCGGGCGAGGGTGCCCTGATTCGCGGGCACATCACCTATTTCGACGTCTACGGCCAGCCGGGCTGCTGGCAGGATGCGGTCGAGCTGGTGGGAACCGAGCAGCTTATTCTGGCGACCTACGACGACCCCGAATGGGTACACGAGCTGCTGAGGATCTTGCAGGCGCGCAAGAAAACGTTCATCCGCTCGCTGAAAGGGGCGCGCTACGACGTGCTGGAGCTGGGCGGCGGCGCGGCGTCCTCAACCGTGATCTCGCCCAAAATCTTTGACGAGTTCGTCGCGCCCTACGACGCCGAGCTGATCGAGCTGGCGCACGCGGTCGGGCAGCGCATCGTCTATCACACCTGCGGCGGGATGATGCCCATTCTGGAGCGCATCGCCGACATGCAGCCGGATGCGATGGAAACGTTCACGCCGCCGGGCATGGGCGGCGACGTGCGCCTGGCCGAGGCCAAACGGCGCATCGGCGACCGGGTGTGCATGATCGGCGGCTTCGATCAATTTCACTTTTTCGTGGCCTGCACGCCGCAGCAAACACGCGCCGAGGTGCGGCGCTGCTTTGAAGAAGCCGGGGCGGGCGGCGGCTATATCCTCTGCCCGTCCGATCACTTCTTCGACGCCGAGCCGGAACTGCTGCGCGCCTTCGTGGACGAAGCCCGGCAGTGCCGCTACGACGCATAAGCGCCGCGCTGCGCCAGGCCGGGCCGCGCCCTCGCTACCAATGCACTTCCAGCGCCCACGCCTCGCGGACGGACCGCTCGCCGATCTCGACCGTGAGCCGCTCGCGCTCCGCGTCCCACGTCCAGGCATCGGCAGGCAGAGCGGCCCCGTCCAGCCGGACCTCCCCCGGCTGGCGTGCAAAGCGCACCCGCACCTCAAAACTCCGCGCTTCGGGCATCCCCTCGTACCCGCCTTCGACCGGCCCGACCGACAGCGTCAGAGCCGCGTCGTCGGCGCGCAGCCGCAGCGGCAGGCGCGAAAACGCCCCGGCGCGGTAAGCCGTCGAGCGCCCGTCGTCCTCGTACAGCGCCAGCGTGTCGACCGCCGTCGTGCCGGGCGCGTTGGGGAACAGATCGAGCACCAGACGCTCCGGCACGGGCAGCGGCGAGCGCAGCGATGGGAGCTGGCGCGGCAGGATCGTTCCCGCCCGGCTGTAGAGCGGGATCTGGTTGAACGGAGCGTGAACGGTCAGCGTGCGCGATCCGCTGAACAGCGGACCGCCGCTGCCGGCGTGAGTGCCCGGCGACAGCCAGGTCCACCAGTGCCCCGCCGGCAGGTACACGCGACGCAGCCCGCCTGATGCGGTCACCGGCGCGACCAGCAGCCGGTCGCCGAGCAAATACTCGTCCAGGTGCGTGTAAGCCGCGTCGTCGTCCGGGTAGTGCAGGTAGAGCGGGCGGCAGAGCGGCAAACCGTGCTGGTATGCGTCGGCGCCCAGGTGGTAGAAGTACGGCTGAAGGCTCATGCGCAGGTGGGTGACCTGGCGAAAGGCGTCCAGGAATTCCGGCCCGTAGGCCCACGGCTCGCGCACGTTGCCGTAGGTGCTGTGCACCCGCGCGATGGGCGAGAGCATCCCGAACTGCACCCAGCGGATGTACAGCTCCGGGTCCATCGGCATCCCCGTCTGCGGGATCTCGAAGCCGTGCATGTGCCCGCCGAGATCGTGGCTCCAGTACACCTGCCCCACGTTGCCTGCCCGCGCGGTGAACTCGACTTCGTGGGCCAGCACGCCCCAGTCGCAGACCGTATCGCCGCCGAACCCGATTGGGTAACGGTGCGCGCCCAACCCGCCGTAGCGGCTGAAGATCAGCGCGCGCTCGCCGGGGCGCCGCTCGGCAAGGTCGGTGTAAAAGAGGTGGTTGGTCCAGAGCTGGTTGTTCATGCCGGGGGTCGTGCCGTTCTGCCCATCCAGCCACAGGAAGTCCGCGCCGTCCTCGTACAACGGCCCGATCAGGTGGTCGAAAACGGCGCCTGCTTCGCGCCGGTCGCCCAGGTCGAAGGTCCACAGATCGTCGGGCGCGCCGGTCACCCGGTTGGTCGGCGTGTCGGCACCGGGCGCCGCATACGCCTCGATCTGGGCGGTGAAATCCTGCCCCAGATGGGCGGCAATGTCGGGCAGGCAGCGCGTATTCCAGGGGGCGCCGTCCAGGTGCAGGTTGAGCGTCGTGCGCACGCCCTGATCGTGCATCCAGGCCAGCGCGGCGCGCGGCTCGGGGAACAGCGCCGGATTCCAGTCGAACCCGCACCAGTGCGCCGGGTAGTGCCACTGCATATCAATGACGTACACATCGAGCGGCAGATCCAGCTCGTTGTGCCGTTCAATGCGGCGGCGCTGCTCGTCGTCGTCCACATCTGCCCAGTAGCTGTACCAGTAGCCGAACGCCCAGCGCGGGATGAGCGGGATGCGCCCGCAGAGCGTCACGAAGTCCTCGAGCGCGCGGGCATAGTCGCGCCCGTAGGCGAAGAAATACCAGTCCTGCGCGCCCGGCATGGGCGGCCCGGCCTGCCAGCCGGTCTCTGGATCGAGCCGGGCAGTGCGGCTGTCGTTCATCAGAAAGTAACCCGCGCGGCTCAGCACGCCCGGCGGATAGCGCAGCCGCTGCTCGATGATGTGGCGCGTTTCGTCGCTCAGTTCATCCCAATGCTGGCGTGCAATGCGCCCTGTCATAGGCCGCACCAGCGGGTAATCTCCGCCCTGCGTGCGGTGCAGGTCGTCGCGCACGACAATGAGCAGCTTCCACGGGTTGTAGAGCAGATCGGCTTCGATCAGGTCTTCGTCCACCCCGGCGGGATGCACCCCACGCGCGACCAGGTCCTGATTGATGTTGTCCAGGCTGAAAAATGTACCGCCCAGGTTGGCCGCGTCCTTCATGCCGGGGTGCCACACGCCGGACATCCCCCCGGCGCGCCACTCGACCCGCAGTGTCTCCGGGCTAAAGACGTCTCCGGCGCGGTAGGTGATCGTGAAATGCTCGCCGGTCAGCACGGTCCCACTGTCCGTCTGGCGTACCTCGGCGAAGGGCTGCGCGGGCGGGCGCGTGTAGGCGCGGATCGATGGGCGATCGTCGAACGGCGCATATTGCAGGCGCAAGAGGTGCGGGGTTAGCAGGCTGAAGCGGGCGCTGCCAACCGTCACACTGTGTCGTGTAGGCATCAGGTCAACCATCCTTGTGTGGTGCGAGAACGGCGCTCTCTGATGATACACGCGAGGGCGCTCCGGCGCATATGCGGGTCCGGGCCCCGGACAGCAAAAAAACAGCGCGTGACAGCCCCACGCAGCCCGGAACTTGCAGGCTGTACCTCGCTGTTTTTGCTGCTTTTGGTGGTTGTAGCCGATCCTGGCGGGTCTTTAACTCTCCGCGACGCGTACGAAGGCGTTGCGCACGATAAACAGCAGGTCCTCAAAAGCCTCGTCGCTGACCGGCGCGGCCCCGTCCGCCGCGATCGCGTCGATCTCGACCACCGTCGCGCCCTCGCGCAGCAGGGCATAGCGCACCCGGTCGGTCTGTGCCACATCCGCTGTCACGCGCTGCGGAGCGCGGTTGCGGTCCAGCGTCAGCCCCTGAAGCTGAAGCTCGCGCAGGCGGCGGGCGGCGGCGACCTCGGCGGCGTCGTCGGTGGGGTGGACCTCGATCACGATGTACGCGATGGCCTCATCCGGCCCTTCATAGAGCAGGGTGACATGGCCGGTATTCAGCACGGTGCTGGAGCGCAGACGGACAGTCTGCCGGTCATCGCGCTCCCAGTCGTTGTACTCCAGCGGCATAAAACTGGCGAATTTGTCCGCCATGGCGCGGGGCGCGGCACCGCAGGCACTCAAGGCCACGCTCGTCAGCAGCAGAACCGCCAGCAGCCCGGACAGCACCCACACACGCTTGGTCATCATGTCCGGCGCTCCCCTAATGTTCGCCCAGATACGCCGCACGCACCATTTCGTTCTGGCGCAGTGCCTCGACCGTATCGGAGAGGATAATTTTGCCCGTTTGCAGCACGTACCCCCGATGAGCAACCGCCAGCGCCATGAGGGCGTTCTGCTCCACCAGCAGGATCGTCGTCTCGTGCTTGTTCAGGTACTCGATCACGCGGAAGATGTCGCGCACCAGCAGTGGAGCGAGGCCCATCGACGGCTCGTCGAGCAGCAGCACGCGAGGTCGCGCCATCAGGGCGCGCCCGATCGCCAGCATCTGCTGCTCGCCACCCGAAAGCGTGCCCCCAAGCTGCTTTTGGCGCTCGCGCAGGCGCGGGAAAGTGTGGAACACAAACTCGAGATCGCTGGCGATCCCGTGCGGGTCCGTACGGGTGTAGGCGCCCATCTCCAGGTTTTCCATCACCGTCAGCCGCTGAAAAATCTTGCGCCCTTCGGGGGCCTGGACGATCCCACGCTCGACGATCTTGTGCGGCGCCAGCATGGTGATGTCTTCGTCGTCCAGCACCACCCGCCCCGCCCCGGCGCGCACGATGCCGCAGATGGTGTTGAGCGTGGTGGTCTTCCCCGCGCCGTTGCCGCCGATCAGCGTGACGATCTCACCCTGTTCGACCGTGAGCGAGATGCCTTTCAGCGCGTGGATTTTGCCGTAATAGGCGTGGAGATTTTCAACTTCCAGGAGTGCCATCCCTGCCATCCTTCGCCTGCATCATTCGCCCCCCAGGAACCCGGAGACCAGCTCATCGGCTGGCGCGCCCAGATAGGCTTCGATCACCAGCGGGTCGTTCTGAACCTGCTCCGGCGTGCCTTCCGAGATCTTGCGCCCATAGTCGAGCACCGTAACCTGATCCGAAATCGACATCACGACCTTCATGTCATGCTCGATCAGCAGGATAGTCAGGTCGCGCTCGTCGCGCAGGCGGCGGATGAATTGCATCATGGCTTCCGTTTCGTGCGGGTTCATCCCGGCTGTTGGCTCGTCCAGCAGAAGCAGGTAGGGGTCGCTGGCCAGCGCCCGTGCGATCTCCAGGCGGCGCTGGTTGCCGTAGGCCAGGTTGGTCGCCAGCGTATCCGCTTCCTGGGCCAGATCGACAAACTCCAGCAGCTCATAGGCTTTGACCAGGGCCGCCTCCTCTTCTTCCTGAGTGAGCGGCATGCGCAGCATCGCCCCGACAGGCGTCGCGCGCAGGTTAGAGTGAATCCCGACCAGCACGTTTTCCAGGGCGGTCATCCCGGCGAAGAGGTGAATGTTCTGATAGGTGCGGGCGATGCCCATCGCGCTGATCTGGTCCGGGCGCAGGCCGTGGATCGGCACGCCGTAAAAGAGTAGCTCACCTTCGTCGGGCGTGTAGAAGCCGCTGATGCAGTTGAAGAAGGTGGTCTTCCCGGCGCCGTTGGGGCCGATCACGCTGGCGATCTGATTCGGCCAGACGACGAGATCGAGGTCTCCGACCGCGATCAGCCCGCCGAAGCGTTTGGTCAGGCGCCGGCTTTCGAGCACCGGCACGGCAGACTTGTGGTCGTTCATTCCTGCACTTCCTCCTGAGCGCGCCCCGGGTTCCGGGCCTGGGCAAGCTGCCTGGCGCGCGCCGACAGCTCAGGCGTGGGCGCGGGCAGCAAACCGCGTGGCCGGATGATGACCATCGCGACCAGCAGCGCGCCAAACACCAGGATGCGATAGGTCGCCAGCTCGCGCAGCACTTCGGGTATGCCGATCAGCACGATCGCGCCCATAATCACACCGGGGATGCTCCCCATCCCGCCGATGATCACCAGGCTGAGGACTTCAATCGAGACGTCGAGCCGGAAGTCGCCGGGGAAGATATTGCGCTGGCGCGCGGCGAACAGCACCCCGCCGATCCCGGCGAACATGGCGCCAATGGCGAACGCCGTCAGCTTGGCCTGGACCAGGTTGATGCCCATCGACTGCGCGATCTTCTCGTCGCTCTTCATCGCGCTCCACGCCCGCCCCGTGCGCGACTGCTTGAGCCGCGCCGAGAGAAAGGCGATCAGCGCCGAGCCGAGCAGCACCAGATACAGCAGCGCCAAATAGCTCGCCGGTCCAGAGACATTCTCCGGCAGGGGCCGGGGAATCTGCAGGACGCCCTGCGGCCCGCCGGTAAAGCTGCGCAGGTTGTTGAACAACAGGCGGATGATCTCGCCAAAGCCGAGCGTCACGATGGCCAGATAGTCCCCGCGCAAGCGCAGCACTGGAATGCCGAGCATAATGCCTGCGATTCCCGAGACGATCACGCCCGCCACCAGCCCGATCAAAAACGGCGACGCACCTGAAAAGAGGCGATCGTAGAGCGACGAGCCGTCGAGCAACATCGCGACCAGCGCGCTGGTACCCACCGCCAGCACCACCAGGAGCACCGAGACCCCGGTCGATGGCCGGGGCGCGACCCCGATCAGCGGGCGACGCACCAGCGCCGCCTTCGCGCGCCCGGCCTGGACGCGGCGCCAGCGCCACAACCCGGCCGCGATGACCGCCGAAGCGACAAAGAGCGTGATGGTCAGCCAGCCGGCGGCGCGCACCACGGCCTCGTCGTTGCCGGCGAACTTCAGCCCGATCGGCTGGTTGTTCGAGTCAAACACCATCTGGTTCGACGACAGAAAGGCGTAGGTATAGGCGCCCAGCGCGAAGAACGCGACATAGCCCAGGTCGAGCAGGCCCGCGTAGCCGACGACGATGTTCAGCCCCAGCCCCAGCATAATATTGATCCCGACCAGGGTCATCACGTCCGTCTGGTACTGGTCGAGATACAGCGGCAGGATCATCAGCACGGAGAGGGAGGTCGCGATGGCGAACTGGCTCTCGAAGCGGCCGGGTCGGCGCAGCAATACCGCGCTCTGGATGATCAACGCGGCGCCAGCGATCACCAGCGCCAGCGCGCTGAGCGTCTGGCTGCCGCGCGGCTCGCTGACCGGCGCGATAAACGTCGAATTGTTCCCCGTAATCCGCCCGATCCCGATCAGCACCAGCGCCCCAACCGAGGCCGCTACAATTCCAATGCGCGCCGTGTACCCCAGCCCCCAGTCGTTCGCTTCGGCTGAGCGCATGGCAACCAGCGCCCACAGGATGATCAGAAACGCGATGAGCAGTTGCGCCTCGCGCTCTCCCGCCCGCAGGCGCAACACCGGATCGACCACGCCCTGGCCCTCAGTCAGCCAGAACAGCCCGAAAAACAGCACCGGCAACAGCAGAATCGCCCACCGTGCCACCGGGTTACCCGTCAGCCGGCCGCTGAACTGCCGCCGGTAGCGCCCAACATCCGCCGCCAGCCAGGCCCAGGTCACGACGGCAGCCAGCGCCGAGGTCAGCATGAGCAGCACGACGAACCCATACAGGCCGCCGATGCGCAGGTTCAGGTCGAAGACCGAGTCGCCAGTCATCCCGAACTTGAGGCGCAGGCCCGTTTCTTCGTTGAACGTCAGGCGGAAGGGATCGGTGCGCACCGGCCTGCCCTCGACATACCGCCCCGTGAGCGGGTCGATCGGCGGGTTGGGGTGCAGCTCTGCGGCGGGAACGCCCGACAGCACGGTGACCGTCTGCGTGGACACCGAATCAAAATACCGCTTCACGTCGATACCGCGCGCCTGCCAGCGGTTGACCAGCGCCATCAACAGCAGGACCATCACCCCCGCCAGCAGCCCGGCGACCAGGGCGTTGCTGAGCACATCGCCCAGGCCCGCGCGCCACAGCCGGCGGCCAATTCGTATCCCGAAGATTGCCGTCGTCAGCAGCAGCGAAAAGAGCGCCAGATTCTCCAGCCGGACCGGGACGCCGATCAGGATCAGGAAGAGCAGGATCAGCCCGGTGATGAAGCCGGCGCTCAAACCTTCGCGCAGTGCATCGGACCAGCCGTGTAACCGATTCTGCAACATGGCCTAGACCTTCTTTTCCGAAAGCACTTCGCCGAAGATGCCGGTGGGCCGGAAGATCAGCACCAGCACCAGCAGGCTAAAGGCGATCACATCCTTGTACTCGGTGGGGATGCCGAGCATCGTGGGGCCGAGCGCTTCCACCAGGCCCAGGAAAAAGCCGCCGAACATCGCGCCGGGGATGTTGCCGATGCCGCCCAGCACCGCCGCAGTAAACGCCTTCAGGCCGGGGATGAAGCCCGTGCGGAAGTTGAACGACAGGTTGTGAAAGCCCATCATCACGCCTGCCGCGCCCGCCAGCAGCGCCCCAATCGCAAAAGTGACCACGATCACGTGATCGACGTCCACGCCCATCAGCGCGGCGGTGTCTTTGTCCTCGGCCACCGAGCGCATCGCGCGGCCCGTCTTCGAGCGCTGCACGAAGGTGTACAGCAGAACCATCAGCACAATCGACACGATCACGATGATCACACCGGTCTTGGTCACCGGAATGACTCCGATATCCGCGACCGGGATGTTCCAGGTGCCGTCGATCAGCGGGGGACGGACATAAAACCGCTGGCCGGGGCCAAAGATGTTGAGCATGGCCTGCTGCAGAAAGAAGGACGCCCCAATGGCGCTGATGAGCGGGGTGAGGCGCGGCGCGTGGCGCAAGGGCCGGTATGCTACCCGCTCCAGCCCGATCGCCACCAGCATCGAGGTTAGCATCCCCGCCGCCACAATGAACAGCAGCCCCATCACCGTGATGACAATGCGGTAGATCTGCGGGGCGAAGGCGCCCAACGCCTGGAGCAGCCCGAAGCCGACCAGCGCCCCGACCAAAAAGCGCACCGGCAGCGTGGAGAGTGTCAGCAACCAGGTGGAGCTGACCTGTGCGCCGCTGGTGCGCTCGCGCCCCCCGCGCGAAACAAGCAGCTCCAGCGGCAGGAACAGAATCGCCATGACCAGCGGCAGAAGAACGCCCGCCACCTGCGCCGCCCCCACCTCAAACATGCCGCCGCCCAGGTCCACCAGGTAGGTGAAGGCAAAATAGCCGCCAAACGTGCCCAGCACCAGTACCTCGCCGTGCGCGAAGTTGATCATGAAGAGTATGCCATAGACCAGCGTGTATCCGAGCGCGACCAGCGCGTAGACGCCGCCCAGCACCAGCCCGTTGGTCAACTGCAGCCCCCACACGGTGATGGGGAACGCCTGCGCCTCGACGACAGCCTGCACCCGGGTCGAAAGGAGCAGAAAGAAGATCACGCCCGCGTAATTGATGATCACCCGGCCGGAAGAAATGTACTGCTCTTGCTGCGCCCGCCCGGCCAGGATTCCCACCAGGGCGATCAGCCCCAGGCCCGCGTAAACCCACAGCAACACGCCTAAGCCGGTTTCAATATCGGACAGGACAGGGCTGGGCGGCGAGCCTAAAAGGCCCGAAGTCCGGGCGATCACCCACAGCATCCGGGCTGAGGCGATCAGCGCCCCGATGCCGAAATATCTGCCGCTGAGGCGATCGTAATCAAGGTCCAGGCGGTCCTGCCAGCGGGCCTGCGTTACTTGTGCCATCGCATACTCCGTCCACGTTGTGCGCCAGATCAGCGCACTCGCGCCTGCAAGGGCCCGACCGCGTTCCGTACATTGGGCGATGAGGAATTCAGGTACGGCGGGCCACCCGCAGCCCTCAAAAAATAACCAGAAGCAGCCAGCGCCGCTGCGAGCCAGTTAGCTGAGCGCTGGCTGCACCCTCTCCAAGCCAGGTGAAACGGGTTGCTTCACCTGGCTTTATTGTACTCTTATTCGGCTTCCATCTCCAGCAAGTCTTCCGGCACTTCAACCGGGACCCACTGACCGTCTTCCACCATATTGATGCCGATCGAGCCGGCGCCGCAGTCACCCTTCTCGTCGCAGGACAGGGTGCCCGTCAGCCCTTCGTAGTCCGTCGTGTTGCGGATCGCCTCGATCAGCGCCTCGCGATCAACGACCAGATTGCCGTCGTCATCCACTTCGGCCACTTCGAGCAGGGCGTTGAAGATGATCCAGGCCGAGTCGTAGGCGTGCGCGTGGAAGGGACCTTGCTCGTCCGGGTATTTCCCGAACATCTCGCGATATTTCTCGTCGAACTCGCGGTTCGCTTCTGCGCTCACTTCGGCTTCTTGCACGAAGCTGGCATAGGCGCCTTCTGCCGCCTCGCCCGCGCCGTCGATGAACGCCTGGGCGTAGACGCCGTCGTCGCTGAAGAAGATCACGTCACCCAGGCCGACATCCCGCATCTGGGTCACCAGCAGAATAGCCTGCTCTTTGTAGCCGCCGAAGAAGATCGCATCGGGCTGGGCCGCCGCCAGCGGGGTCAGCACCGGGCGGTAGTCCTGGTCGTCCACGTTGATCCCTTCAAAGCCGACGACTTCGCCACCCAGTTCGGTGAAGACATCGCGCACCACTTCGGCCAGGCCAAGGCCGTACGAGTCGTTGTCGTGCAGGACGGCCAGCTTGCGAGCGCCGAGAATCTTGTAGAGATAGTGCGCGTCAACCGTGCCCTGGACGTCATCGCGGAACGCGACGCGGTTCATCACGTCCAGCCCGCGCTCGGTCACCAGTGCCGCGGTCGCGCTGGGCGAGACCATCGGGATGCGCGCATCCTCATACACATCCGAGGCCGAGATCGTGGCGCCGGAGCAGATGTGGCCGACCACCGCGACGATCTTCGGGTCCGAGACGATGCGGTTGGCGACCACTGTGCCCTCGTCGCCGGAGCAGCGGTCGTCCTCGACCACGAACTCAACCGGGAAGCCGTGGATGCCGCCGGCCTCGTTCAGCTCCGTCAAAGCCACTTCCGCGCCCTGCTGGATGTCGAGGCCCATCTCAGCGATCGGACCGGTCAGGTCGGTGACGACCGCGACCTTCACGGATTCGCCGGGCGCGTAGACGACAACGCCTTCATCTTCCTGCGCGTAGACCGGGCTGAGCGCCGCCGCGAGCAGCGCGATCAGGATGAGATAACGTATCATTGAAACGCGACGCATGGTTTTCCCTCTCCTCATGAATGAACAGACTCGTGTGATCGAAAGCTTCTGCCTCAAAAGCCGCGTTCGTGCCTGCGCACCGAACGTCCTGGGGGAGTTGGGATAGGTTTCTTCTTTCGATAGTCGCTGTTCCCTCCTTGTGTAGGTAAGCGTAGCGTTTCGTGCCAGGGGAGAATACCGCATTGGCCGGCTTCAGGCGTGCATCATCCGCAAGGGGAGCTCGGAACAAACCAAGGGAGTCGAACGGTAGTTTGTTGTCCCAATTCTTGTCAAACCGAGGAACTTGTTGCCAGGTTCTGAAGACCGGTTGGCACGATACGTTACAATACCGAATCCGCCAGCCGAAACCGAATGACACGCTTGTGCAAAATATACAAGCGTGCGTGATTTTCGTCGAGATTCTCCCCGAAACTTCCCCTGGCGGCGCGCCGCAGCCCCGCGCTACTTGTCGCGCGTGAGCGTGAAGCCGCTCATGAACTGCTTCTGCAGCAGGATGAACACCAGCACCGGCGGCAGGCTGGTAAACACCGCACCGAGCATCAGCGGCCCGAACTGCAGCGCGCCCCCGCTGGAGCGCAGCGCGCCGATCCCGGTCTGGATCGTTTGCAGGTCCGGATTGGTGATGATCATGTTCGGCCACAGGTACATGTTCCAGGCGTAGATCACCTGTACCACTGCCAGGGCTCCGATCGTGTTCCAGCTCATCGGGACCAGCACGCGGAACAGGAACTGCAGCGGATTGGCTCCGTCGAGCTGTGCTGCTTCCGACAGTTCTGCCGGGATGCTGGCGAAGTGCTGGCGGAACAGGAATGTCCCCGTCGCGCTGGCGGTGAACGGCACAATCAGCGCCAGATAGGTGTTCTGCCAGTTCAGGTCGTTGATGAAGCGGAAGAGCGCGATGATCAACACCTCGGTCGGCATCATCAGCGTGATCAGCACAAAGCCGAACACCAGCCACTTGCCGGGAAACCGGAAATAGACAAACGCCAGGCCAGACAGCAGCGAAAACAGCGTCTTGAAGAACGTGATCCCGGCGGCCATGATGACGCTGTTGATCATGTAGTCGTGCAGATGGCGCACGTTGAAAACCAGATTCCAGTTCTCGGCCAGGCCCGTCCCCGGCGTGAACTGATAGCGAAAGACCTCGGCGTTGGTCTGCGTGCTGACAATCAGCGCGTAAAAGAGCGGGATGCCCGACAGAAAACAGGCTGTGATCAGGATCACGTGCGCATACCACCGCTTCGGAATCCACCGCCGCAGCGTGCTGCGCCAGTCGGCGACGCGCGTCGTCGTGCGGACAGCCTCTTGAGTTACGCCGCTCATAGTCTCACACTCCGTAGGTGACGCGCCGCTCGCCCGAGCGGAAGAGCAGCAGCGTCAGGCCAATGACCAACAGGAACAGCACAATCGACTGTGCCGCGGCCTTGCCCATGTCGTTATTGCGAATGCCCAGTTGAACCACCTGGTACATCATGGTGGTGGTCGACTTGAGCGGGCCGCCGCCGGGTGTCAGGTAGTCGATGGTGGCGTAGGTCTCGAAGAATGCATACGTCAGGTTGGTCACGATCAGGAAGAACGTGGTCGGCGAGAGCATCGGCCAGACAATATGCCAGAAGCGGCGCAGCACGCCCGCGCCGTCAATCGCCCCGGCCTCGATCAGGTCTTTCGGGACGTTTTGCAGCCCGGCGATATAGAACAGGATGTTGAATCCCATCGACTTCCACACGCTCGCCAGGATCACCGTCCAGGGGGCGACTTTCGGATCGTTGAGCCAGCCCAGCTTGACGCCGAACCATTGGCCCGTCAGGTGATTGATGATGCCGCCCGCGGGGTTGAACATCAGCAGGAAGATGATGCCCGCCACCGCCGGCGAGATCGCATATGGCCACACCAGCAGCACCCGGTAGATCGACGCGCCGCGCACCGGCAGATAGGCCATCGTCGCGATCAGCAGCGACAGCGCCATGCTCAGCACGACGATCACCGCCGAAATCCACAGCGTGCGCCCGACGATGTCCAGATACTCCGCGTCGTGCACCAGGCGCGTGAAGTTGTCCATGCAGACGGACACTTCCCGTCGCGCCCCCAGGCGCGACAGCTTCGTCGACAGGCGCAGCGTCTCGACGGATGGGTAATACAGAAACAGGACCAGAATCGTCAGCGTGGGCAACAGCAGCGGAAAGGCCAGCCACCAGTGTTTGAACGTACCGGTCGTGATTTGCGACTCGGAGATCAGGCTCTGCCGGCGGATCAACCGCTCGCTGATCCAGCTTGCCGGCGCCAGCACCAGCGCCATCCCGGCGACCACCAGCAGCATGCCGAAGATCACGTCGAGTGTCTCGCGCTCGGCCTCGAAGGTGCAGTAGTCCAGCGGCGCCATGAACAACAGCGAGCCAAGCGCCCCGCCGGCGGCTCCCAGCGCCATCCCCACCGGGGTTCGCCCACCGGCCCGCCGGAAGACGCTCCCCAGAACACCGGCGCCGATCACAGCCGCTCCCAGGATCAGAAGCTGCGGAGAGACAATCATAAGGCTGCTACTCGACTTTCTACGTCACTCAAACAATATGATGGCAGGGGCGGCACGCGCGCCGCCCCTGCCGATCGTGCGGTCGAACGGCCCGCCTAAGGGGCGTTCAGCAGGTTGTATTCCTCGATGATCAGATTCGCGTCGGCGGCAGCCTGCTCGAGAACCGCTGCCGGGTCGTCGTCGGTCAGCAAGACACGGTCGATGGCGGCCGTCACCACATTGCGGATGGCCGGGAAGCCGCCCACCAGCGCGCCGCTGGTCGCCGGGGTGACGGTGCTTTCCGAGAGCTGCCGGGCCGCGACGGTCTGATTCGGGTTTTCGTCGAACCACCCTTCCTCTTCGAGCAGGCGGTTGGCGCTCTCGCGGATGGCGATGTAGCCGGTCAGCTTATGCCAGTCGGCTGCATTCTCGGTATTGGTCAGATAAACCAGGAAGGTCAGCGCGCCCTCTTCCACTTCGGGATCGAGGCCGTCCACCAGCCACAGCGTCGCGCCGCCGATCAGGTTGCCCGTCCAGCCGGTCTCATCATTATAGGGATAGAACGAGGCCACGGTCTCGAAGCCGTTGTCCAGACCCATCTGGGTGTAGAGGGTCGTGTCCGAGCTGCTGTAGACCGCCATAGCGACCTGCTGGGTCTGGTACGACTGGTCCACCGTCACCCAGGAGTCGCCGCCCTGGGCGCCGCTGTAGTACAGGTAGCCCTTGTTGTACTGATCGTCGAGCCACTTCAGAATGGCGAGGCCCGCCTCGCTGTTGAACGCCACCTCGGTGGCCCGTGCGGAGCGGCCGTTGTCGTTGTTGACATACAGGGCGTTCTGCTGGGCCAGCCACTGCTCGAAGAACCAGCCGTGATTGGGGAACGTCCAGCAGTATTCCGGCGCGTTGTCCAGCGCCATGATTTTCTCGCAGGCAGCGTCTATTTCGCCCCAGGTCGCGGGGGGCGTCTCGATCCCCGCCGCGCGCAGGAAGTTCATGTTCGAGAACATGATCGACGAGGATGTGTTCCACGGCATCGAGGTGAACTTGCCGTCCAGGGTGTAGTAGGCGATCACCGGAGCGACGAAGTCTTCCAGGTCCACCGGCAGGCCGTTGATCTCGGTGCGACCCGCCAGCGCATCTGCGATCGGCTTGAACAGCCCACTGTCACGCGCGTCCTGCGTGCCAGCCTCGAAGAACTGAACGACTGCCGGAAGCTGGTTCTGCTCGGCGGCCACGGCCACCTGCGCGAAAACAGCCTCGTAGCTGAAGCCGCCCGTGATCACAACCTCATACTGCGGGAACATCTCGTTGAACTCGGCGGCTTTTTCGTTGGTCCAGTCCAGCCGGTAGTCCTGGAACGCGATCCAGACGTCGACGCGCGTCCGGTCCTGCGCCTGGATGGTTGACGCAGGCACAGCCAGCGCCAGAACAAGGGCAAACATGAGCGCAGCAAAGACGAGTTTCTTCATTCCTGATTATCTCCTTAAATGCGGATGCTATTGCTGGCCGGTCTGGCGCGCACACAAACCGCTAATTCCCCTGCGCCAACCCGGAAACGACGAGAACGGAACCTGGCACTTGCCTTGGCAGTCGGAGCTGTCGGTTGTCCACCCTCCTTTCGATTCGCCAACGAATCCAATCCCAGAGTCACCTCATCCCACTGCCGCCGCGTGGCAGCAGCACAGCTCGCGTGGGTGATGGGGAATCGCGTCGCTATCCAGCGGTGACCATACTCCATAAGCGTTAATAATACAACAAAGACCAGTAAAATCTCTTTTCCTCGGACGCTGCACGCCGGCCGGCCTGGCTGAGCGTTTGTTGTTTGTTAGTGTATAGCGACTCCAGCCATCGCACAACCCTTCTCCCCGCCGATGCTTTTTCGCATTTCGGCCAGCAGCGCGCGCGCACGTTCTGCGCTACGATTAACCCCGGCGGCGGCTCGTGCGGCAGGCCGTCGTCCTGAACATCTGCCGCACACCAACCCGCATCGAGGTGCAAGACAGCCCTATGCCTCCCACTCCCCCTGCCGTGATCATCGTCTTCGACGGCTGCCGCCCGGACGGCCTGGCGCAGGCTGCTACCCCCCACGTGGATTCGCTGTGGCAGCGCGGCGCGTACACCTGGGCCGCCCAATCCGTGGTGCCCAGCTACACGCTGCCCACGCACACGACCATGTTCCGCAGCGTCCCACCGGACAGGCACGGCGTGCTCAGCAACACGTTCAACCCCGCTGCCTGCGCCTACCCCAGCATCCTGGACGTCGCGCACGCCGCCGGGCTGCACACGGCCATGTTCTACAGTTGGGGCGAGCTGCGCGACCTGGCCTCGCCCGGCAGCCTGGAGTTCAGCTACCTGCGCGCGCCGCGCCCCGATGAAGACATCGATGCGCATCTGGCGAGCGTCGCGGCAGACTACCTGGTGCGCGAGCGGCCGGACCTGACCTTTCTCTACCTGCAACAGAGCGACATCGCCGGGCACGACGCGGGCTGGATGTCGCGCCCCTACCTCGACGCGATCGAGGCGATGGACCGCGCGCTGGGCCTGCTGCTGGCGCGGCTGGAAAGCGCCGGCCTGCGCGAGCAGATCACCTTCCTGCTGCTGGCCGATCACGGCGGGCAGGGCCGCACGCATGATGGCAGCGCGCCCGAAGACACGCTTATTCCCTGGATCATCAGCGGGCCAGCGATCCGGCGCGGTCACGCGCTGCGCCAGGCCGTTCATCTGGCGGATACCGCGGCAACGCTGGCGCACGCCCTCGGCCTGAGCGCGCCGGCCACCTGGGAAGGACGGCCCGTGCGGGAAGCGTTCTATGACTAGTGCGGCGCTGCGCGGCTGGCGCGCGGGTTTCTCGCACGATCGCGCGCTGTTCGTCATCGGGCTGGGCGTCGCGGTCTCGCTGCTCGGCGACCTGACGCTCTACGTCGTTCTGCCGACGCACACGCGCGCCGCCGGGATCGCCCTGGCAGACGTGGGGCTAATGCTCTCCGCCAACCGCCTGATCCGGATCGTGATCAACGGCCCGGCGGGGATGCTGATCGAGCGCCTGCCGCGCCGCCGGATGCTGGTTCCCGCGCTGTTCCTCGGCGCGCTCTCGTCGCTGCTGTACACGATCCCCGGCTTCTGGCCGCTGCTGATTGGCCGCCTGCTGTGGGGGACCGCCTGGGCCGGGGTCTGGCTGGGCGCCAGCACGATGGTGCTTGACCTCGCCCCGCCGGAGCGACGGGGGCGCTACATCGGGCGGCTGCAAGCCTGGTTCTTTATCGGCTCGGGCGGCTCGGCGCTGATCGGCGGCGTGCTGACCGACTGGCTCGGCTACGCCCCGGCACTGCGCGTCTGCTCGCTGCTGACCCTCGGCGCGGCGGTGCTATGGCTGCTGGCGCTGCCCGAAACGCGCCCGATCAAACCGTCCCGGCCCGCCGGCGCGCGGGCGTCCGCCAATCCCGGCGCCGCGCCGCAGGCCGCTTCGTGGCGCGCCTCGACGCTGCCGCTGGCGACGGCGGTTGCCCTGCTCGGCGTCAACTGGCTGATCTTTATCGGCTTCCTGGGCGCGACACTGCCGCTGCTGCTGGAGCAGCGCATCGGCGATACGATCGTGCTGATCGGCCTGCTGATCCCGCTGGCGTCGTTTACGGGTGGGCTGTCCGCCGCCAACCAGGTCCTCGGCCTGATCGCGTCGCCGCTGTCCGGCTGGCTGTCGGACCGGACCGGCAACCGGTGGGCGCTGGCGGTCGGCGCGCTGGCGCTCGGAACGGGCGCACTGGCTCTGACGGCGGTCGGCTATGGCGTGCTGGTCGTGCTGGCGACGATGCTCGGCGCGGTGGCGACCAGCGTGCTGCAGACGCAGGTGATGACGCTGGCGGGCGATTACGCGCCGCATGGCCAGCAGGGGCGCATCCTGGGCATCCTCAACACGGTCGGCGACATCGGCAGCGCGGCAGGGCCGCTGCTGGCCTACGCGCTGCTACCGCTGATCGACTTGAGCGGCATCTTCTGGCTGGCGGCCGGGCTGATCGCGCTGTTTCTCCCCTGGACGGCGTGGATCAGCGCGCGCGAAGCCCGGCGTCTGGCCGCGCTCCGGGTCTGAGCGCGTCAAACGTCCTTGCCCACCTGGCGCAGCACGGCGCGCAGCCGCTGGCGCTGGGCGTCGTTGAGCGGGCGGATGGGGCGGCGCGGCGGCCCCACCGGCACGCCAAGCAGCTCCAGCGCCGCCTTGACCGGGGCGGGATACGACCCGCCGATGCCGGGCAGCGCCTCGCGCAGCAGCGTGACCCGATCTTGCAGCGCCCGCGCGCGGGCGTGATCGCCGGCGCAGAACGCGTCATAGACGCCGACGAGCAGCTCCGGAATGACGTTGGCCGTCATGGCGACCGCCCCGACCGCGCCATAGCACAGCCCGGCGTAGAGCAGCGAGTCGCGCCCGACGAAGACGCGGAAATCGGGCGGGCAGGCGCGGATCAGCGCCGCCGTCTCGGACAGGTCCCCGCTGGAGTCCTTGACGCCGACGATATTGGGGAACTCCGCCGCCAGCCGCGCCTGCGTCTCCGGCGCCAGGCGGACACCCCCCGTCCGGCCAGGGTTGGAGTAGGCCAGGACCGGGATCGAGACCGCCGAGGCGATCTCGGCATAGTGCGCGTAGAGTTCGTCCTGCGTGGGCGTGATGAAATAGGGCGTGATCACCGACAGGCAGTCCGCTCCGGCGGCCTCTGCCGCGCGCGAGAGGGCGACCGCATCGCGGGTGGTGATCGCGCCCGTGCCGGCCATCACCGGAACGCGCCCGTTGACGGCATCCAGCACGGCGTCGAGCACCTGCCGCCGCTCGTCGGCGGACAGCGCGAACGCCTCGCCCTGGCTGCCGGTGGCGAAAACGCCGTGAACACCCGCCGCCAGCACGTACTCCACCAGCGGCGGGATTGCGGCCAGGTTGAGCGTTCCATCGTCATGTAGCGGCGTCGCCAGCGGGGGAATCACGCCGCGGAGCTGCGTCCGGTCCATCCTGCCATACCTCCGTGTTGCCTTCACGCACTCCGCTCAATCGTAGCCCGCTCTGCGCCACGCGCAAGCCGTGGATCACATGCTGGCGAGCGGGCTGATTTGACAAAGCCTGCCCGGTGCGGTAGCAATACGCACGTCGGAACCGGACCGGCAGCACGCCAACAGAAAGGGGTTGCGCGAGACCCGCCCGCAGGGGCCAGCCGCGCGTCAACAGATGCCAGCAAAACGACCACTTGTCGAATGCATCCCGAATTTTAGCGAGGGCCGCCGCCCGGAAGTCATCGAGGCGATCATCCGCGCCATGCAGCAAGCGGCGGCGATCCACGTGCTCGACACCAGCAGCGACGCCGACCATAACCGCACTGTCGTGACGTTCGTCGGGGATATCGAAGCCGTTGAGCGCGCCGCCTTCGCCGGAATCCAGACGGCGGCTGCCCTGATCGACCTGAACCAGCACACCGGCGAGCATCCGCGCCTGGGCGCCGCCGACGTCGTGCCGTTCGTGCCGATCCGCGACGTGACGATGGACGACTGTGTTGCCATCGCGCACCGCCTGGGGCAGCGGGTCGGCAGCGAGCTGGGCATCCCGGTCTACCTCTACGAGGCCGCCGCCACCCACCCCAGCCGCGAAGACCTGGCGCGGCTGCGTTCCACCAAGTTCCAGTACGAACAGCTTCGCGAGGTGATCGGGATCGACCCGGAGCGCATGCCGGACTATGGCCCGGCGGAGCTAGGCCCGGCGGGCGCGACCGTGATCGGGGCGCGGCCCGCGCTGGTGGCGTTCAACGTCTATCTGAACACGGCGGATGTGGAGATCGCGACCAAGATCGCACGCGCCGTGCGCAATTCGAGCGGCGGCCTGCGCTACGTCAAGGCGGCCGGGTTCCTGGTCGAAGGGCGGGCGCAGGTGTCGATGAACCTGACCGACTTCCACAAGACGCCGGTGCACCGCGTGGTCGAGCTGATCCGCCGCGAGGCCGCGCGCTATGGCGTGGCGGTCGTGTCGAGCGAGCTGGTCGGGCTGGCGCCGCAGGCATTCTTCATCGACGCGGCGCAGTGGTACCTGCAGCTTGACGGGTTCAAGCCGGATCAGATCCTCGAATATCGCGTGCAGCAGGCGGAGGCCGAGCCCTCGCCGCTGGACGAGGAAGAGCCGCCCATCCCCGAAGAGGCGACGCAGAAGGTGCCGGCGGTGGCCCCGCCCTCGATCAGCCCGGCAGCGTTTGTTGAGGCGGTCGCCGAAGGCACACCCACGCCCGGCGGCGGGGCGGTCGCCGCGCTGGCCGGGGCGCTGAGTGCGGCGCTGGCCGAGATGGTCGCCCGGCTGACAGCCGGCAAGAAGCGGTATGCCGAGGTCGAGGAGACGATGCACGCGGTCGCCGCCGCCGCGCAAGATCTGCGCACCAAGCTGCTCGCCGCCGTCGACGAGGATATCGCCGCCTTCGACGCGGTGATGGCCGCCTATCGCCTGGACAAAGACGACCCGGAGCGCCCCGCCGCGATCCAGGCCGCCATGATCGGCGCGGCGGATGTGCCGCTCAACGTGGCGCGGATGGCGTTGGAAGCGATGCGGCTGGCCGATCAGGTGGCCCGGCTGGGCAGCCACACCGCCGCGAGCGACACGGCGGTCGCCACCCTGATGGGCCTGGCCGCGGTCGAGGGCGCGGTGCTGAACGTGCGCGTCAACGCCGCCAGCCTGGATGACCCCGCGCTCGCGGCCCGCTATCGCAGCGACGCCGCCGCGATCGTGTCTCAGGCACGCGCCCTGCGCGAGAGCGCCGTCGCAACCGCCGAGGAACGCGCGGGGATCGCGCCCGGTCCGGCCGGGTGAGTGGTGGGAGAACAGACATCGTGGGAGCCGTCTCATACCGCGCGCGTGGCCTGATCGCCGGGCTGGGCGCCGTGCTGATCGGATTGAGCGCCTGCGCGCAGCAGACCGAAGCCACACCGGGCCTCGGCTCGCTGGTTCTGTCCGGGGCTGCGATTGGCGCGCCGGGCGCCACGCCGGATACGCTCGCGACCGTGATCGCGCTGCAGCGGGCCGCAACTGCTGTCCCAACAGCGACTCTGCCGCCCGCCCGCGAGGAGGCCGGCGTTGCCGCCGCAGCAGCAGCCAGCCCAACGCCCACCTTCGTGCTGCTGCCGACCAACACGCCGCGCCACACGCCGCTGCCAACCAACACCCCGCGCGCCGCGCTCACGCCCACCGCCGCGGATGTATCCGCCGTGTTCCCCAGCCCAACCCCGCGCCTGGGCGCGCCGCGCGAGATCGTCGATCACTATGTCTTCGGGCGCCCGTTCCCGCGCGATCCGAACAACCGCATCCAGGACTTCGCGGCGCGCAGCTACCCCTATGGCTCGACCAACTACGGCGGGCTGGCGACGCATCACGGCATCGACATCCAGAACCCGCTGGGCACCGAGGTGTACGCGGTCGGCGGCGGGACGGTGTTTTACGCCGGGACGGATAAGAGCGTCCAGTTCGGGCCGCAGACTGATTTCTACGGCAACCTGGTCGTGATCGAGCACGACTTCAGGCTGGCGGACGGGCGCCCGGTCTTCACGCTCTACGGGCACCTGTCGAATGTGGCGGTGGAGACGGGCGAGCGCGTCGAGGAACAGGACCGCATCGGCTGGGTTGGCGCGACCGGCGTCGCGCTCGGCTCGCACCTGCATCTCGAAGTGCGAATCGGCGATCCGTACGACTACGGCAACACCTATAACCCCGAACTCTGGCTGCGCCCCTGGCCCGACTATGGGACGATCGCCGGGCGTATCGTGGACGAGCACGGCCAGCGCGTCTATGAGGCCACGATTACGTTTCAGATGAAGAACCGCTCCGGGCCCGTGCGCGACACCTTCAGCTACGCCGACGACACCGTCAACCCGGACCCGATCCTGGGCGAGCACTACGTGCGTGGCGACCTGCCCGCTGGCGAGTACGACGTAGTCGTGAAGATCGGGGGCCTGATTCGCTATAAGGGCAGCGCGACGGTCGAGCCGGGCAAGACCACCTGGCACGACATTCAGATCAAGTAGCGGCGGGGCAGAGATCGCCGGCGGCGCTCAGTCGAACTGGCGGAAACGCCACACCCCGCCGACCATGGTCCCCAGCACGCGCGTCTCCAGGATTTCGTCGGGCGGGATCGCGGTCAGGTCGCGGTCCAGCACAACCAGGTCTGCCAGATAACCCGGCGCCAGCATCCCCAGGTCGCGCTCCATCCCGGCGGCGTAAGCCGGGCCCTGCGTGAAAGCGCGCAGCGTCGTGTCGATATCCAGGCGCTGTTCGGGGAACCAGCCGTCCGGCCCCGGCGAGCCATCCGGGCGGCGCCGCGTGACCGCCGCGTAGATCCCTTTGAGCGGCTCGAACGGCTCGACGGGCGCATCCGAGCCGAACGCCAGCACCGCCCCCGCCTCAAGCTGCACCCGCCAGTTGTAGCTCAGGCGGGCGCGCGCACCCCAGTACCGCTCCGCCATCTCGTAATCGGACGTGGCGTGGATCGGCTGCATCGAGGCGATGATCTGAAGCTGGCCCAGGCGCCCGGCGTCGTCGGGATGGATCAGTTGGACGTGCTCGATCCGGTGGCGGCGCGCCTGGGGCGGGATGCCGCGCGCTGCCTCGTCCCGCCGGACGGACTCGTACACGTCCAGCACATCGTGCACGGCGCGGTCGCCGATGGCGTGGATGGTCGAGGGGATGCCCGCCGCGCTCGCCCGGCTGACCAGCTCGTACATCTGCTCTTTGTCGGTCACGACGATGCCGGTATTGCCCGGCTCGCCTTCATACGGCTCGATCATGCTCGCCGTGCGCGGGCCGAGCGCCCCGTCCGCGAAGATCTTCAGCCCGCCGATGCGCAGCCACTCGTCGCCAAAGCCCCAGCGAATGCCCAGCGCGTGGGCGTGTTCGATGAACGGGTCGTTGATGTTTTTCACCACGCGCAAGCCCAGCTCGCCGCGCTCGCGCAGGATCTGCAGCGCGACCAGGCAGCTCGGGTCGTCGAAATCGTGGATCCCCGTCAGTCCCGCCGCCCACGCCTGGCGCTGAGCCTGGGCCATCCAGTCCGCCGTTTGCTCGGGGGTGAGCGTGGGGACGCAGCGGTAGACCAGGTCCATCGCGGACGACTCAAGCAGCAGCCCGGTCGGCTGGCCGGATGCGTCGCGGACAATGCTCCCGCCGGGTGGATCGGGGGTGCGCGCGCTGAGGCCCGCCGCCCGCAGAGCCGCCGTGTTCACCCAGGCCGCGTGACCGCTTTTGGCCTTCAGATAAACCGGGTTGTGCAGCGCGACCGCGTCGAGGTCGGCGGCGGTGGGGAACGCCCGATCGGCCCAGTACGCCTGCGACCAGCCCCGCCCCACGATCCACTCGCCCGGCCGGCTGGTGCGGACGCGCTCGGCCACGCGGCGCAGCGCCTCGTCTTTGCTCGGCACTTCGAAGACATCCACCTCTGACAGAGTTTCGGCCACGCCTTCCCAGTGAATATGCGCGTCGGTCAGGCCGGGAATAACGGGGCGTCCCCCGGCGTTGTCAATCGCGGTCTGCGGCCCGGCCAGGGCGCGGATGGTCGCGTCGTCACCGACCGCCACGATCCGCCCGCCGGCAACGGCCAGGGCGCTGGCGTGCGGCTGCGCCGGGTCGAGGGTGATCAGGCGTGCGTTGAGGATGATGCGCTCGATCATGGGCTGCCCCTCGCACAAGGTAGATATCCAGACCAGACAGGTTGTTTAGCGTTTGGGCGGTTCGACTTCAACGGCGGCCAGCGCCTCGGCCACTTCCTCAGGCGTGGGCGCACCCAGAAAGCCGCGCCGCGTGACCGACTTCGCCGCCAGACGCGCCGCCACATCGATCGCGCGCCACAGATCGCCGAGCTGGTAGCGGACGATGTGTAGCACCGTGGCGAAGATATCTCCCGCCCCGGTCGGATCAACCTGCTCGGCGGGATAGGCGTCGTAGTGGTGCGGCTCGCCGTGGATGTAGACGGTCCCGCCCTGCTCGGCGCGGGTCAGGAACAGCACCGGCGCCAGCGCGGCGAATTCTGCCTCCAGAGCAGGGTTGTGCGCGATGTCTTCGACGCTCAGCACGGCCAGATCACTGCGCGGCAGCACGCGCGAGGCGGCGTCCCAGCCGATGGGGCGGATCCGCCCATCCGGCTCGCGGTGACGCATCCAGCCCTGGGGCGTCACGCACAGCGGCGTCTCGGCAAACAGATCGGCGAAGGCCGGGTCCACCTCGTACGCGATCGGCCCGAAGTGCACCTGGCGGGCGCGCCGCCAGGCCGGGGGCAGCATCGACACGTCCAGCGTGCGCGCGCGGTGATACATGTACTGCACGCGCCCGTCCGGCCGGTAGATGTTCTCAAACGTCGTCGTGTGATCGGCGGGAATGCTGAGCACAAGCACGCCCGGCGGCAGTTTCGCCAGCAGCGGCTCGTCGGGCGCGGTACTGGTCAGCAGGGCGACCTTTAGCCCAAAAGCCGCCGCCGTGTGCGCGGCGTAGGAGACGGTCCCGCCAAGCTGCGGGCCATAGGGGGTGACATCGTGGGTGATGTGCCCAATGAGCAGGTAGTCGGGTACGATCTCGGCGGCCTCTGGCATGAGTCTCCCTGAGCGGCTAGGCCAACAACAACGTGCCGCAACCTCGCAGGTCGCGGCACCGGAACCGGCAGTTCAACTGCTCAACTGCGCCGGCGGGGGATGATCGTCACCTTGCGGTTCTCGCCCTCGCCCACGCTCTCGGTCACCACGTCGGGATGGTCGCGCAGCGTCAGGTGTACGATGCGGCGCTCGTAGGGTGGCATCGGCTCCAGCGAGACAGTGCGCCCCAACTGGATCGCCTGCTCGGCCATGCGCGTCGCCAGCCGCCGCAGGACTTTCTCGCGGCGGGACTTGTAGCCCTCGACATCGAGCACGATGTTGGCGCGGCGCTCAAGGTCGCGGCTGGCGATCAGCCGGGTGATGTACTGCAGCGCGGCGAGCGTCTCGCCCCGCCGCCCGATCAACATCCCCAGGTCGCGCCCGCGAATTTGCAGCACCCACGGTGCCTGCTCGCCGGGCGCCGCTTCCGAGCGGAAGACCACGATCTCAGCGTCGATGTGCATTTTGTTGAGCAGCTCTTGCAGCGTCGCGCGGCCCACGCGCGCGTCGTCGTCCAGCTCGCTTTCCGGCGACGGCTCGACGCGCATCTCGTCCTCTTCCGGCTCGGCCACGCGCTCCGCCACGGCGCGTCTGGCGGCAGGGCGAGGGGCGGGCTTCGCCGCCACCGGCTCAGGCTCGGCAGGGGGCGGTTCGGGGGCTGGCGGCGTTTGATAGCGGGGCGGCGCCGCCGTCGTGAGGCGGATCCGCGCCTGGCGCGCGCCCAGGCCGAGGATCCCGCGGCTGGGTTCTTCGAGAATTTCGACAATCACGCTCTCGCGCGAGACGCCAAGCTGCTCCAGGCCGATCTCAATCGCTGCCTCAATATCGGCGGCAGTCGTTTCTACAGACCGCGTTTCGCTCATAGCACCCCCTTTTGGCGGGTCACGCACTCAACTCTTGGCTTTGCTCTTGCTCTGGCTGCGCTCCAGACGCGTGTCCCGAATACCACTACGCTTGGGTTTGACGATGGGCGCGGCGCTGCTGGTGTTTGGTTTGGGCGCTGGCTTCTTGGGCTGCGCCTGCTTCTGCTGAGCGCGCGCCGCCTTGCCCGTGCCGCGCTTGGGTTTGGCTTGAACCGCATCTTCGGCCACCTCGTCCGCCACCGGGTCCGCCTCGGCCGTCCTAGGCAGCCCCTTCGCCTCAGCCTCGGCAGGGGCGCGCCCCGACACGGACTGCCAGCCGATCTTGCCCATCAACGCGTATTGCGCAATCCCAATCAGGTTCGAGGCAATGAAGTAGATCGACAGGCCGGACGCAAACGACAGCGAGAAGATACCGAACATCAGCGGCATGATAGTCATCATCTGGCGCGACATCGCTGCTGCCTGGTCCGACTTCTCACTGCCGCCGCTCGACGCGGACGCCGGCATCAACAGCTTTTGCTGCAGCCAGGTCGTCACCACTACCAGCACCGGCAACACATACAGCGGGTCCGGCACGGCCAGATTCAGCCACAGGAACTTGTTCTGCAGCGGGACTTCCGAGGCCAGCGCCGGGACCCACAAGCGCCCCGACAGATCGAGCAGTTCCAGCGGAGTCGCAGCCAGCGTGGCCACAATCGCCCGGTAGAGGCCGATCAGGATCGGGAACTGGATCAACAGGGGCAGACAGCCGGCCAGCGGGTTGACGCCGTACTGGCGATACAGCTCCATCTGCGCCTGGGCCGCTTTTTCGCGGTCGTTCTTGTACTTCTCCTGGATGCGCTTCAGCTCGGGCTGAAGCTCCTGCATGGCTTTGGTCGAACGCTGCTGCTTGAGCGTCAACGGCATGGTCGCCAGGCGCACCAGAACGGTGAAGACCACAATCGCCAGGACGACGTTGCCACCCAGGATCTTGTACAAGAACAGCAGGATGGTGATAAACGGGTTGATGATCAGATCAAACATAGCTGGGCGCCTTCACACTCATCGACGGGACGCGGCAACCGGGCCTACTTGTTCGCATAGGTCCAGTCACGCTCACCGGTCGCCACGTTCAGGGCGACGATCAGATTGTCGCGATTATCGGTGCCCGCGACGACTGTCACCGGCCCATTTTCGTCCTCAGCCGGCACGCTGACCAGCTCGGTCAGGACCTTGCCTTCCACGTGCTTTTTCCACGCTTCCGCGCCGCTGGCGCGGTTCACGGCGTAAATATACCCATCGCGCGCCCCGACGATCACCAGATCGTCGGCCACCAGCGGCGTCCCGCGAATCGCTTCCTGCGTGAGGTTCACTTTCCAGTTCTGGCTGAAACCGTCGTCGCCGATGGTGACGGCGTACAGGTTGCCGCCCAGATCGCCGATAAAGAGCTGGTCGTCGGCCAGTGCGGGGCTGCTCCAGACCCACTCTTCCGTCTGGAAGCGCCCAACGACGCGCCCCTCGACCAGATCCACCGCGGCCACGCCCGCACCAAACGTGCCAACGTAAACGCGCTGGCGATCCGCATCATAGAGCATGTCACCCGGCGCGGCGCCACCCAGGTTGACGCTCCAAAAGAGATCGCCCGTCGCGGGGTCGAGCGCGTAAAGCTTATGGTCGAGCGAGGTGACGAGCAGCACCGGCTCTCCACGGGGGCTGGTCTCGGCATCAAGATAGAGCGGCGTGCCCCACACGCCGTGTCCCGTCTCGAAGGTCCACACGCGCGAGGCATCCCCGCGCGAGACGGCCACAACATTGCGGCTGCCCAGACCAAAGAACGCCAGTTCCGGGCTGAGCGCCACCCCGCTGATCACCCGGTCGGCTGGGTCGGGCGACAGCGGGCCAATGAGCGTTTTGCGCTCCGGCTCATAGATCCACTGGCGCGCGCCGCTTTCGGCATCGATGGCGTGCAAGCGCCCCTTGTAATCGCCCACGTAGACGCTGCCATTATCGGCCACCGGCACGGCGAAGAACTGCGCGTCGCGGTTCTCGCTGTCCGGATATTCCCACAGCACCGCCCCGCTCGCCGCGTTGAGCGCCACCACGCTCCGGTCGTAGGCCACGTAGATCGTCTCGCCGCTCTGGCTGGAACTGACGCCGGCCCAACTGCCGCCGGCCACCCCGCCGCACGCCGCAAGCGCCACAGCCAGCAGCAGCAGAACCCCCAACCGCAGGCGGGGACGCATGTATTTCGAGGGGAAGATATTCAAGACGGTTTCCCTGACACTCATACTCGTTTGTAGACCCGCTTCACGGGACCGGATCGTAGCCGCCCGGCCCCAGCGGATGACAGCGGCCAATACGCTTCAGCCCCAGCCAGCCGCCCCGGATCAGGCCGTACTTCTCGATAGCCTGATAGGTGTACTGCGAGCAGCTCGGATCGTAGCGGCAGCTTGGCGGCAGCATCCGCGATAGGGTGCGCTGATAGATGCGAATAGCCAACAGACCCAGTGCTTTCATGGCGCATCATCCTTGGGCGCGTTTGTGTGCAGCCCTGCCCGCTGCAGGCAGCTTACCACGGCAGCTCGAATCGCCGCCAGGTCCTGCCCGGCGATCGCCTCTCGCGCAATGAACACGACGTCATATCCCTGGGCCAGCGCCGGATGAGCCTGCCGGACCGCCTCTCGCAGCAAGCGCCGGATTCGATTCCGCTGGACCGCATTCCCCAACCGCTTGCCAATTATAAACCCGTAGCGATTGTGCGGGAGAGCATTGGGCGCGGCGCTCATGATCACGAAGGGATGGCGCCAGACCTGCCCGGATGTGCGGAGACGTGCGAAATCCTCTTTGCGGCGCAGGCGCAAGGGGCGCTGCATGGCGGCAGGCTCACGGGCTGAGGCTAGTCGCTCTTCCAGTTGATCTTCTTGACGTGGTTGTTCATCGTCGGCGCGAGCACCTTGCGGCCCTTGGCGCGGCGCGCCTTGAGCACCTGGCGCCCAACGCGCGTGCGCATCCGCTGGCGGAAGCCGTGCACGCGGACCCGACGACGCCGCTTGGGTTGATACGTACGCTTTGGCATGGATGCGATCCTTCTTCCAAAAAACGCGCACAGGGCGCGGGTTCGACCAGTCAGCCGGTCACTCGGTCCGGCGCGGCCCGCTGATCAGACCCGGATTGGCGCTGTGCGGGCCGGCGATCGTGCGGTCAAGGACGGCAAGTATAGCGTATGGCCCCAGGCCGGTCAAGCGTGCATTGGCCGCGCGGCGCGGGGGCGCTCGCCGCTCACCGGCGCCCGTTCAGCACGTGGCGCAGGCGCCATTCCAGTTCGCTGAGCATGATCGCCGTCGCACCCCAGACCCGGTAGCCCTGCACATCATACCAGGGCACGCGCAGGCTGTAACCCTCAAACAGCCAGTCCTCGACGTGCTTGCGCGCCTCGTCCAGCAGCCCGCCGAGCGGAAGCTCCAGCACCTCAACTACTTCATCCGCCTGCGGTTGCCAGCGGGGTCGCCCCGCCAGCGTGCCCACAAAAGGCGTGACCTCGAAATCGCTTGGTGGGATGTAGAGCGGCGCCAGCCGGCCTATGATCTGCACCGCCGCCCTGACCCCCAGCTCTTCGCGCGCCTCGCGCAGCGCGGTTTCCAGCGGAGTCTCGCCCGGTTCCTGCGCGCCACCCGGCAGGCCGATCTGCCCGCTGTGGACGTCGCCCGGATGCTCGGCGCGGCGAATCAGCGGAAAGGCCAGCCCGTCGTCGCCGGGATAGAGCAGCACGATCACGCTGGCCTGATGCGGCTGGCCCGGACGGTTCTGCGGGCGGCGCAGCACGCGTGGCTGCGGCGCCATGCGACGCTGGGCTTGCAGCGGGTCGAAGCCATCCAGCGCCAGCGCCGCCCGCACATCGTCGAGCGAGACCGGCGCAGTCATGCCCGGTACCAGGCCCGCCGCTTGCGCAGGGAAATGCCCGCGTCGGTCTCATCCCGCTGCGTGGTCCGTACCCGCCCGCGCGGGTCGATGTGTATCTGCCCGGCCTGCTGCAGGCGCGCGAACTCTTCCGGCGTGATGTCCGGCGCCGGCTCGCCGCCGAGCCGCTCCAGGCGCGACACCAGATCGTCTTGAGCCGTCCCGGTGGGCGACTCGGCGGTCACCTTCGGCGGCTCAGTGCCGGGGGCGGCCTGTTCCGGCGGGGCGGACGGGGTTGCCGGCTCGCTGTCGGGAACCGGTTCGTCGGGAGTCGGGGTGTTGGGAGTCAGATCATCGGTCATTAGCGTTTTCTTCCTCGTTTGTCTGGCTGCTCCGGCTGCGCGGAGCGTCTTCCGCGGCACGCGCCGGATCGTCCTCAAACGACACGCCGCCGAGCGCGGCCAGGTCGTCCAGCGAGACCGCGCGGGCGGTGGTGTGCGGCTTGCGGCAGCCGCATACCAGGCAGTCCGGATTGCAGGGCACGGTCACCCACTCGGCGCCATAGGGCGGGGTGATGCGCCCCTCGTAGATTTCAAGCTGGCGGTTGGCGAGGATCACCGTGTTGCCCGGCATCTCGTGGTAGGCTTCGGTGTCTTCCAGCAGGGCGTTGAGCGCCAGATCGGCCTGCGTGGCGGCGATGCGCACCACGTGCAGCCACAACCCCGGCTCGGCGGCGAGCGTGCCATCCGGCCCGATCATCCCGTAATCCAGCTCGGCCACGTCGCCCACCGGCTCGGCCAGCCCCTCGCGCAGATGCTCGGCCCAGCAGGCATAGCACGGCCCTTCGTCCGGGCGAATGACGCACACATCGCCCCCCTCGCCACGCTCGTAGACTCCGGCATACACCGCCGTCCGTCCCGCCGCCAGACACGCCTGGTTGATGGCGTACTTCGGCCCTTCGGCATCGACGCCCACCACAACCAGATCCATCTGGGCCAGCTTCTCCAGGTGATGCTCGATCCGCCCGTGAATGGCTTCGACGGCGGCGGCCGGGTTGCGCTGGTGGATCAGGTTGGCGACGGCGGCGGCCTTTGAGCGGCCCAGATCGCGGCGGTCGGCGGCGTGGCGCACGATGTTCGCCGGTTCCAGCACGTCGTCATCGATCAGGATGAAGCGCCCCACGCCGCTCATTGCCAGCGCCACCGCAGCAAAGCTGCCGCCCGATCCCAGGCCGATCACGCCCACAGTGCGCTCGCGTAGATAGGCCAGCACACCCTGCCCCAGCAGCCGCTCGACGCGATCCCAGCTCATTGCCCGCCGTCCTTTTTCTGCGCCTGCCATTCCATCTCCTCATAGTGCCGCGCCAGCTCCACCAGCGTGCGCTTGCTGTCCCACTCCCAGGTGGGCATTTCGGTCAGCAACAGCGGGCGCGAGGCGGCGTAAAGCTGTTCGAACTGATCTTCGCCTTCGGCCACGCGCACCAGCGGGGCGACGCGCAGCGCGGGCTTCTCGTAGGGATAGTCGGCAGACGTGATCAGCAGCAGGACGTGGGTCGCGCCTTCCTTGTGAACCGCGAAGCAGATCTCGTAGGGCGGGCGCCCGTCGGCATCCCAGCGCACGACATCCACGATGTACCCGTCGTCAATCAGCAGGCGGTATTCCTGGTCGAAGCGGTGCGGGTGCGCCAGATGCCACGCCAGGGCGGGCAGGCCCGGCAGGCGCTCGTTCTCCCAGACCTCTGGCGAGACGGGCACGAACTTCTTCTTGCGCCGGCTCATGTACCAGAAGTCGATGCGAACTTCCCACCCCGCCGCTTCGTCGCGCACGGTGATCGCGTTAGGCGGCAGTGTGGGTTTGGCGGAGAGCGGCGGCGCGGCCTCGCCCGCCGGCTCCCCGCCCTCGACGGCAGGCGCGGCCGGCTCGACCGGCTCCGGCTTGAGCGGGTGAAGGGTGACGATCGGCGCGACAAGCTGCTCGATTGGCGTCTCGTGGTCTTCGATCATGCGGCGCGCGGTGGCCGCGTCCCCTCCCGAGGGCGCGACCATGTCGCCCGGCTGCTTGTGCCAGTCGCCCACGTGTGCCAGCGGCGCGTCCCATTTGGCCGCCAGCGCGTTCCCATACGAGGGACGGCGCAGCTCGCGGAATGCCTCCCAGTTGATATATAGCCAATGGAAAACATCGCCCTGCCAGTCGTCCCCCTGCTCGAACATGCCCCACTCGCGGACGGCCCGCTCGCCGGGGCTGATCGTATCGAGGATGTAGATATCCGGCTCGGGGCGCCCCCGCTGCGGGACCACCAGGCCGATCATGGCTTCGCCGGTTTCCGGCTCCGGATAGAGGAGCGCGCCACGCTTGATCTTCTCGATCACGCGCTGGGCAACGATGACGCGGGGCGCATCACGCGGCAGATCGCGCCCGGTGTCATTCGTCGGGTCATCCATCACCATCGCAACCTCCTCCTGCGCCGGTCATCCTTCACCGGCGGCATCCGTTCTTCCACCCCCGGCCAGACCCCGGTTGCCCGCCAGGTGTAATAGGCATACAGCCACTGGATCGCCCAGCCCGCGACGGTCACCGCGGTGGATGTGCTGGGGTTCCAGCCATAGGTCACGCCGTCTTTTGGGTTGAACAGGCAAAGCTGCCCGTCTTCATACTGGTGCTTCTCGCTGTACACGCTTGGCTTGAGGACGTACGCCTCCGCCGGGCGGTTGGGGTAATCCTCAGGATACACGATCTTGAGGGTGTGAACGCGCTGGGGAATCCCGGCCAGGTTGATCTCAACCTCCCCGATCCAGTACAGCAGATCGCGCTTGGGCACCACCAGGCGGAATGTGTCCGCAAATGTGGCGCGCATCATCTCCACCTCCAACCGCAGACGGTTGGAGACGCGCTCGCGCGTTCCCCACCAGGCTTCCTTCGGCATACCTTAAGTTATCCTCCCCCTCCATCTTCTGCCGTCCCGCCGGGCGGTCAGCGCCGGTCAAACCGCGCCCGCGCCGGGGGCTGCTCCTCCTGATCGGCCAGCAGCTCGGACAGGCTGACCGCCTGACGCTGGCGCGCGGCCAGGGCCTGCTGCAGCGCGTCGGACAGCTCGCCATCGCTGGCGATATAGCGCTGGATCACGCCCCCGCCGACGGGCTGCCAGCCGAAGCGGTGCACCGCCAGCAGGGTATCGCCCGCCAGCAGGCGCAGCGTCCACTCGCCGCGCGAGATGCCCTTACCTTCCAGCGGCAGCCACGTGCCGGGCACAATCGTGTTGCGCCCGCCGTCCAGATCGTACTGGGCCTCGTCCGCGTAGCGCAGCCGCCCCTCGCCGTCGATCAGCTCGAAGCGCACCTCGCCGCTCGCCGGATAGGGCAGAAGCAGGTCGGCGAAGGGCCGCAGATAGCGCGTGTCCATCAGGACGGCGCCGCCGCGCACCAGCTTCGGCTCGTTGGCATACCGGTAGGCCAGCAGGCCGAGGTCGGCCACCTGCACGTAGTCGCTGCTGGCCTCATAGCCCGCGCGCGCCATCGCCTGCCGGGCCGCTTCGGAGATCTGCAACTGCTGGCGCCGCCGGGCACGGCGAGCACGCGCATCCTGTACGGCCGCGCTGCCGGACGACGTGTAAAAGGCAAACAGCAGCACCAGGAAAAAGAGAATGAACGCCAGAAAGATCACGCCATCCATAGCGCCCATCATATCCGCACCGTTACCCCTCGCGGCGCTGGCGGCTCTGCTGGCGCAGCAGCTCTTCCAGGCTCAGCGGGAGCGAGACGTCTTCCTCGTCCTCGCTGCGCCAGACGCGCTCGCGCAGTTCGCCGTCGGCGGCCATCTGGCGGCGACGCATCGCCAGCGAGGGTGTCAGGCTGAAGGAGTGAATCCCCAGCATCCCGCCATCGACCTCGAAGTGGACGGTCCACGCGCCGGGCTGAAGCACGCCCTGCTGGTTGCGGCGGATCGGCAGCCGGTAATCAGGCAGGATGGCGTTTTCGCCGGGCTGAAGCCACTTGTCCGCCTCGTAGATGTACTGCGGCTTGCCGCTCTCGTCACGCAGCTCGAAGCGCACGCGCCCCACGCGGCTCGCCAGCGGCTCGGGCACGTAGATCGTGGCGAAGGGGCGGATCCCGTCGTCGTCGAGCGAGATGAAGCGCCCGCGCCGCAGCGCCAGGCCGTCCGGCCGGGGTTCGTCGACGATCAGGCCGATGTCGAGCAGGCGTACCACCGCGTCATAGCGCGGGTGCGACCGGGCGCGCGCCATTGCCTCGCGTGCGACCTCGGACGGTTCGAGCGCGGGCGCCCGGCGCTGCGGGAGCGCCTCGACCAGTGTGCTGATGTCCACGCCCCGGGCGATCGCCGCCACCAGCGCCAGATAGGCCAGCAGCAGCCCCGCGCCAACCAGGGTCGGCACGTTGCCCGCGACCAGCGTCAGCGCCAGCGCCAGCCCGACGATCAAAAGCCAAACCAGCGTGCCGCGATGACTTTGTCCGAACATGCCCTTCCCCTTCGCTTCGCCCCGATGATACCACGCCGCGCCGGGGGCAGCCGTTGGTTATACTCCGACCGGATCCGATCTTACCGCATTCTCAGCCCATTTCATGGCCTCACTTCTCAATTTCTCTACGCAGCCACTCCCGACAAGTTGCAGGCCACGCCGGCCCTGGCAGCCCGCCGCACCAGAGGGTATTGTTAGAGTATCGGATTCCATCTATCCAGTTGACGACGGCACAGAAACGCTCATGACCCTACCAACGCAGATCTCCGACCTCACCCCGGCCGAACGCCAGCGCTATGCCCGCCACCTGATCCTGCCGCAGGTGGGCGAAGAGGGGCAGCGGAAGCTCAAGCAGGCGCGCGTGCTGATCATCGGCACGGGCGGCCTGGGCAGCCCCGCGGCACTCTACCTGGCCGCAGCAGGGATCGGCCACCTGGGGCTGGTCGATTATGATGTGGTGGATGTCAGCAATCTCCAGCGGCAGGTCATTCACGGCGAGAGCACCCTCGGCGTGCCCAAGGTCGAGTCCGCGGCGCGGCGGCTGCGCGACCTCAACCGGCACGTGACGGTCGAGGCGCATCACGAGCCGCTCACCCGTCACAACGCGCTGGACATCATCGCCCGCTACGACGTGGTGGTCGACGGGACGGACAACTTCCCGACGCGCTACCTGGCTAACGATGCCTGCGTGATGTTGGGCAAGCCGCTGGTCTACGGCAGCGTCTTCCGCTTCGAGGGGCAGGCCAGCGTCTTCGGGCTGAAAGACGGGCCGTGCTACCGCTGCCTGCTGCCGGAGCCACCCCCGCCGGACAGCGTGCCGAGCTGCGCCGAAGCGGGCGTGCTGGGGGTGCTGCCCGGCACAATCGGCACAATCCAGGCGACCGAGGCGCTCAAGCTGGTCCTGGGTGTGGGGGAGCCGCTGGTCGGGCGGCTGCTGCTCTATGACGCGCTGGACATGACATTCGACACCATCCGCCTGCCCAAACGCGCAAACTGCCCGGTCTGCGGTGAGCACCCCACCATCACCGAGCTGATCGACTACGAGGCGTTCTGCGGCGTGCCGGGCCACCCGCCCATCGACCCGCCTGCCGCCGATCCCCTCGCGCCCGAACTGGCCCCGCGCCAGATCAAGGCCCGGCTGGATGCAGGCGAACCATTGCTGCTACTCGACGTGCGCGAGCCGTTCGAGCTTCAGTTCAGCCGGATTGATGGGGCGCTCAACATCCCCATGAGTCAGATGGCGGAGCGGTGGAGCGAGATCCCGCGCGACCGCCCGGTCGTGGTCTTCTGCCACACGGGGGTGCGCAGCGCCAACCTGATCGACGCGCTGCGCGAGGTGGGTTACACCAATCTGATCAATCTGACGGGCGGCATCGACGCCTGGTCGCGCGAGGTGGACCCCAGCGTCCCGCGCTATTGAGTCAGGGGCGGTGAAAAGCAGTGAAGAGCAGCGAGAGACAGCTACGCGAAGCGGGATATCCGCCGGTCGTAGCTGTCTCCGTTTTCCACGCGCTCGCCGCTTTTAGCCGCCCTCGTCCAGCGCCGCCTGGGCATAGTCGCGCAGGTTATCTTCCGGCAGCATCAGCGTCACGCCCGCATTGGTCAGGCGCTCCTGGCGGGTCTTGGCGCGGCTGAGCAGGCGGCGCGCCTCGGTATCATCCGGCAGCCGCTCGACCGCCGCCTCAAGAAGCTGAACCACGCGGTTCAACTGGACCGTGTCGTGCATCAACATGCGCGCCAGCGCCAGCATACTGGTGCCGATCGCTTCCTGGTCGTCCAGTTCAAAGGCCAGATGCAACGCGTGACGGTAGGCCGACTGCGCGCCCGCGTAATCGCCGCTTTCTTCCAGGACGCTGCCCAGCCGCGAGAGAACCGCGAACGTCTGCGCCTGATCGCCGGCGGCGCGGGCCAGCGCGACCGCCCGGCGATATGCCCGGCGCGCTGCCAGCCAGTCCAGCTGGGCCGCGTGCGCCTCGCCGAGCTTGTCCAGCGCCTGGCCAAGCAGATCCATGCGCTCCACGCGCTCGAAAATCGGGACGGCCTGATCCAGCACGGCGATCGCGTCCGGGATGCGGCCGGCTTCGAGGTACAGCTCGCCGAGCCTGTCCAGCGCCTGGCCGATCTCAAGCCAGGCTTCGCCCGGCCGCAAGGCGCGGATCGCCTCTTGAAACGCCATTTCGGCGCCTTCGGTCCGCCCAAGCTGCATCTGCAACTCGCCCAGCAGGATCAGCAGCTTGCCCTCGCGCTGCGGGTCGTCCAGCTCTTCGGCCAGCGCCATCCCGCGATCGACATAGTCGAGCACGCCCTGATAATCGGCCCGCTCCAGGCTGAGCGCGGCCAGCGCCTCAAGGGCGGCCAGCTCGTCGGAGATGTCGCCATTGGCGTGAAAGGCGTCCGCCGCCTGGACGTAATACTCGATGGCGTGCTCGGTGTCATGCGCCTCGGCGGCGCGCTGCGCCAGCTCGCGCAGCCGGGACGGATCATCCGCCGCAGCGAGAGCCTCGGCAGCAGGAGCGGGCTGCTCTTCCGGCATCGAAGGCGGCGCCGCCGGTCCCGGCGGTACGGCTGGCTCCGGCGCCGGTTCTTCATGCCACTCCTCGACCGGCTCGCTGGCGGCTTGTTCCAGCACGGCGGTCAGATCGTCGATCGCGGCGTCGGCCTCGTCGAGCGGCTCCAGATCGGCCGAGTAGTCCGGCCCGGCAGGGACGGTGTCCTGCTCGCCCCACTCTGAATCTGCGGCCAGTTCCGCCCCGGCTGGCGGAGTCGCTTCGGGTTCCGCTGCGGCCTCAGCCTCCGGCCCGGCTTCCCCGGCGGGGAGCGCATCTTCGGAGGGCGAAGCGAGCGGCGGGGCAGGCTGCTCGGGTTCCGGCTCGTCCAGTTCCTCGTCCTCAATCGGCTCGTCGGCCCAGGCCAGCAGCGGGACGCTGGCCGCCTGCGGCTCGTCCACCAGATGCCACAGCCATTTCAGCTCGATGGTGAAGCCGCGGGCGCTGGCGAAATCATCCGAGTGAGACGGGTCCAACCGCAGGACCAGCTCCTCAAGCTGTTCGGTGCGGCCGTGGCGGGCTGCATAGCGCGCGGCAGCCAGCACCGATCCCATCTCGGCGGCCAGCCGGTCGTGATTGGCGGCTTCGTTGGTGCCGGTCTGACGCTTGACATAGCGCACCAGGCCGTCCAGATGCCGCGCCCGGATGGCCTCAAGCTGGTTTTTGCGGTGCAGGAAAGCCTTGGCGAAATGGCGCACCAGCTCGTGCGCCGTGTAATACGGCTCGCCGTAGACGGTAGTGCTCACCGCGAAGCCGCGTTTCACCAACTGGCGTAGCGCGGGGCGCAGCGTTTCGGCAGGTGTCTCGGCCACATCCGCCAGCAGCGCCTCGCTCGCGCCGGCGCCAAAGGTCGTGCCCAGCAGCAGAACGGTACCCTGCAGCGCGGGCGGCAGCAGGCGATAGGACGCCATGATGATCCCCAGCATACGGTTGACTGCGCCGCGCGGCAGGTCGGGCAGCCGCGCCCGGAACTCGTCCGGCGAGATGCCCGCCGTCGCCAGCGCCCGCCCGGCCACCACGATCCCCAGCGGATAGCCGCCGGTAGCCTCGGCCACCCGGTTGATCTCGCTCACGTCTGCGTCGACATCCGGCCCGGAGACCAGGATCAGCAGCGCTTCGGCATCGTCCCGGCTCAGCGGCCCGACGCTGTGCGGAGTCCACGGCCCGCGCCCCCGGTGCGAGTGTGTCAGCAAAACCGGCAGATCGGCGGCGCAGTGTTCCACAAAGGCGCGTGCCGCCGACAGGTTGACCACGCCGTCGAACACGATCAGGGGGCGGTGATCGTGCAGCAGGTCACGCACGGTCGCGATCTGTGCGTCCCGGTCGCTGTCCGGCTGGAGCGCCACGCCATAGGCGCGCGCCGTGCGGGCCAGCAGCGAGCGCAGCGAGTCCTCGGCAAGCTCCAGCCACAGCACCCCCCCGTCGGAGCCGGTACGCTCGGCGGCGACGGTCGCAGCCAGCGCAGATTTGCCGCTGCCCGGCGCGCCATGCAGCAGCAGCGCCCGGTTGGCTTTCAGCGCCAGGTGCACCGCCGCCAGATCGGCATCGCGGCCTAAGATCAACTCAGGCGGGCGCACGGGCAGGTGATCTGGATCGCGCAACGGCGCGTCGTGGGGGACAACAGACGGTTGGCTCATCGAAAACTGCCTTCCCGACCAGGGCGCAAAATCCGGTTTTACGAGCAGTATAGCAGAAGCGGCAGGCTTCGACTAGCGAGGGACACTCCGCGCGCCGCGCCATCATCGGGCGCGGGATTGCCGGGCGCGCATGCGCAGCGCAGACAATAAGCCCGGCGTCAACGCCGCCGGGCGCACCACCGCATGAGCCAGACTTGCCAAGCAGCGTCAGTCTTCGTCGGGGGGCGGAACGGGCAGGTCTTCAATGGCGACGTCTTTGTACTTCTCACCCACCTCGACCAGCATCACCGGGATCCCGTCGCGGATCGGGTACTTGTAGCCCGAATCGGGCGAGACCAGCCAGCAGCCGTGAACCAGTTCCAGCCGGCCCGGGTCGTCTCCCCGGTCGGTGTAATGCACTGCCACCGGACAGCGCAGCAGTTCCAGCAAGTCCGGACTGATCGGGGATTCGGACGTGGTTTGCTCGGCCATGGTGCGGTCCTCAAACACCTTCCCTGGTTTCTATGCTCGGCGCAAGTATAGCCGCGTGAAGCGGGCGCGTCAAACCCGTCGCCGCGCGCTCGCGCGGGTCAGATCAGAAGCGCCATCGCCTGCGCGACCAGATTCACCCGTTCCAGGCGTGGCAGCCAGCCGTTGCGGCAGATGCGCAGGGTGCTGGCCGCCCGGTAGAACCGCGCCCGGTGGGCAAGCGCCTCGCGGTCCCAGTCCGCCGGCAGCGCGTTGAGATACGCCTGCTGCGTGAAGCGGATGATCTCCGCCGCCTCGTCGTCGTTGCCGCCCTGCCGCACGATGCCGTGCGCGACCTCGGCGGTCAGCCGCCCGAGGTCGCTGGCCGGGTCCGCGATCCACATCCGCTCCCAGTCGATGGCGACCAGGCCGCCGTCTCCTGGCACGATGAAATTGCTGGTCGTCGCGTCGCCGTGAATGTGGACGGGCACATAGTCCTGCATCGCCGGGTCCGCCGCCCACCGATCCACCAGCCGGAGCAGCGCGCCGGTGACAAGCGGGTTGCCTTCCAGCACGCCCGCCCGCGCCAGGTCGTCGATATACTTACGAGCATCCGCGACCTCGTGGCGAAACACGCGCTCGGCGTCCGGCTCCTGGCTGCAGTGATGCAGCACGGCGAGCAGGCGCGCCGTCCGGTCCAGGATGGAGAGCAGCAGCCCCGGACGGTTGCGGCGGACGGCGATGGCGTCTTCCAGCGTCAGCCCGTCGATGTACTCCAAAAAGAGCACATCCCGGTAGCGGTGCAGCGCGCGCGGTGCCCGGATCGGCCCCTCGCCCAGGCCGAAGGACTGCGCCTGCTGCGTGCGCTGGAACTCGTTGGCGGCGTATCGCTCGGCCTGCGCGCTCGAACTCACCTTGGCGCTGTAGAACTTGACCAGCAGCGTTTTCTGCGTCGCCCTTTCGCGGTAGAGATAGACGGCTTTGGACAGGCGAGCCGTCTCCCAGCTTTGGGGCGGGTCCGGCAGATCCCACAGATAGTTTTGAATGTACGCGACCACAGGGTTACCGCCCGGCACATCGAACCAGTCGTTCCACCGGAAAGCGGGCAGGTCTTCGGGCGGCTCAAGCACGTAATCGACAGGCTGGACGACGCTCATCGGCTGCTCCTTTGAACGGCAGGCAAGGGGCCAGGGTCATGCGGGATGGGCGTGCTCTCATCCCGGCCAGGATTTTACCGGAACCGCTGGCGGCGCGCCCTTCCGCTCCAGCAACCGCCGGGTGGCACACGATCGGCACGCCGGGTACACTTGAAGCGGTGTGGACGTGCAGCCGGAGACATGAGATATGCCGGTGATCGACCTGCCCGACGGCACGCTGTACTATGCAGAGAAACACGACGCCACGAGCGCCTATCCGCCGCTGGTGCTGGTGCATGGCGCGGGCGGCTCGCATCTGGACTGGGCGCCCGATCTCCGGCGGCTGCATGGCGCGCGCGTCATCGCGCTCGATCTGCCCGGTCATGGCAAATCGATCGCGCCGGTGCGCGAGACGATCGACGCCTACGCCCGCGATGTGATCGCCCTGCTGGACGCCCTGGCGCTGCCCCCGGTGGTGATCGTGGGGCACAGCATGGGCGGCGCGGTGGCGCAGCAGGTCGCGCTGGATGCCCCGCAGCGCGTCGCCGGGCTGGTGCTGCTCGGCACGGGCAGCAAGCTGCCGGTCGATCCGGCACTGCCGCGGCGCATCGTCGAGGAACCGGACGCGGTGGTGGACTGGCTGGTCGAGTGGTCCTGGCATCCTTCCACCCCGCCGGAAGTCAAGGCGCTGGGGCGCGAGCTGGCCAGCGCGGCCCCGCGCGTGGTCGTCAGCGCGGACTACCGCGCCTGCCAGATGTTCGACACACGCGACCGACTCGAGCAGATCGCCGCCCCGACACTGGTCATCGGCGCAGCGGACGACCGCATGGTCCCCCTGAAGTTCAGCCAGACGCTGGCCGAGCGCATCCCCAATGCCCGGCTGGTCGTCATCGAGAACGCGGGGCACATGTTTCCGCTGGAGCGCCCCCGCCAGGTCGCCGGGGCGATTGAGTCGTGGCTGGCGGAGATCGTATGATCAAGGCGCTGCGCTGGCTGGCAGGGATGGCCGTGCGATGGGGTGGTGCTTCGGCGGCGGCGCGCGTGCTGCACGCCGCGGCGACCACCCTGCCGGAGCGTGCCAACCGCACGGAAACGCAGGTCTTTACCGTCACCCCACCGATCACCGTCTATGTGCGCGGCAGCCAGTGCCGCGTGACCGTGTCGCGCGGGGCCGATCCGCGCAAGGTCGTGGTGCGGGTGAATCTGGTGCGCGCCTTCGGGCTGGAGCTGGCCGCCGAGCAGGACGAGGCGGGGGTGTATATCGTGGCCCGCCAGAAGCCGGTGGTCGGCAGGCTGTCCCGCGCAGAGTTCTCGATTGCCGTCCCGGCTGAGACGCACCTGGTCTTCCGTCTGACGCCGGGCGACGTAGTTCTCAACGATCTCGACGGCATGCTCGAGCTACCCGCCAGCATTCTGGCCCCGGCTGCCGAGGCCGCGCCGGGCGAGCCGCCGTCGTGACCGGCTTGCGCTTCTTTTCCCCCATTCTGGAGAACGCTGTATGCATCTCACCTTCGAAAAACTGACCGAGCTGACTAAACATCTCTCGGCCACCATCTACCGCAACGCCGTCCCGCTGACCGGGTGGCAGGTCGTCGACGGGTTGGGCTATGGCACGCCGCTGCCCCCCGCCGACGACCCCGCCTGGCAGCCCCTGCCGGACGGCGGGCTGTGGTCCGGGAGGCTGCGCTGGGCGTGGATGAAGACCCAGGTGACCATCCCCGAAATGTTCGCCGGCAAGCCCGCCGTGCTGCGCCTGGCGTTCGAGGCGCTGCCCAACCGGCCGGGAACCGAGATCTTCAGCCCGCCCGAGGCGCTGGTGACGGTCAGCGGCGTGGACGCGCCCCCCCAGACCATCGACCAGATCCATCACGAGGTCTGGCTTGCGGAGCAGGCACCGCCCGGCCAGCCGGTCGAGATCGTGCTGGACATGTTCGGCGGCAGCTCGATGGCAGCCGGTCATCGCGTGCGCTTCCGCCTGGCCGAGCTGGTCTGGGTCGATCGCGCAGTCGAAGGGCTGTACTGGGACGCGCAGGTGGTGCTGGCGACCGCCGCCGCGCTGCCCGAAACCGCGCCGGAGCGCAGCGCCTATCTGCGCGCTCTGGATGCCGCGTTCTCCCGGATCGACTGGCGCAACCCGCCGGACGATGCCTTCTGCGCGAGCGTGGCCGAGGCCCGCGCCGCCCTGCACGCCGGCATCTTCTCGTCGCAAGGTGACGGCACCGGGCGACTGGCACCGCGCCCCCGGATCCACGCGCTGGGACACGCGCACATCGACGTCGAGTGGTTGTGGCCGCTGGACGTGACACGCGGCAAAGCCGAACGCACTTTCTCGACCGCGCTGGCGCTCATGGACCGCTTCCCCGGCTACACCTTCACGCAGAGCCAGCCGCAGCTTTACAAGCTGATCGCCCAGACCCGCCCGGACATCTACGAGCGGATCCGGGCGCGCGTGCGCGAGGGGCGCATCAACGCCACCGGCGCGACCTGGGTCGAGCCAGACACGAACCTGCCCGGCGCCGAGGCGCTGGTCCGCCAGTTCCTGTTCGGGATGCGCTACTTTCAGCGCGAGCTGGGCGTCCGGCCCGAAGTGCTGTGGCTGCCGGACGTATTCGGATACAGTGCTGCGCTGCCGCAGATCATGCGCCTGAGCGGCGTGCGCTATTTCTTCACCGCCAAGCTGAGCTGGAACCAGTACACCGAATATCCCTACGATACCTTCTGGTGGGAAGGGCTGGACGGCTCGCGCGTGCTGACGCAACTGGCTACTACGCCGGACAATCCCAACCCCGCGCCCGGCCAGAACACGCGCATGACGACCTACGGCGCCCGCATGCAGCCGCTGGAAATCGTGCGGACCTGGGAGCGCTACAAGCAGAAGGCGTACAACCACCATCTGCCAATCGCCTACGGCCTGGGCGACGGCGGCGGCGGACCATCGCGGGAAATGGTCGAGCGCGCGGCGCGCATGGCCGACCTGCCCGGTCTGCCCGAAGTGCGCTTTAGCACCGCCGAAGACTTCTTCCACGCGCTGGAAGCGACCGTCCCCGCAGACCTGCCGCGCTGGGTGGGCGAGCTGTACTTCCAGATGCATCGCGGAACCTTCACCAGCCAGGCACGGACCAAACGCTACAATCGCAAGACCGAAGCCGCCCTGCACAGCGCCGAGGCGCTCTGCGCGCTGGCACATCTGCTCGGCGCGCCCTATCCGCAGGACGCGCTCAACGCCGCCTGGGAGATCGTGCTGCTCCACCAGTTTCACGACATCCTGCCCGGCAGCAGCATTCGCGAGGTGTACGCCGAGGTCGAAGCGCGCTACGAGCAGGCGCTGGCGCTGGCCTACGACGCGCTTGACGACGCGCTCGCCGCGATCGCCGCGCGCATCCGCCGCGACGATCCGGCCAATGCACCGGGCTTCGCCGTGTTCAACACGCTTGGCACCACACTCGGCGGCCCGGTCGAGCTGGAGCTGCCCGGCACGGGGCCGGTAGCGGTCGTCGGACCGGACGGCGAGCGTCTGCCGCTCCAATGGATCGACGAAGACGCCCGCCACGCATTGATCCTGCCCGCCAATGTGCCCGCCTATGGCTACACCCGCTACACAGTCGCCCCCGCGCACGGCGACCCGGCCCCCGTCGAGCATCCGGTCGAGGGCACACCGGGCGCGCTCGACAACGGGCTGATCCGCGCCGAGTTCGACGCGCAGGGCCGGCTGGTACGCCTGTTCGATCATGAGCATGGTCGCGACGTGCTGGCCGCAGGCGAGATCGGCAATCAACTCTGGGCCTATGTCGACCGCCCGCATCACTGGGATGCCTGGGACGTCGAAGCCTACGTGCAGGATCAGGGCTGGCCGGTCGAACCGGACGGCGCGCGGCTGATCGAGGCCGGGCCGCTGCGCGCCACGCTCGAAGTCAGCTACGCCTTCAACCAGTCGCGCATCGCGCAGCGGATCAGCCTGCTGGCGGGCGAGCGCATGCTGACTTTCGAGACGGATGTGGACTGGCACGAGCGCCATATCCTGCTGCGCGTCCATTTCCCGCTGGCGATCCGCGCCATGAGCGCCACCTACGAGATTCAGTTCGGCGCCATCGAGCGGCCCACCCACGCCAACACGCCCTGGGACCAGGCGATGCACGAGGTCCCCGCCCAGCAGTGGGCCGACCTGTCCGAGGCCGGATACGGCGTGGCGCTGCTCAATGACTGCAAATACGGCCACAGCACGCGCGGCAACATCCTAACCCTGAGCCTGCTGCGCGCGCCGACGTACCCGGATCCCGAAGCCGACCAGGGCGCGCACACCTTCACCTACGCGCTGCTGCCGCACGCAGGCGACTGGCGCAGCGACGTGATCGAGCACGCGCGGCGGCTGAATCACCCGCTGCTGGTCGAGCCGCTGGGAGAAGCAGGCAACCGGGGCGCTGCCGGGCTGCCCGCCGCGCTGGCGCTGGTGACGTGCGACGCGCCCGGCGTGCAGATCGAAACCATCAAGCGCGCCGAGGACAGCAGCGACCTGATCGTGCGCGTCTATGAGGCGCACGGCGGGCGCACCGCGGCGGCGCTGCGCTTCGCGGCGCCCATCACCGCCGCCGAAGAAGTCAACCTGCTCGAAGAGCCGCTCGGCGGGGCCGAGTTCGCGGGCGACACGCTGCGCTTCACCCTGACGCCCTTCCAGATCCGCTCGTTCCGCGTGGCGCTCGGCCCGCTCGGCTAGCGCCGGCCCGGATCGCCCCCCCGCCACCCGAAGGGGATCGGCTGCGCGCCGGTCCCCTTCTTTAGCCCACCGGCCAGCTCACCCTTGCCGGGCGGAGCGCAGTCTGGTATAGAATCTGCGGCGTCCGCCGGCTTGCTGCACAACCGGGCAAGCAAAGCGGCACTTGCCAGCCGCGAGCGAGGGTGGTACCCTACCGCGGGATTGTCCAGCGCGCCCCTACCTGTCCGGCTGTTTTCACCTTTCCCACCGGTTTGCATGTGAGTGAGCACGGGTGATGCCAGTGAGCAAGAGCAAGCTAGTCATCGTTGAATCGCCGACCAAAGCCCGCACCATCCGCGGCTATCTGCCCAAGGAGTACCGCGTCGAGGCCAGCATGGGGCACGTGCGCGACCTGCCCGCCTCGGCCAGCGAGATCCCCAGCAAGCTGAAGGATCAGGAGTGGGCACGGCTGGGCGTCAATGTCGAGGCAGGCTTCGAGCCGCTCTACGTCATCCCGCGCGACAAGAAACCGGTCGTCAAGGAGTTGAAGGCGGCGCTCAAAGACGCTGAAGAAGTCATCCTGGCGACGGACGAGGACCGCGAGGGCGAAAGCATCGCCTGGCATCTGGTTCAGGTGCTCGAGCCGAAAGTGCCGGTCAAGCGGATGGTCTTCCACGAGATCACGCGCGAGGCGATTCAGGATGCGCTCAAGCACTGCCGCGCCATCGACAACAAGCTGGTCACCGCGCAGGAAACGCGCCGCATCCTTGATCGGCTGGTCGGCTACACCATCTCGCCGCTGCTGTGGAAGAAGATCGCGCCGGGGCTGTCGGCGGGGCGCGTGCAGTCGGCGGCGGTCCGGCTGCTGGTCCTGCGCGAGCAGGAGCGCCGCACCTTCAAATCCGGCACCTATTGGGACCTCAAAGCGACGCTGGCCGCCGGTCCGGAGACGTTCACCGCCGGGCTGGTCGCGCTGGGCGGCGTGCGCGTGGCGACGAGCAAAGACTTCGACGACAAAACGGGAACCATCCCTAAGGGGCGCAAGGTCGTCTTGCTCGACGAAGCGCGCGCCAAAGAGCTGGCCGCCCGTCTGATCAAGGGCGAGTGGCGCGTGGCCGAGGTCAGCGAGCGCGACCAGGAACGCTCGCCCGCGCCGCCGTTCACCACCTCGACGCTGCAGCAGGAAGCCAACCGCAAGCTCGGCATGAGCGCCAAGCAGACGATGAGCGTGGCGCAGAAGCTCTATGAGCAGGGGTTGATCACCTATATGCGCACCGACTCGGTGCACCTGTCGAAGCAGGCGCTGGCCGCGCTGCGCCAGTGCGTGCGCGACAAGTACGGCGACGACTATCTGCACCCCACGCCGCGCCAGTACCGCACGCGGGCCAAAGGCGCGCAGGAAGCCCACGAGGCGATCCGCCCCGCCGGGCACAAGATGCCCACCGCCGACGAGCTGGGCCTGACCGGGCAGGAATACGCGCTCTACGACCTGATCTGGAAGCGCGCCATCGCCACGCAGATGGCCGACGCGCGCCTGCGCCTGAGCACGGTCAGCATCACCGTCGACGACGCGGAGTTCCGCGCGTCCGGGCGGCGCGTGCTGTTCCCCGGATTCTTCCGCGCCTACGTCGAGGGTGCGGACGACCCGGCAGCCGCTCTTGACGATCAAGAGATGATCCTGCCGCCGCTGACGACCGGGCAGGTGCTCGACTGCCGCGCGGTCGAGCCGCAGGGCCACGAAACCAGCCCGCCACCGCGCTACACCGACGCGACGCTGGTCAGGGCGCTCGAAAGCGAGGGGATTGGCCGCCCCAGCACCTACGCCACCATCATCAGCACCATCCAGGAGCGCGGCTATGTGGTCAAGAGCGGCAAGCAGCTCATCCCGACCTTCACCGCGTTCTCGGTCAACGCGCTGATGGAGCAGCACTTCCCCGAGCTGGTGGATACCAGGTTCACCGCGCAGATGGAGCAGGTGCTGGACGAGATCGCCGAGGGCAGCGCGGATAGCCAGCCCTATCTCAACGCGTTCTTCCTCGGCGAAAGCGGCCTGGCTCGGCAGGTCAGGGCCAAGGAGCAGGCCATTAACCCGCGCGACGTCCACGCGCTGGTACTCGACGAGCTGAACGCCCGCGTGCGCATTGGCCGCTATGGCGCGTATCTGGAGCAGGAGCAGAACGGCAGCACGGTGCGCGTCTCGCTGCCCGATTCAATCGCCCCTGCCGAACTGACGACCCAGCAGGCGGAGCAGCTTCTGCGCCAGAAGGAAAACGGCCCGCAGCCGCTCGGCTATCACCCGGAGACCGGCGAGCCGATCTTTGTGCTGGTCGGCCCCTATGGGCCGTATATCCAGCAGGGCGAAAACGGCGAGAACGGCGGCGCGGGCAGCGCCCGCAAACCGGCGCGCGTCTCGCTGCCGAAGGGAACGCGCCCCGAGTCGGTGTCGTTCGAGCAGGCGCTGGCCCTGCTCAGCCTGCCGCGCACGCTCGGCCAGCACCCCGAAACCGGCGCGCCGATTGAGGCCGGCATCGGGCGCTTCGGCCCATATGTGCGCCACCAGGGAACCTACCGCTCGCTCAGAGACGACGATGTGCTGACCATCACGCTCGATCGCGCCCTGGCGCTGCTGGCGGAAGAGAAGCGGTCGCGACGGGCCACCACGCCCCTTAGAGAGCTGGGCCAGCATCCCGACGACGGCGAGCCGGTCGCGGTCTACGACGGGCGCTACGGCCCCTTCGTCAAACACGGCAAGACCAACGCCTCGCTACCGAAGGGGATGGACGCCAGCGCGATCACGCTGGAGCAGGCAGTGGCGCTGCTGGCGGAAAAGGCGAGCAAGCCCGCCGCCAGGCGCCGGGCGAACAGCCGGAAGCCGGGCGACACGCAGTCTGACGGCAAATCGACCGGCAAGCGATCGACCACGAGCCGCACGACCACAAAGAAAACGTCGACCAAGAAGACGACACGCAAGCAGTCGAGCAGCCGCAAATCCACCCAAGAGTAGCGGCGATGCGCAATGCGGTGAGAGAACAAGAGGCGCCCCCGGCTTCGGAGCGCGCCCTGACGAGCCTGCGCTGCGAGGTTCCGTGATGGGCATTCTCCGTGTTGCGCTGCTACAGATGACCGCTCACGGCAGCGATCAGGACGCCAACCGCACTAAAGGCGACGCGTTCTGCCGCCTGGCCGCGCAGATGGGCGCGGACATTGCGCTCTTCCCTGAGATGTGGAACACCGGCTACACGCCGTTCTGCGATCATCCGTGGTCGCCCAACTTTCATCCCGACGATCCAGCGTATGAGGCGATGCGGCGCGACCTGCGCGAGATGGCGATTGGGCTGGATAGCGCGTTCGTGCTGCATTTTCGCCAACTGGCGCGCGAGCTGAACATGGCGATCGGCCTGACCTATCTGGAGCGGTGGGAGCCATCTCCACGCAACACAATCGCGCTGATCGACCGTCACGGCGAGATCGCGCTGACCTACGCCAAGGTCCACACCTGCGAGTTCGACGTGGAGGCGCTGCTCACACCCGGCGAGGCGTTTCCCGTGGCGACCCTAGATACCACGCAGGGACCGGTACGCGTCGGGGCGATGATCTGCTTCGACCGCGAGTTCCCCGAGACGGCGCGCCTGCTGATGCTTAACGGGGCGGAGCTGATCCTCGTGCCGAACTGCTGCCCCATGGAGATCAACCGGCTGTCACAGCTTCGAGCGCGCGCCTACGAGAACATGACCGCGATCGCGCTGGCGAACTACGCCGGGCTGGGACACTCCGTCGCGTATGACGGCGTGGCGTTCGCTGACGACGAGCGCTCGCTCGACATGACCGTCGTCGAAGCAGGCACCGCCGAAGGCGTCTACCTCGCGCCGATCGATTTGGACCGGCTGCGCGCCTACCGCGCGAGCGAGGTCCACGGGAACGCGTTTCGCCGCCCGCGCCTCTACGGACCGCTGATCAGCGAAGAAGTGTCGGAGCCATTCGTCCGGAAGCTTGCGCGGCGCTAGCGCGCGAGGAAGCCGGGAATGGGCAGCAGGTAAGAACGGGCCACGCATGCGTGGCCCGTACGATTCCGCTGATTTTCGCTTGATTTTCGCTGCCTTTAGCTGCTTTATCGCTGTTCTTCGCTGTTCTTCGCTGTTCTTGGCTGCTTTTTGCCGTTCTTCACCGCTCCCTGCTAGCCCTTGACCGAACCGGCCATCAGCCCCCGGATGAAATAGCGGCCCAGGAAGATATAGACCGCCAGCGTCGGCAGCGCAGCCAGCACTGCGCCAGCCATCGGCAGGTTCCACTTGACCGCCTCGCCGCCCGCCAGCAGCGCCAGCGCAACCGTGATCGGCTGCGACGCCTGGTTGGTCAGCGTGACGGCAAAGAGGAATTCGTTCCAGATCTGCGTGAACTGCCAGATGATCACGACCACGAAGCCCGGCAGCGAGAGCGGGAACACGATCCAGCGGTAGATGCCGAAGAATCCGGCCCCGTCGATGGCGCCCGCCTCGATCAGATCGGTCGGGACCTCGACGTAATAGTTGCGGAAGATCAGCGTTGTGATCGGCAGGCCATAGACAACGTGGGCCATGATCAACCCGATCAGCGAACCGCCCAGGTTGACGTTCTGCATGAACTGGAACAGCGGGATCAGGATACTCTGGTACGGGATGAACATCCCAAACAGCATCAGCGGAAAGACGACGTTCGCCCCCGGAAAGCGCCACTTGGACAGCACATAGCCGTTCATCGACCCCATCATCGCCGAGATAATCGTCGCCGAGATAGTCAGCACAAAGCTGTTGCGCAGCTTGGGGCCGAGCATATCCAGCGCCTCGCGGTAGCTGGCCCAGTTGATCGTCTGCGGCGGCCGCCAGACCTGGTTGAGCTGCCCGGCGGCATCGGGTGTTTTCAGGCTCGTCATCACGACCGTGTAGACCGGCATCAGAAAGACGAGCACCATCGCGATCAGGAACAGGTAGATCAGGGGGCGGACCAGCTTGCCAGGCTGAAATGGCAGGCGGCGCGGCTCCGGTCGCCTGGCGAGGGCCGTCGCCAGCCCCACCGTCCCGGCGGGCACTCGCGCCGGCTGCGGACCGCGCCAGGCCAGATAGGCCCACAGCGGAACGAGCAGCACCAGGTTCCCCACCGCGCCGATCAGCGCCCCGATCAGCGCGCCCACCTGCGCGTCGCGGCGCAGATAGTCGTAGAGAAGATAGGTGCCCAGGCTGCCAACCAGCGTGCCGAAAATTACCCAGTTGACGATCTGCGTCATCGCCATGGCTGCCCCCTTAGACCTCGTGCTCGCCGCGTAGCGCCGTCGCCAGATACGGGATGATGACCACGGCAACCATCACCAGCAGCACAATCGCGACCGCAGACCCGACCGCGAACTTGTTGCTGCGGAACATCGTCACGTACACCTGCACGCCGGGCACGCTGACCGGCAAATAGTCCGTGCCGGCCATGGCGAAGATAAGGTCGAAGACTTTCAGCGAGATATGCCCCAGCACAATCGCGGCGCTCAGCGTGATCGGGCGCAGCAGCGGCAGGATAATCTTGGTGTAGACCTGAATCTCGCTGCAGCCGTCCACGCGCGCCGCCTCGCGCAGATCTTCCGAAATACCCCGGATGCCCGCCAGGTACATCGCCATCGTGTAGCCGGACATCTGCCACACCGCCGCCAGGATGATGCCCAGCAGCGCCAGATTGAACCCGAAATCCTCGCGGTAGTCGACATTCGGGAAGCGGTCCGCCGCGCCGAGCACGTAGGCTAGCAAGAACAGCCCGGCAGGGATGCCGAAGATCACTGCCCCGCGCCGGTGGCCGTTCCAGAGCCGGTTAATCACCACCGCCAGCAATCCCACCACAATCGCCGTCAAGACGTACTGCGGCACATCCTGCCAGTTGAACTTGCCATGCATGGCTGGCCTGGCGTCGTCCCAGGTCAGGAAGTCCGAGACGATCCAGGCGACAAAGATCGCGATCGGCACGCCGTAAAAGACCGCCCGCAGAAAGCGGCGGCGAATGATCTGCTGGATCAGCACGAAAGCGAATAGCGCCAGGATCAGCACCAGCGTCAGCGTTGGGACCTCGTGCCAGTTGAAGGTATAGGCCTGGCGGTTGTTCAGCCACGAGAATGTCCACGCATCGGCGCCGAAAAGGGTTGGGAGCTGGTTGATGCCGCCGCGCGGGTTCAGCAGCCAGCGCCAGATCGTGCCGGTTACGGCGAAGGACAGCGCCATCGGGAACAAGAAAACCGTGCGGAAGAAGCTCTCGCCCCGGATATTCTGGTCAAGCAGCACCGCCAGCAGAAACCCGAGCGACAGGCAGCCCACCAGAAAGAACGCCGTGAAGAAGAAGGTGTTGACCAGTTCCTGGCGAAACCGATAGTTGAGCGCCGTGCTAAACAGGTTCTTGTAGTTTTCAAGCCCGATGTAGCTTTTCTGCGAGGCGTCCAGCCCTTCCCAGTCGGTCATGGACCAGAGGAACGTCTGGCCGATAAAGCCGTAGACGAAGATGGCCAGCAAGACGATGGATGGCAGAATGGTCAGAAACGCGAAGACGCGGTCCCGGCTCAGGTGCCGCAGCGAGTCGATGACCTCGCTCAAGCGACCCGAACGGCGGCCGGCTGAGAGTTGCATGGCACCGCACTCCCTTCTTGGCTTAACGCACAGCCTCGCAGTGGTGGACAAGACGAGGTCCCACCCGCAGCCGGGTCGAGACCTCGTCGGTAGTGCAGTCGTTCACCTCAATCACGCCGGGCGGGTGGCCCGGCGTGGGTGAAGAGCCTTAGCCGGCAATACCGGCCTGCTCAGCCAGGGCCTGCGCTGCAGCGGCGGCGGCCTGCGCGTTGCGGCTGGCGAGGAACTGCTCCATCACCGTCGGGAACTCGCTGCTGAAGGTCTCCGGGGCCACAGCGCCATGCGCCAGGCTGCCGACGATCTCGTTCGACTGCCAGTCCTCCGCAGCCGACTGGAGATACTCGTTGTACAGCGACAGGTCGCTGTCGATGCGGGCCGCGATGGACCCCTTCAGCGGGTTGAAGATGTCCTGCCCTTCCTTCGAGCCGAGCAGACGCAGCCAGGCGATCGCGTTGTCGCGGTGCGGCGCGCCCACCGGCAGGCCGAACGAGTCGGACAGCATGTTGAACACGCCCTCCGTGCCCGGCGACGGCGCCCAACCGAAGCCCTCGCCAGGGGTCAGGCCCAGGGTGGTCACCATGTAGCCCGCGGCCCAGTCGCCCATGACGTTGAACGCGGCCTCGCCGTTCACCACCTTATCGGTGGCCTGTTGCCAGGGCAGCGACGCGGCATCCACGTCGATGTTGGTGCAGTCGAGGATCTGGCTGAACTTGTCCCAGACCGCCACGACATCCTCGTCGGTCCAGGCCTTCTCGCCGGCCCACAACTGGCGATAGCCCTCGGGGCCAAGCTCGGCCAGCGCGACGTTCTCCCACAGGTGGACGACCGTCCAGTTCTCGCCGACGACCAGCGGGATGACGCCCTGCTCCTCAAGGGTGGGGCACATCTCCAGGAAGGCGTCCCAATCCGCGGGCACCTCGACGCCCCACTCTTCCAGATTGGCCGGGACGTACCACAGCACATTGGAGCGATGGATATTGACCGGAACCGACCAGATGCCCTCGTCCGTGCTCAGCAGTTCAATCAGGCCCTCGGGGAAGACATCCATCCAGCCCTCCTCCTCAAAGAGGAAGGTCAGGTCTTCCATCGCGTTGGCGACCACCCAGGTCCCGATCAGCTCCTGGCCGGCGTGGACCTGGAACGAGTCGGGCGGGTCGCCACCCAGCATGCGGGTCTTCAGCACGGCACGCGCGTTGACGCCCGAGCCACCGGTGACGGTCGCGTTGATCACTTCCACGTTCGGATACAGCTCGTTGTATTTGGCGATCAGAGCTTCAAGAGCCGGGCCTTCGTCGCCTGCCCACCACGAGAAGATCTCCAGCTCGCCCGACAAATCGCCCTGTGCCAGGGTGGGCACGGCCGCCACCAGCAGCAGGGCAAGCATTACTACTCCAGATACCAGACGCTTGGACACTTTTGACCTCCTAAACATACACTTCCGGATTAACCATCTTGTCGATCCACGGCAGGGTTATGAGGCTCCCTGCCCACGATCCGGATCAGACTGCTTGCGCGCCTTTATTATAGCCCGAAACGCGCAGTTTGAACCAGAGGGAATTTAACTAACGGCGTGCGCTCAATGATCTATTTTGCTTACTTGTTTCTTACTTATTTTTGCATGTCGCGTTGCTACGACCTGTCGCCCCGCCCCATTGACGGTGTATTGCATCCATGTTAAAGTGAGGATGTCAGGCGTGGCAGGGCAAGGCGTGCCTGCTGTGGCAGGCCGCAGGCGCACCGCATATTATCTCATATTATCTCGCGCCCGCGTGCCGGCGATCCGTCGCACAGCGCCGATCGGGGCTGTGACCGGTCGCGCCGCTGCTTGGCTTGACGCTCTTTCATACCAGACAGCCAAATCCTCCGCCGCGGGCCCGTCTGCCCACCGATCGGCCCCGTGCCCGCGCCGCGCTTTTATCCCTTATCTCGCCGCGCGGCAGGAACTGGCTGGGGAGGTTCGGACTTATCATGAGCATCGACCTCATCCTGCGGCTCGCCGGGATGATGATTTTCGCTTTGCTCGGGGCCATGCTGGGCACCGAGCTATCCGATGCCTTGCTGCTGCCCCCCGAAGCGACCGGCCTGATCTTCGCGCTGACCGGCGCGCTCGGCGGCCTGATCATCACCCCCTGGCTCACCACCTACCCCGCCCGCCTGGGCAAGCGCGCGCTGCAACGGATGCCCGTCGAGAACCTGGTCATGTCGGTCGCGGGCCTGCTGGCCGGGCTGCTGGCGGCGGCACTGCTTGCCTGGCCGCTCTCGCTGCTGCCCAGTCCCTTCGGCCAACTGCTGCCCACGCTAAGCGCGATCGCGCTGATCTACGCGGGCGTGACCGCCGCTACCGCTCGCGCCCAGGACGTTCTGGCGCTGTTCGGCGTGACGGCCGACCGGCGTCCCGCCCGGCGCTGGGTGCCTGCCTCGGAACCGGCCAATGATATCCTGCTCGACACCAGCGTGATCATCGACGGGCGCATCCTCGACATCAGCCAGACCGGCTTTTTGCAGGGACGTCTGCTGATCCCCCGCTTTGTGCTGCACGAGCTGCAGCATGTGGCCGACTCGGCGGATGTGCTGCGCCGCAACCGGGGCAAGCGCGGTCTGGAGATCCTCAGCGAGCTGCAGCAAGTCAGTCTGGCGCCGGTCGAGATCATCGACGACGACGTCGAAGGCGTGGACGAGGTGGACGAGAAGCTCGTCACCCTGGCGCGGCGGCGCGGCATCCCGGTCATGACGCAGGACTTCAACCTCAACCGCGTGGCCGAGCTGCAGGGCGTGACCGTGCTGAATATCAACGCGCTGTCCAACGCGCTCAAGGCGATCTACCTGCCGGGCGAGGTGATCGATATCCACATCGTCATGGAAGGGCGCGAGCCTGGCCAGGGCGTCGGCTACCTCGACGACGGGACGATGGTCGTCGTCGAGGACGGCCAGCAATATCTGGACCGCACGATCCGCGTGCTGATCACGCGTTACATCGTGACCAACGCGGGCCGGATGTATTTCGCGCAGTTGGAAGGCTCGCCCAAAACGTAGCCAAGAGCAGCGAAAGGCAGCTAACATCGGACAAGGGGAACACCGCCCTTCGCTGTTCCTCGCTGTTCTTGGCTGTTCTTGGCTGTTCTTGGCTGCTCTTGGCTGCTCTTGGCTGTTCTTCGCTTCCCACTACGCCCGATACTCGCGCATCTGGCGCATATCCTGGTTGACCATGCGGAAAGCGCGCTGTTCCGCCTCGTAGAGAATCCGCTCCTCGTCGAGCGTCAACAGGGTGCGATCGCGCATCAACAGGTGTCCATCGACCAGCACATGCGTCACGTCCGCGCCCACGGCGGTGTGCACCACGTTGGCGATCAGATCGTGGCGCGGGCGCAGGTGCGGCCGGTCGAAGTCGAGCAAAATCAGGTCGGCGGGCGCGCCCTCGACCAGCGCGCCGCTGTCGGAAAAGCCGAGCGCCTGCGCCCCGACCTGGCAGGCCATGCGCAGGGGCACGTCGCCGGGCAGCGATTCGGGATCCAGCCGCAGATACTTCTCCAGCAGCACCTGCTGGCGCATGATCTGGAACATGTCCATGGTCGCGTTCGAGGCCGGGCCATCCGAGCCAAGCGCCACACGCACCCCCGCCGCCTGCAGGTCGGTGACGTGATTGACCGGCATGGCGAGCTTCATGTAGGTGTTCGGCGTGCGCGCCACAAAGACACCCTTCTCCGCCAGAATCGCGCGGTCCTCGTCGCCGATCGCCAGTGCGTGCGCGGCGATCGCCCGCCCGTCGAAGAGGCCCAGCGCGGCGAGCTGCTGGACGGGTGTCTGGCCGTGGCGCGCCAGCGAGTTGTCGACCTGTTCCTGCGATTCGGCCACGTGCAGATGCACCGCCAGCCCGCGCTCGGCGGCGATCTCCGCGATGCGTTCCAGGAACTCCGGCGGGCAGACGTAGGGCGAGTGCGGCCCCAGGCAGGTGTGAATCCGCCCGTCCGCCGCGCCCTGCCACTGCGCGATGAAATCGAGCGTGCCGTCCAGCCCCGGTCCCACTTCTTTTTCCGCGCCGATCCCGAAGACGCACCAGGCAAGCTGCGCCTTCAAGCCGCTTTGCTGCACCACCTCGGCCACGCGGTCCATGTAGAAATAATGGTCGTTGAAGCCGATCGTCCCGCTGCGGATCATCTCGCAGGCGGCCAGCGCCGCACCCCAATAGACATCGTCGGGCGTCAGGGCGCTCTCCGCCACCCAGATCTTCTCGTTCAGCCAGCGCGGGAAGGGTAAGTCTTCGGCCCAGCCGCGCTCGAAGGTCATCGGAGCGTGGCTATGGGCGTTGAAGAAGCCGGGCAGCGCCACCTTGCCGCGCCCGTCGATGACCTCGTCTGCCTGCGTGCCGGGTGGGACCTTGCCCAGCCGCGTGATACGCCCGCCGTCGATCACCACATCCACGCCGCGCAGCACGCGCCCCGCCGCGTCCAGCGTGATCGCGTCCACCCCTTTGATCCAGATCTCGGCCATACGCCTCTCCTTCGTGTCTGACTCACCCGTCGCGCGCATTATAACCCCGTTATACCACCACCCTTGAATTTCCCTTACCGCGCCGGGCGCTTTGCGCTACAATCGGACAGCAGTGAGCGGTTCGCCATCGGGAGTTAGCGCCCGGCAGCAGAGGGTCGGCAGGCTAGCGGCTGATTGCGAACCGCTGAAGCCGCAACTTGTGAACGCGAGGGACGATACCTGATGGCACTTGAAATCTACAACGTGCTGCACCGCGCGAAGGAGCCATTCGAGCCGCTGCACGAGGGCAAAGTCAATATGTACGTCTGCGGCCCGACGGTCTACGATCATGCGCACATCGGCCACGCCAAGACCTACGTCTCGTTCGACGTCGTCGTGCGCTACCTGCGCTACAGCGGTTACGACGTGCTCTACGTGCAGAACCTGACCGACGTCGGCCACCTGCTCGACACCGGCGAAGACCGCATCCTCAAGAAGGCGCGCCAGACCCAGGCCGTCCCGATGCAGATCGTCGAAACCTACACGCGCAGCTACTTCGAGGATATGGACGCGCTGGGCGTCGTCCGTCCCGACATCAGCCCGCGCGCCAGCGGTCACATCCCCGAGCAGATCAAGATGATCGAGCGCCTGATCGAAAAGGGCCACGCCTACGTCTCCAAAGACGGCAACGTCTATTTCGACGTGACCAGCTGGCCGTCCTTCGGCAAGCTCTCCAACCGCCAGATCGAGGACCAGCAGGCCGGCGTGCGCGAAGACGTGCGCGAAGACAAGCGTCACCCGGCGGACTTCGCGCTGTGGAAGATCGCCGAGCCGGAGCATATCCTGCGCTGGGACAGCCCGTGGGGCGTCGGCTATCCGGGCTGGCACATTGAGTGCTCGGCGATGGCGCACAAGTATCTGGGCACCACCTTCGACATTCACGGCGGCGGCATCGACAACATCTTCCCGCACAACGAGTGCGAAATCGCGCAGAGCGAGGCCGCCAACGACGCCGAGTTCGCGCGCTATTGGATGCTGGTCGGCACGCTGATGGTGCCGGACGAGTTCGGCATCCCCACCAAGATGTCGAAAAGCCTGGGCAATTTCTACACCATCAAGGATGCGCTCAAGCTGCACCGGCCCGAGGTCATCCGGATGTTTATCCTCGGCGCGCACTACCGCAACCCGATCGTGTTCAGCGAGGAAGCGCTCGACGCAGCGCGGCGCGGCTGGGAGCGCATCTACGGCGCGGTGCGCCTGACCCGCGAGAAGCTGCGCACCGCCCCCGAAGGCGAGGCGGGGAACGCCTTCCTCGACACGCTGGAGCAGGCGCGCCGCCAGTTTATCAGCGCGATGGATGACGACTTCAACGCGCCGGGCGGCATCGCCGCGCTGCACGAGCTGACGCGCGAGGTCAACATTCTGCTCAATGGCGAGCAGCCCGTCGGACGGGCCGTGCTCGAAGCCATCGATCAGACCTACCGCGAGCTGGGCGGCCAGGTTCTCGGCATCGTGCCCGAAGAGGCCGAAAGCGCGTCCGGCAGCGCCGAGCGCGAAGAAGGGCTGATCCGCCTGCTGATCGAGCTGCGTGCCCAGGCCCGCGCCGACAAGAACTTCCAGCTTTCGGACCTGATCCGCGACCGCCTGAGCGAGCTGGGCATCACGGTCGAGGATCGCCCCGATGGGACGGTCTGGCGCATCAACTAGCAGCGCCGGACGCCGGACGATTTCCATTAGCAACCCAGGGTGGCGGGGCGTTCGGTCGCTGCTCCGCCCCTTGAGATCGCGGTGATCGCGCGTCGCGCAGGCAAAAAGAGGACGTATGACCGAATATCTCTATGGGCGCTGGCCGGTGTTGGAGACGCTGCGCGCCGGGCGGCGCAAGTTTGAACAGCTTCTGCTGGCCGAGGGGATCGACGAAAAAGGCACCGTCACCGACATTCTGGAGGCCGCCGCCGGGCGCGGGATCAACGTCCGCCGGGTGCCGCGCCGCGTGCTCGACGATCTGTCGAAAAACGGCAATCACCAGGGGGTGGCGCTGCGCGCAGGCGGCTATCCCTATGTCTCGCTCGAAGACACCCTGAGCGCGGCGCGCAGCCGGAATGAACGCCCCTTTTTGCTGGTCCTGGACCTGCTCAAAGATCCGCAGAACGTCGGCGCGCTGCTGCGCGTGGCGGACGCCGTCGGCGTGCACGGCGTTGTGCTTCAAGAGCGGCGCGGCGTGGATGTGACCCCCGCCGTGGTCAGCGCGTCGTCCGGCGCGGTCGAGCACCTCAACGTGGCGGTGGTCACCAACCTGGTCACGGCCATGCGCCGGCTCCGCGAAGAGGGCATCTGGCTTGTCGGGCTGGATATCGGGCCGGACACGGCGACGCTCGACAAGGTCGATCTCAATCTGCCGGTGGCGCTCGTCCTGGGCAGCGAGGGCGAAGGGCTGCGCCGGCTGGTGCGCGAAACATGCGATCTGCGCATCACGCTGCCGATGCGCGGCCATGTCTCCAGCCTGAACGTCGCGACTGCCGGATCGATCGCGCTCTACGCGGCGTGGCAGGCGCGCCAGTGGGAAGGCTGGACTCCGCCCCAGCCCTGACACGCCCGGTGGCCGCCGCGAAGCATGACACTCGGCTTGCGGAAAAGGACTGCTTGACACTGGCGAGGCGAAAATGCGCCGCGCTATGCTGAGGGTGAAACCGAAGCCCGGGATCGCTGGAACCAACACTCAGAGTGACGGGCCAGAACCGTTTTTAGCGGTGCCCACCTATTTGATTCAGGTTCAGAAGGTAACCAGGCTTCGGTTTCTTGCTGCCTGGTGCCCACCCGCGCGGCAAGCTTTCCCTTGCGAGTCACTCCGCTCGGTGTTACGATCCGCTCCCGACGCGACCAATCCGACACGAAGCAGCACGAACTGGGGGGTGCCTTGCTGCGCTCGCTGGTCCTTTGTTTTTCGGCGGGCGCCCAACCGCGATCGCATTTTGAGGTGGAGAGCACGCCATGTACATCCGGCGCGACAAATCCAATTTGCACTTTGGCCGCCAGGCGCGGCGGCGGGGCAGCCGCTCGCTGCTGGTGATCTGGTCTGTCACGATGCTGATAGCTCTCGCCGTCCTGTGGCGCTTCAACACGGTCCAAAGCTGGGTCCTCGCCAGCGTCGGCACCAACGCGACCCCCACTCTCGATGCCATTTCCCGCGCCAAGCTCGGCGAGCGCGCCTACCTGGCCGGCAACCTGGAAGCCGCCATCCAGCACTACGAGCAGGCCGCGACGCAGGATCCGGATAACATCAACATCCTGTTTGAGTACGGGCGGATGCTGGTCTACCGCAGCTACGCGGGACGCAGCTTCTTCTACCACGCCGAAAAGGCGCTGGAAGTGGCCCGGCACGCTGTGGAAATCGCGCCGGAGAGCGCCCAGGCCCAGGCTTTGCTGTGCCTGGCGCTGGTCGCCAATGGCCGCGCCGAGGAAGCGATCAGCGCCGGGTTGATCGCCCAGCAGCTCGCGCCGGACTACGCCGAAGCGAAAGCGTATCTGGCAACCGCCTACTATTACGCCGGGCGCCCGAACCAGGCGCTCCAGACAGCGGATACAGCCGTTAAGCTCAACCCGGACAGCGTGGACGCGCGCCGGGCGCTGGCGCTGGCGCTGGCCTATGTGGGCCAGTTCAGCGCGGCGGTGCAACAGTACGAGCGCGCCATCCAGATCCATCCGCGCCTGGATGTGCTGTATTTCGAGCTGGCGCTGTACTACAAGGCGCTCAACAACTACGACGCGTCGATCGCCGCCTTCGACCAGATCCTGGCAATGGAGCCGGAAAACGTGAAGGCGTACGTCCGCAAGTGCGAAACGTACTTCACCATGCGCCAGGACCAGGCCGCGCAAGAAGCCTGCGAGCAGGCAATTCAGCTTGATCCAGACTACCCCGAAGCCTATCGCCAGCTTGGTATGGTGCAGTACACGCGTCGCAACTACGAAGGCGCGATCGAGTCGTTCGAGAAATGCTCCGAGCTTCAGACGCAGCAGGGTGTGCCACTGATCAACCAGGAGATCGAGTGCTATTACGTGCGTGGGCTGGCACACACGCTGCTGGCGCGCTGCGACGAAGCCTGGCCCGTGCTGCAAACCGCGCTGCAGATGAACCCCAACGAGCATATCAAGGGGCTGATCAACCAGGGGCTGATGTCGTGCGTCAACTATGGCGACTTCAGCATCGATCAGATCCCCACACCCATCCCGCCCACGCCGGTCCCGCCCGAACCCATCGGCGTGTTCTAACCGGGTGGCCGTTAGTCGTGAGCGTAAGGCAGAAGGTGGGCGGCTCTTGTCACAGTTAAAGACAGCCAAGAACAGCGAAAGACAGCTCAGAACGGCCAAAAGCAGCCGAGAACAGGGGGGCGAGACATGCCCCTGTTTCCGCAGTCCTTCGCTGCTCTTCGCTGCTTCAATGGCTGCTTTTAGCTGCTTTTCGCTTTAGGAGCGGCGGATGTACCTGCGCACGCCCAAACGTTACCGCCCCAAGCGGCGGCGCATGCACCTGATCTCGCGCCGGACGATGATCTTTCTGCTGCTGATTCCGCTGCTCGGCGGCGTGGGCTGGCTGGTGTGGGAAAACCGGGACCAGGTGCGCCGGGCGGTGGGGAACAACGTCGTGCCGGCGGTCGAGGAGATGGTGGTCAACGTTCAGACGCAGGTGGCGCCCAAGCCGACACCCACCGCCACGCCCGATCTCCACGCGGCGCAAAACGCCTGCCGCGCCGCGCAGCAACAGGGCAATCTGCGCGAAGCCATCGACCAGTGCTTGATCCTGGCGAACAACAGCCCCAACGACGTGCAGATTCACTATGAGGTCACGCATCTGCTGGTCATCACGTCCGACCGGGGGCGCAACAAACAGCAGCTTCAGCGCGCGCTGATCGAGGCCGAGAAAACGATCAACGCCAACCCGGAGCTGCCGCATGGCTGGGCGATCAAGGCGATGGTGCTCTCGTGGCTGGGAGACGCTACGGGCGCGCTGGCAGCAGGCTTGCAGGCCCGCGCCCTGGATGACTCCTTCGCCCCTGCCTACGCTTTTCTCGGCAAGGCATATCAGGACCTGGGACAGTACGAGCTGGCCGAAAACTATCTGGACCAGGCGCTGACGCTCGATAACGCCGGGCTGGCCGCCGCCGACGCGCTGCGCAACAAGGGCAAGCTGCTATCCGATCAGGGCCTCTACAGCGAGGCGCTGACGCCCTATCGCCTGGCGCTCCAGCAGGCGCCGTCTCACGCCTATATCGCCGTAGAGCTGGCGCAAAACCTGGTCGCATTGAACGAGATCACCGAAGCGATCGCCGTGCTGACTAACGCGCTGGAGCGCAACCCGACCGATCCCACCGTCCTGTGGTATCTGGGCACGGTGCACTATCGCAACGGCGATCAGCCGCGCGCCATGGAGTATTACAGCCGCTGCCTGGACCACAATCCCGACGCGGTGCTGTGCCTGTCGTACCTGGGCGGTTTGCAGTGGCTGGATGGCGACTACGTCACCGCCGTGAGCAATCTCCAGCGCGCGATTGAGCTGGGATCCGAAGACCCGGACGACTTCTACCAGATCGGTCACTCGCTGGCCGCGCTGGGGCGCTGCAACGAGGCCATCCCCTATCTGCAAGACGGCCTGCAGATCGCGGTCCGCAACGAAGACGAGAACCGCCAGCAGCGCCTGCGCGACGCGCTCCAATCCTGCGGCGCGACGGGCTAAGTGCAGGATGCATCTCCACACGCGTATAATTGAAGCAGCGGTCGGCAGCAGCGAAACCACCCAGGCTGGAAGATCATCGCGGTGCCAAACGATGTTTCCCGTCGGGCCAGTTTTCCCAGTTGCGCTCTGGGCTGCGGGCCATCAGAACCAGAAGCTGAACCTCGAAGCGTTGCTTCGGGTGGCCCATTTGCCCACACGGGAGATGTGAATGAAACAGGAAAAGACGTCCAGTTACCTGAAGTTCGCGGCCATGATCGCAACCTCTATGGTGGCGATGTATGGGCTGATGTATCTGAACACCTATGAACTCGACCATGTGCGCTGGAGCGAGACCCGCTTCTACATGACCTTGATCATGGGCGCGGCGATGGCAGTCATCATGCTCACCTTTATGCGCGGCATGTACAGCGACAAGAAGATGAATCTCGGCATCTACATCGGCAGCCTTGTGGTTTTTCTGGCGGCGCTATTCCTCGTCCGCAGCCAGACCACGGTGCAGGATTCGTCGTATATGCGCGCCATGATCCCCCATCACTCTATTGCGCTCTTGACCAGCGAGCGCGCTGAGATTAAGGATCTGCGCGTGCGGAAGCTCGCCGATGAGATCATCGCGTCCCAGCGCCGCGAGATCCAGGAAATGGACTGGCTGCTTCAGGATATTCGCGAGCGCGGGATCGCTGAAACCCAGGATGAGGCGGATGCGCGTCCTGTGCCTGATTTCGGGACCGGGCCATAGGCCGGGTGTGCCTGGGCCGCCCGACCGCCCTGGCGCGGGAATGGCGTGCGGCCGGCTCCAGACTCGCGCAGCTTGCGCAGCCGTCTTTTGGAACTATTCTTGAACCCATGACCCAGTCCTTGATCGGCGCGACCATCCACGGCTATCTGCTTCTCGAAGAAATCGCGCATGGCGGCATGGCAACCGTCTACCGCGCGCACCAGCTCTCGATGAAGCGGGATGTCGCCATCAAAATGCTGCCGGAGCAACTTCTGCATCACAGCAGCTCGCTGGAGCGTTTCCAGCAGGAAGCGAGCATCGTCGCCCGGCTGGAACACCGCGCTATCGTCCCCGTGCACGACTACGGCGAGTACCAGGGCCGGCCCTATCTGGTCATGCGCTTCATGGACGGCGGCTCGGTCGATGACCTGCTGATCGACGGGCCGATCGCGCCTGAGCGCGCGCTGGCGATCCTGCAACAGATCGCGCCCGCGCTCGACTACGCGCACCGCGAGGGGGTTCTGCACCGCGACCTCAAGCCAAGCAATATCCTGCTCGACGCCAACGGCGACGCCTACATCACCGATTTTGGTATTGCCCGCATCCTGGGCAGCACGACCAAGCAACTCACCACGAGCGGCGTAGTCGGCACGCCGTCGTATATGTCTCCGGAGCAGGCGCAGGGCAAAGACCTCGACTACCGCAGCGATCTCTACGCGCTGGGCGTGGTGGTCTTCGAGATGCTGACCGGGCGGCGGCCATTCGAGGCGGACACGCCGTACAACATCGCGGTCAAGCATGTCACCGAGCCGCCGCCCGCGCCCTGCCAGGTCAACCCGCTGCTGCCCGCGACGGTCGAGCCGGTGCTGCTCAAGGCGCTCGACAAATCCATCGAGCGCCGCTACACCAGCGCCAAGGAGCTGGTCGAGGCGCTCGACCGGGCCTTTGCAGAAGCCAAAGCGGGCGCCAGCGCGACCGAACCGTCGCTCCAACATGCGCTGCGCGATGTATTGGCCCGCCGCCAACAGGCGCCGCCAGTGCCGGTCAGCCCGCCGCCCGCGCACATTCAGTTCGTGCCCGCCTACCAGCCATCGCACGTGATCGCGCCCCCGGTCAGCGCCGCCGTCCGCCGCCGCAAGCGCCCCACCCGTGCGACCGATCGCGTGACCTGGGTGACCTTCCTGCTGGTGGTGATGGGCGGGCTGGTCGCCGTCGGGTTGATCGTGGCCTACTACCTGATGGGATCGGGTGAAGCGTCGGGGAACGGCGCGCCCACGCCAGACCTGGCCGCCACCGCCATCTTCAAACTGACCGCCACCCGTGCCGCTATCGACGCGGCAGGCGATGCCGCGCCCGCTGATGTCCCGGAACCTGGCGCGACGCCCGCGCCGCCCCAGATGACCCCCCTGCCGACAAACACGCCCCGCGCCGACGCGCTGAGCCGCGCGCTCACCTGGACACCGCCGCCCATCGCGCGGATTCCGTCCGCTTGAGCCGCCGGAGCCATTACAGATTCTTCGTAGGGGCCGGGCTTGCCCGGCTCGTTATTCGATCAATGCGAGATCAAACACGTGGGGAGATGGCGGGCATTCTTCCCCTCACCCCAAACCCCTCTCCCTCTGCGATTGCGTCGCGGGGAGAGGGGCTTTCGGTTAACGCCCGCTGCTCTTCTCCCCACGTTGAGCTGAGGGGGCGACACTAACAACGGACAGGAGGGCCGGAGCAGAGATACCAGT
>DYGX01000038.1 GCA_020724465.1 Thermoflexus sp.
ATTCCTCAGTAGCTCAACGGCAGAGCATCCGGCTGTTAACCGGAGGGTTGTAGGTTCGAATCCTACCTGAGGAGCACATACAAACCCCGGCCTGCGCGGTCGGGGTTTTTCGTTAGAGGAGAAGCGAAAAGCAGCAAAGTGCAGCAAAGTGCAGCAAAGTGCAGCAAAGAACAGCAAAGAGCAGCCCTCCATTGCTCCTGGCTGCTTCTGGCTGCTTTTAGCTGTCTTTAGCTGTCTTTAGCTGTCTTTAGCTGTCTTTCGCTGTCTTTCGCTGCCTCTAGCTATCTTTCGCTGCTCCTTGCACTCAGATCACAAACTCGCCGTCTTTGTAGAACAGCTCGCCATCGACCAGGATCTCGCCACCGGCGCGCATATCGCAGATCATGTCCCAGTGGACCAGCGACTGGTTCACGCTGCCGGTTTCGGCGTAGCCCTGGCCGACCGCCATATGCACTGTGCCGCCGATCTTCTCGTCAAACAGAATCGTCCCGGTGAAGTCTTGAATATCACGGTTGGTGCCGATCGCGAACTCGCCCAGGCGGCGCGCGCCGGGGTCGCTGTCCAGCGTGCTGAGCAGGAAACGCTCGTTCGTCTGCGCCTTCGCCTCGACCACCAGCCCATCTTTGAAGCGCAGTTCGATCCCCTTGACCTCGTTGCCCTGGTAGTAAGCGGGATAGGTGAAGCGCACCCAGCCGTTGACGCTGTCTTCCACCGGGCCGGTGAATATCTCGCCATCGGGCATATTCTGGCGTCCCCCGGCGTTGCTGAACGTCCGCCCGTCAATTGACATCTCCAGATCGATGTTCTCGCCCCGCACGTGCAGGTGCTTCTTGCCCTTCAGCCACTCAATCAGCCGCTCGTGCGAGCGATACACTTCCTGCCACAGCGCGACCGGGTCATCCTGATCCACTTTGCACGCCCGGTACAGAAAGTCTTCATACTGCCGCAGCGACATCCCGGCCGTCTGCGCGTAGCCCATCGTCGGATACTGGGTCGTGCAGCGGCGCAAGGACTTGTTGGCCTGGCGCGCCATCTGGATCGCGATCAACTGGCTGTGATAGCGCGCACGGGCCTTCTGGCGGTCGGGCGGGTACTGCGACAGGGCGCGTGTGTTCTGGTCCGCTTCGATGCGGATGATGCACTCGCAGGTTTCGTACATCAGCTTGAGCATCGGGTTGACCGTCTCAAGCTGCGCCAGCGTCGCGCCGGATTCGAGCGCGATCTCATCTTCCTGCTTCATCTGAATGTAGACGAACGGCAGGCCGCCGGCGTTGAACGCTTCCTCGTACAGCGCCTGCGCCAGCGGCTCGGCTTCGGGACTCAACGCGCGAATCAGCAGGCGCTCGCCTTCCTTGAGCGCGACCGAGTACCGAACCAGCACGCTGGCGAGCTTTTGGATACGGCTGTCCATGAGTAATAAATCCTTCCCCTCTTTGGCGCCGGTGATGCCACCGGCCCGGACAAAGGTAATACTGACGATCACACGGACGATCAAACCGACTGGTTCGTCCGGTTCTCCACATACAGCAGCAGGTTCTCCCACACCGGCCAGACCTGCGCGACTCGATCTTCGACCTCTTCGGGCGGCGCCTGCGAGAGCGTCTGGGCAATGCGCGTCATCACGCGCAGCGCGCCGAGCGCCTCCCAGAAGGCGCGCTGCGGCACCGTCCCCGCAGCCGCCTCGTACGCCTCGATAAACTGATCGGCGAGGGGCAGGCCATACGCGGCCAGCGCGGCAGCGGCATAGCCGACATCCAGCCGCGGGTCGGCGATCGCCGCGTTTTCCCAGCCGAGCACGGTGACGATCCGGGTTCCTTCAGCCAGCACGTTGTGCAGCGTGTAATCGCCGTGCGTCACCGTGTGCGGCAGCTCCGGGACCGACCCGGTCTGGGCTTCCAGCCAGTCGAACACGCTGCGCAGCTCCGGCGTGCCGAGTTCATCCGCCGCGCGGCCAAGGCTCTCCAGCAGGAAGCCGCGCGGCTTGACCGGCAGGTCAGGCAGATCCGCCCAGTGCAGGCCGTGCAGGTGCGCCAGAGTCTGGGCAAAGCTGACCCCCACCCGTGCGAAAAACGGGTGGGGCTGCCCCTCTACCCCGCGCCCTTCGACGTATTCAGTCAACAGCAGCAGGAAGCGCGTGTGATAGCTCCATCCCAGAAAGTAGACATCCGGGGCGCAGAAATTCAGCGCGCGCAGCGCCTGGAGCGCGGTGAAGGCGCTCAGACCGCGCGCGTGATGCTGCGGGGGATAGCGGCGCAGCAGAACCCGCGCCGGCAGCTCCGGGTCGTCCAGGGCAAAGGCCAGCGTGTGCGACGACTTCCCAACCGCCAGGGGGATCGCAACCGTCGGCACGCTGCGCCCAAACGCCAGCCGCAGAACGCTGGCTATCTCCGGCGAGACCGCATCATTCATGGCTGGCCGGAATCATGCGAGACCAGCGCCGCCAACGCCCGGTCGATGGCTGCGATCAGCGTGTCCAGCCCATCGATCGGAGTCGGCGCGCCCGCCAGAAACTCCAGCCCGCTCCGAATCGTCAGCAGCAAGCCTTCCTCCGGGTGATTTTCGCGCACAAAGTCAATCTGGCGCAGGGCTTCGTCCCGCTGACCCAACACCACCAGCGCCTGCGCGTAGTCGGCCCGCGCCCAGTTGTCGAGCGGGTTCGTGTCCAGCTTCAGACGGGCCGCGTTGTGCACGCGCTGGAAGTATTCGCGCGCCTGCTGCGTGTCGCCCTGATACCAGTACAGGCTGGCAAGGTTGATCAGCGGATACGACGAGCTGGGCGTGACCTGCTCGGCGCGCCGGTACGCCTCGATGGCGTCGCCGTAGCGGCCCTGGCGCCGGTACAGCCCGCCCAACGAACCGTAATACGATTCCCCTTCGGCGTCGGTCAGGTGCGGGTCGAGCCGCAGCGCGGCCAGCAGGCGGGCCTCGGCCTGCGCCCAAATCTCGTTCCGCAGCTCGCGATCGGCCGGGTCCGAGAGGCTGTCGCCCTTGCGTCGCAGCGCCAGCCCCAGCGCGGCAATCGCCGGCGCGAAGCCGTCCTCGCGCGCCAGCGAGTCCTCGAGGTGCCGGATGGCGCGATCATATTCCTTGCGCAGCGAGTAGAGGTAGCCGAGCAGGTAGTTGATCGCGTAGTTGTCCGGCTCCAGGTCCAGCACGTCCATCAGGATGCGCAGCGCGCTGGCGTGGTTGTGAGCGCGGACCTGCTGCTCGGCCAGCACCAGGCTGTTGAGCAGCTTGAAGGAGCGGTCGGCGCGCTGGCGGGCTTCTTCGATCTCGCGCTGGGTATCGGCCAGCGCAGCATCCAGACGCTCGGCCACCTCGCTCTCAAGCGCCTGCAAAGCCGCTTCACGGTCGGCCAGGCGCTTCTGCACCAGCGCGTTTTCGGCGCGAATCCCGGCGATCTGATCCTGCACGCTGTTGCGCAGCATCCACGCCCCCAGCGCGATCATGACGCCCAGCACAACCGACGCGCCTTCCAGAAAACTGAGCACGCTGTCGGCGAAGTTCACCGCGTCGTTGGCGCGCTCCAGCAGGGCAGCGGCCTCGCCCGGCGGCACCTGATCGCTGATCACCAGCCCCGCGCGCCGGTCTGCCTTCCAGGCCAGGAACAAGGCGCCCGCCGCGAACGCCACCGCGATCAGCGGCCAGAAGGGCGCCAGGCGGTTGACCCAGGTGCCCGATCGGGCGTGTGCGCTTTCGCTCGACATGGTGCCCATCCTTTCCGGCTCGACCGGCTGCCCGCGCAGCGGACGCCGGGTGCTGCCTGTTAAGGATACGCCAGCGCGGGCGTTCTGCAAAATGCCCGGCAGGCGGCGTGGCTTTACCCGGCGCCCGTTTGCCACTAGAATGCAGGGTGGATGCCTGCACCAATCGGGCACTGTCGCCGGGCAGCGCAAAGGTTGCAGCATGCCCTGCGCCGTACGACAATCGAGTCAGAGACCCGGCAACCGGCGCGCTGTCTGCGCCGGTAGACCGCCCGCCTGGGGTGAAGGATACGCTCATGACACATGGCTCGCCGTCCAACCGGCCCGGTTCCGAGACCCGCACGCTGCCCCCGTCGCTGATGGGCGCGCGCTGGAGCGGCCGCGCCGGCTGGCTGCACCGCTACGCTATGCTGCGCGATCGCGCCGGTGCAAACAGCCTCACCTGGTGGGCGTGGATGGTGGCGCAGGGGCTGGCGTTCGGGCTGGCGCTGGGGCTGTTCGGGCTGATCTGGTATCTGCTGGTCGCCGTAGGGGCGAACCTCTTGTGGCTGGGCCGGCTGGGGATCGCGCTCATCGTCGGCGGCGTGATCGTCTTCGTGCGCTATCTCGCCGCGCCGCTCACCGCCCGCTGGATCGTGTCCGTTCCCCCACGCTGGTACTTCGCCGTCGAGGACGGCGCGACGACCTACGACTATCTGGAACCAGGGCGGATGATCGTGCCCTGGCGCTGGAACGCGCGCGCCGTGCCCTATGTGGATTTCAACACGGTCGAAGTCATCGAGCGGGTGGAAAACGTGCTCGACTCGGACGAGCTGCCGGTCGATCTTGAGGTATCCGTTTCGCTGTACTTCAACCCCACCTATGCCGACGAAACGCATTTCAACACGCTGCGACAGTATACCCGTCAGGAGCAGTTCGAGGCGCTGGTCGGCGAAAGCGTGCGCGATGTCGTCTACGAGCACCTGGCCCGCCTGCGCCTGATTGGCGGCGACCCCGTCCCGCTGGATGTCAAGACGCTCGAAAGCGTGATCGAGGACGAGCTGGCGGCATATGAAGCCTACGGCCTGCTGCCGGCCAGCGACCGCCCCGTGACCGTGGTGGTTAGCGCGCCGCCTTCCGTCCTCGCGGCGTACCAGGCGCTGTGGACGGCCGGCGCGCAGGGCCGCAGCCAGGCCGAGATTCTGCGCGAGATCGAGCACGTCGCCGCCGATCTGGACGTGCCGTTCGACGAGGCGCTCCAGCTATTCTTGCTGCTCCAGCGCGGGGTTGCGCCGCTGCGCAGCATCCGTGAAACACCGGCCGCAGGTACGGCGCCTGCCCCGGCAGAACCGACCATCGAGACCGCCCAGGCGACCGCTTCGCAGGAGAAATGGGTCGCGCCGCGCGCCGTCGACGATCCGAACTACACGCCGGACCCGTTCGCCGTGCGCCGCGAGCGCAAGCGCGAGCGCCGCAGCCGCCGCGCGTCCGAGTGAGGCGTGCCGCGCCTGCCGCTCCACCGAGATCGACGGAGAACGAGGCGATGACTCCCCTTCACCGCAGTGGCCCGGCCCCCCGCCGGGGCAAGCGCCGGATCGTGTCGCTGCCCGGCGTGGTCAAGGGCGTGGAGCTGCGCTCGCAGCTTGAAGTCTGGTTTGCCGAGGAGCTGGAGCGGCGCGGGATCCGCTGGCTGTACGAGCCGGAGCGCATCGGGGCGGGTCACTATCTGGTCGATTTTTACCTGCCGGACCTGCACACCTGGGTCGAGGTCAAAGGGCGCTACGAGTTCCGGGACGACCTGCTGCTGCCCAACGTCGCCGCCAACCTCAAGCGCGACCGGGGCGAGCGGCTGTTCCTGGTGATGGAAGAGCAAGCGTACTGGGTCAAGCCGAAGACGTTCGTACCGCTCAGCCACGAAGAATTCTGGGAGACGCTGCACAGCCCGCCCGGCGAGCTGGACCTATGGTGAGCAGGTCGCCCGGCCAGGTGCAGATGAGTCCGCTCAGGGAGGGGGTTATGCGTGTTTATCTTGTCCGGCATGGCAAAGCAGCCCGCAGTGGCTACGCCCACGACGCGGACCGTCCGCTGACCGATCGGGGCCGGGCCGATGTCGAGCGCATCGCGCGGCGCATGGCCAAGGCGGGCATCGCCGTCCACCAGATCCGGCACAGCGGGATGGTGCGCGCCCGCGAAACCGCCGAGATCTTCGGGCACGCCCTCAACCCGCCGGGCGGCGTGATCGCCGTCTCCGGCCTGCTCTACGGCGACCCGGTCGAGCCGCTGGCGCGCGCGCTGCCGCACGAGACCGATCCGGTCATGTACGTGGGGCACAACCCGTTCATGGAAGAGCTGGCGAGCCTGTTGCTGACCGGGCAGAACAGCGGGCGCCCAGTGTGGTTCACCACATCTGGCACGCTCTGCCTGGAATACGAGGCGGGCACGTGGTCGATGCGCTGGATGCTGACGCCGGAGATCGTCGGCAAAGCGGGCCAGTAGCGGTCTGCCCCCGCGCTCCCACTGCCCACACAATCGCGGGCGCGGCGCTCGCTACCACACGCCAGTAGGCGCGGGCGCGCGGCGTTTATCGGCGCGCACCGGCGGGCGATAGTCGTCCACCGACAGCCCATAGGCTTCCGCCAGCAGCACAACCGGATGGATCGCCGTGCCACCGGTCAGCGCCTGGATCTGCCAGCGGCAGGTTTCGGTGTCGCAGACCACGACCTCGGCGCCCGCTTCCTGCACCTGCTGTGCGATCGGCCAGCCCACCGCCTCGGAGATCTCACGCTTTTCCACCTTGAAGCCGTACGTCCCGGCGATGCCGCAGCAGTCCGCGTCGATCTCCCACAGCTTCAGACCGGGGATCAGCGACAGCACATCCAGCGCCGGGCGCCCGAAGCCATGCGCCTTAAGCTGGCACGGCGCGTGATAGGGCAGCTCTTGATGGATGGGGTGGAAATCGGTTGGCAGCCGCCCTTCCTGGTGCAGTTTCCACACAAACTCCATGAAGTCGTAGGTGTGCGCGGCCACCAGCCGGGCCTCCGCACCGTCCAGCCCGAGCACGTGCTGATAGTCGCCTTTGATCGCCGTCATGCAGCTTGCCGCCGTGCCCACGATCGGGATGCCGCGCCGGGCGTAGTCCGCCAGACGCTCGATGTTTGTCTGCGCGTAGCGCCGCGCCCCAGGGAAATCGCCGTTGGATTGCGCGGGCAGCCCGCAGCACGTCTGCGGCGGAACTTCCACATGTAGCCCGATGTGCTCCAGAATCGCCACCGCCAGCTTGCCGATGTGCGGCTCGTAGGTGTTGGTCGAGCAGCCGTGAAAATATACCACGCGGTCAGCGTCGGAGACCGGCTCCGGACGCGGGTGATCGCGTAGCTGGCGCTGCCACCAGCCACGGAAGGTATACCCGGCCCAGCCCGGCATCGGCGCGCGCCGGGAAACGCCGATCACCTTCTCCGCCGCCCAGCGCACCAGCCGGTTACGCAGCGCGAAGTTCGCCAGCGGCGCGAGGGGTGTCCCCAGCCGGCCCCATAGCTCGTTGCGGGCCAGGAACCAGTTGCGCAGCGACAGGCCATGCGTCTCGACCAGTTTGGCCTTGGCCTGCGTGTTGATCTCCATTACCTTGACGCCGTGCGGGCAGACCAGCGTGCAGATCCCGCAGCTTGAGCAGTAGTCGAGCGAGTGATCGGGCGAGGGGGCATCCGGATCGCGCAGGCGCTGCCACTGCGGCCCGACGACCTTGGGGCCGGGGAACAGCGGCGTGACCTTGGCAAAGGGACAGGCTGAGGTGCAGATATTGCACTTGACGCAGTGATCGGCGGTAAAGGCCGTGAGTTCGATCAGACTCAGCGTGTGGTCGCTCATAACCGTGTCGCTCGCAGTATGCATCATTCATCCAGCTCAAGCGCGGTCTGCACCGCTTTGTAGGCCGTCGCCAGGGCGATGCCTTCGGCGCAGCCGTCCGTCAGCGGGTTGAACCCGGCCAGCATCTGCCCGATGGCATAGACATTGTCCAGCACCGGCTCGCCCGCCGCGTCAAGCGGCTGCAGGCGCGTGTTGACCCGCAATCCGGCCTGGCGGTGAATGGGATGGCCGCGCTCGACGAGCAGGTCGTCGTAATACCACTCCGCGCGGCTCTCGGTTTCGGGCGCCATCACGGGCAGGCCAAACAGCGGCTCCCACACGCGCCCGCTCTCGTCGGTCTCGATCCCGCCGCCGTACAGGCCGCCCGTCGCCAGGATGACGTGATCGGCGCGGAAGAGCGTGCTGTGCCCCAGGGACTGCACTTCGACCCCGACGCAGCGCCGCCCCTCGACCACGCCGCGCACCACCGGATGCCCGATCTGCACCCGCGCGCCATGGCGCAGCAGCCAGCGGCGCAGGCGGTTGCTGAGACGCACGCCGGGCACGCTCTCCGGCAGAGTGGGGATCTCGAAAACCGGCCGCCCGATCAGCCCGCCGAGATCGTCGAGCGCGCGCGGGTGATCGTCCATGCCCAGCACGGCCGGGAAGCCCACGCGTTCCACATCGCGGGCGTGGGGCGCCACCTGCCGCGCCACCGTCTCGCGGAACAGCGCCGAGTCGAACTGGCGCGCCAGATCGCCCGGCCAGAGGTCCCAATAGCGATCCGGGTCGGGGAGCTGGATCGCGAGCGCGCGCGCGTCGACCCCCTGGCGACGCAGGTTGGCCGCGGCCAGGTCCGCGAAGAAATCGCGCCAGCCGGCAAACCCCACCAGCAGGATCGGCCCGCGCACGTCGGTCAGATCGCCAGCCGCCAGCCCGCGCGGCGCCAGCATCACGCGCTGGATGCCGCCCAGCAGGGTCATCAGGCGCATGTTGTGCCCGTCTTTCCGGCGCAGCTCGTAGGACAGGCCGACTGCCTCGGTGGCGGCGCGGAACCGCTCCAGCCCGCCCACCATCGCGTCATCGCCCGCCCGGCCGTAAGGGTGCTCCGGGTGCAGCGCGGCATACCCGCGCACCTCGGCGATCACGTCGTCCTCGGCGCGGTCGCAGACGCTGATCCAGCCCGGCGTGACAAGCTGCTGGCCCCACCCCTGCGCGATCAGGCGGACGCGCGCGCCCGCTTCGACGGCGAACACCGCCGCCATCAGCCCGGCCAGCCCCGCGCCGATCACGATGATGTCGGTCCCGGTCGCCGGATGCGACGCGGCGCTGTGTCGCTCAGGCTTCGCTGCCGGCATCGCTCACCCCCTCCGGTTGCGGTTGGTCGAGCGCCAGAAGCGCGTCCAGGCCCAGCGTGCGGCGGTAGATCAGCTCGTCCAGATAGAACTGGCGCAGTTGGTGGCCGTAGAGCAGGGGCCGCACGCCCCGGAACCGCTCGCCAACGAACGCGCTCAGCGCGCGTGTCGCCTCGCCGGGCGACAGCCCCTTCGCCGCGTGCAGGATGCCCGCCGCGCGGTAGCCGCAGAACCCCGCCTGGCACGGCCCCATCCCCAGCCGCAGATCGCGGCGCAGGTCGTCGAGCGCCACCGGCTGATCTCCGTAGGCGGCGATGCGCGCTTCCAACTGTGGCCGCGTGACCACCTCGCACTCGCAGATCAGCGCGCCGGGCATCTCGCCGTGCTCCAGCCGGTGCACGCGGTGAGTCAGTTGGTGGTAGTGGCGCGGCGAGGTTTCGGGAACGGGCAGCGGTTCGTCGGCGGTGGTGCAGCGTGCCGCGACGCCAAGCTGCCGGCAGACGACATCGACCGCCTGCTCGGCCATCAAGCGGCAGGTCGTCAGCTTGCCGCCCACCACCGTCACCAGGCCGCGCAGCCCGTCGCGCTCGGTGTGGTCGATCACGGCGAAGCGCCGGCTGACGTTGTGCCCGCTCTCCAGCTGCGCCAGCTCTGCCGGCGGCTCGTAGAGCGGGCGCACGCCCGCCCAGGCGCGCAGCGCCCGCCCATGCCGGATGCCGGGCACCACCACGTCGGCCTCGCGCAGCAGCGTGCTGACTTCCGACACGTCAACGTGTGTGTCGGCTGGATCCTCGGTGCGGATCGAGGTCGTGCCCAGCACGCAGACCGTCCCGACCGGCACCAGGATGTCGCCGTCCGAGGGCGGGCGCAGCCGGTTGACGATCGTGTTCACCCAGCGGATGTTCATGGCGACCATTGAGCCACGGTCGAGCCGGATCTTCACGTCCAGGCCCACCAGCCCGGCAACGACTCCGGCCCAGGGGCCGGTCGCGTTGAGCACGCACGCGGCATGCACCCGCCGTCGCTCACCGGTGCGCGTGTCTTCCAGTTCCGCGCCGACCACCGCGTCGCCGTCGGTCAGAAAGCCCGTCACGCGCTGGTAGATCCAGGCATCGCCGCCGTAGGTGCGTGCCGCCGTGATGAAACCGTGATTGAGATCGAACGAATCGCACGAGGCATCCGGCACGCGGTAGACAGCGGTGATATCGCGCGTCAGGGCCGGCTCCAGCGCGCGCGCCTGCTCCGGGGTCAGAGCCTCGGCGGCAATGCCGGCTCTGGCGCAGGCTGCCGCCCAGCGCGCCGGGAAATCATCCGGATCCTGCGAGGTCGCCACAAACAGGCCGCCCGTGTCTTCGATGGCAAAAGGCGCGATGCGGCGCAGGATCATGTTCTCGGTAATGCACTCCACCGCCGTGTCGAAGTCGGTGATGACGTAGCGCCCGCCGGAATGGAGCAGCCCGTGATAGCGCCCGGACGTGCCGGTCGTCAGGTCGTTCTGGTCCACCAACAGCACCCGGACGCCGCGCCGCGCCAGGTCGTAGGCCGCTGCGGCGCCGGTCGCCCCCCCTCCCACGACGAGGACATCAACTGACGTCGTTTCCAAAGGTGACTCCTATCCAGTGCCGGTTGTGTAGGCGAGTATAGCATGCTTCTTTCAGCGGCAGACAGTACTATCTATCACCGCTTGACCGCTCCAACTGAAACGAAAGCCCGCGCAAAAGCAAAACCGGGGGAGCAGCCATGCTCAGCCCCGGTTCGATCCATCATGCTCGGGCGCGCCGCGCGGGCCACGCCATGGCTACATCAGCAGCCGCATCGGGTTTTCGAGCAGCTCCTTAAAGAGCTTGAGGAACTCTGCGCCCTCGGCCCCATCACTGACGCGGTGATCGACGCTGACCGTCGCCTTCATGATCATGCGCACGCCCACCGTGTCGTCTTCCAGCACCACCGGCGTCTTGCGGGCCGCGCCGATGGCCAGGATCGCGGCTTCCGGCGGGTTGATGATCGCAGCGAAGTGATCGACGTCGTAGGGGCCCAGGTTGCTGACGCTGAAGGTGCTGCCTTCCACCTCCTCGGCACGGACCTTGCCCTCGCGGGCGCGGGCGATCATCTCGCGGTTCTGGACCGCCATCGTCCCCAGCGCCGTCTTGTCGGCATCCCGCGCGACCACGTTCATCAGGCCGCCGTCGGGCAGCGCCACGGCGATCCCGATATGGATGCGCTTGTGCCGCACGAGCCGGTCGCCGTAGAAGTGCGTGTTGAGGTTCGGGAACTCGCGCAGGGCCAGGGCCGCCCCTTTGACGATCAGGTCGTTGACGCTGATCTTGCGCGCTTCGTCCGTAATGCTCTCGTTCAACTGCTTGCGCAGCTCCAGCAGCGCCGTGACGTCGATTGCCGTCGTGACATAGAAGTGCGGGACGTAGAGCTTGCTCTCGACCATGCGCTGGCCGATGCGCTTGCGCAAGCGGCTGATCTCGATGATCTCCACATCCGGGCCGGACGGCAGTTCGCCGACCGAGGGCTGCGGCAGCTCCACAGACGGCGCGGGCGCGGCTTCTTTGACCGGGGCTGCCGGGGCTTCCTCGAGCGGGAACTCCTCGACGTCACGCTTGACGATCCGCCCGCCGGGCCCCGTCCCCTTGACGCGGCGCAGATCAATGCCGCGCTCCTCGGCGATGCGCCGCGCGATCGGGCTGGCTTTGATGAAGGCGGGTTCCTCCGCGCCCTCCGCCTCAGCTTCGGCTTTGGCTTCGGCGTACTCGGGTCGCGCTTCGCCTTCATCCTTGTCCTCGGTCTTGCCGGGCGCGGCTTCGGGTTTGGGCGGCGCGGCTACAGCTTCGGCCTCGGCCTGGCTGGGCGGCTCCGCGGCGGGCGACGGCGCGCCTTCCTCGGGCACCTGCTCGCCCTCGGCGCCGACATACGCGATCGGCGCGCCCACCGGAACCACATCGCCCGGCTCGGCCAGAAATTTCAAGATCGTGCCGCCCGTCTGCGCTTCGATCTCGATCGTGGCCTTGTCGGTCTCAATCTCGGCGATCACATCCCCCTTGTTAATCGTGTCGCCAACCGACTTGGTCCAGGTGATCAGCGTGCCTTCCGCCATGTCGAAGCCCAGCTTGGGCATGGTGAGTGTCTCAGCCACCGACGACCTCCTTCACCGCCTTGACGATTTTCTCAGGACTCGGCAGCGCCATACGCTCGATCTCGGCGGCATAGGGCAGCGGGACGTCCATCGCCGCCACGCGCTTGACCGGCGCGTCCATATAGTCGAACAGCTCGTCCTGAAGCCGCGCGGCAACCTCGGCGCCGACGTTGAACATCGGCAGGCTTTCCTCGACCACCACGCAGCGGTTGGTCTTCTTAAAGCTCTCGAAGACCGGCTCCAGGTCCAGCGGGCGCAGCCAGCGCAGATCAATGATCTCGGCTTCGATGCCGTCCTGTGCCAGCGTCTCCGCCGCCGCCGTCGACCACTCGAGGCCCTTGCCAAAGGTTACAATCGTCACATCGTCGCCCCGGCGTTTGACATCGCTCTTGCCGATGGGCAGCAGGAAGTCCGGGTCGTCGGGAACCGGGCTGCGGCGCTGGAGCATGGTGCTGTGTTCGACGAACAGCACCGGGTTGTCGTCGCGGATCGACGCCTTGAGCATGCCCTTGGCGTCGTAGGCCGTGCCGGGCACGGCGACGTACAGGCCAGGGAAGTGGGCGAAGATCACCTCGGGCGCGTGGGAATGGGTCGCGCCAAGCTGCTTGCCGCCGCCCGTCGTCGTGCGGATGACCAGCGGAACAGTGAACTGCCCGTTGAACATGTAGCGCACTTTGGCCGCGTGGTTCACGATCGCGTCCAGGGCCAGGAAGGCAAAGTTGATCGTCATGATCTCGGCAACGGGCCGCAGCCCGGCCATCGCCGCGCCGACTGCTGCACCGGCGATCACCATCTCGGCGATGGGTGTATCGCGCACGCGCTTTTCGCCGAACTCGTCTAGAAAGCCGCGCGTCACGGCGTAGGTGCCGCCCCACACGCCGACTTCCTCGCCCATAATGAACACGCGCTCGTCGCGCTGCATTTCCTCGCGCAGGGCCGCGCTCAGCGCCTCGCGAATGGTAATCGGTCTATCTGCCATTTTGCCCCTCAATCCACGTACACGTGACGGACCAGGTCTTCGAAGGTCGGGTCGGGGCTGTTCTTGGCGAACTCCACCGCCTCATCGACTTCTTCGAGAGCCCGTGCGTCGATCTCATCAAGCTTGGGTTCGATGTTCTTGTACTTCTCGATGAGATAGGCGCGGAAACGGCCAATCGGGCCGCTGGCGACGTACTGCTCGACCTCTTCCTTGGTGCGATAGCGCTCCGGGTCGCCCATGCTGTGCCCCTGCAAGCGATAGGTCAGGGATTCCACCAGGATCGGGCCGTGCTTGCGCGCGTACTCGACGGCCTCGCTCACCTGCTCATAGACTTCGAGCACATTCATGCCGTCGATGCGCGGGCCTTCTTTCATGCCGCGCCCGTTGTCGCCGTACGCGCGCGCCTTCTTGACCAGTTCTGTCACGCCGCTGGCGCGTGCCACTGATGTCCCCATGCCGTACTGGTTGTTCTCGATCAGCCAGACGACTGGCAGCTCCCACACCGCGCTCAGGTTGAGCGATTCGTGAAAATAGCCGATATTGGTGGCGCCATCGCCCATCAGGCATAACACCACCTCGCCGCGGTCCTCGTACTTCGAGGCCAGCGCGATTCCGGCGGCCAGCGGCAAATGCCCGCCGACGATCCCGTAGCCACCCCAGAAGCGACGCTCGCGATCCGCCAGGTGCATCGAGCCGCCCTTGCCGCCGCTGACGCCATCGACCTTGCCAAGCATCTCGGCCATCACCCGCTTGGGGTCCAGCCCGCGCGCCAGCGCGATCCCATGGTCCCGGTAGGCAGTGATAACGTGATCATGCTCTTTCAGCGCCGCGATCGCGCCCACTCCCGTCGCTTCCTGGCCGATGTACAGATGCAAGAACCCGCCGATCAACCCCTGCTGGTACAGCTCGGCGCAGCGTTCTTCGAACCGTCGAATCAGCACCATCTGGTGGTACCAATCGAGCAGCGTTTCCTTATTTGGTGTTGCCATAGACCCATTCCCTGTTGAGATAGCGCGAAAACAGGCGGGAGTATGCGCCTGTACGAGAGAACTGACTTGGTGGCGGCATCATGCAGATTGTACATATCGCGCCAGCCATTGGCAAACGTCCTGGCTTTCGTTTTACAATGGAATTTCAGGCAGTGTTTCGCCGACCGCCGCCCCAGCGGCGCGTCTATCTGGCACGGACGGACCCATGAGCACACCGCGCTATTATCATCCTGACTATCGGCAGGCCGAGGTCGCCGCCATTATCGAGGCGCTCGATCAGGGGCAGTCCGTGTCGGTCATCGGCCCGCCCAGCATCGGGAAGACCAACCTGCTGCGCTACCTCGACCAGGAGCGGCTGGCGCCAAACGACCCGGCCAGCCCCTGGAACCGCTTCGCACCGCGCTCGGCTCAGCACGGCCCGATCGTCGTGATCAACGTCGATCCAAACGCGCTCCTCCCCGCGCTCCCCGGCGGGCGCGGCGAAATCGCGGCGCGCGCCTGGCCGGGTTTCGAGCTGCTGGTCCACCGCACTACGATCGCGCCGCAGCTCTACCCGGTCTACCGCCCGGTGGAAGGGCAGGAATCCGACCCCGAGCTGGCCGAGAAGATCGCCCGCCTGCAAGGGCATTTCGAAAACGCACACCCGGATGTCACCGATTTCGAGGATCACCTGCACGCGCACCTGGCGCTGCGTCACCTGGAGTCGATCCTCGACGCGGCGCTGACCGGCCACCGGCTGCTTGGGCGCCCGATCCGCATCGCCTATCTGATGGACGAGTTCGACCGGCTGCTGGATACGATGCCCAACTACTTCTTCGTGGCGCTGCGCAGCATCCGCGACCGCTTCAAGTATCAGGTGATGTTCGCCACCTTCACGCGCAACAGCCTGCCTCTGCTGGCGGGCAGCCGTCTGCCGGTGCTGGAACCGTTCCTTGAGCTGTTCTACGATAATGTGGTGTGGCTCAAGCCCTTCGGCGACGACGACGCCTGGCGCATGATCGAGCAGCTTGAAAAGCGCAGCGTCTCGAAGGATGATTATCCGCTGGGGCTGCTGATCCGGGCGACGGGTGGGTTCGCCGGCCTGATGCGGGCCGGGTTCCAGCACGCCGACAAGCTGGCCGCCATCCAGGCCCGCACCTACCCGCACGCCATCGAGCTGGCCGCCGCCCGGCTCAGCGCCGAGCCGAACGTCCAGGCCGAATGCCGGACTCTGCTGCGCGCGCTGACCGCCGCCGAGATCGCGGCGCTGTACGCCGTCGCGCAGAACAAGCCTATCCCCGACGAGCGGGTCGTGCAGGAATTGATCGCCAAGTCGCTGCTCCAGCCGGCCGGCCAGGGGGACGCGCTGCGCGTCTACCCGCAGGTGCTGGCGGCCTACGTGCGCAGCCATCCCACACCGCCCGAGCCGCGCCCGCCCGCACACCCGCCAACCCTGCCCGAAGCGGGATAGGCGGTGCGACGCCGCACTGCACGCCCTTCACCTGTAGGGTCGCACGGAACAGCACGCCCCTGCTTTTCAGCTTTTGCTGCTTTATAGCTGTTCTTGGCTGTCTTTTGCTGTTCCTGGCCGCTCTTAACCGCTCAACCGCCAGGCGAGCGCGCTCCAGCGCCGCGCCACCTGATCGTTCTTGACCGCGATCGCGATCGCCTTGCGCGTGCCGACCAGCACGACAAGCTGCCGCGCGCGCGTCACGGCGGTGTAGA
>DYGX01000039.1 GCA_020724465.1 Thermoflexus sp.
GGTGGGGCAGATCGTCGAGAATCCCTATCTCAACGGCGAAACGATCCGCCTCGACGGCGCGATCCGCATGCAGCCGAAGTAGATGGCGGTCGCTTCCGACTGCTACCACTGCGGCCTGCCGATTCCGCGGGAGGCCGACTTCCCGGTCGCGATCGGCGGCCAGACGCGCGCCATGTGCTGCGCCGGCTGCCAGGCCGTGGCCGGGGCGATCGTCGCCAACGGCCTGACCGATTACTATACCCACCGCGACGCGCTGCCCGAGTCGCCGCGCGAGGCGGTGCCGGCCGCCCTGCAGGAACTCGGCCTGTTCGACCATCCGGACGTGCAGAAGGATTTCGTCCGGCCGGTGGGCGAGCACGAGCGCGAGGCGGCGCTCATCCTCGAGGGCGTCACCTGCGCGGCCTGCGTCTGGCTGAGCGAGTCGCACCTGGCGAAGCAGCCGGGCGTGACCGCGGTGGACATCAACTATGCGACGCGCCGCGCCCGGGTGCGCTGGGACGAGAACGTCACGCGGCTTTCCGCCCTGCTCGACGCGATCCAGCGGATCGGCTACCGCGCCCACCCCTACGACGCGACGCGCTCCGAGCAGCTCGCCCAGAAGGAGCGGCGCACCGCGCAATGGCGCCTGTTCGTCGCCGGCTTCGGCATGATGCAGGTGATGATGTATGCCTTCCCCAAATACATGGCCGACGGCGACATGACGCCGGACATCGTCCTGCTGATGCGCTGGGCCAGCCTGGTGCTGACCGTGCCGGTGGTCGCCTATTCGTGCGCGCCCTTCTTCGCCAATGCCTGGCGCGACTTCCGCCTGCGCCGCGTCGGCATGGATGTGCCGGTGGCGCTCGGCATCGGCGGCGCCTTTCTCGCCAGCGTCTGGGCCACGCTGACGGCGAGCGGCGAGGTGTATTTCGATTCGGTGACGATGTTCGCGTTCTTCCTGCTGGGCGGGCGCTATCTGGAGATGATCGCGCGCCAGAAGGCGGCGCGCGGCGTCGAGGCGCTGGCCAAGGCGCTGCCGGCGTTCGCCGAACGGCTGGCGCACGGGCCGGATGGCGCGGCCGAGCGCGTGGCGGTGGCGCATCTGGCCGCCGGGGACTGGGTGCGCGTGCGGCCGGGCGAGACGATTCCCGGCGACGGCGTGGTGGCGGCGGGCGAGAGCAGCTGCGACGAGTCGCTGCTCACCGGCGAGAGCCGCCCGGTGGCGAAGCGCAGCGGCGATCCGGTCACGGGCGGCAGCATCAATGTCGGCAGCCCGCTGGTGCTGCGCCTCGAACGCGTCGGCGCGGCGACGCGCCTGGCCGCGATCCGCCGCCTGATGGAACAGGCCGCCACGGAGAAACCGGGCATCGCCCAGGTGGCCGACCGGGTGGCGATGCATTTCGTCTGGGTGCTGCTGGTGCTGACCGCGGCCACCGCGCTCTACTGGCTCCAGGTCGATGCGCAGCGCGCCTTGTGGATCAGCGTCGCGGTGCTGGTGGTCGCCTGCCCGTGCGCGCTGTCGCTGGCCACGCCGACGGCGCTGACGGTGGCGACCGGCGCGCTGGCGCGCAGCGGCGTGCTGGTGACGCGCGGCCATGCCATCGAGACGCTGGCGCGCACCGACCGCTGGATCTTCGACAAGACCGGCACCCTGACGCTCGGCCGGCCGGCGGTGATCGACATGATCCTCGCGCCGGGCGCGGACGAGGCGGGGGTATTCGCGCAGGTGCGCGCGCTCGAACAGGCTTCCGAGCATCCGCTTGGCCGGGCGTTGATGGACAAAGTCGGCGCCGGGCCGTCCCAAGCCGACGTCCCCCCCGTGGGGGGCAGCGAGCCGGGTTTGCGAGCGAGGGGGGCCAATACTGTCGGCGCCGGGCCGTCCCAAGCCGACGTCCCCCCCGTGGGGGGCAGCGAGCCGGGTTTGCGAGCGAGGGGGGCCAATACTGTCGGCGCTGGCGAGACGGCGCTCACGCAGGATGTGCGCGCAATCACCGGCCAGGGCATCGAAGCGCAGGCTGCCGGCGCACCCTTGCGCATCGGCGCGCCGGCCTTCGTGGCAGAACTGCACGGCCAGCCCATGCCGGCCGAGCTGGCCGGCTGGCTGGCGGCGGGCGACAGCGCGGTCGCGCTGGGCGACACGGCGGGCTGGCTGGCCTGGTTCCGCATCGCCGACGCCCTGCGGCCGGGTGCGCGGACGGCGCTCGAGCGGCTGCGCGCCCAGGGCGCGCAGCTGACCATGCTCTCGGGCGACGCGCCGCAGACCGTCGCGGCCGTGGCGCAGGAACTCGGCATCGCGGATCGCCGCGGCGGCATGTCGCCCGAGGACAAGCATGCCTATCTGGGCGAAGCCCAGCGCCGCGGGGAAACCGTGGCGATGGTGGGCGACGGCGTCAACGACGCCCCCGTGCTGGCGCGGGCGCATGTCTCGGTGGCGATGGGCAGCGGCACCGAGCTGGCGCGCGGGCAGTCCGACGTGGTGCTGCTGTCCAACGATCCGGCCCACCTGGCCGGCGGCGTGGCGCTGGCGCGCCGCACGCTCGCCATCATCCGCCAGAACCTGTTCTGGGCCTTTTCCTATAACCTGGTGGCGATTCCGTTCGCCATGGCGGGCTGGGTCACGCCCTGGATGGCCGGCATCGGCATGTCGGCCAGTTCGCTGCTCGTGGTGCTCAACGCCCTGCGCCTGCAAAAGGCCGCCTGAACCGAATGGAAAGCCTCTACCTGCTGATTCCCGTGTCGGTGCTGCTGGTCTTCGCGATCGGCGCGGTGTTCTGGTGGGCGCTCAAAAGCGGCCAGATGGACGACCTCGAGGGGCCGGCCTACCGGATTCTGGCCGACGACGACCGCCCGCCCCCGGCGGAGGATCGGCAGGAGGACAAACGCGCTTCTGTTGACGCAGATCAAAAACCCTGATGTGCCCCGGCTGCATACTGGCACCGTCGTCGTTCGGGTCTCTTGAGGGGAAGTCGCTGCGCGGCGGCGACCGGGCGATGTTGCAGGTCAGTCTCTCTGTTGGGGTTGGGGGTGCGCTTTCAGCGCACCCTTTTTTTCGCCATAAACCTGCACTAATAACCATATAAATATTATTGTCTTTCAAAAAAGTTGACCTGAGTCAATTTGTCGCACCGGCGGTCAAGTATCCTTCCGCCCCATCCTCGAAAGGATAAGAACACGGGGATGCAGGCTTTGATTTTTTTATGAGAGGGGTGAAAACCATCATGCAATCGCAAGCGACTTACAACTACAAAGTCGTGCGCCAGTTCGCCGTGATGACCGTTATCTGGGGCATCGTCGGCATGCTGGTCGGCGTCATCATCGCCGCCCAGCTGGTCTGGCCCGAGTTGAACGTGCACGAATACCTGAGTTACGGACGTCTGCGCCCGTTGCACACCAACGCGGTGATCTTCGCGTTCGGCGGTTGCGCGCTGTTCGCCACCTCCTTTTACGTGGTGCAGCGCACCTGTCACACCACGCTGTTCGCCCCGGGTCTCGCGACCTTCATCTTCTGGGCCTGGCAGCTGGTGATCGTGCTGGCGGCGGTGTCGCTGCCCCTGGGGTTCACTTCCGGCAAGGAATACGCCGAACTCGAATGGCCGATCGACCTGCTGATCACGGTGATCTGGGTCGCCTACGCGATCGTCTTCTTCGGCACCATCGGCACGCGCAAGACGCCGCACATCTATGTGGCCAACTGGTTCTACGGCGCCTTCATCATCGCCGTCGCCCTGCTGCACATCGTCAACAGCGCGGCGATCCCGGTGTTCTCCGAGGGGCTCCTGACGCCGAAGTCCTACTCCGCCTATTCCGGGGTGCAGGACGCGATGATCCAGTGGTGGTACGGCCACAACGCCGTGGGCTTCTTCCTGACCGCCGCCTTCCTCGGCATGATGTATTACTTCGTGCCCAAGCAGGCCGGCCGCCCGGTGTATTCCTACCGCCTCTCCGTGGTGCACTTCTGGGCCCTGATCTTCACCTACATGTGGGCCGGCCCGCACCACCTGCACTACACCGCGCTGCCCGACTGGACCCAGTCGATCGGCATGCTGTTCTCGCTGATCCTGCTGGCGCCTTCCTGGGGCGGCATGATCAACGGCATCATGACCCTGTCGGGCGCCTGGCACAAGCTGCGCGACGACCCGATCCTGAAGTTCCTGATCACCTCGCTGTCCTTCTACGGCATGTCGACCTTCGAAGGCCCGATGATGTCGATCAAGACGGTGAACGCCCTGTCGCACTACACCGACTGGACCGTCGGCCACGTGCACTCCGGCGCGCTGGGCTGGGTGGGCATGGTGTCGATCGGTTCGATGTACTACCTGATCCCGCGCCTGTTCGGCAAGAGCGAGATGTATTCGACCAAGCTGATCAACGTGCACTTCTGGCTGGCCACGCTCGGCACCGTGCTCTACATCGCCGCGCTGTGGATCTCCGGCGTGATGCAGGGCCTGATGTGGCGCGCCACCAACGCCGACGGCACGCTCACCTACGCCTTCGTCGAGTCGGTCAAGGCCTCCTATCCGTTCTGGACCATCCGCGTCATCGGCGGCACGCTGTATCTGGCCGGCATGTTCCTCATGGCCTACAACATGTTCAAGACGATCGCCAGCGGCAAGGCGGTGGACAACGCGCCCGTCCTCGCCCCGGCCGGCGCGCACTGATCGCAAGGGAGACAAGACATCATGTTGACGCATGAGAAAATCGAAACCAACATCACGCTGATGGTCGTGCTGATCACGCTGCTGATCAGCGTTGCCGGGCTGGTGCAGATCGTGCCGCTGTTCTTCCAGAAATCGACCACCGCGCCGCTCAACGAGCTGGTCAAGCCCTACGATGCGCTGCGTCTCGTCGGGCGCGACATCTACATCCGCGAAGGCTGCTACAACTGCCATTCGCAGATGATCCGGCCGTTCCGCGCCGAGACCGAGCGTTACGGCCACTACTCGGTGGCGGGCGAGTATATCTACGACCACCCGTTCCAGTGGGGCTCGAAGCGCACCGGCCCGGATCTGCACCGCGTCGGCGGCCGCTATTCGGACCAGTGGCACAAGATCCATCTGCTCGATCCGCGCGCCGTCGTGCCCGAGTCGAACATGCCGGCCTACCCCTGGCTCGACCGGCCCCTGCGGGAGCCGCACATCGGCGCCAAGATGGCCGCGCTGCGCATGGTGGGCGTGCCCTATACCGACCAGGAAATCGCCGATGCGCCCAAGGCGCTGGAAGGCAAGACCGAGCTGGACGCGATCGTCGCCTACCTGCAGGGCCTCGGCCTGTCGCTCAAGCAGACGCGCTGAACATCATGGACATCAACGACCTGCGTTCCATCTACACGGTGCTGGCGTTTGCCGTGTTCGTCGGCATCGTCTGGTGGGCCTACTCGGCGAAGCGCAAACGCGCCTTCGACGAGGCGGCGAAATCCATCCTCGACGACGATGCGCCAGATGCGGGGAAATAACGGGTCATCGCAGACGCACATTGAAAGGATCTCATCATGGATTTGAAAGTTACGGGCGATCTGGTCGGGTTCTGGAACCTGTTCGTCATCGTGGTCGCCGTGCTCAGCATCGTCGGCTGCGCGGTCTTCCTCTGGATACAGGATTCCGCCAAGCATGCCGCGGGACAGGTCACCGGCCACGTCTGGGACGAGAATCTCGAGGAATACAGCAACCCCTTGCCGAACTGGTGGCGCTGGATGTTCTACATCACGGTGGCGTTCGGCCTGGTCTATCTGGCGCTCTATCCCGGCCTGGGCAGCAACCCGGGCGTCTTCGGCTGGTCGATGCGCGGCCAGTATGAGGCCGAGATGAAGGCGGCCGAGGCGACCTACGGCCCGAAGTTCAACCAGTTCCTCGCCCAGGACGTGATGACCGTGGCCGCCAATCCGGAAGCCAGGGAGATGGGCGATCGGCTGTTCCAGACCTATTGCGCCCAGTGCCACGGCAGCGACGCCGGCGGCGCGCCGAGCTTTCCGAACCTGAAGGACGGCGACTGGCTGTGGGGCGGCACGCCCGAGCGGATCAAGGAGACCATCGCTGCCGGCCGCACCGGCATCATGACCCCCAAGGGCACCAAGCCCGACATGGACGCCGAGCAGGTCCGGGACGTAGTGCACTATGTCCGTTCGCTGTCCGGCCTGTCGGCCGATTCGGTGCGCGTCCAGCGCGGCCAGGAACTCTATCCGCAGGCCTGCGCGGCCTGTCACGGCGCGGACGGCAAGGGCATGACGGCGGCCGGTTACCCGAACCTGACCGACAAGGTCTGGCTCTACGGTTCGCGCGAAGACAAGATGATCGAGATCGTCACCAAGGGCGTGCAGAACCACATGCCTCCCTATGGCGAGTTTCTCGGTGCGGCCAAGGTGCACCTGCTGACCGCCTATGTCTGGGGTCTCGGCGGCGGCGAGAAGCCTGCCGCGCCCGTTGCTCCCGTCGCGGCCGTTCCTGCCGCGCAGAACTAGGGCGCCGGAGTTCCCCGCGCTTTCCCGCGTCCGGTCGTGGCCGGACGCGGGCCTCGGGGCAAACCATGAACAGGCCCGCCGCAGAGACCCATCCGGCCGTCGCGCCGGCGCAGGCGGGATCGCTCTATGCCTCTCGCATCAAGATCCACCCGCGCACGGTTGCCGGGGTGTTCACCCGCTGGCGCTGGGTCCTGGTGTGGCTTACCCAGCTGATCTACTACGGCCTGCCCTGGATTCCCTGGGGCGAGCGGCAGGCCTTCCTGCTCGACATCGCCGAACGCAAGTTCTACATCTTCGGCCTGGTGCTGTGGCCGCAGGACGTTGTCTTCCTTGCGGTGATCCTCATCCTCTCGGCCTATGCCCTGTTCCTGTTCACGGCGGTCGCCGGACGCCTCTGGTGCGGCTATGCCTGCCCCCAGACGGTATATACCGAGCTGTTCATGTGGATCGAGAAGCTCATCGAGGGGGACCGCCCGGCGCGCATCAAGCTCGACAAGGCGCCGCCGGACGCGCGCAAGATCGGGCTGCGTGCGCTCAAGTATGGGGCCTGGGCGCTGCTGGCGCTGTGGACCGGCTTCACCCTGGTCGGCTATTTCACGCCGATCGAGGCGTTGTGGGTCTCATTCTGGTCCTGGACGCTGGGGCCGTGGGAAACCTTCTGGATCTTTTTCTACGCGCTGTTCACCTACGCGCTCGCCGGCCACCTGCGCGAGCAGGTCTGTCTCTACATGTGCCCCTATGCCCGCTTCCAGGGGGCGATGTTCGACCCGGACACGCTGGTGATCACCTACGATCCCGGGCGCGGCGAGCCGCGCGGGCAACGCAGGAAGGGCGTCAGTCCGCGCAGCGTCGGCAAGGGCGATTGCGTCGATTGCAACATCTGCGTGCAGGTCTGCCCGACCGGCATCGACATCCGCAACGGCCTGCAGTATGAGTGCATCGCCTGCGGCGCCTGCATCGACGCCTGCGACGCGGTGATGGACAAGATGAGCTACCCGCGCGGCCTGATCCGTTACACCACCGAGAATGCGCTGGAGCAGGGCTGGGGCCGCCGGGAGATCCTGCGCCATGTGCTGCGGCCGCGCATCGTCGTCTATAGCGTCGTTCTGCTGGGCATCGTCGCCGGCCTGGCCTGGGCGATCGCCAACAAGCCCGACCTGCGCGTCAACGTCATCCGCGACCGCGGGGTTCTGGCCCGCGAGGTGGAAGGCGGGGCGATCGAGAACGTCTTTCGCCTCCAGGTGATGAACGTGACCGAGCAGGCGCATCGCTATGCCGTGAGCGTGAGCGGCATCGAGGGCATCCGCCTCGACCGCGAGGGCCTGCTCGAGGTGCCGGCGGCGGCGACCAAGAGCTTCACCCTGGCGGTCCGCGTGCCGCCCGAAGCGGGCGAGCGGGGAAGCAGGACGATTTATTTCGATGTCAAGGCGGTCGGCGACGAAAGCATCGCCGTCCATGAAAAGGCCAGCTTCTTGCTGCCATGATCCGAAAGGGACGAACATGAACACCCGCGTCGACAAGAGCAGCAAACCCTGGTACCGCGAACCCTGGCCCTGGTTCCTGATGGCCGGGCCATTCATCGTCGTGATCGCCGCGCTGACGACAGCTTGGATCGCCTGGAGCACCAGCGATGGCCTGGTGACGGAGGATTACTACAAGGAGGGACTGGCCGTCGCGGAAACCCTGTCGCGCAGCAAGCGCGCGGAAGAGCTGGGCATCGGCGTCGGGTTGCGCCTGAGCCAGGATCAGGTGCGCGTGCGCCTGGCGGGTACGCTGGACGAAAAGCCGCCGACCCTGCGGCTCACGCTCTCGCATCCGACGCGCGCCGGTTTCGACCGGAATGCGGAGCTTTCGGTGCAGGGCGGGACTTACGTCGGCAGGCTCGACCTGCCCGCCGCGGGGCACTGGCTGCTCCTGGTCGAGGACCAGGCTCGCACCTGGCGGGTGATGGGCAGCGTGATGCTGCCTGCCGCGAACGAAGTGACGATCGGCGCGACGGGGTTCGCCATCGGCAGTTGAGCGGTTTTTTCATCACACGGGGAGAACTGGCATGGAAGCTCTGAAGGAACTGTTTGGCACGACCACCGGGCTGCTGAGCGTTTTCACGATCGGCTTCGCGACCGTGGTGGTCGTCTACATCTATGGCTTCGTGAAACGGCGCATGGACGAGGACGCGAGGAACGCGCCAGGGAAGTGAGTCCCGCCGGGCGGGGCGGGCGCGCCTGCCCCGCCGCCCGATCCCCGGATTCTTAGCGGTACACCAACACCGGGATGCTGGAATGGGTCAGGACTTTCTGGGTCTCCGAGCCCAGCAGCATGCCTCCCAGGCCGCGGCGACCGTGCGAGGCCATGAAGATCAGGTCGCAGCCGGCCGCCGTTGCGGCGGCGATGATCGCTTCGTAGGGGACGTCGCTGGTGGCGCTGGCGAGGCCGCAGGGCACGCCGGCCGCCTCCGCCCGCCGCGCGCACTCGCCGAGCAGTTCGTCGGCCTGCTGCTGCGCCATCTGGGCGAATTTCTCCGGCGTGGTCGGGTCGATCAGCGCCCCCTCGCCATAGAAGGCGACGGGATATTCCGGCTTGGCGTAGAAGAAGGTGACACGCGCCCCGGCCTCGCGGGCAAAGTCGACGGCGCTTGCGACCGCATCCTGCGAAAGCTGCGAGCCGTCGGTCGGCACGAAAATGTGCTTGAACATGATGACCTCCTGTGCGGGCGGAGCGCCGCCCCTTGACGCATGTCAACACGCGGGGCGCGCTTACATTCACAATCATAGCCCATCGGGAGGGTGGATTATGGCAGCGGGCAGAACGATGACGAATGCAGTTTCTCCCCAGCGCGTTTTCCGCGGGGTACGCGCAACCGTGCAGTCGAATCTCGATCCGCTCGGCATGTTCATGCCCCTGGTCAATGCCCAGTGGGCCTGGCTGACGCATCCCCAGGAACTGGCCGAGGCGACGGCCGAATTTTCGGCGCGTCTGTGCGCCCTGCAGTGGCATTCCTGCCGGCGCATGGCGGGCCTGCCGAGCGCGGATGTCGAGGAACCCCATCCCGACGACACCCGCTTCGCCGATCCGGTCTGGCAGGAATCCGCCAGCTGGGATCTGGTCAAGGAGTGGTACCTGCTGATGACCCACCAGATCCAGGACATGCTCTACCAGACGCCGGGCCTCTCCAGCCGCGAACGCCGGCGCGCCGCGTTCTGGTGGCGCAAGTGGCTGAACGCGCTCGCGCCGACCAACTTCCTGCCGACCAACCCGGTGGCCTTGCGCAAGGCGGCGGAGAGCAACGGCGAAAGCCTGTTGCGCGGCTGGCACAATTTCGCCGCCGACCTGCAGGCGGGCAATATCCGCATGACGCGGCCCGACGACTTCAGGGTCGGCGTCAATCTGGCCACCACGCCCGGCAAGATCGTGCTGCGCAACCGCCTGCTCGAACTGATCCATTACCAGCCGACCGCCGCGCAGGTGCAGCGCGTTCCCCTGCTGATCGTCACCCCGTGGATCAACAAGTATTACATCCTCGACCTGGTGCCGAAGAAAAGCATGATCCGCTTCCTGCTCGATCAGGGCTTCGACGTCTACGTGACGAGCTGGAAGAATCCGGACGCCGCGCTGGCCGGGGTGGGTTTCGAGGACTACCTGACCGAGGGCATCGATGCCGCGGTGAGCGCCATGCGCGCCATCTCCGGGGCGGCGCAGGTGCATGCGGCCGGCTACTGCATCGGCGGCACGGCGCTGGCGAGCTGGCTGGCCTGGGCCAATCGCCGCCACGCCCCCGGCGCCGTGCCGATCGCCAGCGCGACCTTCTTCACCACCCTGGTCGACTTCCACAAGCCGGGCGACATCGAGGTGTTCCTCGACGAGGGCAGCTATCGCTACCTGGCGCGCCGGATGGGGGAAAAGGGCTTTCTCGACGGCGGCGAAATGGCCGCCGCGTTCCGCCTGCTGCGTTCCAACAGCCTGATCTGGCACTACGTCGTGCACGGCTACCTCTACGGCGAAACCCCGCCGCCCTTCGACGTGCTCTACTGGAACATGGACACGACGCGCATGCCGGCGCGCATGCATGCCTGGTATCTGCGCAATCTCTATCTCGACAACAAGCTGATCCGCAAGGACGCGCTCGAGCTCGCCGGGCAGCCGATCGACCTGGCGCGCATCGTCCAGCCGGTCTATGCCGTGGCTGCGGCGGACGATCACATCGCGCCCTGGCGCCAGACCTTCCGCATCAACAACTACCTGTCCGGTCCGAAGCGTTTCGTCCTGTCGAGTTCGGGGCACATTCTCGGCATCGTCAATCCGGTGGTGCATCCGCCCAAGCGCGAGTATTGGGTTGCCGGCGCCGAGCGCCACGACAATCCCGACAGCTGGCGCGAACGCGCCGAGCATGGCAAGGGCAGCTGGTGGGAAGACTGGGTCGCCTGGCTGCGCCCCCGGTCGGGGGATCTGGTGGAGCCCGGACCGGCAGGCGCGCCGGAGTTTCCGGTGCTGGCCGATGCCCCGGGAACCTACGTGCTGGAAGGATGATCCGTCGGCGCTGGCGCGACGGCATCGGCTATCATTGCAACACGTAACTTTGGTCGCGGAAGGGCGCGCGCGGCGCGCCGGCGGGCGCGGCCCGGATAACGATAATGAAATGCGTGGATGATTTCCGCCTGCGCCTGGGCAAGCAGGAACTGGTGCCCATCGTCACCGGCGGCATGGGGGTGGATATCTCGACGGCCGACCTGGCCCTCGAGGCGGCCCGTCTCGGCGGCGTGGGCCACATTTCCGACGCGATGGTGCCGACGGTCTCCGACCGGCGTTACAACACCCGCTACGTCAAGGACAAGTTGCGGCAATACAAATACAACGTCGCCAACGACGACAAGTCCGACGTGCAGTTCGATCTGGCGCGACTGGCCGAGGCGACCGAGACGCACGTGCGCCGCACCATGGAGCGCAAGCGCGGCACTGGGCTGATCCTGATCAACTGCATGGAAAAGCTGACGATGAACGCGCCGAAGGAGACGCTGCGCGTGCGCCTGCGCTCCGCCCTGGATGCCGGCATCGACGGCATCACGCTGGCCGCCGGCCTGCACCTCGGTTCGTTCGCGCTGATGGAGGACCACCCGCGCTTCCGCGACGCCCGGCTGGGCATCATCGTCTCCTCGCTGCGCGCGCTGCAGCTGTTCCTGAAAAAAAGTGCGCGCACCCGTCGCCTGCCGGATTATGTCGTGATCGAGGGGCCGCTCGCCGGCGGCCATCTCGGCTTCGGCATGGACTGGGCGAAGTATGACCTGGCGACCATCGTCGCCGAAATTCGGGCCTGGCTCGGGACCGAACGGCTCGACATTCCGCTCGTCCCGGCCGGCGGCATCTTCACCGGCGGCGACGCCACCGCCTTCCTCGAACAGGGCGCGGCGGCCGTGCAGGTGGCGACGCGCTTCACGGTCGCGCAGGAGTGCGGCCTGCCCGACGATATCAAGCAGGAATACTTCAAGGCCGACGAGGACGACATCGAGGTCAACGGCATTTCGCCCACCGGCTACCCGATGCGCATGCTGAAGAACAGCCCGGCCATCGGCGACGGCATCCGGCCCAACTGCGAAGCCTACGGCTATCTGCTCGACGCCCACGGGCGCTGCCAGTACATCGATGCCTGGAACCGCGAGGTCGCCGCCCATCCCGGCGCCAAGAAGGTCAGGGTGTGGGACAAGACCTGCCTGTGCACGCAGATGCGCAATTTCGACCTGTGGACCTGCGGCCACACCACCTACCGCCTGAAGGAAACGACGCGCGCGCTGCCCGACGGCAGCTACCGGCTGCTGAGCGCCGAGCACATCTTCAACGACTATCGCTACAGCAAGGGCGACGCGATCGCCCTGCCGCCGGGTTGACGCCCGTCAAGGCGGGGAGGGGGGCGGCCGGCGACAATCGTTTCCCGCCGACTGCCCTCTCCATTCCATGTCATCCCAGCCCATGAGCGCCCTGACCGAATCCTTGCGCCACCATCACGGCTATTGCGACGACCTGTTCGCCGCCGCCGAGACGGCCGTCGCCGCGGGCCGCTGGACGGCTGCCCAACAGGCCCTGCCCGATTTGCACGCGGCCCTGGAAAGTCACTTTCTCGGCGAGGAGGAAATCCTGTTCCCCGCCTTCGAGAGCGCGACCGGCATGGAAACCGGGCCGACGCAGGTGATGCGCTTCGAACACGAGAAGATGCGCGCACTGCTGGTCCAGATGGGCGATGCGCTGGCCGAGCAGGATGCGGAGCAGTTCGCCGGCGCCGCGGAAACCCTGCTGATCCTGATGCAGCAGCACAACATGAAGGAAGAGAACATCCTTTACCCGATGTGCGCGCGCACCCTGGCCGGCCAGGCCGCTGTGCTGGAGCCGCTGCTGCGCGAGCGCCTGAGGCGGACATGACCGGGCAGGCGCCGCAGCCGGCGGCAGACGGTCTGGTGGTGGACGGCCGCGGCATGCAGCCGCCGGAACCCCTCGAAAGGACCCTCGATGCCCTCGACCGGCTGCGGCCCGGCGAGGAACTGCTGCTGATGGTGTTCTGTCACCCGACGCCGCTCTTCAACGTGCTCCGCAACCACGGCTACGTCTGGCAGGAGACGGTCTGCCCGGACGGCACGCACGAGATTCGCATCCGTCACGCCTGAAATTCCTTGCGCCCGGAGCTTTCCTTCGAACAGGCGCCGCCGCTCGACGCGCCGTTGCGTTTTTTCCTCGCCGCGCCCTGGTTCGGCGCCGCCGCCGGCGCGCTGCTGTCGATTTCCGGCGGCGAGGCGCTGGCCTCGCGCTGGACCCCCGCGGCCCTTGCCGCGACCCATCTCCTGGTCGCCGGTTTCATGCTCCAGGCGATGTGCGGCGCCTTGCTGCAGTTCGTGCCGGTGGCGACGGGCGGCAATGTCTGGCGTCCCCGCTGGGTGGCAGCGTGCACGCATCCCGTGCTGATCGCGTCGGCGAGCCTGCTGGCGGCCGCCTTCCTGAGCCGGCATGGCGCGCTGTTCGCCGCCGCTGCCTACGGTTTCGCCCTGGCGCTCGGATGCTTCGGCGTCGTCGTGGGCAGTGCGCTGTGGCGCACGCCGGCGCGCGGGGCGACCCTTGCCGCGTTGCGCATCGCGCTGACCGGGCTGGGGGCGACCGCGGCGCTGGGCATCGTGCTGGCGACCGGGATCGCGCACCAGGCGGGCTGGCCGGTGCAGGCGGTCACCGATCTGCACGCGGCCTGGGGGTTGGGAGGATGGGCGCTGATCCTGCTGGCGGGCGTCTCCTTTGCCGTCGTGCCGATGTTCTATCTGACGCCCGCTTATCCGGCCTGGCTGACGCGCGGCCTGCCCGTGCTGGCGCTCGGATTGCTGCTGGCCTGGTCGGCGCGCTTCGCCGCTGCGGATGCCGCGGAAGCCGCGCTGTTCCAGATCGCCGGATTCGGCCTGGGCGGCCTGTTCGCGGCGGCAACCCTGCGCCTGCAGGGCCGCCGCCGCAAGTCGGGCGACGCCAGTCTCCTGTTCATGCGCACGGCCATGCTGAGCCTGCTGGCGCTGCCGGCTGCGGCGCTGCTGTTCGTCGCGCTGCCGGAACTGCGGCCGGATCCGCGCGCCGCGGTGTGGCTCGGCGTGCTGGCCCTGGTCGGCGTGTTCGTCTCGGCCATCAACGGCATGCTCTACAAGATCGTGCCTTTCCTCGGCTGGCTGCACCTGAAGGGGCTTGCCGGCCCGCGGGAGAGCGTGCCGACGATGCGTCAGATCATCTCCGAGCGGGCGATGCGCGGACAATTCCGGCTGCATCTGGCGGCGTTGTCGATGCTGCTCGCCGCCGTCTGGCTGCCGGCGCTGGCGCGACCGGCCGGCCTGCTGTTCCTGCTGTCCTGCACCTGGCTGGGGTGGAATCTGTCTGCCGCGGCGGGGATTTTGCGGGACTTCAGAAATCGTATTCGCGCAAACGCCGGAGATCGTCGATCATGATGCGCTTGCCCTGCATGCGGATCAGTCTGGCTTCGGCCAGGTCGTGCAGGATGCGCGACAGGGTTTCCGGCGTGAGATTCAGGCGCGACGCGATGACCTGTTTCGGGGTCGGCAGGGTGATTTCGGCGCTTCCCGCGCCAGGTTCGTCCGGACAGATTTCCAGCAGGTAGCCGATCACGCGCTGCGCGCTCGAGCGCAGCGAGTAGGACTCGACGTCGTGGATCAGGGCGTGCATGCGCAGGGCCAGGCCGGCCAGCAGGTTGCGGGCGAAGGACACGTCCGTCGCCAGCAGCTCGAAGATGACATCGCGCCCGACATGCAGCAGCAGGGTGTCGGCGATGGCCTGGGCGAACACCGGGTAGGGCCGCTGCGCGAACAGCGCGGCCTCGCCGAAGCTCTGCTTCGCACCGATGATCTCGACCACCTTCTCGTTGCCGCTGCTGGAAGGGAAGGCGAGCTTGATCTGGCCGAACACCACGATGTGGAAGCCGTGGGCGGGATCGCCTTTCTGAAACAGCATTTCCCCCTTGGGCAGCCGCCTGCTGCGCGTGTGCGCGGCGACGTGGGCGAGCTGGTCGTGCGTCAATGCCTGGAACAGGGGCAGATGCGCCAGCAGGGCGGGGATATCGATGCGGTGGTCGGCGCCGGGAAGGGTCATGATCGGGGGTCTGGGGTGGAAACCGGTGGGTTCACGCGCGGCGTTCCGAGAGCAGCTGCTTGAGGCCGGCCACGTCGATGATCTGGATGTGCTTCTGGTGCACGGTGATCAGCCCGTCTTCCTGGAAGCGCGAGAAGGCGCGGCTGACGGTTTCGAGCTTGAGGCCGAGGTAGGAACCGATTTCGTTGCGCGTCATGCG
>DYGX01000040.1 GCA_020724465.1 Thermoflexus sp.
ACTGGTATCTCTGCTCCGGCCCTCCTGTCCGTTGTTAGTGTCGCCCCCTCAGCCGGTGCGGGGAGAAGGGGAAACGGCGCAACAACAAAAGCCCCTCTCCCCGCGGCGCAGCCGCAGAGGGAGAGGGGTTGGGGTGACGGAAACAACACCTACACCAGCCCCAGCGCCCGCGCGATGGTGGTGGTCGTCAGCGTCACGGCGAAACCCAGGCCCAGCGGCAGCAGCGTAGCGACCGCCGTCCACTTCAGGCTCTTGGTCTCGTTGTAGATCGTCAGAATGGTGGTGCTGCACGGGTTGTGGATCAGGCTGAACAGCATCAGGTTGATGGCCGTCAGCGTCGTCCAGCCGCCCGCGTGCAGGATGTCCTTGATCGCGCTGCCGGATTCCAGCTCGAACATCACGCCCGCGCCCTGCCCCACCCCGGTCAGGCCCGTCGAGAGGACCGTCAGCATCAGGATGGTGGGGATGATGATCTCGTTGGCGGGGATGGCGACCAGATAGGCCAGCAGGACAACGCCGTTCAGCCCCAGCAGCAGCCCGACCGGGTTGAACAGGTCGATCAGGTGCTCGGCGATGCTCGCGCCGCCCAGCGTGACATTCGAGATCGTCCAGATCACGATCCCGGCGGGCAGCGACATCGTGACCGCGCGCGACAGCACGATCAGCGTCCGGTCGATGACCGACGTGTAGAGCGTCTGCAAGATGCGCGGCGGGCGATAGGGCGGCAGCTCCAGGCTGAAGACCGACGCCTGCCCCTTGAGCATGGTGCGCGACAGCGCCCAGGAAACGACGAAGGTGATCCCCACGCCCAGCACCGCGACCCCCACCACCGCCGCGGCAGACACAACGCCCGCCAGCGCCGCCGGGACCGCGCTGCCGATGAACAGCGTGGAAACCATGATCAGAGTCGGCCAGCGCCCGTTGCAGATGGCGAAGTTGTTGGTGATGATGGCGATCAGGCGCTCGCGCGGGCTGTCAATGACGCGTGTAGAGACGACCCCGGCGGCATTGCACCCAAAGCCCATCATCATCGAGAGCGCCTGCTTGCCGTGCGCCCCGGCGCGGCTGAACAGCCGGTCCAGGTTGAAGGCCACGCGCGGCAGATAACCGAAATCTTCCAGCAGCGTGAAGAGGGGGAAGAAGATCGCCATCGGCGGCAGCATGACGGACACCACCCACGCCGTCGCCAGGTAGGCCCCATCAAGCGCCACGCCGCTCAGCCACCAGGGAACGCCCAGCGCGTCCGCGCCGGATTTCAGCGCGGGGTGAAGCGTGTCGACCAGCAGGGTCGCCAGCAGCGACGAGGGCACGTTGGACCCGGCGATCGTGATCCAGAAGACCAGCGTGAAGAGCAGTCCCATGATCGGGAAGCCCCAGGTGCGGCTGGTCAGCAGGCGGTCGAGCGTGCGGTCCAGGTCGAAGCGCGGGCGCTCGCCGGGCCGCGTCACGGCGCGGTCGGCCAGGCGCGCCGCGTCGGTGTAGAGCGCTTCGACCAGCGTGTCGTGCAGGCCCTCGCCCAGTTCGGCGCGCAGCGCGCGGGCGGTACTCAGCAGATCGGCGCTTCCGGTGCTCATGCGGACACCTCCGCCACCCGCAGCCGCTCGTCCGGCGCGGCCACACGCTCCCCGCGCGACAGATCGCCCAGGCTGCCGTCGCGGATGGCGCGCTCAATCGAGGCGTCGCCGTCCAGCAGGCGCAGCGCGACCCAACGGGCGTTGGGCAGACCGGGGAAGGCCGCCTCGATCTGCGCGGTCAGCGTGGCAACCGCTTTGTCGAGCGCCTCGTTCTGCGTCGTGCGCAGGCGGCGGGGCCGGAGCTTGACGGCGCCGGTGGCCACGTCGTGAACAGCTTGCAGCAGTTCGGGGATGCCCGTGCCGCGCCGCGCCACCGTCGGGACAACCGGCACGCCCAGATCGCGCGCCAGCCGCCGGTCATCCACCATCAGGCCGTGACGCTTTGCCTCGTCCATCAGGTTGAGGCACACCACCACCTGATCGGTGATCTCCAGAATTTGCAGCACCAGGTTGAGGTTGCGCTCCAGCCGGGTCGCGTCGGCGACGATCACGGTCACGTCCGGCTGGCCGAACAGGATGAAGTCGCGCGCGATCTCTTCATCCACGCTCGACGCCAGCAGCGAGTACGTGCCGGGCAGGTCCACCAGCTTGAAGCGCTTGTCGCCGAACTCGAAGCCGCCCTCGGCGCGGGCGACAGTCTTGCCCGGCCAGTTGCCGGTGTGCTGGCGCAGACCGGTGAGCGCGTTGAAGACGGTGCTTTTGCCGGTGTTGGGGTTGCCGGCCAGCGCGACGACATAATCCCAGTTGTCCACGTTGACGCCGAGCCGCGCCAGGTGGCGGTTCATCGGGCAGGTGGCGCAGCCGGCGCTGCTTAACGCATCCGGTTTGGGTAGAACAGGCGTCTCTTGCATGGTCAGGGTTCCTCGATGTCGGGTGTCGTGCTGTCCAATGCATCGCCGTCGGGCAGCGTGATGCGAATGGCGCGGGCCTGTTCGCGGCGCAGCGCGACGGTTGCGCCCCGCACGCGGTAGGCGACGGGGTCGCCCAGTGGGCTGCGCATCTCGGCGACGACGACCGTCCCCGGCACCAGGCCGAGGTCCAGCAAGCGCCGCCGCTCCGGCCCGCGCAGGGTCAGCCCGGCTACCACACCCGCCTGCCCCACGGGCAGATCGGCCAGGGTAGCGGGAGAAGTGGAAAGGTCGTTCGTGCGGTTCATAGGTTTGTCCGATGCATGTTTCTAAGTTTCGCACGTTTTAGAGTTTAATTTAGGTATGCCAAAATGTCAAGCAAGGGCGAATAGCAAAAAGCAGCAAAAGACAGCTAAAAGCAGCGAAAGGCAGTGAGAGCGGTTCGCTGTTCTTGGCTGCTCTTGGCTGTAGTTAGCTGCTCTTGGCTGTAGTTAGCTGCTCTTGGCTGCTCTTTGCTGCTCTTGGCTCTCACCACTTGCACCGGCGTGCAAGCGGGCCGAGAATACGGGCGAAAAGACCCCCGTCTCGAAAGGCTTCGTGATGCGCGATTTCCGTTCCCTGAGCGTCTGGAAAAAGGCGCACCGACTGACGCTGGATACCTACCGGGTCACGGCGCAGTTCCCCGCCGATGAACGCTACGGCTTGTCAAGCCAGATGCGCCGCGCGGCAGCGTCGATCCCCGCCAACATCGCCGAGGGATGCGGTCGCAGCGGCGATGGGGAGTTGGCGCGCTTTTTGCGGATTGCGATGGGGTCCGCCAGCGAACTCGAATATCAGTTGCTGCTGAGCCGCGATCTCCATCTGCTCGACGCAGAGACGTATGACGGCCTGTACCAGCAAGTGTCCGAGGTGCGGCGGATGCTGGACAGCCTGCTGCGGCGCATCGCGCAGGGGGGCTAGAAGCGGCGAAAGGCAGCAAAAAGCAGCAAAAGACAGCGAAAAGCAGCGAAAAGCAGCTAAAAACAGCGAAAAGCAGTAAGAGCGGTTCGCTGCTCTTTGCTGCTCTTTGCTGCTCTTGGCTGTTCTTAGCTGTAGTTAGCTGCTCTTGGCTGTAGTTAGCTGCTCTTCGCCGTTCTTCGCTACAATCGGACACACGCGCAGCTTGCATGTACGAATGTTGTCCGGGTTATGGCTCATGAAATGACGCTGGCGCGCCGCCGGATGCGCGCTTACACGCGCGGAGACCTGCGCGCCGACCTCGCCGCCGGGCTGACCGGCGCCACCGCCGGAGCGCCCCAGGCCATGGCGTTCGCCATTGTCGCCGGGATCAGCCCGGTCTACGGCCTGTACTCTGCCATCGTCTCAACCATCATCGGCGGGCTGTTCAGCCGCTCGCCCTTGCTGACCACCGGCCCGACCAACGCGCTGGCGGTCGTGATCGGCAGCACGCTCGCGCCCTTCACCGAGTCGGGCGACGTGGTCGGGCGGCTGATCACGCTGACCTTTCTGGTCGGCGCGATCGAGCTGGTGATGGGCCTGCTGCGCCTGGGCGGGCTGGCGCGCTACGTCTCCACCGCCGTGATGACCGGCTTCGTCAGCGGCGCGGCGGTGCTGGTGCTGCTCGGCCAGCTCGGCCACCTGACCGGCATCGAGGCCGACGCGCCGAACCCGCTGGTGGAGCTGGGTCAGCTTCTGGCGCGGCTGAACCACCTGCACCCGCAGACCTTCGCGGTGGGCCTGGCGACGATTGCGATCATCCTCTGGCTGCACCGCACACGCCTGGCGTCGTTTGCCACGCTGGTCGCGATCGCGATCACCGGCGGGGTGATCGCGCTGCTGGGCTGGCACGAGCGCGGAGTCGCCCTGGTGATCGACATGGCGCCCATCCCCACCACTCTGCCGGGGATCAGCCTGCCCACGCCGCGTTATATGCCGGATCTGTTCGCCGGAGCGCTGGCCTTGGCCCTGCTGGGCCTCGTGCAGACCGCCGCGCTGATGCAGAGCATCCAGCGGCCCGAAGAAGAGCCGCCTGATGTCTCGCGCGAGTTCATCGTGCAAGGCGCCAGCAACCTGGGCGGTGCGCTGTTCCAGAACATGCCTACCAGCGGGTCGCTGAGCCGCACCGCCGTGAACATCAAGTCCGGCGCACGCACGCGCTGGGCTAACGTCTTCGCGGGCCTGTTCGTCGCGCTGATCATGCTGATCTTCGGCAGGCTGGCCGAGCAGATCGCGCTGGCGGCGCTGGCCGGGCATCTGGTCGTCGCCTCAACCACGCTGATCGACGTGCCGCAGATGCGCTTCATCTGGCGGGCGAGCGTGTCCGGGCGCTGGGCGATGCTGGCGACGTTTGCCTCGACGCTGGTCGTCCCGCTGCAGTACAGCGTGTACATCGGCGTGGTCCTCTCGCTGCTGCTCTACATTGCGGAGTCGAGCAAGATCCGCCTGACGCAGTTAGAGCCGCTGGGCGATCACCGCTATCGCGAGCTGGCCCCGCCCCGCCGCCTGCCCGATGCCCAGCCGGTGCTGCTCTCGTTGCAGGGCAACCTGTCATTCGCCGCCATGCGCGAGCTATACGGGCGCCTGCCCGATGTCACCGGCGTGCGCCGCCCGGTCGCGATCCTGCGGCTGCGGGGGGATACTATGCTGGCCGGGACGGGCGTCGCCGTGCTGATGGCCTATCACCGGCGGCTGCGGGCGCGCGGCGGCAAGCTGATTCTGTGCGGCGTGGAAGCGGCGACTTTCAACACGCTGGTCCGCACCGGTGCGCTGGAGCTGCTTGGGCGAGAGAATGTTTTCTGTGCAGAGGATGTTGTGTTTGCTTCTGCTGAGGTCGCTATTGACTATGCGAAGCAGTGGCTGGCCCAGGAAGAAGCGCGCCAGCCGCTGGCTGACGCGCTTTGAAGGCGGTTGTGACCTTCACGGGGCGTCCTCCCGTCTCCCGTGGCAGGAGCCGAGTTGAGGGCCCACAAAGGAGACAGGAGCCATGAAGTTTGACGCGGGGACCTGGAAACTGCTGCCGGGCACGCACGCCGCCTACCCGCTGACCGTGGTGGACGTCCGAACCGAGCCGGATGCACTGGTGGTCACGGGCTACAGCAAGGTCGTCCACGCGCGCCACGATTATCTGGACGGGGCGATCTTCACGGCGCGTTTCACGGCGCCGCTGCCCAACGTGGTGCGCGTCCAGCTCGCGCACTTCAAGGGCCGCCGCCCGCGCCTGCCCGCCTTCGACCTGGACTATACACTGGCGAACCCGGCGGCGGAGATCGGGCGTGACGAGACGCGCGCCTGGCTGAAAACCGGCGACCTGGCGGTGGTTGTGCCGGTCGAAGGCGAGTGGCGGATCGACTTTCTACGTGGCGGTCGCCCGCTGACCGCCAGCGAGCCGAAGGCAATCGGGTTGTTCACGCAGGGCGGCAAAACCTACCTGCGCGAGCAGCTTGCGCTGCAAGCCGGCGAGACGATCTACGGCCTGGGCGAGCGCTTCACCCCCTTCGTCCGCAACGGGCAGCCCGTCGAGATCTGGCACGAGGACGGCGGGACCAACTCGGAGATCGCCTACAAGAACATCCCCTTCTACCTCAGCAGCCAGGGCTATGGCGTGCTGGTCAACCACCCTGGCCGTGTGTCGTTCGAGGTCGCCTCGCACCACGTCACGCGGACGCAGTTCAGCGTCGAGGGGCACAGCCTGGACTATTACCTCTTCGGCGGTCCAACCCCCAAAGACGCCCTGGAGCAGTACACGGCCCTCAGCGGGCGCCCCGCCCTGCCGCCGGAGTGGTCCTTCGGGCTGTGGCTGTCCACCTCGTTCACGACCAACTACAACGAGGCGGATGTGCTGGCCAACATCGAGCGGATGGACGCGCTCGGCATCCCGATCAGCGTGTTTCACTTCGACTGCTTCTGGATGAAGGAGCTGACGTGGTGCAGCTTCCTGTGGGACCGGCGCAACTTCCCCGACCCGCACGGCATGTTGCAGCGCATCAAAGCCAGGGGGGTGCGCGTCTGCGTGTGGATCAACCCGTATATCGCCGAGGCGTCCCCACTGTTCGACGAGGGCATGGCGCACGGCTACCTGCTCCACACGCCTGAGGGCGATATCTACCAGGTGGACGACTGGCAGCCGGGCATGGGACTGGTCGACTTCACCAACCCCGAGGCGCGGGCCTGGTACGCCGGCAAGCTGCGCGCCCTGCTGGATATGGGCGTGGATACGTTCAAGACCGACTTCGGCGAGCGCATCCCGACCAACGTCCGCTACCACGACGGCAGCGACCCGGAGCGGATGCACAACTACTACACCTACCTCTACAACCAGACCGTCTTCGACCTGCTGCGCCAGGTCAGGGGCGAGGGCGAGGCGGTCGTCTTCGCGCGCTCGGCGACGTGCGGCAACCAGAAATTTCCGGTGCATTGGGGCGGCGACAACTCGTCAACCTATGTCTCGATGGCGGAAACGCTGCGCGGCGGGCTGTCGCTGGGGCTGTGCGGGTTCGGCTTCTGGAGCCACGACATCAGCGGGTTCATCGGCACGGCCACGCCGGACCTGTACAAGCGGTGGGTCGCGTTCGGGATGCTGTCGTCGCACAGCCGCCTGCACGGATCGTCCAGTGCGCGGATGCCATGGTTGTTCGGCGACGAAGCGGTGGATGTGCTGCGCCACTTCAACCGCCTGAAGGCGCACCTGATGCCCTACCTGCTCGACGCGGCGCATGAGGCGCACGCGCACGGCTGGCCGGTCATGCGCGCGATGGTGCTGGAGTTCCCCGACGACCCGGCCTGCCGCTACCTGGACATGCAGTATATGCTCGGATCGGCGCTGCTGGTCGCGCCCGTGTTCAGTGAGACATCCGAAGTGACCTACTACCTGCCCGCCGGGGAGTGGCGCCACCTGCTGACCGGTGAGATCGCGCGCGGCCCTGCCTGGCGCACCGAGTCTTACGACTATTTCAGCCTGCCGCTGTGGGTGCACATCGCGCGCGGCCAGCGGTGGGCGTACCTGCAAGGCTTCGCGCCGGAGCCGTAGCTCTGGCGCCTTTCGCCCCTCAACCGGGCAGGTATAGGGATGTAGCTTGCTGCGTCCGTTGCCACCGGTGTGGTTGCGGGCAAACAGGCGGGTCGCCCCCTTACCCCCCGGCCCCTGCGCCCCGCACGTGTGTTACCTCTCTCTCCAGTCTATACAGGCGCGGGGAGAAGGGGAGCGCGCCAGCACCGCCCGCGCGATCAGGTACTTGGCGTGGGTCCACAGCAGCGGCTGCGCGATCGGGCCGCGCTGCTCCACCCATGCCAGGTAATGCTCCGGGGCGAGCATGGGCGGGACAACCTGCTCCGGCAAATTCCCCTCCGCGTCCGCCTGGCGCTCGGACCAGGCGATCAGCGCTTCCGCCGGGGCCAGATCGCCGCGCTCGATGTAGTACCACGCCAGCCACAGCGCCAGCAGCACCCACGCCCCGCCGCCATAGTAGACATCGTCCAGGTGGCGGTGCACGCCGCTGCCGGGTGCGTGCAGGTCGCGCTCGATACGCTCGATGGTGCGGACCATGATCGGATCGTCCGGCGCCAGCAGGCCGAAGGGCACAGCGGCGGCGATCAGGTTGGCATCCACCGCGTCACGCCCGACCGACTTCGCCAGCTCGCCGCCCGGCGTCAGGCCGCGCTCCAGCACGAACGCGCGGATCGCCTGGGCTGTCGTTGAGCAATCCAGCCCCGGAACCAGTCGCTCCGCTGCCCGCAGCCCGCCGTAGATCGCGGCCAGCGTGCTGATATGCACGTCGTCGGGCAGCTCTTCCCAGCAGTCGTAGCACGGCAGGCGCCACAGCGCCGCCAGATAACGCGCCACCAGCCGGACCGCGCGCTCCCATTCCAGCGGCAGCGGGCGCAGCCGGAAGCGGTCGACGAACGCGCTCAACGACCACAGCCACGCGCCCGGCCCGTCGAGCTGGAACTCCGGCCAGCCGTCCGGCCCATCGTCGCCCTGCGCGTCGTAGCGGGCGTTGAGCGCGTCGCGGGGGTCGATGGGCTGCCCGGCTTCGGCGCGGGCGATGCAGCGTTCCAGCCCGTCCGCCCGGCGCAGGATGACGCGCACGCACCAGTCGTGGAAGCTCTGCGCGCTTTCCCACTGGGCCGCCATGCTTCCCCCGTGCTGAACCGGCGCGATCTCGCCGTCCAGCATCATCGCGTAGGCGATGAACGCGCCATCCCGGAACCACGAGAACTGGTAATCGGGCATAAACGGCCCGGCCAGATAGGCGCCGCCCGGCTGCTGGTGCGTCAGGATCACCTGGCGGCTGCGCGCGATCAGCGTGTCGGAGAAGCGAGAAATCGTCATGCCGTCACTCACCGCCCTCGTAGTCCACCACCACCATCGTCCAGTAGTCCAGGCACGGCACGGTGAAGCGGATCAAGGCGCCGGTTTCGTCCTCGCCCGTTTCGAACACCACCGGTTGCGGCGCGATCGAGTCGGCGTCGGGCGAGGCCAGCCACACCCGCGCCACCGGACGATCCACCCGCAGCATGACCGCCAGATCGCGCCGCGGCTCCGGCCCCTGGAACAGCGTCTCAAGCCATTTGCCGTGCGCCAACCCCATAAAATTGACCAGGCTGAACGTCTCGCGCCCCGGCCCCTGGCGGACGATCACCGCGACGCGGTTCTTCGAAAGCGTGCCATCCGTCCGCACGCCCTCGATGGTCAGCGACCCGGCGCGCGCTTCGGTCGCGTCCCGTGTCCCGACGCCGAGCACTTCTTCGTAGCGCACCAGGAAGTCGTAGGCCCTCTGCGTGATGGCCTGCATGGCCTCGTTCATCTGCCCGAATTTCGGGAAGTAGGGGTCGGCCAGCATTGCGCCCGGCTCGCCAAGCTCCAGGTGATAGGCCCCGCTGGCGAAGATCACCGCGTTCGCCAGGCGGACGTTGTGCGCGTTGTTGGGGTGGATGTACGCCGCGATGATGACCGGCTTGCCGTCGCCCAGGTCCTGCGCCTGGACGATGATCCGGTGCAGGTCCAGAAAGTCGCGGTAGGGCGGCCAGACCTCGATATAGACCGCGTCCTGATCCGACGGGGCGACCGTCTCGACCGGCCAGTTGCCCACCGCGTTGAAGATCATCGCGCCGCCCGCGCGCTTCTCGCGGACCAGCGCGGCGCTCGCGTTGATGAAAGCCGGGAAGACCTCGGCCAGATCGACCGGCTCGCCGGCCTGGTTGCGGCCCGCTTTGGGCGCGCCGTACTGGTCGAGGTGGATGCCGTCGAAGGCGGTCTGGTCGAGCACCTGCGCGAACTGGTCCAGCAGGTGCTCGGCCCAGGGCGAGCCGGGCGACGGATCCATGATCATCAGGAAGTTGTCGCCGAATACGAACGGCACGCCGTCCGCCTGGAACAGCGCCCAGTCCGGGTGCTGCCGGTAGAAAGCGGGCGAGGCGCCGTAGATGGCGGTGTAGGGCATGGCGGCGATGTTGCGGGCGTGCGCGGCGTCGATCAGCGCCGTCACCGTCGCCAGCGACATGCGCCGCCCCAACAGGTCCGCGTAGGGATCGGCGGGCGGCAGAAGCTGCTCGTGGCGATACTGCCAGTCGTAGAACTGCAAGCCGTTGAGGTGATAGCGCGCGGCCCAGGCGATCGTCGCTTCGGCGTCGTCGCGCCCCGGCTGGAACTCGCTAAGAAAGCCGTAGCGCGGGGCTTGCAGCCAGCTTTCCAGCACGTCGAAGGCGCTTTCCGCCGCCGCGATCTCCGCCCCGGCAGCGTCCAGCACGCGCACCGCCAGCCCATAGCCGCGCGGGGCCTCGGCGGGCGGCTGCCAGCGCAGCACCGCGCGCCCGTCTTCGAGCAGCGCATCGAGCGTGGCAACCGCGTCCAGCAGGTGCGTCACGGTCGCCTCGACGCGCGCCCCCTCAGGCGCCAGGATTTCGAAGGTGGCCGGCTCGCCGGGTCGAAAGAAGGCTTTGCCCGGCTGGATCGTCACGGTGGGCGCGGGTTGAGCGTGGGCGGGCATAGCGAGACCTCCGGCAGAGAGCAGAATCACAAACCCAAGCAAAATCGTCAGGCAGCGGGTCATCCTTTGAGCGCTCCTGTGCTGATACCCTGAACAAAGTAGCGCTGGAAGAAAATAAACAGCAAGACGGTCGGCACGACCGCCGTCAGCGAGGCGGCAAAGACCAGCCCCCAGTCGGTGGCGTGGGCACCGCGAAAGTTCTGGATGGCGATCGGCAGCGTGCGCTTGGCCGGGTCGGTCAGGATGGTCAGCGCCCAGATGTACTCGTCCCACGCCCCCAAAAACGAGAACACGGCCACCGTGCTCAGGGCGGGCCGGGCCAGCGGCAGCATGATCCGCGTGAAGATGACGAACTGGTTCGCGCCGTCGATCAGCGCGGACTCTTCCAGCTCGCGCGGCAGTTCCTCGAAGAAGCCGCGCAGCAAGAACATATTGAACGCCATCCCCCCCGCCGCGTAGACCATCACCAGACCGGTATGGCTGTTTTGCAGCCCCAGTCTCCGCGCCAGGATGAACTGCGGGATGATCAGCATCATGGTGGGGACCATCATCATCGCCAGCACGCTGTAGAAGATCAGCGTCTTGCCGGGGAACTCGAAGCGCGCGAAGGCGTAGGCCATCATCGAGGCCAGCGCCGTGACGACAAACGAGGTCGCCACCGCCACCTTGGCGCTGTTGAAGAACGCCCGGTCGAAGTTGCGGCTGGCGAACGCCGTGCGGAAGTTCTCCAGCGTCGGGTTGCTGGGGATAAAGCGCGGCGGGAACTCCGGCACATACGCGGCGGGTTTGAAAGCCGTCGAGACCATGTAGACCATCGGCGTGACGGCGATCACCGCCCCAGCGATCAGAATGATCAGGATCGTGATCTGGAAGCCCCGCTGTGTTCTTGGCAGGATACTCATAGCACGCCCTTTCCTCGCCGCTCACTCTTCATCCGTCTGGCGGAAGAACCGCATTTGCACGAAGCTGATGAAGACCACGATCGCGGCCAGGATGTAGCTAATCGCCGCGCCGTAGCCGAACCACAGCCGGTCAAAGGCCCGGTCGTACATGTAGCTGAGCACGACTTCGGTCCGGTGCAGCGGGCCGCCGCCGGTGATCAGGTAGACCGAGATGAAGACCTGAAAACCGCCGATGATCAGCGCCACCAGCACGAACAGCGTCGTGCGGCGGATGAGCGGCAGCGTCACCCGGCGGAACTGGCCCCACTCCCCCGCCCCGTCGATGGCCGCCGCCTCGTACAGCTCGACCGGGATGCCTTGCAGCGCCGCCAGGAAGATGACCATCGACCAGCCGATACCCTTCCAGATGCCAAGCGTATAGATGATCACCCAGGCGGTCTTGGTCTCGCTCATCCAGGCGACCGGCGCGCTCAGCAGGCCAAGTTGAGTCAGCACGTAGTTCGCCAGCCCGCCGGGGTGCGAGCTGAAGATGAACTGGAACAGGAAGCTGACCACCACCCACGACGTCACCACCGGCAGATAGTAGATGGCGCGGAACAGCCGCTTGGCAATGAACACCCGGTGCACCAGCACCGCCAGCGCCAGCCCGATCACCATCTGGCCGATGACGGTGACGACCGTATAGCGCACTGTGTTTTCAAGCGATAGCCAGAAATACTTGTCGTCGAGCACCCGCCGGTAGTTCTCCAGCCCGATGTACTGGCTGGTCTGGCCGGGCATGATCTTCCAGTCGAAAAAGCTGATATAGAACTCGTAGCCGAGCGGGTAGACCATCCACAGCAAGTAGAGCGACAGACCCGGCAGCAGGAACAGGTACGGGACGTACCAGCGATAGCGCAGGTGGGCGCCCGCCGGGCGGCTGAGGCGCCCCGCCAGCAGCGGGACGCGGCGCGGGCGCGCGTGGATCTGAGATTGGGCGGGCATGGTCGCGCTCCTCACCGGGTGGGGGAAGCGCGCTTCCCCCACCCTTCCGATCGATGCGTGCTTACAGACCTTCGGCCAGCAGGCTGTCGATCTCCTCAGCCGCCGCGTCCAGAGCTTCCTGGGCGCTGGCCTCGCCGCGCAGAATCAACTGCCCGGCGTCGCTAAGGATCTCTTCCATCTGGGTCCAGGTGGGGTGCGGCGTGCGCGCGCGGGCGGTCTGGAGCTGCTCCAGGAAGACGCCGTAGTACGGGTGATTCTGGAAGTATTCATCTTCCAGCAGCGCCGGCTTGACGGTGAGCTGCCCGACTTCGGACATCTTGAGCTGGTACTCGTCGGATTGCGTGAAGCGCAGGAACTCCAGCGCCGCTTCGGTATCGCGCGAGCCTTTGAACACGGCGATGTTCTCGCCGCCAACGACCGAGATCGAGCCGCCGGGGCCGGCCGGCATCAGCGCGGCCTGGATCTCAAAGTCCGGATACTGCGCCTCGGCGATGGGGAACATCCAGGGACCGTCCAGCATCGAGGCGAAGATATCGTTGAAGTAACCCTGGCCGGTGTCCATCCCGCCACCGAGGAACGAGGGCGAGAAGCACCCGCTGTTGACCATCTCCGCCAGGAACTCGTAGGCGGCGACGGTCGCCTCGCTGTTGAGGTAGCCGCTGGCGCGCGTGATCTCCGGATCGGTGATGTCGCCGCCAAAGCTCCAGATCCAGGGCAGGACCGCCCAGCCGTACGTGCCGCCGTCGCTGAACAGATAGATGTCGTCGCCAAGCGCTTTGATCGGCTCGCACTGCGCCTTCAGCTCGTCGATGGTGGCGGGCGGGCCTTCCAGACCGGCGCGCTCGTAGAGCGTCTTGTTCCACATGAAGACGCGCGTGTTGGTGTCCAGCGGCAGGCCGTAGGTGTGGCCGTCGTAGACGTTGGTCGACAGCGGGCCGGGGAAGACCGCCGCCGCCAGTTCCTCGAAGTCCGGCATGATCTCGTCGAGCGGCTCCAGCACGCCCAGGGCGGCGAACTCCGGCGACCAGATGATGTCCAGCCGCGCCAGGTCCGGGCCTTCGCCACCGGCCAGCGAGGTCAGCAGGGTCTGGCGGAACTCGCCATAGGGGAAGGGGACAGACTCAACCTTGATGCCGGGATGCGCTTCCTCGAACATCGGGATCAGCGTGGTGACCAGCATCTCGTTTTCGGGCGAGGTCTCGTTGTAGGTGTGCCAGAACTGAAGCGTGACGCCATCCCCCTGGGCCTGCACCGCCGCAGCGGGCAGAATCAGCGCCAGAGCCAGCACAACGACCAGCATTTTGTGTTTCATGGGTGAGAAACTCCTTCAAAGAACTCTGATATTCTGGCCGGAAAACGATCGGGAAAAGGCTGCTCGGTCGCGTTCACCTCCTTGCACTGCGCCAACTTTGTTCGCCATCCAAAATAAGTCCGGGCGCAATAAAAACGGCGCTCCCCCGGTCCGGCTTGCCCCGCTCAGTTCAGAGGCGGGACGCTGAAGATTCGCTCCAGCACCAGGCTGGCGGCGCCGCGCGCCCAGGTATCGTCGGTCAGCGGCTCGATGCAGACTTCCACATCCTCGGCAAGCTGCGCGAACATGTGCCGCTGCATGGCGGCGCGCATCGGCCCAAAGAGCAAGTCCCCTGCGCGCACGCCCTCGCCGCTGATGATGATCCGCGCCGGGTTGAACAGGTTGACCAGATTCGCCACGGCCTGGCCCAGGACTTCGCCCGCCTGCGCGAACACCTCGACGGCTGCCGGGTTCCCCTCCCGCGCCAGGGCGGTGAGCGCCTCGGGGCCGGGCACATCCAGCCCGCGCTCGCGCGCCCGGTGGACCAGCCAGCGATCCGCGACAAACGTCTCCAGGCAGCCGCGGTTGCCGCAGCCGCAGACATAGCCGTGCGGGTCGATCACGGTATGCCCGAACTCGCCCGCGCCGCCGCCTGCGCCCCGGTAAAGCTGCCCGTTCGCCACAATGCCCAGGCCGATCCCGTGCCCCACCGTCACCACCAGGAAGTTCGAGACGTGCTGGCCGGCCCCGTAAAGCTGCTCGACCAGTGTCAGCGTGTTGACGTTGTTGTCCAGGTAGACGATGCAGCCCAGCTCATCTTCGAGCAGCTTGGAAAACGGGACCTCGCGCCAGCCGTTGTGCGGCGAGACGCGGCACAGGCCAGCCTGCGAGTCAATCACCCCGGCCAGGCCCACGCCGACGCCCAGCAACCGCCCCCGCGTCACACCGACCGACGCCAGCAGCGCATCCACCCCCTGCCCCAACTGGCGCGATGTGCTGAGCGGATCGCGCTCCACCAGGCGGACGGTGTGCCGGGCGACCACATGGGCGTGCAGGTCGGTCAGGGCAAGGGTGGCGTCTTCTTCGGCCAGCTTAATCCCCACCACATACGCACCCTCGGCGTTGAGCGCCAGCAGGATCGGGCGCCGCCCGCCCCGCGAGGCGCCCGCCCGCGTCTCGTGCACCAGCCCGTCGCGGATCAGCTCGGCGGTCAGGCTGCTAACGGTCGCCGGGCTGAGGCCGGTATACGCGGCGATGTCGGTGCGCGCGATGGCGCCATGCGCCTTGATGGCGTTGAGGATGGCGGCGCGGTTGATGGCTTTGAGCAGTTGGCGACGGGCCATTCTTTATTCACCAAACGAAGTAAGTTTCGTATACAGCCTACGCCCATTTGGGCCGCCTGTCAAGTGGTTTCCCCCTCATCACCCGGCCCCTTCTCCCTCGCACGCGGGGCTGAGGGGGCGACAGTAGAAAAAAGAA
>DYGX01000016.1 GCA_020724465.1 Thermoflexus sp.
GCTCATACCCCCAGTTTAGCATCGTCCGTTTCAAAAGTGCATAACACGCTCTAGGCGATCCGGCCACGGTCAAGCCGGCGCTGATTGTAATGGGTGTCTGGGGCGGGCTGGGTTTCGGCATCCTGATCTATCTGGCCGCGTTGCAGAACGTCCCTCGACACCTGTATGAGGCTGCCGAGATCGACGGCGCGGGGACGCTGGCACGCTTCCGTTATATCACCTGGCCGAGCCTGACGCCAACGACTTTCTTCCTGCTCGTGACGGGTATGATCGGCGGGTTTCAGAACTTCATTCAGCCCTATATCATGACCAACGGCGGACCCTACTTCGCCTCGACAACAACTGTGATGGTGATCTGGCAGAACGCCTTCCGCGACCTGCAAATGGGGTATGCCTCGGTGCAGGCCTGGGTGTTGGGGACCATCATCATCATTATCACGATCATCAACTTCCTGATCGCACGTCGCTGGGTCTACTATCAGTTCGAGGCCTGAGCCATGATCGAGAGCAAGAGCGAAAGCACCGGCGCAATCCCTCGCTACTACGTCGGGCAGCGCGAGAAGCGTATCATCTTCAAAACGATTTCGTACATTGTGGTCACGGCGGGGGCCTTCACCATGCTGCTGCCGTTCTTCTGGATGCTATCCACGTCGTTCAAACCGGAGCGCGGGGTGTTCCAGATGCCGCCGCAGTGGATCCCGCAGCCGTTTACCACCGAGCACTACGAAGAAGTCTGGCGCGTCAACAACATGGCGCGCGGGATGTGGAACTCGTTCTTCGTGGCGTTCACCAGCACGGCAGGCGAGATCTTCACCAGCACGCTGGCGGGCTTTGCCTTCGCGCGCATCCGCTTTCCGGGCCGCAATTTCCTGTTCGGAATGCTGCTGCTGACCATGATGATCCCGGGGGTGGTCACCATGATCCCCGCCTTCATCTTATTCCGAGAGCTGGGGTGGTTGAACAGCTTCCGGCCGCTGATCATCCCCCTGCTCTTTGGCACGCCCTTCGCGCTGTTCCTCAGCCGGCAGTTCTTCACCGGCCTGCCCAGCGAGCTGGAAGACGCCGGTAAGGTCGACGGCGCGAACTTCTTCCAGATCTACTGGCGGATCTTCATGCCGCAGGCCAAGCCGCTCGTCGCGACCCTGTTCGTGCTGGGCTTCATGGCCCGCTGGAACGACTTCCTCGGCCCGCTGATCTACCTGCAGCAAGAGAAGCTCTATACGCTGCCGCTGCTGCTGGCGCGGCTGAACACGCTCTATGTCCAGAAGTGGTCGATGCTGATGGCCGGGTCGATGATCGCGCTGCTGCCCATCCTGATCTTGTTCCTGCTGCTGCAGCGGTTCTTCATCGAGAGCGTCGCCTTTTCAGGGCTTAAAGGATGATGGTCATGCGTCGCATGCGCTTGATCCGGCGGCTGGGTTGGGCCTTGCTGGTCACGACGCTGGCCCTGCCGCTGGTTGCCCCAACGGATAACGTCATGTCGCAAGAGCCAACTTTCCGCAACCCGGTGCTGGCCTTCCGCGGGGCGGACCCGTGGATGGTGTATCACGAGGGGAATTACTACCTCATCACGACCTCGGGCGGGTCCGAGCTGTTTATGCGCCGGTCACCGACCATCGGCGGGCTACAAAGCGCCAGGCCGGTCCGCGTCTGGCAGGACTACACGGCTGACCGATGCTGCAATATGTGGGCGCCTGAACTCCATCTGCTGGACGGACCCAACGGCCCACGCTGGTACCTGTACTACACCGCCGGCCCGGTATCCCAGGACTTCGGCAAAACACAGCACACGCACGTCCTCGAAAGCGAGGGGATGGATCCGCTCGGCCCGTATACCTACAAGGCGCGCGTCTACGACCCGAAGCACGACACTCCGCAGCTTGACGGCAGCATCCTGCAATGGGAAGACAAGCTGTATTTTCTGGTCTCGGTGTGGGACGAGTACGGCCAGAGCCTGTACATCGCGCCGATGAACAACCCGTGGACCATCAGTGGCGACCGCGTGCGCATCTCCAGCCCGACCTATCCCTGGGAACGGCACCTATTCACGGTCAACGAGGGACCGGTCGCCCTCATCCACGACGACCGGCTGTTCATCATCTATTCGGCCAGCGCCTGCTGGGGGCCGGAATACAAGTTGGGGATGCTCATCTTCACCGGCGGCGATGTCCTCGATCCCGCCTCCTGGGTCAAACACCCGGAGCCGGTGTTTGAGCAGTCGCCCGAAAACGGTGTATACGGGCCGGGGCACAACGGCTTCTTCAAATCCCCGGACGGGACCGAAGACTGGATTATCTACCACGCCAATAATTCACCGAGCGGTGGCTGCGACAACCGGCGGACCACCCGCGCCCAGCCCTTTACCTGGAACGAGGACGGCACGCCCAATTTCGGCGTCCCGGTCTCGCTGGACACCGAGCTGCCCGTCCCATCCGGCGAACAGGCGGTGAACCCATGAAACGGCGCCAGTTTCTCAGAGCCAGTCTGATCGCCGGTGCCGGGCTGGTGGCGTCGCCCGCCCTACTGCTGTCGGGCAGCCGCTCGCCTCATGTGCGCGGCGACGACGCAACCCCCACCCCATTCGCCGGCCGCACGCCTGCCAGTCTGGAACTGACGGGGACCTTCCGGCAGGTGCACGACCCGTGCATCATTCGCGAGGGCGAGACCTATCACCTGTTCTGCACCGGCGCCGGCTTGATGGCCCGCAGCTCGCCCGATCTGCGCACGTGGAAACTGCATGACGACGTGTTCCGCTCCATCCCGGCCTGGGCGCGCCAGGCCGTCCCCGGCGTCAGCAACCTGTGGGCGCCGGACATCTCGTACTTCAACGGTCTGTATCACCTGTACTATTCCGTCTCGACCTTCGGCAGCAACATCTCGTGTATCGGGTTGGCAACGACGCCCACCCTGGACCGCACATCGCCCGATTTCGGCTGGACCGACCGGGGCATGGTCATCCAATCCACACGCACCGATGACTGGAATGCGATCGATCCGAACCTGATCCTCGACGAAGACGGGCAGCCCTGGCTGGCATTCGGCAGCCATTGGAGCGGGATCAAGATGCGGCGCCTTGATCCGGAAACAGGGCTGCTCTCCGCCGAGGACGAAACGCTCTATGCCCTGGCGAGCCGCGCCGTTCATCCAAGGGCGATCGAAGCGCCGTTCATCATCCGGCGCGAGGGGGCCTACTACCTCTTCGTCTCGTTCGACGCCTGCTGTCGTGGAGTGGACAGCACCTACAAGATCATGGTCGGGCGCGCCGAGCGCGTTACCGGGCCGTATGTCGACCGCGCGGGTGTGCCGATGCTGGAAGACGGCGGCACGCTTGTCCTGGCTGGAGATGATCACTGGCGCGGGCCGGGCCATAACGCGGTGCTGCAAGAAGAAGACGGGGATAAGCTGGTCTATCACGCCTATGATGCCCGCTTCGGCGGCGTGCCCACGCTGCGCATCTCCCCGCTGGCATGGGACGCGGACGGCTGGCCGTTCGTCCCGCCCGCATAAACTGCGCGGAGCGAGGCGTGCGCGGGACGTATACCAATCCGGTCTACGGCGACTACTTCGCCGATCCGTTCGTGCTGCGCCACGATGGGACCTACTTTGCCTATGGGACGGCGCCACACGGCCCGGACCGGCAGGTCTTCCCCGTGCTGGCCTCGCCCGACCTGGTGCGCTGGCAGCGCGCCGGGTGGGCGCTGACCCTGCCGCCCGGCGCGGACGACGCCTGGGCGCCGGAAGTCGCGTTTGACGGCCAGCGGTTCTATCTGTACTACTCGGCGCATGGCATCGACGGGCGCGATCACCAGCTTCGCGTGGCGCACAGCCCGCATCCGCTCGGCCCCTTCGCGGATTGCGGGAGCGTGCTCGTCCCCGACGACCCGTTCACCATCGACGCGCACCCGTTCCAGGATCACGACGGTCAGTGGTATCTGTTCTACGCGCGCAACTTCCTGGAGCCGGATGCTGAGGCGCGGATCGGGACCGGGATCGTGGTCGACCGCCTGCTGACGATGACGTCCCTGGCGGGAGAGCCGCGCGTCGTGGTCAGGCCGCACGCGGACTGGCAGTTGTTCCAGGCACAGCGCGCCATCTACGGCGGCGTCTACGACTGGCACACCGTTGAAGGCCCCGCGCTGCGCTATCACGACGGCCGCTACTTCTGCTTTTACAGCGGCGGTGCCTGGGAGCGCGAGAACTACGGCGTGTCGTATGTCGTCGCCGATCATCCGCTGGGGCCGTATCGCTCGCCTGCCGGGTTGGACGGCCCGCTGCTGCGCTCGGTTGCCGGGCGCGTGATCGGGCCGGGGCACAACTCGTTTACCCTCTCGCCGGACGGCACGCGGGAGTATATAGTCTACCACGCCTGGGATCCGGCCAGGACCGCCCGGCTGATGCGCATCGACCGTCTGGTGTGGGACGCGGGCCGGCCCACCGTCGCCGGCCCGACCTGGACACCCCAGCCCGCGCCCTAACGCGGCCGTCCGGGGCCGGCGAACTGGATCACGCCGTAGCGGCCGGTCGTCCGCCAGGCCGGGTCGTCCTGGTCGGCGGCGCGGATGCGCTCGGCGGGAACACCGACGAGCGCGTCACTCTTGATACTCCGCAGGGCCAGCAGCGGCGCGGGGAAATAGCTTAGCGCCCCGGCAAACGACACGCCTGTGTCCCAGATCGCGTCGCCCACCACGCGCCGGTAGTTCACATCGCCCTTGACCACCACCAGACGTGCCTGCGCCAGCGACCGCCGCAGCGAGTCCGGCATCTCCCACAGGAAGCGGCTGCTGGTCCACAGAACCGGCGCTGCCAGACGCAGCCGCCCCGCCTGCCATGCCTCGCGCAAGCGCTGCGCCAGGGCCGCAGGACGTCCGCCGCAGCCTTCCATCGCGCGGATGGTCTGCCACACGTCCGGGATTGTCGTGTCGGATACGAAGACCGGATACGCTTTCACATGCACCACCACCGGCGTGCCCTGTTCCAGAAAGGCATCCGCCAGGGCCAGATCGACGGCCAGCTCCAGCCCGGCGTTGTCGATCACCAGATGCACCGGCTGGTGTACGCGGTCGCCGGGCGAAGCCAGGTGGTCCAGCACGGCGCCCCGGTCGTCGACCAGCAGATCGTCGTCCGTGGCGGATTCTTCGACCAGATCGCCCGCCACGTGGCTCAGATCGGCGCGGTTGCCCCACAGGGCAGACAGCAGCAGATGGGATAGACGGTCCGGGTTACCTTCCTCGCCCTCGAGCACCTGGTCGAATGCGTCCCACAGACGGTCGCTCTCAAGCTCCGCCTGCTTGATCGGCGCAAACGGATCGCGCCCCGTCTCGTGCCAGCGCACCGCCTGGATCAGATGCCGGTAGAGAAAGGTCTCGACGAAGAACCACGCGCCGTGCTGCCAGGTGAGGGGTTGGAACACCCGGGCATGAGCATAGTAGGCGTCCGCCCACTCGTCATAATCCGGCGGCGGGACCGGCACGTCGTCGAGCATGGGAACCGGTGCCCCATCGAGCAGCGCGGCGCGCAGCCGCTCGATCTGCTGCCGGATAACCGGCGGGTAATCCGGATTGGCCTCGATCACGTCGCGCAAAATGCCGGGAATCCGCTCGGTCATGGTGTGCCGTGCGAATGCGTTCTCCATCGTCAGCGGGTGGGGACGAACCGGGGTCTGGTCTGTCATTCTTTCCTCATCTCATGGTGGGCTGCGGCCGCGAGCGCCGCGCGCCGACTCCAGCACCGTAGCATCCAGATCATATAGGGACTGGCCGCTTCTTCAAAGCGCGATTCGCCCACCAAAAGAACAGGCCAGGGCGATGGGGATCGCCCTGGCCTGAGGGGTGAGGCAGGGTGAGCGGCGCGTTACTGGCCGGGGCCTTGCGGCAGGCCGATAACCTGGACCAGCGAGGGATCGGCTGTGACCCAGCAGTTGCCGCTTGCGTCGGTCACGCAGGTGACGCGATACCACAGACCATCGAAACTCCGCCCGGTCACATGCGCCTGCTCGCCCACGCGCATGATCCCTTCCACAGCGTAGGTCAGGCCGGGGCCAGAGCGCAGACGCACGTTGGCGAGCGCCACCAGATACGACGGCGGCGTGCTGATCACATCGCCGGACGGGACGGGAATGGTCAGAACCTGGCCGACGAAGATGCGGCTGGGGTTCGCAATCCCGTTGATCTGCGCCAGCAGCGCGGTCGTGACGTTGAAACGGCGTGCGATGGCCGACAGCGTATCACCCGGCTGGACGCGGTAGGTAGTCTGGCCGCCCGGCACCGGCTGCGGCACGGGCTGCGGGCTGGTGTTCACCGGCGCGACGCACAAAGTCTGCCCCGCGTAGATCAGGTTGGCGTTGGACAGGCCGTTCGCGGCGCGCAGCACGGCCACGGTGGTGTTATAGCGCAGCGCGATGCGAAACAGGTTCTCGCCACGCTGAACGGTGTGATACTGCTGGCACAGCGCCGACGCCTCTGTTTCCGAGACGACTGCCAGTGAGCTGGCGACCAACATCAGAGACGCCAGAAGGAAGATGAGCGAGCGATGGCGATGCATGGCCTGGGGCCTCCCTGAACTCGAATGCAGGACTCGCGTCCACAGTGATGTTCTCAGCATAGGCGCGTTCGCGGGCGCGTTCATCCGTCTTCCGGCGGATGCCCGGTCTGACCTTCGGCGTATTCTTTCACAATCTGCACCGGCGCGAGCCTTCGCACACCCAAACGAAGGCCAGGACGATGGCGATCGTCCTGGCCTGATGATGTCGATGAGCGGGACACAAGTCTAGCGCGGGGCGACGGGCAGCGCGTACATCTGGAACCGCAGGGAACCGGCCTGCACCCAGCCCTGGCCGTCGACGTTCGACGTCGAAGCAACCAGGAACCACTCGCCATCCGCACTGCGCCCCAGCACCAGCGCGGTTTCGCCGGCGCGCATTGTCGCGGCAATGCCGTATTCCACCGCAGGGCGGGCGAACAGCGCCATCGAGGAAGTCGCTTCCACGTAGGCGGGAGCTACTGCCACGGTGGCCGGGGCTGCTGCGGCTTCTTCGGTCTTCAGCAGGGGGATCCACACCACCTGACCGGTGGTCAGCGCGTCGAAGTTCGAAATGCCGTTGGTGGCCGCGATGACAGGCGCGGGGATGCCGAAGCGCTCGGCAATCTCAACCAGCGATTCATTCGCCTGGACGACATACGGCAGCCAGTAACGCTCGATAGCGGATGTAGCGACACTGGCAGGCTCCTGGTAAGAAGCTTCGGCGGTTGCAGCAGCGACAGAGGCGACGACCATCATCAGAACGGCCACGATGAGCTTCAGTGTGCGTGTGCGGGACATGACCTTACCTCCTGGGTTGTAGTGTGAGCTTATGTTGACAGAATAGGCTCATTCCCACACCGGCTCATCCATCCTCTGACGGAAACACGGTCGGACCTTCGATCTAGGTCCCACAGCTGCGAGCAAGCGGGCGGACGGCAAAAAAAACGAGCGGGCACTCAGGCCCGCTCGCGCGATGGTGCTTCTGATGTGCGTCAGCCTAGCGGCGCAGGCTGCACCCACCGCCCTCGCCCTGGCCGTTGACTTCCCACACGATGACTTCGGCGTCAATGTGGGTGTTCTTGAGGATGCGCGCCACCGAGATGCGGTGATGCCCATCGACGACGAAATAACGATCCCCCAGCGCGATAAGCTGAACCGGCGGCAGCGCCTTGCCCTGCAGGATGGCCGTCGCCACCTGCACCCAACGTTTCTCGGCGCGGTAGTCGAGCGGGTAGAATTCGCTGTCGAAACCGCCGGCGCCGTCCAGGCTTCCCTGAATGCAGTCCAGCGGGACGGTGCGCACGCCCTCGTCGTGACGCCCGGTCAGTTGCAGCTCGGCGCGAGCATTATCGAACTGCTCCAGCCGGCGCAGCCGGCCGTGCAGCCGTGCCACAAGCCGCTTACGACGGGCGACATGCACCGCGTGCTCGAACAAGCGAACAGCCTGCGACGAAACAAACCCGGCGCCAGCCAGGTGTCCGGAAGGTTGTCCGGCAATAGAGAAGGGTGCAAACACGGTGTTCTCTCCTCGCGGGCTGCACACCCGGCGCGATCGCCCAACACCTCTATCTTACGTACTCAGGGTACGATCCGTTGCACGCCTGGCACATCCGACTTTAGGCCGAGCGTGACTCACACTTCGGGCGGGTACCACGAGGATTTCGTTTTTTGTGAAAATGCATATGATTAAGGTAGTTGTTTAGAAGCTCATAAACACTAACGGCACGAGCGTCTGGTCTGACCGTGTGTGTCATTTCGAAACAGCAAATGGAGAGTGGATTATGCTCAAAGAATTTCGAGATTTTATCATGCGAGGCAACGTCCTCGACCTGGCGGTCGGCATCATCATCGGCGCGGCGTTCACGACGGTCGTCAATTCGCTGGTGAACGACATCCTGATGCCGCCCATCGGTGTTCTAGTCGGCGGCGTCGATTTCTCGGATATTGGCATCACGCTGAAAAGCGCCAGCGGCGATGATCCCGAGGTGCGGATGGGCATCGGGCTGTTCATCAACGCGGTGATCAACTTCCTGATCGTGGCCGCCGCCGTGTTCGTCGTCATCAAGGCGTTCAATCAGATGATGGCCCGCGCCCGCCGCAAGGAAGAAGAAGCGCCGGCTGCACCCGCCGAGCCGACCGTGGACGAAAAGCTGCTGGCGACTCTGGAGCGCCTCAACACCACGCTGGAGAAGCTGGAGCAGCGCCCGCCCGCCTGAGGCCGGGTTCTGGGACAGCCTTGGTTCCACTCTGGCGCGACACGCCGAAGCAACACGGCGCCGCCCGCATCCGGACGGCGCCGCGCTGAATTATCTCGCCCGGCAGGTGGGGCCGCGCCGCACCTAGACCTCGGCGACCTCGATCCCGGCCAGCTCGGCAAAGAGCCGCCAGCGGTTGGCGTGATGCCCCAGGTTGAGGCACTTGTGGTGCGTGCCCCCGGCGCGCAGCCAGTTGTTCAGGGTCTGGCGCACGCCGCCGTTGGGACGGTATTCGCCGTAGGGCATTTCCAGGTTGGGCATCACCGGCGAATCGGGGATGATCTCGCCCTCCGATAGCACCAGCCGGAAGTGCTCGCCGCCCAGCGACACCAGCGAGGTCAGGGTCGCCGGGCCGGGCTGCACGCGGAACAGCACCGTCGGCGGGCGGTCGAGGCCGCCAATGCCCAGCGGGCGGTCGATCAGCCTGACCGGCTCGTCCTGGCGCGCAACCTTCCAATTCCCCTCGCCCATGTGACTCAACAGCGCCGTGTCGCGGTCGAAGTCCATTGCGTACATTTCGGTGAAGTGCGCGTCGCCGATCAGGATCTGCCCGGCGGCCACCAGCACAGCGCTGCACGCATCGCCCTCGGCGCCAAAGCCGTAGCCCTGCGCCATCAGGTTCGAGGCCGCCGCCACCGGCAGGAACTTGAAGCGCCCGTCTTCGGCGATGGCGCCAAAGTGCGTCGAGTAGGCGCTGTAACCGCCCTCGTCCAGAATCTTCTTGAGCGCTACCTGATAGCGGGCGGATTCCTCGCGCTGTGCCTGCGAAAGCCTGGGGTCGATCTCGAACCAGGCATTCTCCTGCTCGATCACCGCGTCAATCTCCTCGCCGGTCGCGGCCTGCATCGCGCGGTAGAGATCGCCGGTCGCCAGGTAGCGGACTTCCGGTCCCAGGCGGCGGAGCATCGCGGTTTCGTCGAAGCGGATGTCGCCCATGCCATTCATGGCGTAGCCAAAGATGGCGACCTTCATGCGGCGCAGGCGGCTGACCGCAGCCGCGGCGCGCGCCCAGTCCTCAAACTGGCGCTTGAACGATTCCGACCGCCAGTCGTCGGTGATGACCGGGAGCGGGACACCGGCCCGCACCAGCGCGTTCGCCTGGTCCTGCGCGCCGTGCACGCCCTGGTTGTATGTCATATCGCCCATATCCCAGGCGGGCGTGATGTTGCGTTCCGGCTGGATGTTGGCGAGCATCAGCGGCAGGCGGGTGTTGACCAGTGCCCGCGTCACGTTCATCGCCGGGCCGTAGGTGAGCATCACGATCATGATGCCGTCCAGGCCTTCGCGCTCGAACTGCGCCACCACCTCATCGGCATCCGCGCGGTTGCGAACCGCCCTGGGAAACACCACATCGGCCACATCGCTGAGCTGCGCGGCCACCGCGCGGGCATAGTTCGACTGGCGCTCGGTGATTCCCGGCAGCATAGCGTCGTAGAGGTCTTGCATGATCCCCATCAAACCGATCCGGGGTTTGACATCGGCCATCTGTTTTCCTCCTGAAACTGACTTACTTCGTCGGCATCAGATCGGCATCGGACACAGATCAAAAAAGCCCCCCTCGACGCCGGCGCAGCATCGAGGGGGATCAAGCGATCAACCCTTGTGGTAGTACACGCCCCAGCCGAGGTATTTGGTAAACGCTTCGTAGATCACGTCTGCCACCAGCGACTGATTGATCGAGACGTGATGCTCGAAACCGTTCTCGCAGATGTAAGTCAGAAGCCCCTGGAAGTTCGGAACTTCGACCACACCATAGCCGCCAAAGGTCTCGATGGGATCGTCGGTCAGCCGGCCCTCGCCGACGTAGGACGTGATCTTGCCGTTGAGATCGTCGGTGCTGATGCGCAGGTAGGTGAACGGCTCGGCCTTGACGCGACCATAGATCGTGCCCCAGGTGTTTTCGGCGCCCACGCTGCCGGCGATGATCTCCTGATAGTTCATCACCGGGATGTCGTCGGTGAAGACGCTGCGCGGCAGATTCGAACAGTGGAAGATGACGCCTTTGTTCGGGTCGTCGCCGTAGTTGTTGTTCCAGTCCACAATCGCACTCGGCTTGCCGGACGCCAGCCCCAGCGCGTACATCGCCGCCGTGCCCGCGATGTCGGTCTCGCACGCCGACGGCGCCAAGCTGTCGCTGAGCATGCTCATCAGCGTGCAGGGCACCACGCCGAAGAACTCCTGCATGCTGGTCCAGCACTGGATCGCGGTGGCATCCAGCTCGTTTTCGGCGGTCCACTGGTCCATCACCACGCCAAGCTTGGCGATCTTGGTCAGCGCGTGCGGCGGCACACGGGCAGCGTTCGCGTACGCCTTGACCGCCTCGGCCTTGGCGGCCACGCGCGGATCGCCGTCGTCCAGGCGGCCAATTCTTCCGAAGACTTCTGACAGGTCAAGCGTATCGACCGAGATCCCGGCGCGCTCCAGCAACTTTTCGCTGAAACGGACCGTGTTGAACGCCGCCGGTCGCGCGCCGATCATGCCAAAGCGCGCGCGGCGCATCCCCCGCACCACCCGGCACACCGCCGCGAAGCGCCGCAGATCGGCGCGGAAGCTCTCACTCTCCGGATCGACCGTGTGCAGGGTCGTCAGGCTGTAGGCAATCCCGTACTGCCGCAGGTTGTTGCAGGCGGACATCTTGCCGCAGAAGCTGTCGCGGCGGAAGTCAATTGACATGCGCGTCATGTCATCCGGGAAGGCCTGAATCAGCACCGGCACGTTCAGATCGGCAAAGCGCAGCACGTTGGCGATCGCCCGCTCCTCACCGAAGTTGGGTAACGTCACCAGCACGCCGTCGATCTCGTCGCGATGCTGCTTGAATAGCTCGGCACATTTGTGCGCATCTTCGAGCGTGACCACGCTTCCGTGTTCGGTGTCCTCGGTTCCCAGTGCGATGACACGGATGCCCTCTTCTTCAAGCACGCGCAAGATCGTCTCGCGGCCCGACAGCGCCAGATGGCTCGGGAAGAAAGCGCGGTTCCCGACGATCAAACCGAGTGTGACTTGTTTCTTCATGGCGTCTATCCTTTGTGAAAATCGACACTAGTTTTGAGCGGCCAGGCGCGCCGCCAACCGGACCGGTCGCCTGGCCGCTCGCTTGCGAGCGCTTATTGCCCGTAGACGTGTGTGTAACGATGGTGGAGGCGCTGGATGTCTTCCGGTGCAATCGGGATCGGTTCGCCAAGCTGAACAGCCAGATAGACAGTCCGCGCGACATCCTCGCACATCACCGCTGCCTTGACCGCTGCCAGCGGCGTCGGCCCCACGGTGAACACCCCGTGATTCTGCATAATCACGGCTGGGGAGTTCGGGTTTGGCCCCTCGCGCAGCACGCGAACGACCTCGCGCCCGATCTCCTCGCCGCCGATTAACGCAAACCCGCCACACGGGATCACGCCGCCGAATTCATCGGCCATCGCCGTCAGCACGCAGGGGATGTCGCGCCCCAGCGCGGCCCAGGCGGTGGCATAGGGACTGTGCGTGTGGACAATGCCGCCCACTTCGGGCATCTGCCGGTAGATGTAGCAGTGTGTCGCGGTGTCGGACGAGGGCTTGAGGGTCCCCTCGACCAGCTTCCCGTCCGCATCCACGATCACCATGTGCTCTGGCGCAAGCTCCTCGAAGCGCAGGCCGCTCGGCTTGATCACCACCAGCCCGGTTTCCGGGTCGCGGGCGCTGATGTTGCCCGAGGTCCAGGTAACGAGGTTGTTGCGCGGCAGCTCGGCATGAAGATCGCTGACCGTCCGGCGCAGTTCATCCAGCATCAATTCACTCCTCGCGCTTCGTTACGGATCGCGCGGAGACGCTTCATCACGTCGTTCTCGCCGCGTCCGAAGTAGTCATGCAATAGGACATATTCGGCGTAGAGCCTGTCGTAGACGGGCATATGCTCCGCGATGGGCCGGTAGACCTCATCTTTAAGCTTGCCCATTTTTTCCGCCGCGGCCTTGATGTCGGGATAGGCACCCGCGGCCACGGCGGCATGCATCGCGCTGCCCAGCGCCGGCCCCTGCGCGCTGCCGATCACGCGGAACTCGCGCCCGGTCACATCGGCGTAGATCTGCATGAGCAGCTTGTTGCGTTCCGGCAGGCCGCCCGCCGCCACGATCTCCTTGATCGGGACGCCGCTCTTCTCAAACGTCTCGATGATCACGCGCGTGCCAAAGGCGGTCGACTCGATCAAGGCGCGGTAGATATCGGGCGCGCGCGTCGCCAACGTCGCACCGATCAGCAGGCCGCTGAGGTCCACATCGACCAGCACGGAGCGGTTGCCGTTCCACCAATCGAGCGCCAGCAGGCCGTGCTCGCCCGGCTTCTGCTTGGCCGCTTCTGCTTCCAGATAGGCGTGCAGGTTCATCCCGGCCTGCTCCGCCGCGGCGTGATATTCCGGCGGCACGGCGTTGTCCACAAACCAGGCGAAGATGTCGCCAACGCCGCTCTGCCCCGCCTCGTACCCGTAGAATCCGGGGATAATGCCACCATCCACCACGCCGCACATCCCCGGCACCTCGACGAGCTTATCATCCAGAACCATATGGCAGGTGCTGGTGCCCATGATCATCACCATCACGCCGGTGTCGGTGACGCGCGCCGCAGGGACGGTCACATGCGCGTCCACATTCGCCACAGCGACGGCGATCCCCGGCCGCAGCCCCATCCAGCGCGCCGCCTCTTCGGTCAGGTCGCCTGCGCGCCCGCCCAGGGGCGACAGCTCGCGCTTCATCTTGGTGTCCACCACATCCGCCAAGTCAGGATGCAGCGCCGCCAAATACTCGCGCCGGGGGAAGGTTCCGTCCTGGTAGATCGCCTTGTAGCCGGCGGTGCAGGTGTTGCGCGTCTCTACCCCGCAAAGCTGCCAGACGACCCAGTCCGCCGCTTCGATGAGGCGATCGGCAGCGTGGTAGACTTCGGGCGCTTCGTCGAGGATCTGCAATACTTTGCTAAAGAACCACTCGGATGAGATCTTGCCGCCATAGCGCGCCAACCACGGCTCGCCCATCTCGCGCGCCGTGGCGTTGATCTTGTCCGCTTCGGGTTGGGCGGCGTGGTGCTTCCACAGCTTAACCCACGCATGCGGATTGTCGCGCCACTCCGGCAGGCGCATCAAGGGAGTGCCGTCGGCCAGCGTGGGCATCATCGTGCAGGCGGTGAAGTCAATGCCGATGCCGATGACGTCATCGGGGTTCACGCCGCTGGCGCGCAGGGCTTCGGGCACGGCGTTCTGAAAGACGCGGATGTAATCGTCGGGGTTTTGCAGCGCCCATTCGGGCGGCAGCGGGGTGTTGCTCCCAGGCAGTGCCCGGTCGATCACGCCGTCGCTGTATTCGTACACGGCGCTGCCCACCTCGGCCCCGTCGCGCACGCGCACGACCACGGCCCGCCCCGACTCGGTTCCAAAGTCTATGCCGATGGTGTATTTGTCCTGATTCATGATAGAAAATATTCTCCTTCGTCCACGGTCAACAGAAGAAGCACAGCCAACAGACGCTTCCATGCGGCGCCACCCGGCGCCAGTCGCTTTGACCTAACGCGGCGGGCGTGTGCTCTGACGCTCAATGAACTGCGGATAGAGCACCCGCTGATGCACGGGCGTATCGGGCTTTTCGACCAACGTGATCAGGTATTCCACACTCTGCTCGCCCAGCGCGGCAAAGTTTTGCCGGACGGTCGTCAGCGGCGGAGAAAAGTAGGCCGCTTCGGGCACATCGTCAAATCCGACAACCGACACGTCTTCCGGCACGCGCAGCCCGTGCTCGTGCAGCGCCGACAGCGCGCCAAGCGCCATCTGGTCGTTGCCGACTACCAACCCGGTGAACCGCGCCCCCTGGGCCAGCAGACGTTTGGCAGCCTCGTAGCCGCTGCGCGCCGTCCAATCCCCCTCCACCGAGGGGCCCGGCTCCAGCCCGGCAGCCAGCAGGGTATCGCGCCAGCTCGTGTGACGCGCCTGCGCCCCATACCAGGTCAGCGGCCCGCTGATCTCGGCGATGACACGATGGCCCAGGTCAATCAGGTGCTGCGTCGCGATTTGGCTCCCGTAGCGCTGATCAATCACGACAGACGGCACGTTGGCAAACAATTCGGTGTCGATCTGCACGAAGGGAACCGAGCCGCAGACGTTCACCAGGTCGTTGTAAGTGACCCCCACCACCGGCGAGATAAACAACAACCCGTCAACGGCATTGGCCCCCACACCGACCACTGCCTGGCTGACTTCGTCGAGGGTCATGCTATCAACCGTCGCCAGGATGACGGTGTACCCGCGCCGCTTGGCCGTTTGCTCAATGTGCGTCACCATCTGGGCCGGGCCGTAGAAGGTGATGTCGTAGCCGATCACGCCGATCGTGCACGAGCGCCGAGTCGCCAGGCTGCGCGCTGCGCGGTTGGGATGGTAGTTCAGTTTGCGGATGGCGGTCAGGACTCGGCGCCGCGTGTCTTCAGACACGTAGGGATGGTTGTTAACAACCCGCGACACCGTCTGAGAGGAAACCCCCGCCAGGAGCGCGACGTCGTTGAGGGTGATGCGTTTGGTGTTAGGCTTATCCATGCGCGCCAGACCGAGCGTAAGGCATCTGTGATGAATAATGATAACGCTAACATCATATCACATTGATAAGAACACAGTCAAGCAGGCCGCCGGCGCGCCGGGCGAATATGCCGTTCCGGCCCTCGACTGAAACGGGCGTTTTCCGGCAATCACGGCCTGCATCGGCGGGTACTTGACGCGCATATGAAAACCATTATATACTGGGTTATGTGTTTGCGCTAACATAGTGACTTGTTTAATTAGACGTTGCTCAGCAGCACTGCGAGTTGTTGTATGCCACCCCTATTGCAAGCCAGCGGTATTGTAAAGCAGTTCCCAGGCACGCTCGCGCTTGACCGCGTCCAGCTTGATCTGTACCCCGGCGAGATTCACGCGGTCGTCGGCGAGAACGGCGCGGGCAAGAGCACTCTGATGAAGATCCTGTCCGGCGTCTACACCGCCGACGCCGGGGAGATTTTGTTCGAGGGCCGGCGCGTGACACCCTCAACCCCGCGGGAAGCCTTGCAGCTCGGAATCGCCATCGTTCACCAGGAACTCAGCCTGGTGCCCCCCTTGACCGTCGCCGAGAACATCTTCCCCGGCCGGCTGCCCACCAACTGGCTGGGGTTTGTCAAGTACGGCCAGCTCTTCCGCGATGCGCGCCGCGTGCTCGACGATCTGGACGTCCACGTGGACCCACGCGCGCTGGTCAGCGACATCTCAATCGCCAACCAGCAGTTGGTCGAGATCGCCAAGGCTTTGTCTCAGAACTGTAAGGTCCTCATCCTGGATGAGCCGACCTCGGCCCTGACCGAGCGCGAAGTCGAGATCCTGTTCTCATTGCTGAAACGCCTTGCGGCGCAGGGGGTGGGCATTCTCTACATCAGCCACAAGCTGGATGAGATCTTCCGCCTCTCCGACCGCATCACCGTGCTGCGCGACGGCCAGTACATCGGCACGGTGAAGACTGCGGAAGCGACCACCGACATGATCATCCGCATGATGGTAGGGCGCGAGCTGGGGAGCATGTACCCGCCCAAGGCGGATGAGATCGGCCAGCCGCTGCTCGAAGTGCGTGATCTGCGCCTGCCAGGCAGCAGCGCGAAGATCAACCTGGCGCTGCGAGCCGGCGAGATCGTGGGCGTCGCCGGGCTGATTGGAGCCGGGCGAACGGAGCTGGCCCGCGCCATCTTCGGGGTGGATCCGATCACAGACGGGCAGATCTTGCTCGATGGCAAGCCGATCTCCATCTCGTCGCCCAGCGAGGCTATTCAACATCGCATCGGCTATTTGCCTGAAGACCGCAAGGCCGCCGGGTTGTTTCTCGATATGTCCGTCAAGTGGAATATCGAATCGGTTAACCGCCCGGCGGTCACCAGCTACGGTTTCGTCAATCCCAACCGCGAAGCCGAACTGGCCCGGGAATATATCTCCCGGCTGGAGATCAGCACGCCCAGCATCGAGCAGGAAGTGCGCCGGCTCTCCGGCGGCAACCAGCAGAAAGTTCTGGTTGCGAAATGGCTGGCGATCCGCCCGCGCGTCTTTATGGTCGACGAACCCACTCGCGGCGTAGACGTCGGCGCCAAGAGCGAGATCCATCACTTGCTGCGCGAGCTGGCGGCGGCGGGTGTCGCGGTGATGATGATCTCGTCCGAGTTGCCTGAAATCCTGGGCCTGAGCGATCGCATTTTGGTGATGCACAACGGCGCGATTGTGGCCGAACTGGACGGCAACGCGGCCACCGAAGAACAGATCATGCACTATGCCAGCGGTCAGGCGGCGGTTGCAGTCTAGCCGCTTCGGATCCAGGCATGCACGGTTCACGTGTTGAAGGAAGAGATAACTAGAGATGGAAACGGCAACGAAAGAATCGGCGCCCACGCTGCGAACCAACGCTCTGCTCAATGCGCTAAAACAGATCGTGCGCGCTCGCGAGTTCTTCCTGGTGGTACTGATCGTCTTTATCGCCATCGTGCTGCACCTCGAAACCGGCCACTTCCTGACCGGGCGCAACATGCGCGCCATTGCGCTGGGCTTTTCGGCGCACGGGATCATGGCGGTCGGCATGGCGGCGGCGCTGGTGTCGGGCGGCTTCGATCTGTCGGTTGGGTCGGTGTACGCGGTGGGCGGTGTCGTCACCGCGGTTGCCCTGCGCGAGGACATGGCGTTCGGCGGCCTGCCGATCGAGCTGGCGATGGCGCTGGGGACGCTGGCCGGGGTGATCGCCGGTTTCATCAACGGCCTGTTGATCACCAAGGCGGGCATTAACCCGTTCATCACAACGCTGGGCATGATGAGTATCGCACGAGGTGTCGGTTACGTGATCACCGAAGGCTCGCCGATCGCCCGTCTGCCCCAAGAGTTTTTCAAGTACGGTCAAGGGGCGGCGTTCTTCGGGATTCCCAACGTGATCCTGATTGCACTGGTGATCATCTTCATCGGCGACATTCTCATGCGCCGCTCGGCGGTTTTCCGCCAGATTTACTATGTCGGCGGCAACCCCGAGGCCGCACGGCTGTCGGGCATCAATGTTGACCGTGTCAGGATCGGCGTCTTCACGCTGTCCGGCATGCTGGCTGCCTTCGCGGGCGTGCTTTCGGTGTCGCGCTTCACGGTCGCGGACCCCGGCACCGGCATGGGTTTCGAGCTACAGGTCATCGCTGCGTGCATCATCGGTGGCGCGAGCCTGAACGGGGGTAAAGGGACCGTGCTAGGCGCGCTGTTGGGCCTGATCTTCGTGGGCTTCATCAACAACGGCATGGTGCAGCTTCGCGTGCCGGTCTACTGGCAGAACCTTGCCATGGGTGTCATCCTGCTGGTGGCGGTCGGTTCCGACACGCTCAGCCAGCGACTCCAGGCCAGGCCACGCGTCAAAAGAACCGAGGCGTGACCGGTGCCGGTTTTCTGCTGGGTTCGCTCCGGCGTTTCGCCGGATTAGTTATAGCCGGTTTAGGTGAGATGGAGAGGGATTCTTATGAACCGTCGCGATTTTCTCAAGACCAGTGCCCTGGCCGCTGCCGCCGCCGCATTTCCAGCGGGGCTGCGCAAGGCCGCCGCTCAGGAAGACCAGCTCTACTACATGGTCACCTTCGTCTCGGGGATTGACTACTGGAAGGACTGCTATCGCGGCATGCAGGATGCCGCCGAGTTCCTGGGCGTGAATGTTGAGTACACCGGTACGCCGGAGAACGACATCACCGCCGAGGTGCGCGTCTTCGAGGAGGTCGCCGGTCAGAACCCCGCCGGCATTCTGGCGACCATCATCAACCCTGACGCGTTCATTGAGGCGATCAATAACGCGATCGATTCCGGCGTTCCGGTGGTGTGCTTCGACGCAGACTCGCCGATGAGCAAACGCTACAGCTTCGTCGGCACGGGCAACTACTATGCCGGTGTCGTGGCCGCGCGCTACCTCGGCCCGCTGGTCGGCGAGGGCAAGGTTGCCATCTCCAGCGTGGCCGCGCAGCTCAACCACGTCCAGCGCCGCCAGGGCTTCATTGAAACGCTGGCTGCCGAATATCCCGGCGTGGTCACCTCAGACGACCTGATCATCGACGACCAGAACAACTCGACCTTGGCCGCCGAGAAGATGTCCGCTCTGCTGATCGCGCATCCGGACATCAAGGGTATCTTCGCGACCGACGCGCTCGGCGCGGTCGGCGTGGGCCAGGCCGTGCGCGAGGCCGGCCTCAGCGGCCAGCTTCCAATCATCGGTTTCGACTACGACGAAGGCACGCTGGACCTGATCGACAGCGGCGAACTGAGCGCCACCCTGGCCCAGGGCACCTGGCAGATGGGCTTCTGGGGTCTGCTGATGCTCTACGCCGTCCGCAACGGCCTGATCCAGTCCGTCTCCGACTGGCAGGCGGCCGGCATCTCGCCGCTGCCGCCGAACGTGGACACCGGTGTGGTGGTCATCACGGCGGAGAACAGCCAGTACTGGCGCGCCTCGTAAGCGCGAGCGCCCAGCGTACCGACCCGCGGCCCACACAGCCGCGGGTTTTTTTTTGTTGGCCAGCAGCGCTCTGCTTGCCGAACTGCCCCTCGATTTGTCTATAATCATGAGTAAATCCGCCTGAGCAGAACACCCGTTGCGTGCAGCCAAGAAAGGTTTCAATGAACGTCTGGCGCGATTTTCCAGGCCCTAATGCCGCCTACATCCTCGAACTCTACGAACGCTATCGCACCGATCCGGCAGCGGTGGACGACGCGACGCGCCGGTTCTTCGAGCACTGGACTCCGCCAGTCGACATGGCGATCCGCGGCAATGGAACGGCTGTTGCGGCAGGAATCGCATTGGAACAGGCCGTGGCGATCGCCAACCTGGCCGAGGCAATCCGCACCTACGGCCATCTGGACGCCCGGCTCGATCCGCTGGGCAGCGAGCCGCCCGGCGACCCGATGCTGCGGCTGGACGCGCACGGCCTCACCGAAGACATTCTGCGGGAACTGCCCGCCAGCCTGGTTGGCGGACCGGCCGCTGAGGGCGCGGCCAGCGCGCTGGAAGCCATCGCCGCGCTGCGCCGCATTTACTCGTCTACCACAGGGTACGACACCAACGATATCCGCATCTGGGAAGAGCGCGACTGGCTGCGCGAGGCGATTGAATCGCGCCGCTACGCCGTCGAGCGCGTCCCCATCGATCCGCTTGCGCTGCTTGACCGCCTGACGCAGATCGAAGCGTTCGAACAGTTTCTGCACCGCATCTTCCCCGGCAAACACCGCTTCTCAATCGAGGGGCTGGACATCATGATCCCGATGATCGACGAGTTGATCTGCGCTGTCGCCGAGCAGGGGACCACGCGGGTGTTGCTCGGCATGGCACACCGCGGGCGGCTGAACGTGCTAGCGCATGTCCTCAACAAGCCGTACGCGCAGATTATGGCCGAGTTCAAAGACCCGGTGCAGGGACGTCACTTCCGCGAGGACCTGGGCTGGACGGGCGATGTGAAATATCATCTGGGGGGCGTGCGTACCGGCCAGGGCACAGACGGCTGCGACATCGCGATCACGATGCCGGCCAATCCAAGCCACCTGGAAGCGATCAACCCGGTGGTGCTGGGTATGGCGCGCGCCGCCGGGACGGACTCCAGCCAGCCGGGCGAGCCGTCCTTCGACCCCGGCGTGACGCTGCCGCTGCTTATTCACGGCGACGCATCCTTCCCCGGCCAGGGCATCGTCGCAGAAACGCTCAACCTGTCGCGGCTGCCCGGCTATTGGACGGGCGGTACGATTCACATCATCGCCAACAACCAGCTCGGCTACACCACTCTGCCCAAAGACGGCCGTAGCACGCACTATGCCAGCTCGCTGGCCAAGGGCTTTAAAATCCCAATCGTGCATGTCAACGCTGACGACCCCGAAGCCTGCATCGAGGTGATCCGGCTGGCTGCAGCCTATCGCGAGCGGTTTAAAAAGGACTTCGTGATCGACCTGATCGGCTACCGCCGCCACGGGCACAACGAAGGCGACGAGCCAAGTTTTACCCAGCCGCTGATGTACGAGACCATCCGCCGCCATTCCACCGTGCGCGAGCTGTGGGCCGAAACGCTCGTCGCGCGCGGGATCATCCGCCCGGAAGACGCGGCGGAGCGGATGGCACAGGCGATGGCGAAGCTGCAGGCGGTCTACGACTCACTGGATCCGGAGCGCGACCTGATCGAGCCGCAGCCCAAAGTCGCGCCGCCCGGCACCGCGCGCCGTGTCAAGACAGCTGTCTCGCTGGACACGCTGCACGCCATTCACGAGGCTCTGCTGACTCTGCCGCCCGATTTCAACGTCCACCCGAAGCTGAGCCGGCTCCTGGAGCGCCGCCGCGAGGCACTACGCTCTGACGACGAGCCGGTGGTGGACTGGGCAACCGCCGAGTTGCTCGCCTTCGGAACCATCCTGGCCGACGGCATCCCGATCCGGCTGACCGGCGAGGATACCGAGCGCGGGACCTTCAACCAGCGCCACGCCGTCTTCCACGACGTCAAGACCGGGCAGACCTATACCCCGCTTCAGGCCATCCCCCAGGCCAAAGCTGCCTTTGAGATCCACGACAGCCCACTCACCGAAAACGCCGTGCTAGGCTATGAGTACGGCTACAACCTGCAGGCACTAGGCACGCTCGTGCTGTGGGAAGCGCAGTATGGGGACTTCATTAACGGCGCGCAGGTTATCGTAGACGAGTTCATCACGTCTGCTCGCGCCAAGTGGGGCGACGCCCCCTCGCTGGTGTTGCTGCTCCCACACGGCTATGAAGGCGCCGGGCCGGATCATTCGAGCGCGCGGCTGGAACGCTTCCTGACCCTGTCGGCAGAAAACAATCTGCGTGTCGCCAACCCAACCACCCCGGCGCAGTACTTCCACCTGCTGCGCCGCCAAGCACGGCTGTTGGAGACCGATCCCCTGCCGCTGGTCGTGATGACGCCCAAGAGCCTGCTGCGGCACCCGATGGTGATGTCGAGCCTGCGCGAGCTGGCAAAGGGGCGCTGGCAGCCGGTCATCCCCGAGCCGCGTCTGCGCGAGAATCCGGACGCGATCCGGCGGGTCTTTCTGTGCAGCGGCAAGGTGGTGATCGATCTGCTGACCAGCGAGCAGTGGCCGGCCCACCCGGAAGTGGGGTTGATTCGCGTTGAGCAGCTTGCGCCCTTCCCCGCCGGCGACATCGCCGCGCTGCTGGACGAGCTACCGGCGCTTGAGGAGATCGTGTGGGTGCAGGAAGAGCCGGAGAACATGGGCGCCTGGGGCTACGCGGCGCCACGCCTGCGGAAGCTGACTGCGGATCGCTGGCCGCTGCGCTACGTCGGGCGCGCGCCCAGTTCCAGCCCGGCAGAAGGATCGGCGGCGTGGCACGCGGCCAACCAGGCCCTGCTGCTCAAGCAGGCGTTCGACACCGGCCCGGACCAGATCGCGGACGATTTCATTATCAGCTAAGGACAGCGAGCGATGCCAACAGAGATCATAGTTCCAGACCTGGGTGAGTCGATTGTCGAAGCCACCATCGCCGAATGGCTCAAGGCCGTGGGCGACCCGGTCAAGGCCGGCGAGCCGGTGCTGATGCTGGAAACGGACAAAGTTGACCTGGAAGTCGGCGCGACGAAGGACGGCGTGCTGGCGGAGATCCGCGTCCAGCAGGGCGAGGATGTCAAGGTGGGCGACGTGGTCGGGATTATCGACGAGACAGCCGCCGCTGAAGCTACCGGGGCAGCTTCCGAGGCAACCGCTGAACAGCCGCCGGAGTCCGCGCCGGAAGCGCCGCCCGCCGAAGCGGCACGCGATGAAAAAGCCGAGCGCGAGCGGGTGTCGCCCCTCGCGCGCAAGCTGGCTGAGGAAAAGGGGATCGATCTTGCTCAGGTGCGCGGGACAGGCGCGCATGGCCGCGTGACCAAAGAGGACGTCGAGCGCCACCTGGCCGAAGCCGCAAAGCCCGCTGCCAGGTCATCTGAAACGGCACCCGCCCCGGAACAGCCCGCCCCGCCGCGCCCGGAAGCCCGTCCCGCCGCGCCACCCCCGCCCGCCATGGACTCGCGCCGCGAGGAGCGGATCCGCATGTCGCGCCGCCGCCGCACCATTGCGGAACGCCTGGTCGAGGCGCAGCGCACCGCCGCCATGCTGACTACCTTCAACGAGATCGACATGAGCGCGATTATGGCGCTGCGCGCGCGCCGCAAGGATGCGTTCAAAGAGCGCTACGGAGTCAGCCTGGGGCTGACGTCGTTCTTCGTCAAGGCGGCCGTCGGGGCGCTGAAGATGTTCCCCCGGCTGAACGCCGAGATCGACGGCGACGAGATGGTCATCAAGCATTACTACGACATCGGGGTGGCGATCGGAGCCGAAGAAGGGTTGATCGTCCCGGTCCTGCGCGACGCTGACCGGATGTCGTTCGCCGAGATCGAGCGCAAAGTGCGCGAGTTCGTCGAGCAGGCGGAGAGCGGCACGCTGTCGCTCGAAGACCTGCGCGGCGGCACCTTCACCATCACCAACGGGGGCGTGTTCGGCTCGCTGCTCAGCACGCCGATCCTCAACCCGCCGCAGGTCGGTATCCTGGGCCTGCACAAGATCGAGGAACGTCCGATCGCGCTAAATGGCCAGGTGGAGATTCGCCCGATGATGTACGTGGCCCTCAGCTACGATCACCGCATCGTGGATGGACGCGAGGCAGTGCAGTTCCTGGTCCGCGTCAAAGAGCTGGCCGAAGACCCGGAGACACTCCTGATTGAGGGATGACGGGCCGTCGCACGGCCCGGGCAGGAAGCAGCAATGTCCGAATGGAAGAAAGCCGTCGCCCAGGTCGCCAGCAGCGTCGAGGATCACTACGATCAGCTCAAGCTGCGGCTGCGGCAGAAGCTGGGCATTGGCCCGGTCCACATTCTCACCTACCTGGGCTACGGCACGCAAAGCACGCTGATCGCGCGTGGGCGCGCCGTCGCCGACCATGACGTCGCGCCAGCCGCCGATAACGACACCATCTGGCGCAACCTGCTGAATATGTATCGTCGCTTCCACACGCACGAGATCCCGTTCGCGCAGGTGCGCGCTCGCTTCGGCGCGCTGGAACAGACCGTTGAGGCCAACGAGGAGGGTTTCTTCGAGGCGCGCTTCGAGCTGGACGAACCGCTAGCGGATGGAACGTTGTGGCATGAAGTGGCGCTGGAGCTGGTGGACTATGCGGATCAGGCCGGGGCGCAGGCCGCAGCCAGCGTTCTTGTGCCGCCGGCGCGGGCGCAGTTTGGTGTGATCAGCGATCTGGACGACACCGTGCTGCGCACCGATGTCCTGAATCTGGTGAAGATGGCGCGCAACACCTTTCTGCGCAACGCGCGCACACGGCTGCCTTTCGCCGGCGTCGCCGAGTTCTACCGGGCGCTCCAGCGCGGCACCCAGGGTACGTTCAACCCCATTTTCTACATCTCCAACAGCCCGTGGAATCTCTACGATCTGCTGGTCGATTTCTTCGAAGTGCGCCACATCCCGCTCGGGCCGATGTTCCTGACCGACCTCGGCCTGACCGACGAATACTTCCTCCGCCGCGAGCCGGTTGAGCACAAGGTGGAGCACATCGAAACCTTGCTGGACACCTACCCCACCCTGCCCTTCATTTTGATCGGCGACAGTGGCGAGGCGGATCCCGAGATCTATCACCGGACTGTGCTCGAGCATCCGGGGCGGATTCTAGCGGTCTACATCCGCGACGTCACTCCCGGCGCGCGCGACGCGGAGCTGGCCGCCCTTTGCCGCGATGTTGAGCAGGCCGGCTCGGAAATGCACCTCATCGCAGACACCACCGCCGCTGCGCTGGTTGCGGTCGAACGCGGCTTCATCCTGCCCACCACGCTCAGCGCCATCGCCGAGGAAACCGACGAAGACAAGCGCGCGCCCGACGGCCTGGAAGCAGTGCTCGACACCCTCTCTTCAGACTCGCCCGACATCTCGTCCTGACCGCCCCCGCACTGGCTGCAAAACAGCCCACCTCGCCTAGACCAAGATCGTCCACCTGGTCGATACGGCGCGGCGCTGCTTCCACTAGACTCTAGGCAGCTAAACGAGCCAATCGGTCACAGAGTCGGGCGCGGCTCGATCTGTGCGAAATCGAAAGGAAAATAAACGATGAACCTGCTTCAGCAGATCCGTGAAGGGATGGACGTGTACGACAGCACCGGCGAGCGCGTGGGCACGGTGGAGTATGTCCACTTTGGCGACGAGAACCCAGCCCTGCCCGGCCCCGAAGCTGCCACGCCGTCGCCGATGATCGAGCGCGACCCCACGCTCGTGGACATGGTCGCCGAGGCGTTTTCGACGGATGACATCCCTGAAGAACTGCAGCAGCGGCTGCGACTGCATGGATTTGTGAAAGTCGATTTTGGGCTGCTGCGCTCCGATCGCTACATTCTGCCGGATCAGATCGCCGGCGTTAGCGCGGACAAAGTGCATCTGAACGTTTCGCAAGACGAGCTGGTAAGCGGCTAGCTCCGCCGCGCCAGGCGGCGCTCTCCTGTGCGCGTGCCGGCCCAGGGCTGTACAACCCTGGGCCGGCGCTTTTTCACAGCGGTAGAGAAGCAGCCCGGGGGTCCACCTGGCCCATCGCCAGACCGGACCGCTGGCCCAAGGAAAAACCCGCCACCGATCTCATGTGCTCGCCTGCCTCTCGGCATACAGTAGTAACGTGCTTTGCCGCGCGCCGGGCTCCGGCAGGCGAAGCGGATTCGGACCGGACGAAAGGCAAATGACCATGCTAAGTTGGGCAGTCTTCTTCTTGATTGTGGCGCTGATCGCCGCCGTCTTCGGATTTGGCGGGATCGTCGCTGCTGCAGCCGGCATCGCGAAGGTGCTCTTTGTCCTGTTTCTGATTCTGTTCGTCGCGGCGCTGTTGTTTGGCCGGCGCGCCGTCGCGTAGCAGAACGGAACAGACGGAACAAGGTCCAGCGCAGGCAGCTGGCAAGGGCACGTATCGACTCGATCGCCGCCAGCAACGCGACTGCTCGACCTGGCCCCGTTCGCGCTCAGCACCCAAGGGGTCTATCTGCGCGGCGGCACAACCAATAAAGGAGGGTAAACATGTTGACGTGGCTGCTGTTGATTCTCCTGGTTCTGCTCGTCTTGGGGGCGCTGCCCGCCTGGCCGTACAGCCGGGGCTGGGGCTACTACCCAAGCGGCGGCCTGACGCTGCTGCTGATCATCTTGCTGCTGATCATCCTGCTATAAGGACAAGCGCGGAACCGGCCGGATGCCGGGGCGTGGTTCGCGATGTGCGACCGGCCCGGCGTCCCTCAGGCAGCGGATCGCTGCCCAAGCTAATCGCAAACGACCGTTCACGATGTATCGTTCACAGTCTGTACAAGGAGAAAAACCATGCAACCGCTCGTACTGTCAGCAACAACGCTCATCGGCGACAACGTCCGCAACCCGCAGGGCGAGGACCTGGGCACGCTCAAGGATATCATGATCGACCTGGACGCTGGTCACGTGGCTTACGCGGTGCTGTCGTTCGGCGGCTTCCTGGGCATGGGCGATAAGCTGTTCGCCATCCCGTGGGGCATGCTGTCGGTGGACACCGAGAACAAAGAGCTGGTGCTCAACGTCGACAGGAGCGTTCTGGAGAACGCCCCGGGGTTCGACAAAGACAACTGGCCGAACATGGCGGACCGCACCTGGGCACGCGAGATCTACACCTATTACGGCTACGAACCCTACTGGGACCGGTAAGCTTCCGGTCGGAGTTCGACTCCTAAAACGCAAACCGGCGCTCTCAATGATGGGAGCGCCGGTTTCGTTGTTCGCGTTGTTCACACCACCGGCGTACAGGACGAACGCCCGGCGGCCGCCCTAGCCCACCAGCAGCGACTGCCCGCCGTCGATCCAGATCTCCGTGCCCGTGATGTGGTTCGATGCGTCGGACGCGAGGAACAGCACCAGCTCAGCCACCTGTTCCGGGCTGCCGGGCCGCCCATCGGTCAGCGGGATGGCGCCTTCGGGGAACTCCACCGGCTCGCGGGCGGCTTCCAGGTTCTGCTTTTCTGTGTTCTCGTCAATCTGGGTTTCGATGGCGCCGGGGCAGATGACGTTAACCCGGATCCGGTGCTTGGCCAGCTCCAACGCAGCCATCTTGGCAAAGGCGACCTGACCTGCTTTAGTCGTCGCGTAAGCCGATGCGCCGGCGTTGCTGAAGACGCGTGTCCCGTTGATCGACGAGGTGACGATCACCGAGCCGCCCCGCGCTTTGAGTAGCGGCAGAGCGTATTTCACCGTCAGAAACGTCCCTTTCAGGTTGATAGACGAAGTTTCGTCCCAGTCCTCTGGGTCTAGCTTGTCGAGCGGCGCCCAGGTGCCGTTGATCCCGGCGTTGGCAAAGACGATGTCAAGCCGCCCCCACCGCTGTTCGATCTGGCGATAGGCGCGTTCCATCTCGGCGGGCGCGGAAATATCGGCTTCGACCACCATCCCCTCGCCCTCAGCCTCGGCGATCTGCGCGACGACGCGCTCCAACTCGTCACGGGTGCGGCCCAACGCAGCCACACGCGCCCCTGCGCGTGCCAGGCGCCGCGCCGCCGCCGCGCCAATGCCGGATCCCGCCCCGGTAATGACAGCAACTCGCCCGGTCAAATCCATCCCATCACTCTCCTTGATCGGTTCACGATCCACGCTTTGACCCCGACGGCTCCTGCTGGCGCAGCACGGCCAGCAACTCGTGCATTGGATTGACTCCCACCGCTGTCAACAGCGCGCGCTCCTGGTTGTGGGCGCGCGCCCGTTCCAGCGTCCGCGCTGTGACAATCTGCCCCCGGACTACAATGTACCAGCCGTCCCGCGTCATTACCGCCCGCGTTGCTCGCAAGCCTTCGGCCAGATGGACCGCTGCGCGAGCCACTGCGTGCACCAGCGCACGCGGGATCGTGTCGGACTGCGGATCGTAGTCGCCGAGGTCGGCCCGGGTCCAGACGTCGCGCGCCAGCAAACGCAATGCGTGCGGCAGGCGGCGCCGGGCAGCCGCGTTTTCCTCCATACCTCGCAGATGATCGTCCGGGAGAATCGCCGTGCCTCTCTCAACCCACACGGCACGCGGCGCGGGCACGAAATACAGGTTGTCCCCAGTTTCGCCGCGATCTTGAACGGCATAGCCTTCCAGCACGCCGTAGGCGGTGAAGTAAATATCCTGCACGCGCCCCAAGACCTGGCCGCTGCGGAGCATCAGGCGCGTGCCACGCCGGATGCTTTCTCGCTCAAAAACCCGCCGCACGGTCAAGAGGTTGACGCCGGACGTGATCATCGCGGCGTTGTGCGCGGTAACGCCGTCCGGTTGGACCGCGTAGATGCCGCTCCAGGGCAGCGTGCGCGCTTCGACCCGCCAGCGATGGTCAAGCAGGAAAGCCAGCACCTGATTCTGATCGTGATCGAACACAATGTCCTGGACGGTCCCCAGGGTCTCGCCAGTATCCCGCGCCGTGATCGGTTTGCGGAGCAGACTGCGGCCTTTCAGCAGGCAACTGGCTGACATCATGATTCCACCTCAGGCTTCGTGCCAATACCGTATGCCGCGCTTGTGTCCACACGCGACCCCAGCGCGGCAAACGGCGCCGCCGCTCGCAGAGGATCGCGCGCGGCGGCGTCAGGATGGCCCCCGTGTTGTCGTTTCGCGCTGTTTTAGGCGACCGTCCGGCGGCCAAACAGCAACGATACAATGAACAACACCAAGAAGATCACGAAGAGAATCTGAGCGATGCTCGTCGCTGCACCGGCGATACCGCCGAAACCAAACAGCGCCGCGATCAACGCCACGATTAAGAAAAAGATCGCCCAACCTAGCATTGTGTCCTTCCTTTCCGATTACCGCTCGCCGAGGCGTGAGGCCCTGGCAGCTTTGCACTGACTGTCCTACGATGATGTTCAAAGTTTAAAGGAAGCGCCGGCCAATCACATGAGGTAGCTGGGGGATTTATCCTTAGGACACGTGCAGGGACGGGGGATGGGTCATGTGGCGGATGGCGACTGCGGGCGCCCGCCAGGGGGATCCACACGCCCCGGCCTGTGCCGCCATCCGCCGCCCGTGGCGTCGACTCACGCCGGCGTTTCGCGCGCCAGCCTGGCATCCCATTCTTTGAGCCGGTCCAGCGTGGGCGCAGCCGTTGCGCCACCCACCGCCGTCACCGAGATCCCGCCACAGATATTGCCATAGCGCGCGCAAACATCCAGCGGCGCGCCTTCAACCACCCACCCGTACAGAAAGCCAGCGTTGAAGCTATCGCCTGCGCCGGTCGTGTCCAGCACGGGCCCGGCGTCGATGGCCGGCGAGTGTAGGATCGTGCCGCCGTGCCCGACCCAGGCGCCATTGGCCCCGTCTTTGACCACCACAACCTCGACCCACTCCATGAGCCTTTCGAGCGCCGCCTGAACCGCAGTCGTCCCCGTGATCTGCATCGCTTCACGGGCATTGGGCACGAACACATCCACCAACCCCAGCAGCTCGGCCCACGAGCAGATGGTGTAGAGGTCCGGCATATCCTGGCAGTCCATCGAGATGGTCGCCCCCTGGGCACGGGCCACTTCCGCCATCGGCTCCAGCCGCGCCTGCGACAGAATTGCCCCCAGGTGCAGATGCTTGAAATCGCAAGACTTCATCTGGGCGATCCAGTAGGCGTCCTGGTCGGGCGGGATCGGATCGACATAGGTCACAAAGGCGCGCTCGCCAAGATAGGGAATGGCGGTCGACACCCGGCGGTAGGGGCGGTCGATATGGCGTGCCAGCGACAGATCCAGCCCTTCAGCAACAGCCAGGCGCCGCACGAACTGGCTGTACTCGTCCGTGCCAAAGGTCGATGACCAGCCGACCCTGACCTGCAGCCGGTGGAGCGCCACGGCGGTGATAAACAGCGCCCCACCCGTCGCCAGCAGATCCTGGCTGTAGATCTCGCGGCCCGGCACGGGGAATTCGGGCAGGCCGGTGAAGATCAGATCGTAGAAGTAATCGCCGGGCAGGAAGACATCATATGAGGGCCGCATCAGTGCCAATCTCCGATGGTGTGGCGGTGAGCATCCAGATAGCCGGTGACCAGTTGTGTCGCCAGGGCGTAGGACCCGACCAGGGGGTGCGCGGCCAGCGCCTCGACCGCCAGCCCGCGATCGCGCGTGAGAATCGCCTCGACAGCCAGACGCTCGTAGTGTTTGACGCTGCGCATCAGCAGATACGGCCCTTCGGGTACCGCGCCGATGGACACCGGATGCACGCCGCGCCCGTCCACATGGCACGTGACCTCAACTACATCGTCCGGCGCCATGCCGTCGATCGCGCCGCCGTTCGGCACATTGAGCGCGATCCGCAGCGGGCGGTCCTGGGTGAGCGCCAGCCCGGCGCGCAGGGCCACCCCGGCATAGCCGCCCACCTCGGCCTGGGCGTGGTGCATCGACCGGGTGTGCTCGGTGGGGTGCAACCGCTCCTCGCGCAGGGCGGCATCGCTCTCGGCGTAAGCCATATAGCTGGCGCTGCGCCGCCGGTTGTAGGCGTCATAGGTCCGCAGGGCCTCGGTAGGCGCCAGCTCGCGCAGCGCCGGAAACAACTCCCGATTCAGCATCTCGATCTCTTCGCCGCGGGTCAGCTCTTCGGCTTGAATCCGCTGGACGGCGATGTCGCGGAAGTAGTAGTAGAACAGGTACTCGTTGAGGAACATGCCAATCCGCCGCACCAGCTCGGGCCCGAAAAAGCGCAGGTGCGTGTCTTGAATGAACGCATCGTCGGCCAGCAGCTCCGGCAGCACATTGCGTCCATCGACCCGCGCGGAACGTGTCCACGAGAGGTGGTTCAAACCGAAAACCTCGGTCTTGACGCTGTCGACAGGCCGCTTCAGCCAGCGCGCGACGTCGTACTGCGCGGTGTTAGCGCTGTCGCAGATGCCGATCACACGGGGGAAGCCGGCCGCATGGAGCGCCTGCGCCACCAGACCGGCAGGGTTGGTGAAGTTGAAGGTCCAGGCGCGCGGTGCGAGCACTTCGGCCCGCTGAGCGACCTCGATCAGCGCAGGGACATTCCGCATCGCCATGGCGAAGCCGCCCGGCCCTGTCGTCTCCTGGCCGAGCACGCCCAGCCGCAGGGCGACCCGTTCGTCGAGTACGCGCCCGCGCTCGAACCCGACGCGAATGGTCGTGACAATGATCGACGCGTCACGCAGCGCGTCATCCAGCGCGGTCGTGCGGCGGATCTGAAACGGCTCGCCGGCCTGCCGCACGATCTCCTCGCACAGCGGAACCATCGGGTCCAGCCGCGCCGGTTCGATGTCCATCAGCCAGAGTTCTTGCAGGTCGAGATCGCGCGCGAACGCCAGCGCGCCGCGCACGAATTCGGGCGAGCGGACGCTGCCGCCCCCGATTAATGCAAGTTTCATCTGTCTCCCTTTCGTCTAGCGTTTGACACCGCCCATCGAAATGCCTGCGATAAAGTAGCGCTGCAGCAGCACGAAAAGCGCCAGCATGGGCAGCGTCGCCAGAAAAGACCCCATCATCAACAGGTTCATCGGCGTGCGCCGCTCACCTTGCAGCAGCGCAATCCCGATCGTCACCACCCGTGTGTCCGGTGTGCTGGAAACCACCAGCGGGTAGAGAAAATCGTTCCACGCCGCCTGAACGGTGATCACGGCAAACGCCGCCAGCGCCGGCACGGAGAGCGGCAGGGTGATGTGCCACAGCACGCGCAGCGGGTTCGCCCCGTCGATGATCGCCGCCTCTTCGATCTCCAGCGGGATCTGCAAAAATGCCTGCCGCAGCAAGAACAGCGCAAAGGCGCTGAACGTCCCCGGAATGATCAGGGCGCGGAAGGTGTTCAGCCAGCCCAGCTTGCGGATCAGCATGTACTCCGGGATCAAGATGGCCTGGAACGGAACCATCAGCAGCCCCAGGCACAACGCGAAGATCACATCGCGGCCCGGAAACCTGAAACGGGCGAAGCCATACGCCGCCAGCGAGCACGTGATCAACTGGCCGAGCGTGCGGCCGGCCGTCACCAGCGCCGAGTTTAGCATATAGCGGTTGAAATGCGGAGAGGTGGTGTAAAGCTGTTGGAGATTCCCCAGGCACACCGGGTTTTCCGGCAGCCAGCGCACCGGTATCTTGTTCAGCTCCACGTCCGGCTTGCAGGCGGTTGAGGCCATCCACACGAAGGGCATTATCATCACCAGCGCCCCCGCCGCCAGCGCGCAATACAGCAGCATCTGGCCCGGCAGGGACAGCCCTCCGGCGGGCGATCTGCGCAACGACATCAGGCGTCTCATGTTTCACCCGCCTCGTAGTACACCCAAAAACGCTGAATGCGAAGCTGGAACACTGTAACCAGCAAAATCGCCGCGAAGAGGACCAGCGCCACCGCCGACGCGTACCCAAACTCTGAGTTGGTGAACGCGCGCCGGTACAGATAGTAGGTCAGGGTCGTGGCGCTGCCCCCCACACCCCCCGGCACCGTGCGCAATGTCATGATGTACACCTGATCGAAGATCTGGAAGCCATTGATGACCGCCAGCACGACGACCAGAAACGTCGTCGGCGAGAGCAGCGGCAGCGTCACATGCCGGAACCGCTGCCAGCGGCCCGCGCCGTCGATGCGCGCCGCCTCGTACAACTCCGCCGGGATCGCCTGAAGCCCTGCCAGAAACAGCACCATATCGAACCCGATGCGTTGCCAGATCGCCACAACCGCGATCGGGATTAGCACCAGGCCGGGATCCACCAGCCAGCGAACCTCACCTAACCCAAGCGGCGCGAGCAGGTTGCTCAGGCTGCCATAGCGCGGCTGGAAAATGCTCGTCCAGACCACGGACGCAGCGACCGTCGACGTCACCACCGGCAGGAAGTAGGCGGTCCGAAACAAGTTGCGCGCACGCAGGGGCTGGTTGAGCATGACTGCGACCAGCAGCGCCAGGACAACCTCGCCCGGCACGACCAATGCCAGCAGCTTCAGCGTGTTGAGAAAGGCCTGGTGGAAATTCGGATCGGCAAGCAAGCGCCGGAAGTTGGCGAAGCCGACAAACTCAGGGGGCGTGATCGCGTTCCAGCGCTGGAACGAGGTCGAAAACGCCATCAGCACCGGGATACCGAAGAAGAACATCAGCCCCAGAACGTTCGGGGCGACCAACGCCATCCCCCACAGCGCATGACGCCGACTGAGGGGGGTAGGGCCGAGCCACTGAAGAAGTGCGGATCTCATGCGCCTGACTCACGTTGTCGAGGGCGATCGCTGCGCCATGCCCGCCGGACACGGTTGGGGAGCAGCGGCGCTGCTCCCCAAGCACACGTCTTGGCGCGGACGCGCGGAACGAAGTTAGTCGACCAGATACTCCTCAACCACGGCGCATGCCTGTGCAACGGCATCTTCAACCGGGATGTCCAGGTCGAAGATGTTGACCACGATCTCGCTGTTGATCGCGTCCCAGATCTCGCCGAAGACGGTCACGCCCTGCGAGTCTTCGGTCGCGTCCACGAACGCCTGGATGTTCTTGCCGGTGTCGCCGAACGAGTCAATCCACAACTGCTGCAGTTCCGGCGACGGATTGCCGGGGGCCACATTGCCGCCTTCCGCAAAGAACCGCTGGCCCACGTCGCTCGCCAGGAACAGGATCAGATTCGCAGCCAGGTCCGGATTCTCCGTGCGGGCCGAGGCGACATAGCCTACGGCATGCACGATCGAGCGGCTGCGGCCGGTTTCCGGATGCTTGGGAAGCTGGACGACATCCCAATCGAAGGTGACTTCATCAACCGCCTGGCTGAGCTTCCACGAGCCACCGGTGATCATGGCGACCTTCCCCGACGCCCAGAAATTGAATGCATCGTCTGCCGAGGTGCCGCCCATGATCGAGACGCTGGGCATCACCCCTTCGTCATACAGCCCCTTGAGGAAGTTCAGGGCTTCCAGGCTGCCCGGCTCGGTGAGGGTGCACATCGTGCGATCAGCATCCACCACCGGCGTCACCCCGGTGGCCGCGATCCAGTTGGGATAGCCCGCCTGATACTCCGCATAGACTGCCGCGCCATACACATCGTTCTCCGGGTCGGTTAGGGCGCGCGCTGCAGCCGCGAAATCGTCCCAGGTCCAGTCTGCGGTTGGGTAGTCCAGCCCGGCGGCATCGAACATCTCTTTGTTGTAGAAGATGGCGATGGTGTCCCAGTTGACGGGCGCGGCATAGAGATCTCCCGCCTCGCCCCAGCGATAGGGATCGACCAGACCAGTGCCCCAGAGCGTGGTATCCACGCCATACTCATCGAAATAGGGCTGCAGGTTCAAAAGAACGCCGTTCTCCGCGTAGAAACGGAAGCGGTCCTGGGACATATTGAACACATCCGGCAGTTCCCCGCCAGCAGCATTGGTCGTGAGCAGATCCCAGTACTGGCCCCACGGCTGAACCTGGAGCTCTACTTCCGCGCCGGGGCAGTACTCGGTCTTCCACAGTTCAATCGAATTACCGATGATGGTGGCCCAGTTTTCATCCCAGACCCACATCGTGAGGGTGCCTGGTTCGGCGCACGGCTGCGGGCTGATCACCAGCTCGTCCCCTTCTTGGGCCTGCGCAGAGAACACAAGCACAGACATTGACAGAAGAATAACCAGCGCTGTCAGTATTGCAGAACGGCTTTTCATAGGTAGTCTCCTAAATTGTCGAAATCCCAAAACGGCGAACAGGCGCAGCCGAGGTACGCTCAACGCCTTGAAGCAGATGGCTGCCTCGCCTCTATTATAACGACGATCGAGGGCTTAGCCGGGGGCAAATCGTGAAATCGGTCACCGTGAGGGTTGGTTTGGGCGGTGCGGGGGGAAATTATCCTTGACGGCGCCAGAGGGCTATGTTATCATGGCGACCGTTAGCAGGGGGCGTAGTGTAGCGGTTAACATGCCGGCCTGTCAAGCCGGAGATCGCGGGTTCGAATCCCGTCGCTCCCGTGGCGGCTACGAGCGGAAATCTCACTCGTAGCCGCATTTTTTATGTCCAAAACTTGTGCAATTTCCGCCGTTTCCTGCTCATTCTCTCCCAACACAACGCCAAAGTCACCATGTACCACCACCGCCAGGACCTTTCCCTCATGGACGAAGACCCGTTCCACGATTTTCTGGAGCAGCTGCTGGCGTGCATCCATAGGTTTGTCCATCCGCTCGCACTGCTCCCAATACGCCTGGAAATTCTGGACCAGATCCGCCGCCTCGATCAAGTCGTCATAGTCCATCGGGCGTAGCGCATCCATCTCTAACTGAAGCTGCTGCCGTTTTTCAACGTACTCCTCCCGTGAGATGAACCCCTGGTCCCAGCGAAAGTCAATGCGCTCAATGATCTCCCGGATTTCTGCCATACGCTGCAACGCCACTGCATTATCCACCCGGTTCTGAACCGCCGCTTCCACCCGTTCACGAAACCCGTCCGGGATGGTCAGATTGGACAGAATCGCCACAACCTGGTCATCCAGATCGGCCACATCAATGTACGGTTGACCACAGGGGGCATACCCGCGCTGCCGTGCCAGACACCGGTAATAGGCCTTCTCGTTGTCAGTATGCCAGAAGGGACGCATCTTGCCGTAGTTGTCGTCTACCAGTCCTTGTGGCTTATGCGCGATACACTCGGCGCAGAACACCCGGTCGTGCAGGAGGTAGATGCGGTGCTGGCTGGGGATGGTGCTCCGGCGCGCCAATCCGGCGCGCACTTCCTGGCACCGTTCGAACAGCTCGTCCGAGATGAACCCCTGGTGCTTGCCCTCATACCACTCTTTACGCCCACGGGAGGACTGCTTGCGTTCGCCCAAGGTGCCCGCATAGATGGTTTCGGCATGGGGCACCCGCCCCGTATACACCCGGTTCTGCAGCATATCGCGCACCATCTCCTTGTTGATCGGCTGCTTGCCCGCCCGCAGTTTCTGAATGATCGGCTGCGCGTTCATCCAATCGGCGATCTGCTGGTCGCTGAAATTCCCGGTCGCATACATCCGAAAAGCGCGGCGCACAATCACAGCCACACGCATGATGATGTAGAGGCCTGCCGGGCGTTCCGGTGTCGCTTCTTTGGCAGTCACCAGCAGGTATCCGATCGGAGCCACGCTGCCGTTGAACTCCCCGCGCACGGCGCGCTGCTTCTTGGCGCGCTTGGTGTCCGAACTCAGATTCCTGGAGAACATCGCCGCCTGGACTGCCAGCATCTGTTCGATCATCGCCCCGTAGAAGCTGTCGTCATCATCCTGGCTGACCCCCTCAACACAATAGAGCTTGAGCTTGTACTCATGGCGCAGAAACGCTTTCACAATGACCGACTGCTCGAAGTCACGCGCCAATCTATCAAACTTCCAGACCATCAACGCGTCAAACCTGCCCATTTCGGCGGCTTTCTGCATCTGCTTGAACCCGTCTCGGTCCAGGCTCCAGCCGTGTTCCGCCCCATCCTTATACACCCCAACGACGACACCCCCGCGCTGGCCGATGGCCTCACGGCAGACGATTTCCTGGTCTTCCAGACTGATTTCATTCTGCATATCCGAGGAATAACGGGCATAGATGGCGAAACGCATCCGTTTGTTATTGTTATTGCCTGACATGGGGATTCTCCTTATCTGCTGTTTCCGGCTGTTCATCGGACTTCAAAACGTTCCTGGCAAGAATCAGCACGCCGCGAAGGGACTGCTTTTCAGTCTTTTTGAAGGGGGTATATATCCCCTCCTCGACCGTGATCTTGCCCCCGGAGAAGATGTACCGCGGCATCGCCTACACCCTCTCCCAGCCCGGAACAACAAAGCGGCCCAATCCGACAAAGGAGTCAGTTGGGCCGCGGAATCCACACAGGACAGGAGTCCCGTGATTCTGTATAATGCTATGCAGCCCGGTCACTGCCTTACCCAGTGTCGGGTTAGAACCGTGTGGAGTGTTCCCGCACTCCGCACGGTTCGCCTTTTTGTTCTCGGCTGCCATCAAACTACAACACGTTGCCCCGTTTGTCAAGCGTTTGCAGGCCATTCTGGGGCCTCTGAAGACCCTTTTCATTGTCTCTCTCCTCCCTTTTTTAGCGCACCGGCGGAGTTACAATCGCGTCCTGGCGCACCCGGCGCAGCTCGTGCGCCAGCCAGGTGAACACCTCCCCACCCTGCAGGTGGAATTCGGTGATGTCTTTGCCATACGGCACGCGGATGACATGCACCCGTTGGGAAAGCGCCTGCAAGCGCGCAGCGCCTTTTGCCCCGGCCCGGTCCATGTCATATGCGACCAGGATCAGCGGCACGGTCACCAGGTCGCCGATCCACCGGTCGCTCAAGCCGGTGCCCGCGCTGCCCAACGTCACCGCCGTGACCAGCGGCTCCGCTTCCTGGTGCGCCAGCAGCGCGTCGAACTCCCCTTCGCAGAACAACACCGCTTTCGCGCCCGGCAGCGCATCCCCCCGATACAGCCCGCTGCTGCTGCCGCCGGCGATCTGGGCGTACTTGGGCTGCCCGGCAGCGCGCCGCACCTTCACCGCCCACACCGTCTCGCCCGTCATCCACGGGATGGTGATGCCGCACGGCACGCTCAGCCCGGCGATGGTCCGCCACTGCCGATAGCCACCCGGCACCACGCCGAGGTGCGCTGCCTGGATCGTCTCGCCTGCCAGCCCGCGCCCGGTCAGGTAGTCCAGCGCCTGTTCGCCACGCACCGACCACAGCGTTTCTTCGGCCCCCTCCACCACCTGCCGGGCAGCGACCTGCCACTCGCCGGGCGGCGGCTCTGCCGGTGCCATCGGACGATTGACCAGCCTGGCAAGCGCTGTGCGCGACATGTCGCCCAACGCTTCGAGCGCTTCCTGAAAGCTCAGGCCGCGATAGCGCGCCAGCCAGTCGAAGACATCCCCGCTGACCTGGCACTTGCCAAAACAGCGGAACCCGTCCGCCCACACCGCCAGGCTGTAGCCTTTGCGCTCCTGGTGGAACGGGCAGCGCCACAGCAGCGCCTGCCCGCCGCGCAGGGGGGCCGGTCCCAGGTCCTGCTCGACGATACGCCGCAGGTCAACCCGCGCTTTGAGAGTCCGGGTGTCTACATTCACCACCATGTGCCCTCATACGAATGTGTCACCGGCCCATGACATGAGACAGGTTGACAGGTTCGTGAACCTGTCGCATCGCCGTGACACGTTCGGCACAGACCCAACCGGCTCACAGCCTGCCCCCAGATATGGGCTGTCATAACTCCATTCACCGCAAAACCCCCGGATGTAGGCCCTATAACTCCAGCCTGCCCAAAAGGAACCTGTCACGCGCGGTGACAGGTTGACAGATTCGTCAACCTGTCACGGACCCTCTAGCCCGACCAGCCGGTAACACTCCGCTTTGGGGCCGTGCTGCCCGCTGCGCGCGTAGTGCTGTTCGACCTGCCCATCCTGCTCCAGCGCCTTGAGCGCTTCCAGCACCGGCTTGCGCGGCGAGCGCAGCGCGCGGTAAATGTCGCGCACCGACAGACCGTTGGCATGGGACGCCAGCAGCTTGAGGATGCGCATCTCCAGGCGGGCTTCTTCGCTCTCGCCCAGGTCATGCAGCAGCCGGTGAGCCGATGCCCGCCAGGTTTCGACGATTTGCTGGGCGCGGTACCAGTGCGCCGCGCGCACAATGGGTTTGTTTGGCTTGCGTTCACCCAGCGCGATCCAGTCCAGCGCCGCCAGGATGATGGCGACCTTCAGCGCCTGGATGTGCAGCCGTCCGTAGACCGTGCGCAGCCGGTCATCCAGCGGCGCATCCGGCGCGGTCATCTCGCGCAGCACGCGCTCGTAGATATGCAGCGGCTCCCAGATTTCGGTCGCCACCAGCGACCAGGGTTCGGTGACGGGCTGCGCGTCGCCGATGGCCTGCGGCTCCGGCGGCGCGGGCAGCGTCTCGTGCAGTTGACGCAGCAAGCGCACCAGGTCCTGCGGCATGGTCGTGTCACGCGCGGCGATGCGCTCCGCGTAGTCCGGCTCCGGCGTGAGCAGCACAAACCGCGCCAGTGTTCCGTTGTGCCAGTCGTTATGGCTGAGCGAGACCGACAGTTCCGCCGGGGTGGCTGCCCCCAGAATGGACAGCGCCGCATCCCGAATGACCACCAGGCCGCGGTTGTTGGTGTTGGAGTCGAGATAGTCCGGGCAGTCGTAGAGCTGCATCAGCAGTTCTTTCATGCCGCTCATGTAGTCCCGGCCAAACGACTTGAACAGCGCCGACAATTCATCGCGCAGGATGCCGCGCTGCGCCGCGTAACGGTTGCCCTTGACCAGCCGCTCGCGGTCGCGGACGGGGATTTCATCGAAGTTGGGCGGCAAGACCCCGCCCAGCATACTCATGAACGCTTCCGGCGATCCCGGCTGGGGTAAGATCATGTGCGGCATGGCCGCGCGCGCCATGTCGTGCGCCAAGTTCAGTCCGGCGGACTTGCGGTAGTAGGTCGAGACCGCCACCGACATGATGTAGAGATTGGGGAAGACGCGCTGCCGCCAGGGCGTGTGCACGTACAACCGGCGGCCAATCGCCAGCGCCCCCAACCACAGCCCCGCGCCTTCGTGAAAGCGCAGCGGCGTTTCGTTCGCGGCGGTGCTCGCCCAGGCCAGGTAGTCGTCCAGCCACCGCCCCACCCCGGCAGCCTGTTCCTGCTGCTCCGGCGTCAGGCGGGCCGACTCCGGCAGATCGGGCACCAGGTTGACATCCTCCGCACGCGCGCGGGTGTCCTCCGGCAGCGGGGTCTCAGGGTCCACACGGAGAACGGCGCGCAAGCCTTCCGGGCCGAGAAACCGGCGCAGCGCGGCCAGGTCATCCGGGCTGGACAGATCGACATGGGACAGGATCAGGCGGGTCAGCGGGCTGCACGGCAGGTCGTGCCACTCCAGCCCGACCAGGGCGCGCGCCAACACATACGTGTCGTGTGGGGAAAGGTTGACTTCACAGATGAGGGAAGACATGACGTCCGGCTCCACAGCTTGTCCAGCACAGACCGGATGATGGTGGGGGTGTCATCACAGACTCCTTTCACCGGATCGGCGGATGGATCAAGCGTATCAGGGGGCAGGCGTCAAATCATGGTCAATTTCGGAAGTGTGGAGGGGCAATTTTGCACATCGGCATGGTCAATTTCGGAAGTGGCGCTGGTCAATTTCGGAAGTGCGGGTGGCCAATCGAGGGAACGGGCGGCGTCAATAAGCCCAACACAGCGCCATGAGCGCAAAAGCTCACCACTGTAAAGCGTTCGCCAGGACGTGCCAATGGTATCGCAGGGGGAAGGTCGAGAGGTCGTTGAGGGTTCGCCAGCGGCAACAGCTTGGCTACGGCTCTCCGTCACCCTCACGAGCAAACGGCGGCGTTTCGCGCCCCGCTTTGCGCTCCCGCTCGGCAGCCTCCACCCAGCCGATGATCTTGAGGATATCCTGCTGCGCTTCCGCCGATAACCCCCTGGCCCGGAAGGCGATCTCCGCCACGGGGCCGGGCAGGTCCTCCGGACGCTGACCGACCAGCATCGCGTAACACTCTTCCTCTGTCGAACACTCGAAGAAGCTCAGCGGGACGTTGAAGAAACCGGCGATTTCCTGCAGAGTCGGTACGCTCGGATTCTTGTTGCGCCCGGTGCGCAGTTGATTGATCGTCGCGTGACTGATGCGAACCTTGTCGGCCACTTCCTGCGTGATGTAGGGCCGCCCGTCCGGGTGGTGGATGTGCTCAAACAGGAAGTTGATCAGGTCTTTGAGCGGGAGCGGCTGTTTGTCCTTGCGCATGGTCATCCTCTTCGATTCGCCGGTACCTGGGCGTAATGATACCCGGAAAACCGGTCGGTTCAACCGGGACAATTGTACTATGGTTCCATACTTTCAGAATTATAAACTCTTTTTATAATATAGACTGTGTACCAGCACATCCATTGGGTGCTCCCATCGTCGTTCAGGCCGCCATCTGCCATCGCCGCCTTCGACCCGTCAACAAGCGGGGGCCTTTCTGAGAAAGGAAGGGTTGCTTGACCATCCAGGTAGCCATCATAGATGACCAGGACATCATCCGTTTGGGCGTCCGGCAGTCGCTGGCCGACTTCCCTCACCTCACCTTTCTGGGCGGGTACCCTGATGTGCCCTCGTTCTGCCGCTCTTCGTCAGCTCACTATGCCGACGTGGTCCTGCTGGATGACTCGCTGCCGGATACCGATGTCGTCCGGGCTTACCAGGCCATCCAGGAACGGTGCCCCCATGCTGCTGTGCTTGTCCTCGGTTCTCAGCTGTCTGCGCACGATATTCACCGGCTCATCGGGAGGGGAGCCTTGGGGGTCGTGTGCAAGAACGAACCGGTGCAGGACATGCTGGTGATGGGCATCCAACATGCCCACGCACGAAAGGTGTATCTTTCCCCCCATGCCGCGCTGATCGCGGGGTGTCTCGACTCCTCGCCGGTCCTCAGCCCACGCCTCGAGCAGGTGCTGCACCTGATGGCGCGCGGGCATCACGTCCAGAGCATCGCGCGCGAGTTGGGCATCACCGACCGGGCAGTCTACAACGCCCGCAAGCGCCTGCGCGAAATCCTGGATGTGGGCACCAACGAGCAGATCGTGGCCGAAGCCATGCGGCGCGGGCTGCTGCGGGGTGAGGACTGACGCCGGAGAATTACGGGGCGGCCCGGTAATTTTGCCCCCCTCATCTTCCTGATTTGCTCATGCTTTCCGCCTCAGAGGATGATATGCTAAGGGAAAGTTTCCCTCGTGAGGTGAGTGGGCATGACGGTCAGGATTGTGGTTGCCGATGACATGGACCTGGCGCTGGAAGGGATAAAGACCATCCTGCGCCAGTATGGTGCGTTTCAGGTCACCGGCACGTACCGGGCACTGGCCGATCTGCTGGACGCCCTGACCGCCCAGCCGCCGGAGGTGATCCTGCTCGGCGACCGGCTCGAACCGGGCATGGACGTGCTGGCGCTGGTCGAGCGTGTCCGGCAGGCGGCACCGCATGCCCGCCTGTTGGTGATGGGCAGTCTGCCGGACGGTCTCATCGTGCAGGAACTGCTCACCTGCGGCGTGGCCGGGTACCTCTACAAGCCCGATCCCTTGAGCAGCTGCCTGCCGGAAGCGCTCCGGGTGGTGCTGCGTGGCCGACCATATCTCTCCCCCACGGCGAATGCCGAATACCTGCTGGCAGTGCAGTCTGGCCGTGCAGGCTGGCAGCTGGACACCGAAGGACGCGAGGTGCTGCGTCAACTCGCCCAGGGGTTTCGCCCGCAGGAAATCGCCCTGCTGCGCGGCGTGCCGGTCCGGCGGGTGTACTGGGTGATTGACAAGCTGCGCCGCCGCTTTGGGGCGGAGACCAACGAGCACCTGATGGCACGAGCGGCAGAAGAGGGGTTTGTATCCTGACCTGCATGTCCGATACTGGTCGCTGGTCCACCAGGTGCCCGGCTCAAACCGGGTGTTTTTGTTGCCGTCGTGACTCTGCTCCGAAAACCCGCGGGTTTGCCCTCCAAAAACCGTAAACCTACCGCCTTTCTGTCCCCTGCTTCGCTACGATGGGTGATGGCCGAACTCACCTCGCCGGAGCTGTATATGTCCCGCATCCTTTGTGTAACGCTGGTAATGCTGGCGCTCGCCGCCTGTGGTCATGACGACGCATCACCGGTAGAAAACACACCGACTGTCACCGCAACGTCTACTGCGACGGTGGAGAACATCATCCTTCCAACGGCCACACCGACGCTGACGCCAACGGTCACTTCAACGTCGACCGCTTCGCCTACCCTAACGGTCACGCCAACGCTGGCCGTGCGCGTGCTGGAGATCACCGCGGTGATGCCCGGTGTTGTGCTCGATACGGCCCCGGCATCTGAGGCTGAGGCGCTGCCACTCGACGAGTGGGTACGGCTGGAGTCCGACCACCCCAACCTGGAATACATCGCCGGACAGTGGACGCCGATGTGGTCCTGGTCGGCGGGGCAGAACGAATACCGCTACAGCGTAGACCCGGAGGCTGCTGTGCGCCTGGACTTCGAAGGCGAAGGCGTGCGGGTGTGTTACGTGGCGTTCTGGAACGGCGGGATGTGGGAGATCGTGATCGATGGGCAGGTGGTCGGCACTGTCGATTCCTACTCTGCCGAAGCGCACTTCACCTGCACCGATACGTTTCCCGTCGCGGCGGAGGCGCATACGCTGCTGGTACACAACACGCCGCAACGCAACGCCGCCAGTTCCGACACCATGCTTGCCCTGGACGCCGTGCTCACCTACCGCGCCAACCCGTCGGCGGTCGCTCAAGCCACAACGCTGACGCCTTCACCGCAGCCGCAGCCCGCGCGCCGGGTGGAACTCATCCAGGGGCCGCCGACCATCCAGCCGACCGCCACCCCTGCGCCGCCCGTCAACATCACGGTCGCGGTGCTCATCGCCTACGACGAGAACGCCAACCACTCGGTGGACCCGGCGGAAGGCGTGCGCGGTATCCCCGTGCGGCTGGTCGATGTCGCCACCAACCGCGCCCTGGCGCAGGCCTTCACCGATGAGTCCGGCTACGCGCGCATCCAGATTCAGACCAACGCCCAGGTCAGCCTGGTCGTGCCCTACTTCGGCCAATCGTGGGATGTCTCGCGCCGGTGGGGCAGCGCTGAGGCCATCTTTACCCTGCTCCTGCCCGCAGGCAACCAGCCCGGCCTTATTCCATGAGGGAGACCATCTTGAACTATCGCCAACGCCCCATCATCCTGGCAGCAATGCTGCTGCTGGCGGCTGCCATCGCCTGTGCAGGCGAAGTACAAAACCTGTACATCGGGGACTTGCCGCAGTACCTCTGCCCGTCCAGCACACCGCGTCCGACCCATACCCAGCCGCCAACCGGTCAGCCGCTGTGGCCGCCGTATTTTGCGTCGAATGTCAGTTGGTATCAGGTCGCGCCCAACTTCAACACCATCACCGCCCAGTGGACCGGCCAGAGCGCCGGAACCGTATATCTGTCCTATTCGGGCAGCATGAGCACCTACCCCTACTACTGGCCCGGCAGCGGCGGATACCTCGCGGTCGATACCATCCCCGGCCCGACCCGGACCGGGCTGTATCCCATCACCATTCCCCCCAACGTGACCTATGCGACTATCAGCCTTTATGCCAGCGGCGTGACGGGATCGAGCCGGAGCTACACCGTCACACGGGTCTATTACGCCATCTACCCGGTGCTTTACCCGCCGCCGGGCGGCGCGCCGGGCAGCATCACCCCCACACCGCGTCCCACCTACACCCCCTGGCCGACGCCGACCCAGTACGTGCGCACCAATGACTACTTCGTCGGCGACGCCATCTACACTTCGGAGCAACCTTCCGGCCTGCGCCTGCGCTTCCGCGTGACGGACATTCAGGATATGCCTGCTGCCAAAGTAGGTGAAGAGGGGCAGCCGCAGTCGATTTACCTGTGGACGGTGGAAATCAAGAACATCGGCAGTGTCGAGTATGACGTGTTCCCCGCTGCCCAGATGTACGTCAGCGCCATCACTCTACCGGGTGGAATGGAGACGGAGGGCGTCTGGGGCGCGAGCCTGGCAGCCGCAGAGGAAGCCGGGCTGACGCCCAACTACGAAGCGACCGACATCCAGCCGGACGAGACCAAGACCTTCACCCTGGCGGCGTATGGTCCGCGCGGCACGGCGCGCCGCATCTCGTATGCCCTGGATGCCAGCGCACGGGAGGACCTCAACCCCACCGTCGTGCCGGGGCGTAACATCGTCTCGTGGATCAATGAAACCAACACCATCTGCACCGGAGAAATCGAGGAACCGTAGCCGATGCCCTGGGTAGATGACATTCTCAACGGGCTGGAAGTCCAGATCGACAAGCTGTGGTATGACCTGCTGCACCTGCTGGCGGTAGCCGGGTGGACTCTGCAAAAGGGCCTGTTCATGATGGGTCACGCCATCGAGCTGGCCAACCTCTGGCTAGCCCAAAACGCCTTCGCCCCGCTCATCTCGCAGACCAACAACCAGATGCGCGTCACGGCCAGCCTGGCGTTCGTGATCGCCCTCATCGTGCTGGGCATCACCTACCTGCTGGCGGCCTTCGTGAAGCTCGATGTGGTCAGCCCGCGCAGCGCTGTTGGCTGGTACCTGGCGGGCGCGGTGTTCTTTCAGTTGGGACCTACCCTCTACCAGGGAATGCACGATTTCCGCCGCGACCTGAGTTCCGGCTTCTACCACGTCGCGCTGGAGAGTATGCAGAGCGCGGGCAGCCCCTTCGGGTCGCTGGCCGCTGTGACCAGCAGTGACCTGCCGCCGCTGCCCGCCTGTGACGCGCTGGGACCGTACCTGCCCGGCGCGACCATGACGCCCTTCGGCTCCAGCGTGGATGGGCTGGACATCGCCCTGGCCTACCTGCGCGCCGATGGGCAGGACGTGATGGGTTACCCTGCGCCGGTGCCAACCGCCTGCTTCCAGCCGCGTGCCCCTGGTCAGGATACCGACCTGCCCACCGACTGGATTTTTCGCGAGGAGGGCTACTTCTACTCGCTGGCCAGCTCGCAGTTCTTTGGTGACCCGCTCGGCGAGGAAGAACGTAAGGCATCCATTGACAAAGCAGGCGCGGCGCAGTTCCGCATCTTCTCCGCCTGGCCGCTGATCATCTTCGGCGTGGTCGAACAGCTCATCTTCCTGCTGCTGACCATCGCCCAGGGCCTGACCTTCGTTTCGTTCAGCGTGGCCATTCTGTTCGCCTTTTTCAAAAAGACGGAGGTCATCGCCCGCTCCATCCTGGACATGTGGATTGAACTCATCGTGCAGACGGTCGTCATCGCCCTGATGCAGTCGCTCATCGTCTCGTTTCTGCTCGGCGCTGCCGCGACCCAGAACGCGCTGGTCGTGTTGGGCGTGTCGCTGCTGTGCACCATTTTCATCCTGGTGCTGCTGTGGAGCGGGGTGAAAGCCGTGTGGAACAGCTTCAACCGGCTGTTCGGCTCGATTGGCCAGGTCACCGGCGGCGTGATGGCCGCCCCCGGTGTGGTGGGTCTGGGTCTGGCCGGAGCCGGGACGGCTGCCGCCGTGGGCACCGCTGCGCTCGCTGCCAATGTGGGCAGCAGCGCGCTGGCCGGGGTGTCTGCCATGCAGCAGGGCGCGACGGTAGCGCAGGCGGCGGGTGTGATGTTGGGCGGCTCGCGGGGCTTGCAGACTGCCGCCCGCACCCTGGCTTATCTGCCCGGCACGCGCAATACGGACATTGGCCGGATGGCGGATGAGTTCACCGAAGGCTCGGTGCTGCGCCAGGCCGGTCAGAGCATCCCGCTCGTAGGTGGGGTCGCCGGGCCGATCCTGGCCGCCCACATGCTCAGTGATCGCGGCGAGGCAGCCAAAGCCAAACGGGGAATCAGCCTGCCTGCCGAGCCGGTCGATGAAACCGAAGAGCAGCCGCGTACCCGTCGTAACAGGCCGCCGCGTATGGGCACTTTCACGCCTGAGGATGAAATCGCCGCTCCGGCTGTCATCCGGCCCCCTGCCGCCGGAGACAACGTGCAGCAGCAGGTCAGTGCGGTTGGCGCGGACGTGCGCGCGCAGGCAGGCCAGGCCAAAGCCGACCGCGAGCGCAGCGACTACGCGGATGATATGCACGGCGAAGAAGTCGAGGACCGCATCGCCACCCTGGGCGCGACGCTGCAATCCGGGCAAACCCAGCACGTCCTGGGTCTGATGCGGGTTGAGGGGGCCGCCAACATCGCCGGAATCATGGGGGACTTCATCTCTCAGATGCGCGTGCAGCGTACTCTGGACGGGCTGCCGCTGGCCGGTGGGGCCGACCACTTCACGGTTGCTCAAGGCGTGGCGCGGGCGATGGGCGTCACCCCCAAGGAAGGCGACCGCGCGCCTATCGTGGGGGATATGGCCCGGCTGGGGCTGTTTGGCGACCACGCGCTGAAGCTGGGTCTGACCGGCCAGCAGGTCCAGACCGTGATCTCCGAAGTGAAGAATTCACCCACCGGTCAGCTCACCCCGCAGACGCAGGCGGTGCTGGTCGAGCAGGCGCGCGGCACGCTCAATACCGGCTGGGAAGGCGCGCAGCAGGCGGTGAGTGCCTTGCAGCGAGCGGCAGCGATGCTGCCCAACGCTCTCACGGCGCGCGGGACGGTAGCTGTGCCAAACGTCAATTTTACGCCGCAGGTGCAGGTGAACGTCAGTGCACCTTCGTCATCCGGCAGCAGCCTTGACGATGCAATGAAATCTCAGGCGGCGCTGGCGGGAAGCCAGGTCGCGGCGAAAGGGAGCGGAGCATGAGCGAACACCTGATGTACCACACCATCGACGAACTGCGCGCCTTGAGTCTGGACGAGTTGCGCGCCTTGTGGGAGTTGGTCCCCACCGCCCGGCAGCACCACTACCAGACCGTCTACCAGCGCGAAGTGCGCACTAATGGGGCCGCCGGGTCAGACGCGCTCGAACAGCAGGTCGTGACCGCGCTCATCCAGCGCTACCAGGATGGCGCGCTAGTGCCGATTGGCGCGCGCTGGGCCAAGACTCCGGCACGCATCCAGCAGGCGGTCCACGAAGGGGCATCGCTGATACCGCCCGAAGCGGAGTTCACCCCGCCTGCCCCCAAGAAGACACAGGCGCTGCTCATCTTCGGCGGCGCGGGGGTGTTCCTGGTCTTCTTTGTCTTCATGCTGCTGTCACGCGGGGATGGCAATGAGCTAAAGCCCACTCAAGCAGCCAATCTCTCCGGCTACGCTACGCCGACGCTGCGCTACACGCCTTCCCCCACCCCGATCGCCCTGGAAGAGCAGGATGTCATCATCCGCGATGGCGTGCGCGACCGCGCCCCGGCTTATCCGGTCAACCTGCAAATCTTGCCTGCGGGTCACACGCAGCCGCGCGTATTCGTCGTGCAGCGCCGCAAAGTCGAACTCTCCGAATGGCAGTACGACCCCAACCCGGACACCGCGTCGTTTCTGCACGGCTTGAGCGTGCGCCCGGTCATCGGCGTGCCCTGGTCGGAGGAGAACGAAGTGCTGTTCCAGTCACTGGGGCCGGGTGCGACCTTCAGCATCCGCCTGAACACCGGCGCGGTGCAGCAGTTCCAGTTCACCAGCCGGAGTGAAGTCAGCCGCAGCGATACGGGTGCCTTCCGCCAGGTCGAGCCGGGGCTGGTGCTCGTCCTCATTGGCGAGCGGGATGAACGCGGCGCACCAACCGCCACACGCCTGCTGGTGCTGGCCACCTACCCGCCGGAGCAGGAGCTTTCGCGGGAGGATGTGCTGGCGGCTGAACTGGTCGAGTTACCACAGGTGGATGTAACCCCCACCCTGCCTGCCACGCCGATCCCGGCGCGCGATCTCCTGCACGTGGACGTGATCTCGGTGGAGACGGTGCCGGAGAGAATATCAATCCGGCTGAGAGCCTACAACGGCCAGCCGGAGCCGGTGGACCTTCGCCCGGAAGACTTCGCCATCGCCTTCGGCTATGCCCCACAGCCGCCCGGTCCCTGGACGACCGCCGATGGGCTGGAGCCGTTCACCCTGCTGCCCGGCCAGGCGGTGGACTTGACGCTCATCTGGCCCTGGTCAGGTGAACCGTATGCAATGATGAAAGTAGGCGTATATCGATATGCCGTTCAGCCAGGGTAGAAACATTCCCCGCTTCCTCTCAAAGCAGCCTGGTTGCAGCAAGCTGCTCTTTTGCAGGGCGTGATCCGCAATTTCCCATACCCGCGATGGCAATCCTCCGCATGAGCGCCCCCCTCGCTTTGATATCCTGAAAGTGTCGGGTGTGCGGGGTGGCGTCGCACCAGGACCTTACCACTCAGAAGGAGAAGCGCGCCGTTGACCGCGACCCCCACCCCGCCCCGGCCCATCGTCTCATCCACATGTGGAGGGCTTTTCCTGTGTCTCTATCTCAGACGATTGAACAGTGGTTTGCCGAAGCGCAATCCGTCGCCCAACTGGTCGCTCCGATGGCGGCCTTCCTGGGGATGATCGGCCTCGGCGTAATGTACATGGGGTCGTCCTGGCCGATCATTTCCCAATGGAAACAGGACAACCCGCGCGCCGCCAACCAGGTCGTGGTGGGGCTCCTGTTCGTCATCGCCGCCTCGACCGTCGCCAGCCTCATCTCGTTTTCGTAGCCCCGTCCGCTCATCAGCCGCCGCCGTGAGGGCAGTCGTGAAGCTGCCCTCGCGCTCCGGCAGAGGACTATGCATGGCTGCTGACATCAAATCGCACGTCTTGCGCCGGGATGAAAAGGGCTTCGCCGGGATTCCGTTCAAGCGCCTGCTGCTGGGCGGAGTCAGCGGCGGCATGACGCTCATCATTGCCCGCTTCGCGGTGGGCAACCTGGCGTTCCTGCTGGCCGCGCTCACCTGCATCCTGGCGCTGATGCTGACCGGCTCGCGCGGTGGCCTGCCGCTCTGGCAGCGCCTGCTGTACCGGCTGCGGGGTACCCTGACGCTCGCCGCCGCCCGCAAGCCCAAGAGCCTGAGCGGTCGCCTGGGAAACACACTCGACATGCCCACCGGACTGGTTGTACTTGACGCGGAGGCCGTGTTCGCGCCACCGGAAGGTGAGGTAGAGGCCGATATGACCGAGTGGGTCACCTTCGCACGAGCGGATGAGGCCGACCACGACAGCGGGTTGGTCTTCGTCGAACAGGCACTGGAGGGAGTCAGTCATGGCTGATAAATCCGTGCCTGTGCGCACGTTCCTGATTGAACCCTTCGACATCATGCTGCACGCGACCGAAGAGGGCGTGCAGGCGCTGCAGGCGCGCTTCGCCACCTGGCTGCGCACCCTGCCGGGTCCGGCGCGCTTCTTCTGCTGGCAGACGCCCGCCAGCCTGGACGCGAAGATCGCCCAGGTCAGCCGCGCCGCCCGTGAAACCGATGACGAGCGCCGCGCCGCCCTGCTGATGGAATACCGCCGCCACTACGAGCTGCTGCAAGCCGAAGCGGATTACCAGCGTACCCTGTGCGGTATGGCGTTGTGGACGGATGAGACGCCGCGCGCCCTGGCCGGTGGCCTGATCTCCGCCTTCGACACGCCCGTTGTCGAAGCGCCGCTGCCCCCGCTCTTCGAGGGGCGCTACGAGCTGCGCGAATCCCCGTTTTGGCATCTGGCTCCGGTCGGGCGTCCGGGCGGGCGTCCGCTGCTGGCGGTGCTGACCGGCTACGAATTCTTGCCCGCCTCGTGGAACTTCTTCCGCCCGCTGGCCAGCGTGCTGCGGCTCAACATCCCGCTGGCGCTGGTAGTAGACATCCCCAAGACCTTCGAGCGGAATGCCGCCGTGGATGCGGTGGAGAACATCATCGCCGCGTATCAGGTCCATCTGTCGGGCGTGCGCGGCGAGGACAGCCGCTCGGTCACGCGCATCAACGACTGCCGCCGCACGCTGCAAGAGATTAACGCCGGGGATGCGCTGCACCAGGTACAGATCAGTATCGCTGTCTTCGCCCCGGACCCGAAGACCCTCAAGCGCCGCGTGCATGAGGTCATCAACGAGACGCGGCCCTGGTTCCTGCTGCGTCAGGAAGTGGGCGAACTGCTGTCGCGCTCGGTGCAGTTCTTCTCGCACACGCCCACCCGGCTCATCACCATCCCGCCAACGACCTGGCCGGTCACGTCACGCGAGCTGGCGCTCATGCTGGCGCCGCTCGGCTACCGTAAACTGTCCACCACGGATGGGGTCTTGCGGGGTGAGGCAGTGGGTGCGGCCTACCCGGTCTTCCACAACTCCTGGCGCGACAAACGCGCCACCCACGAGGTCTGGGTGGGAACGACTGGGTTCGGCAAGACGTTCCTGCTCAACGGCTACCTTTCGCGTGAATACGCCGAAGCCGGTATCCCGTTCGACCTGCTCGAACCAATGGGGCATGGCCGTCACATCGTCGAAGCCTTCAATTTGCCCTGGTATGTGCTCAGCGCCCGGCACACCTGCCTCAATCCGCAGGATGTCATGTTTCCGACGCTCATCGAGCAGAAGTCGCACACCATCCGCATCTACGAGACGGTCTTGGGGCGGCAGCTTTCCAGCGGGCAGCGCGAGAACCTGGAGCGCGGTTTGCTCGGTGAAGCGCTCGAAATCCTGTACGCGGGGTTTGGGGACCTGCAGGCGGTCACACCCGACATCGCGCCGCTGTGTGAGACGGTGTGTGACGTGCTGGCCGGGTTGGGCGACAAACCGCACATTCAGCAGGTGGCACGCGACCTGGCCGACGAAATCGCCGGGCTGTGTACCGGCTCCGGTCCCTGGGCGAAATTCCTCAACGGGCACACAACCGTCGATTTTGGGCGCAGTGGTCGCCAGCAGATCGGTCCGCGCGTCTTCTCGTTCCACGAACTCGAAGGCGACCCGGTCATGACCGCGCTCGCCTACGCCCAGGTGCTCTCGGCCATCCGCCGCGACAGCCTGTACGACGAGCAGCCGCGCATCATCGCCGTGGATGAGGTCTACCGCCTGATGCGCCACCCGTCGCTGCTCGACTTCCTCATCGAAGCCGCCAAGACCTTCCGCACCCGCCGCAAGAAACTGGTGGTGATTGATCAGCAGATGAGCATCTTCTTAGATGGCAAGGCGCGATTGGTCTTCGAGAACTGCCCGATCCGCGTCATTTTCTCGCAGCGGCAGGGCATGAACGTTTTTCGGGAGGATGCCGCATTCCAGCACCTCAACAAACACCATCTGGACATCATCGCCAGCCTGCCGCGCTTTCAGTACGTGCTGGACATCCAGGACGAGGGGATTTTCTGGCTGGTCAATCGCGCGCCCCTCTCGGAAATCGCCCGCTTTGGGACTACCTAAGGGAGCAATCATGGCCAAACAGCCCAGTACCAGCCCGTTCAAGGTCATGGAGGAAAAGGCGTATCACGCTTTTCTGGAATGGCCCGTCTGGCTGGTCCTTCGAGAGAAAGAACTCGCGGCGTATCTGGCCGCGCATCGACCGCCAGCGGACCCGCGAGCAACTCAAGGCGCTCGTGCGGCTGCTCAATCTGACAGGGAAAACTGACCGATGACCTGCCGGTTGCTTTTGGTCGAAAGCCCGGCCAAGCAGAAACGCATCGCCGCGATCCTGGGTCAAGGCTGGCGTGTGGAAGCGACACGTGGACACGTGCGTGACCTGCCCCAGGACAGCCTGGGCGTTGAGGTAGATCAGGATTTCCGCCCGCAGTACGAGGTGCTGCCGCGCCAGGCCAACACCGTCAAACGGCTGCTCAAGGCTATCCGTGAGGCGGAATCCGTGTTCGTGGCGACCGACCTGGACCGCGAGGGCGAGGCCATCGCCTGGCACGTCTTGCAACTGGCCGACCTGCCGCCCGACAAGCCCGTCTACCGCGTGGCGTTTACGGCCATCACCGAGAGTGCGGTGAAGGCCGCCATCGCCGCGCCGCGCCCGCTGGATGTGAGCCTGGTCGAAGCGCAGCAGACGCGCCGCATCATCGACCGGCTGGTCGGTTACCTGGTGTCGCCGCTGGTCTGCAGGGCGCTGGACGGTTCTTATTCCGCCGGGCGCGTGCAAAGCGCGTGCTTGCGGTTGGTCGTGGAAAGGGAGCGGCAGATCGCCGACTTCACGCCAGAAACCTACTGGACGCTGGATGCCCGGCTAATGGCTGACTCCGCTGAGTTCACCGCCCGGCTGTATTCGGTCAAGGGGCAGCGCATCGAGCGCCTGAGCGGCGACCAGGTGGCCGCGCTCACCGGTGGGCTGAAAGAAGCGGTGTTCTGGGTGGGCAAGGTCGAACATGGCGAGCAGGTACGCCATCCCGCGCCGCCGTTCACGACCAGTGCCATGCAGCAGGCCGCCAGCCAGGCGCTGGGCCTGTCGCCGGAGCGCACGATGCAGATAGCCCAGCGGTTCTACGAGGCGGGGCACATCACCTACCACCGCACCGATGGGGCCGATGTCGCCCCGGAAGCGCAAGACGCTGCCCGCCGCTTCATTGCGCAGACCTGCGGCGGGGATTATGTACCCAACGAACCGCCGGTCTACCAGGCCAAAGCCAGACATGCCCAGGAAGCCCACGAAGCCATCCGGCCTACGGACGTGATGCGCCCGCCGCAGGACATCGAGGGAGATGGAGCCGGGCTGTACGCACTCATCTGGCGGCGCTTTGTCGCCTCGCAGATGGCCCCGGCGCGCTATGTCGTGCAAACGGTCGAGGTACTGGCTGGCAAGACGCATGGCCTGCCCTACCCGCTGTCGTTTCGCGTCAAGAGCCGGACGCTGGTGTTTGACGGGTTCCTCAAGGTGTACCAGGACCCGCCCGACCCCGACGCCGAGCCGGAAGAAAACCCGGTCCTGCCGCTGCTGTCCGAAGGCGCGGCGCTGCGACTGATGGGCTGGCTGCCGGTCGAGCGCCAGACCCAGGCTCCGCCGCGCTTCACCGAGGCCTCGCTGGTGCGCGAGTTGGAGAAGCTCGGCATTGGCCGCCCTTCGACTTATGCCAGCATGGCCCAGACGCTCAAGCAGCGCGGCTACGTGACGCTCAAGAGCAAGCGCCTGGTGCCCAGCGAGAGCGGGGTGGCGCTCTGCGACTACCTGACCGCCCACTTCCCCGACCTGTTCGCCGCCGGGTACACCGCCCATCTCGAAAACACGCTGGATGCGGTCGCCGGTGGCCAGATGGCGCGATTGGAGGTGCTGCGCGCCTTCTGGGCTGACTTCACACCGCAGTTGCAGGCCGCCGGACAGGCGATTCAGGTCACCAAACCTCAGTTGACACTCACCGGTGAAACCTGTCCCGTCTGTGGCGGCGACCTGGTCGAGCGCTCCGGCAAACACGGCAAATTCACCGGCTGCGCCAATTACCCCGACTGCGGCTACACGCGCGGCCTGGAACGCAAGCCGGTCACGCTGCACGGCGCGGGAGTCAGGGGATAGGCCATGACCACCGCACCGGACTTCTTCCCGCCGGAACCGCCGCCGGACGAGCTGCGCTTCCTGGAAGAGCCGCCCGAAGAATACGACTATGAGCCGGAGCCGTTCATGGTCGCGCCGGGCCAGCAGGTACTGCCGGGCATGGAGCCGCCGGATGAGCCGCCGGATCACTGGGCCTGGCTGGATGCGCGCTTCGTCGGGCTGGAACAGGTCGATGACCGCGGCAACCTGACCGGCTACGAGGTCGGCTGTGTGGACCTCTACGCCGACACCGTGTCGGGCGACCTGGGCGGCACGTTTCTGCGCGTGCAGGACTTCGGTCCGGACGAGCGGGATGAAGCCGAAGACCTGCTCAACCGGCTGAACGGCTACGCCGGCGAGAAAAACATGGCGGCACACGAACTGCCGGGGCTGGCCGAGAAGGTCGCGCGTCAGATCGCCGGGCGCGAGGGGTACGCGCCGCCGCAGTGGCGCGAACTCACGACCGACGAATACGGCCTGTTCGCGCGCGAGTTTGGCCTGGCTCAGGAAGCCGGGCCGGACATCCCGCCCGAATACGCCCATGACGAACTGCTGCGCACGGCCTATGAACTGGGCGGCGTGGAAGTCGAGCAGCCGGACCCCGCCGCGCAAGCCCTGCACAAGATTGGCCTGTCCGCCGAAGGCTTCGACCCCGACCGCGACATGCCGCCCTTCTACGACGAGACGACTCACACCGCCTACTGGGTCGGCATCTATCAGCCGCAGGCCGATGACCGCGAGGTATGCTTCGCCAGCATTCTTTCCCTGACGCGCGACACCGAGTCGGGGGCCTACGAGGCGCAGCTTGCGCCGTGTATGGTCGGGGACTGGGACCAGGCCTACGCCGCCAGCGAGCACCTCATCGGCATCGCGGAACGCAGCGAGGACATCGAGCGCGTCTTCGAGGCCGCCGAGGGGATGGCGATTGCCGCCAACCAGCGTGAAGGCTGGCAGCACGGGCGCGGCGTCTCGCTGGAGCCGGAATCGGCTCAGGGTATCGGCGAGTATGCGGCGCAGCAGTGGGAGTTGGAGCTATGAGTGACCTGACCACCTCATTCACTTTCCGGCTGAGCCAGGAGGACAAAAGCGCCCTGTCGGAGCTGGCTGAACGGTTGGGCTGTGACCGGGGCGCAGCGCTGCGCCGCTTCATCCGGCAGGCCAACGTGAAGCTCACATCCGGCGCACATAGTCAGTTCACGGTCAACGGTCGTGTGTTTCCGCTCAAGTTGGGTATGGGAGAGCGTGGAGAATGACAGAGCAGCACACTATCGTCCGCAAGGAATTTCCCAACGGCGACGTGGCCGTAGACGAGGGGAACGGCCTGGTCTACCACACGCCGGACGCCCGTTACACGGTGGAGCTGGTCCCCCCGCCGTCGCCCGGCGAGGATCCGTATGGGGTGGACCTGGTGCGCACCACCCGCAGCCAGCACGGCCTGGAACGGGCGCAGCGCCTGACCCTGGCAGAATACCGTTCCCAGATGGCGGCAGAAGCCCATGTCCACCAGGTGGAGCGGGCGCTGCTGGAGCGAGGGCGCGACGGACTGCTCGATGAAATGAACCGGGTCGAGACCATGCCGTTTGAGCCGGACACGGCCACCTACCTGACCGGCATCTACCCGCCGGAATGGAGTTCCGGGCGGGTCACACTCAGCGTCATCCGCCTGGAGGGGGAGCGGATAGAAGTGGCGCCGGTGGCCTACGGCCCGGTGGACAGGCTGGCAGCCGTGGACCAGCGTCTGGAGCAGGCCCTGGCCGAAGGCGGTCCCGCCCGGCTGCTCGATGTGGCAACCGCCGAAGCGGTACAGGCAGGCATTCTGCCGCCCGACACGCCGTTGTTTGCCCCTGCCGGGGGAGACTGGAAAGCGAACAGGCCGCTGACGGTGGAAGACCGGCCCCAAGGGCCTGTGCTCGCGGTGCCGGGTCTGCCGGTGACGCTGGGAGAAGACATGACCCCGTATGATGCCCAGGGGCGGTATGTGGCACACCACCTTGATGAGACGGGCACGGTCCATTTCTTCGCCGTGGTAGACCGCCCACCGGAGAATCTCATGCCGGGAGACGCCCCGCGCGAGTTTCGCTACTTCCGGGCACAGAAGACTGCCGACGGACAGGTGCTCCACGACTCGCTGCCGGTGATGCCGGTGTCTGCCCCCGGCTCTCCCTGGCCGATTCCGCTCTTCAGCAGCCTGCTGGAAGACAACCGGCTGGAGGACGTGCAGGCGCTGGCCGGGGAACTGGCCCACCTGCACGACCTGCCGTTCCCGGATACACTGCCCCCGCTGGGGCAAGAGCCTCAGCCGGAGACTGGCTGGTACCACTACGACACGGCGCTGGTTTTGGCGACACCGCAGGGAGTGGACGACAGTTACAGCGTGGGCGCGGTCGATGTCTACCGCAACCACCAGCGCGAAGCGTGGGCGGCGCGCTATCTGCCGATGGGCGAGTTTGACACGCTCGATGAGGCATTGGACGGCGAATTGATGATGATGCGCATGCGCAGCGAGGAGCGGCTGGCGCTATCTCCCCCGCGGTTCCGCGACGAACCGGCCATCTACGAGCGCATCGCGCGCGCCGGGGCCGATGTCGCCCTGGCCGACCTGCTGGAGCAGCACGACGGACACCTGCCGCCCGACTACGACGGGGACCACGAGCCGCAGTGGGAACCGCTCACCACCAGGGAATGGGAGGCCTACCGCGACTTTGTGCGGATGATCCGGCACGCCGACCCGGAAATCGTGCCTGTCTACGGCACGCTGCCCACCGCCGTCCCCCGCTTCGCCGACGAACGGTTGGTCGCGGGCAGCGAGCAGCCCGCCCTGCCCTACCGCACGCCGGAGGACTTCGCGCCGGAGGTCGTCGCCCTGCCGACCGCGCTCGCCCCCACCTGGCGGCTCGACATCGTGCCCGCGCGCAATCCTGAAGGCGCGCCGTTGGGTTATTCTGCCGTGTGCGTGGTGGACTTCAGCGATCTGGCCGGGACGCTCTCGCCCGACTCATCGGAGCGCGGCCAGTGGCTCGAAGTGGCGCAGTTTACAACGGAAGAACGGGCCAACCAGTTCCGCGAAGACTTCATGTCGCTGGCGAACGCAGATGAGGCGAGTCGCCTCTCCGGCCCGGCTTTGGCTGAGGCGGTCGCGAATGACCTGGGCATGAGCGGCGGGTGGCAGGTGATGGACAAGGAGTCGCTGGAGAAGCTGAAGGCGGGGGAATGGGTAGTTGAACATCCGGCTCAGGCATGGCAGCCCCGGCTGAATGAGGTATCCAGTCCGGCGCTGGAAGCTGCTTACCTCGATCTTGACCTGTAAGTAGATGCGCCTGGGCGGAAATTGTCCAGGCGCATAACCGTTATCATCGGCAATACAACCTCATCTTTTGCCGTGCGTACATTCCAAATCGATGATGGTCGCCTCATTCGCGCAGACAAATCTGTGTGAAGTAGAATGTGATCATCAACAGGTTCCTATATACGATTGCGCAGAAGGCGACCATGCCGAGTTCCCATCTAGACAAAACCCTTGTTGGCCTTGCAGGGGAATTCCTGGTAGCTGGACACCTCTGTCTTAAGGGCTATGTGGCTTCACTCACCCTTAAGAACTACCCAGGAGTCGATATCTTCTGTCTGAACCCAAGAAATGGCAGGCAGGTAGCAATACAAGTCAAGACCATTCATGGTCACAGGGGAGGGGAATATTTCGTCCCTGAAAATGTGGATACGTTAGTCTGTCCTTTCGTCTTTGTCTTCATTGGTCCCGACGAGTCTGTTGAGTTCTTTGTTGTTCCAGCAGAACGGGTAGCGCACATTAGCGCCCAAGAGCGAGACGATTATCTGCGAGCGCATCCTAAGGCGAAGCGCGAACAGCCCCGCATGATAAGGAAAAATAGCCTTCTGGATTACAAAGATCGGTGGGATTTGCTGGGGCTTGAGTGATCTCCAGGTTTATCTTCTTTGAGTTTATCCAACCGCTTTTTCAATCCCTTGCCGGATCGTACAACCACCCGCCAGATCACCCGCCTCGGTTCGCCAGTGCTCAGCATTCCACGCCGCTCGCCCCGGTCAATGCGCTGCACTTCGAGCACCAGGAAGTTCTCCAGCTCTATCCGCCCGCCGGACGCCAGTTCTTCGGTCCACACCTCGATGAGCGCTTCCAGCATCCGCTGTACGTCGTGATTGCGTAAGCGCGTGCGGCGGCCAATCTCGCTCACCATCTTGTTCTTGGTCAGGCTCATGTTATCTCTCCCGCGCAGCAGCGACCCGCGCCCGATGCGCTTCCCTCATCTTCGTCAGCGAAATGAGCGGCGAAGGGATGCTTTCCATTCCCGTCACCCGCTCAGCCACCCGCTCCATCCTGGCCCGGTCAGGGCTGGGATTAGCGGCGGGGACGTTCTCCGACACGGTGACCGGCTTCAGGTTCAGGGAGATGCCCCGCTCCAATAGCAGCGGTTCGACGTCCTTCGCGGCGGCGAATCGCTCCCGCCAGTCGCGGCGCTCATAGAGGCGCGTCAGGCGGGCGGTCAGGATGGCCTGGGTAGCGAAGTTCGGCTCGACATAGCGCGCGAAGATGGTGCAGTTGCCCGACTGCGGGGTGATGACCTCATCCACCGTCAGCAGCGGGCGCTGGCGCAGGTGGCTGTTGGGATCGTCGCGGTTCGCGTCCGCGGTGGCGATGCCGGACGCCTTCGAGTAGTACTCCGCCGTTTCCGCGTCGCAGCCGCCGAACACAATCTGCGTCGCCAGGCCGGTGAGCAGCGCCTGCGTGCCTTCCTGCCCGTAGATCAGGTGGAACTGCCCCTTGGTCTGCGCACCAATGAGAATGGAGATACGGCGCTTGCGTACCAGGTTCACATCGGCCACCAGGCTGTCGAGTTTGCCCAGAGTCGGGAACTCGTCCAGCACCACACCGACCGGCACGGGCAGCGGCCCGCCGTTCAGTTCGCCGATGGTGTCCAGGTCGAGCATCAGCTTGCGCAGCGTCGCGCCCAGGTAGGACGCATACACCGCCCGCATCCGGCCCGGACAGGTCAAGACGACCACGGTCGGCTGCGAGACGATCAGGTCCGCGCCGAAATCCGAGGCGCTGGTGTTGGCGCGCACGTCGGCAGAGGCCCAACCGGTCAGCGCGGTGGCGAGCGTGGCGACCACGTTAGCCGCGACCTTGCCATCCGACTTCGCGCTGGCGATGAAGGCGTTCGCCAGCAGCGAAGCGTCGTCCTTGCCTGCTGCGAGGGTCTCCGCCAGGGACTTGATGTCGTTGAGCGCGTTGTAGATGTCGCCCAGCGTGTCAAAGCGAATCAGACAGGCGGCCAGCAGCGCGGCGGCGCTGTCGCTCCAGAAGCGGTTGTCGCCGTGCGCGCTGGGGACCAGCACATCGGCAATCGCGCGGGCGTCAGACACGCTCGTGATGTCCGCCGCCAGGTTGTAACGCGGCCCGGCGCTGCTGGTCGGATCATGCACAGCCACCAGATGCCCGGTCACCTGCGCAAAGCGAATGACGTGATCCCTGATTTCGCCCTGCGGGTCGGCCACGATCAGGCTGTGTCCGGCCAGCATCCGGTCGCCGATGACCGGCAGGATCACGCCCTGCGTCTTACCTGACCCCGCGCCGCCCAGGGTCAGGATGCCGCGCGCCGCATCTTCGCCGCTCAGGTGAAAGGTACCTGTCCCGTAATCCAGGCGCCACCTGTTCTCGCCCCAGAATGCGCCCAGGAAGCTCACCCCTTCCCGGTCCCGGCGGCGGTAGCGGCGGTACTCACGCATCGTGCAGAAATGGGATGAGCCGAGCGAGCCTCTACGCACAGCCGGGCGGCGCATCCGGTCCACGCGCTCGCGCAGCCACCCACCCTGGCGCAGACCCTCATGCACGGCGACATTCGCCACGCACACCGCCATACACCCCAGCAGTCCGGCCATGAACAGCCGCATCCGGTTGACGGTGAGCGGTCCCCCTGCCATCGAGGTAATGAATCCATTATCCACCTGCGGCATAGTCGAGCGACGGATGGCAAAGTCACCCATCAGCGTGAGATACAGCGCAAAGATACCCAGCGAGACGATCCCATGTGCCAGCAGGCGCAAGACGAAATCGCGGCGGGTGCTCTGCTTTTCCCGGTCGGTGCGGCGAATGGATGTGCCCATCAGGGCGGCGGCCATGACGGGAGCCAGGGGGATCAGGCACAGCAGCGGCGCAAGACAGCCGCTCAGTGCCGCCCGACCTTCGGTGAACAGCCAGTAGAACACGGATACTCGCCCCTAGCGCGGGAACCACAGGTCGAGACTGTCGGAATCGGTCGGGATGTCGTGCGCGACTTGCGGCTCTTCCCGCAGCCGACGCCACTCCGGGCCGATGGTCCGATCCAGCGCCTGCTCGAATTCCTCGCGGGCAATGTCATTGAACAGCGCATCATGCCCCTGCCGTTTGTTGATGTACAGGGGTTCCCATCCCCCAACGGTCGGAGCCAGGCCCGGCAGGATCACGTGCGTATGAAGCTGCTGTTCGCCTTCTTTGGTCTGTCGGTCGTGCAAAACGTAGCTGTAGCGCGGAATCTGGAAACCGAGCGCCTCGTAGTAGGCTTCCACGATACGCTCGGTCACGTCCATGACCAGGGCGCGGCGGCGCTCTTCTGGTACAAGAGCCATCAGGTCCGGCGCAGGCGAGATCACCCAGGTCCACGCCAGCACATGTCGGCTCTTGAGCCGGTCGCAGTTGGCCTGGATGTCGCGGTAGTGCGCGCCCAATCCCCGGTCCTGCCAGCGGTCACGCAACTTGCTGGGGCTGGCTTTGGTGTTGGGATCCTCGCGATACTGGAAATACTTGAGCGCGCCGCGCAGCCCTTTATGGCCGCTGCCGCGCCCCCCTCGCGTGGGCGATTTGTACTTCAGGTCGGCGACGATCAGGGCCTTACTCATGGTCACGCACGGCGTCTATCTGCGCCTGGATGGCAGCGGCGTTCTGCTGAGCGGCGATGATCGCGGCCTGGATCAGCTCACCGGCGGTGATGGGCTGTTCGGTGAACACCGGCAGCATGACCGCCAGCCCGTGTGCCAGCAGCGCCGTGATGAGATGCAGGTGGAATTCCAGGTCAGCTTGCAGCTCATCGATCCGCTCCTGGAACGCCTTACGGAAGTGCGCCCGGCTGCCTACGACATCTTCCTGGCGATCCAGGTACTCGCGGATAGCCTGGCGGATCAGGTCCGCCTCGGTGACGTCGCGCGTTTCGCGGGCGAGAAGCTGCTGCAGGCGGGCGCGCAGTTCAGGCGTCATGGCGATGCTGCGGCGGACGGTTTTGGTCGCTCGCATGCGAAACCCTTTCGGTTACATCGGACAGTCTCATTGTCTCAAAGCGGGGTGCGGTCAGGTGCGGAGAATTGCCGCTTGGAGCATGAGAATATACCGCAATGGCGGCGCACATTTCCGCGCGCGACACCTGTCGCGCCGTGCGTCGTGAGTCGGTCGCACAAGCGACCGTCGCACCCGAAACACAGCGCCACCGGTCGTCATTGGGCGGGGTGTTTGCTGTCGGAGCGGCTCCCCGCTCCGACCGACCGCACGGGTGCGCAGCAATCCGTGCGGGTGCCGCGCCGGGGCGCGGCACGTCAGCCCCACCGGCGCATGAGGTGCGAGCTTTTAGCTCGCTACGCTCCCGGACAGCCAGGCTGCGCCCAGACCCCGCAAGACACACCCCGTCTTGCACAGCGGATGGCGCTGTCCGGGAGCGTCGGTCACCGCCGGGTGGCGGTGACCGGGCGCGCCGCGCGGCGCGCCCAAACTGCGCACGAGCACACCGAGCAGCCAGGGAAATCTCCCACACACCTCCCCTCCCGCCCTTCGAAGCGCGACCGGCTGAAAAACAGAAACGGCACGCTCGCGCGTGCCGCTCTGTGGTGTGGGGATGTCGTGCGGGCTAGAAGGGCAACGAGTCCTCGTCTGCGCCGGTGTCGGCAGCCGGCCCGCGCCTGGTGATGATGAACTCCACGCGGCGGGCGGTCACTTCCAACTGGCCCTGCGGCGTCTTGTCCTGCGCGCTCCACACCGCCACCTGGAAGCGCTCCGCGTGCACGCAGACCAGGTCACCCTTGCTCAGGTACTGGTGGCAGGCTTCCGCCTGTTTGCCCCAGACCGCGACCCGCACCCAGACGGTGGTCTTGCGCTCACCGTATCCCTGGTCAATCGCCAGGTTGAAGTTGGCGACCGGCTCGCCGGTCTGCGTTGTGCGGAGTTGAGGATCGTTGCCGAGACGACCGCGGAAGATGAGCGTAGCTGAGGTGGACATTGTCTGACACTCCTTTGTTGTTTTTCGCCCGGTTGGGCTGATGCGTTGCCCGCCCTCAGCCGAACCGCTCCCCGGACGCCTGTCACCGCAGGCGCCATGTCGACCGGTGAGCGCAGCGGCGCAAGCCCGGAGGTCGACATGGCATCAGAACCCGGCGCAGCGCGGCGGGTTTGACAGGCGGCGCGGTTCGGCACAATGGCAACGCGAGTCATCAGCCCTGGGCAGCAAAACAAAGGGAGTGCCTGTCCACCGGGGCACTCATCGTCGGCTGCTGGCAGGCATCCCCGGCATCGCACGACACAGCGAGCAGCCAACATCCTGGCGATGGCAGGCGAGCAGCCGCGCTGTCGTGCGGGAGAAACGGTAAGGCAATCGGCAGCACCGCTCTGAGCAAGAGTAACGACCTGGATCGCACCGTGAGCGAAGGTGGCGCAGCGCAAGACAACCAGGGGTCAGTGGAGGTGCGGCGCGGTTCAGCAAGGCGCGGCGGAGACACAGGGGACAGCGGATGCTCGACACGCACGACACCCGCATCCCGGCACGCGGTGTCGCTTTGAGGGCCGAGTCGCGCCGATCCGTGTTGAGCTGGTGCGCAGCACGCGCTCGCGGTTACAATGAGCACATCAATTCACGGAGGAAACACCATGTCCCCTACCCCCAAGACCTTCAAACGGCCCGACCAGAAGCCGCTGCCGAAACCCAATGTGGACCTCACCGTCAGTGAAGACGGCGAAATGACCGCTGCGCAAGTCCGGGCGATGTTCTGCAACCCTCTCTATGCGGGGATAACGGCGAATTTCCCGAAGCTGGTCGATGATGAGACCTGGATCCGGGCTGCCGCGCAGGCCATTCGCGAGCATGGCCCCGAACAATGGCTGGTCAACATGCTCTATGTCTTGCGCGAGTTTCTGGGCAGCGATGCCCCTAAAGCAGACGAATAACCTCCCGCCCTCCGCTCAAAAAAAGAAAGGCGGGAGGCTTGCGCCCCCCTGCCTCAATGCCGTGCAGATGAATGAAGTTGAACCGGTATCGTGTCGCGCGCCGGTTTCATCAACCCGCCCAGGGCCATTGGATCGATCCCCACTGCGCCACACAGGTCTCTGGTCAGCAGTGTGCCGCAGACGTGACAGAATCCATACCCACTTGCCGTATTGTAGCCGAACGACGGGTGCGCGTCGCCGTGCTTGTGACGTTCGGGGTACACGCAGGGACCGTTGAGCCAGGCTCCCCTGGGCTTGAATCCCTGTGCCAGGAAGCGATCGGCCAGCGCATTCACGACACGCGGGTTGAGTTCGCCGGTTGCCCTGAATGGCGACATCCGGTGCGGGAAGATCGGCTTACACAGCGGGATGTTGTATCGTGCAAAGTCGTCCATCGTGTAACGTCGCTCCGGATGGAATTCCAGCAGGCGGCACAGTGCTCCGCTCACCTGGGCTTTGGTGTTGCGAGTGCCGACCAGTCTCATGCTCTGGGCTGGCGACATCACATCACCGCATAAGGCCGCGGCCAAGCCATGCAAGACGGACTTCGCCTGACGCATGTCCTGGGTCGGCGTGACGAGCAGCCAGTACACGTGCACGCCCCTTCCGCTCGCTACAATGCAAGACGGAGCCGGTTGGAAGTCGCGCAGCTCATGCAAGACGTCTTCCGGCGGGCGGTCGAGGTCGGCGAACAACGCAGGCAGCGCCAGCAGGTCGTCTTGCCTACCGCGCCGCCAGCGTCCGAGGTTCGCCTTGCGGGTGGCGATTGCCATATATGCGCCCCAACCCTGTTCGTTGGCTGCCCTGAGCTTATCCAGTGTGCATGCAAGACAGGCCGGATCACCGACCGGCACATGCCGCGAGGGTGTCGGATGCCGCCCATCCGGGTGAATAGCGGTGAACGTGAGAAAGCCCTGCTCGCACGGGGCAAACAGGGCTTCCAGAAACGTCAGCGTGTCGGTGCTCACGGCGCACCGCCTAGAAGAGCGCCAGCTGCCGGACTTCGGGCATCGGCTTGACCGGCACCGGCTCCGGCTGGCGAACCGGCCAGTTCGGCACCTGGATAGGTTCGTCGGATTCGGGCACATCGAAGAGGCTCACCTTGCGGCGGCGCGTCTTCTTGCGCGGCGGCAGCGGGACAAGGCGCGGCGCGGGCTGTGGTTCGACACTTTCAGGCACCTCAACGACCGGAGCGATCGCTTCCACCGGTTCAGGCTCAGCGACAAACCACGCGCTCTCGGTGGGGTCGGCTTGCTGTGCGTGTCGTGCGAACAGGTCGCGCAGGTCGGTGACGCTCTCATCCCGGTCGATGGCCCTGGCCAGTTCGGCCAGCAGGTCGCCGCCGCCCTCCGCGCCGGTCAGGTCGCTCAGACCGCCGCCGTTCGTGTCGCCATACAGCAGGTTGGCCGCCTGCTGCTTGCGCCCGATGAGAGTCACCGCCTGGTTCTCCATCGTCTCGGCGTAGAAGGGGTAATACACGCGGCACGGGCGATCCTGGATGATGCGCCACGCGCGACGCGATGCCTGGCCCATGACAAACAGCGAGTAGTCCATCTCGAAGAAAACCAGCGTGGGGAACTCCACCAGGTCGAGGCCCGTCTGGACCAAGCGCGGGTTGCAGATGAGCACATTCACGCCCCCTTCCAACTGCTGCCGGACCAGGCTCTCGCGGCGCTCTGGAGCCACGCTGCCCTTGAGGATGAAGGGCTTGGCGTTGGGGACGTGCTCACGGATGAGGCGCTCGATGCGCGGCTGGATGTCGCGTGTGCCCGTCTGACGCAGAAACACGCCGACGTTGCGACCCTGTGCCAGTTCGTCGCGCACCAGGTCGACCAGCCACTGCTCTTTGGGATACAGCCGCTCGTCGCCCAGGCCGGGCATGTCGTGCACCGGGATTTCGAGGAAGACGTCGCTCTCACGGTCCAGGCGGCGCTTGTGGATGACCTTCTCTGCTCGAAACGGGGCCGTTGGCCAGGACAGCAGCGTCTGCAGATACTTGCCCAGAAAGCTGGCGTCGCCTTCCATCCGGCACTGGAAGAGGTATGCCCCCAGCCTGTCCCTGGTGCGGTGGTAGTGCAGGGCCATGTCGGGGTCCATCGGGATGGGCACCGGGATTTCTTCGAAGTCCGGCATCGCCCGCCCGATGTCCTGCAACCCGACAAACACGGTGTGGTCGATGATCTCCCGCACCAGCAGCGGTGAGCAGCCGGGCGCTTCTTTGGGCTTCTGCTCGATGCGGCGCTTGCCGGTGTAGTGCCCGCCCTTGTCGTACTCCGGGCGATATTCGACGATGCGCTCCAGGGCTCCCATGTCGCGCACCCAACCCGCCTGGCCCTTGACACCCCAGGGATAGTTCTGGCGCACGCGCTCATTGAAGGTGAACTCAAGGCCATACAGAGACGAGGCGGTTCCCCCGTAGAGTGTACCGGTCAAGCCGACCACTTTCCCGGCAGCCTGCGCCAGCGTCATCATGGCCGCTCCCTGGTCGGTGCCGGTCGATTTCGCTTCGTGCACCTCATCGCACAGGTACAGGTACACGCGGTGGGGGAATACGGCGGCGATGTAGTCGGCCAGCGGCATGCGCGGATTGCGCCTGGGGAACTTCTCGCCTGCTTTCGGGGCGGAGAAGGTGCGTGCGAACTGCCAGAGCGGGCTGCCGCACGACGGGCATTTCTGGGGTGCGCGGGACAGCCAGCCCTCATCGGCGATGACCGCTTCGCCGTTCCTGGTGCGGGTGACGGTCGCGCTGCACGACGGGCAGATGGGGACTTTGAGAGAAACAATCCGGTCACCGGTCAGGTTATCGGGACGCGCTTCACGCGAGTGCCAACGCGCCGTGCGCACCGTGCGCCACTGGACCGCCGGTTCCCAGCCTTCGCCGAGCTTCGCCATTTCACGCGGGATGATGCCCACCTTGAGGGTCTGCGGCAGCTCCGCATCCATGAAGGCGCGCACATCGTCCACCCGCTTGAGGATGGCGGCGTGAACCCGCACGCCCACCGAGCGGGCGACCATCTCGATCTCGCGCTGCCACTTGCCGGTCAGGTGCGGCGGCGAGGTGACAACCACGACCTGATCCGGCTTCATGTGCGGGCGGAGCGCGATGGCCAGCGTGGCTCCCAGCGCGGTCTTGCCGACGCCGGGTTCTCCGACGACAATCACGCCCTTGCGGTGTTGCAGCGCGGTATAGGTCGCGGCAATGACGTGACGCTGCGTCGGGTAGAGCGCATTGCCCTTGATGCGCACGCGGTTCAGCAGGGGCGCGAGATGGTCGTAGCGGAAGTCGTAGAGCGGCTTGAAGTGCTGGTCCAGATACTCCAGCAGGGCGCTTTTGTGGCTTCCGATGAAGTCTACCAGCGCCGCGTCGCCGCTCATGTCGGTGACCTGTCCCCGCTCGTCCAGCAGGGTGATGGTCACCTGGGGGCGCGTGCGGTACACCTCGCGGTCGGTCGTGGTTTCATCTGATTCGTCGATGTCGCCGCCTTCGACCAGCTGCTCGACCGGTTCGACGGTGCTGCGCACTGCCGCGCGCCCTTCATCGGTCTGCACGACAATGCCGTTGAACAGGCCCGCCGCCAGCACCAATGCGAGCTGCCCGCCGCGTGGACGCACCACCGGACGCACATTCTCGACCGGAGGGGGAGGTTGCAGCAGCCGCTGAAAACCCGCTCCGAACTGCGCGCCATCCGCCTGGACCGCCTGTAGGGCGAGTTCCGGCGTGATGACCTTGGGCGCGAACACGAAGCGCTGTTTCGTGCGCGGAGGTGGAAAGGCGTAACGCGGGTTGTCTTGCACGCTGAGTTCGTGCGGGTGGGCGGCGTCTTGCAGGATATGCTGAGCGAAGAGGGCCGGGTCTTGCGGTGGCGTGCCTTCCTGCGCAACGATCACCATGTGGATGTACTCGCCCAGGTGCAGCCCCGGCAGCCGCCACACATCGACCGTCTTGCAGTGCCTGGCCAGGAAGCTCGCTGCATCCGCCGTGACGTGGTGGGCATACACGACCCACAGCATGTATCCACCGGGCTGAACCCACTTCCAGGCGTGTTTCATCATGGCCAGTTCGCGGCGTTTGTCGTCGCTGCTGCCCATGTCCCAGGTATAGGGTGGGTTGCACCACACGGCGTTGAAGCTGCCGAGCGACGCGCGCAGGGTGTAGAGGTCGCCTTGCACCGCCTGGATGGGGCCGAACAGCGTCTGGCAGGCTGCCGCGCGGTCGGTGTCGAGTTCATTGGCATAGGGAGTGAGCCGCCACGCCGCTGAGAGATGCTGTAATGCACGGCCCTCGCCCGCACAGGGGTCGAGTAACCGTCCGCTATCTGCTGCTGGCGCGAACAGTGAGGCAACCGACGGAAGGAAATCAGGTGGAAATTCGTAGAACCCACCTTTCTCTAGGGATGATAACCTGGGCACTCGTACCTCCAAAAATAACCAAGCCCCGTGATCGAAAGAGATCACGGGGCATCTTACTGTGCGAGAAGTGTCTTATGGTAAGGCGATAACGCCGGAAGCCAGGCCATCCTGGATCACGCGAGTCCAGGCGTCTACATCGAGGGTTATCGCCCACACCTGAACCCCGCCGTAACACGTGCAGCGCTCTACCAGGCGATCCTGACGGCCCTGCTGGACCAGGTAGGGGAACCACGCAGGGAACACCGCTACCTTGACCAGCCTGGAGATGTGATCTCCCAGGATGGCGGCCGCCTGATCCTGGCCGGTGAAGAACAGGAAGGTCTCGCTCAACTCGGAGTAGAGCGGTTCGGTGATGGTCTTGTGCACCAGCAGCAGGTGGTCGATGCCCAGCCCGTCGATCTTGCGTTGAAAGCGGGCGAACAACCCCGCTTCCGGCGGCTGCAAGACGATGCTCGACCCGGTGTCGGGCACGATGCGCGCTTCCTTACCCTGCGCGAGCCTGGCCCAGACCGCCTCAACGGAGGTCGCCGGTCCGGCGATGTCCAGATACACCGGGCGGTTGTCGTGCAGCGCCGCTCCGAACACGAAGCAGTCACCCACGACGTTCATCCTGCCCACGTACTGCTGGGGAATGGGGGAGTCAGTCATGGTCGCTCTCCCTGTCTTACGCGGTGAGCCGTTCATGAAACTGGCGGATAGCCGGGTGAGGATGGCCGTCACGCACGATTTCGCCGAGCCCCAGGCCCAGGCCCTCGATCCCTTTGCCGACCTTCTCGACCAGGTAGTCTGCATCAGGGTCTTCGCGCAAGACGATCTCGGCAGAGTGGATGAGCTGAGTGGAAGCCAGCAGCCAGTAGTATGCGGTTGAGCCGCGCCAGCCCGGCAGCAGGGCGGCGTGATCCAGCGTGCGTTCCAGCGCACGACGCGCCGCTTCGGCCAGCGCCAGCGTCGCCATCTGGGCGATCTGATCGGGCACTTCCCAGGGCCGTTTGTCGGTCACAAAGTGGTTGAGATGCTCGACCGCGAGCCTGACCAGCCGAGAGGTATGACCGTCCAGCGCACCGAGCGCCTCACCGAGCCGCTGCCCCGCCCCGGCGTGATACTCTGAGCCGACCAGTTCCATCGAGGCGTCGATGATCAGGTTCATGATGCGGTCGTGGCGCTCGTCATACAGCCCCAACTGCGTCACCCATTCGTCCAGACCCAGCGCCGCAGCCAGTGCTGCACTGAATGCCCGACAGGTCTGGTCGTCGTAGTGGGCGTTGTACGTATCCAGCGTGTGCTGGGGAATGGTCACCGTTTGGGACATGGGAACCTCCGAGAAAACTCTGGATTTTCACGAGAGGCGAGTCCTGCGGTTGGGGAATGAACAGAACCCGCCCGGCTCCTCTATCGCTCCCGGTTGCGGCCTGGACGTGGCAGACCGGCGGTGTGTGACCAGCACACCGGGAAACCCGGCCCACATTCAGTTTGCCCTTCCGGCGCAACTTGCGTTGCAGTCCACGACCATCGGGAACGCCCACCGCACGGCGGGGATACCGTGCGGCTTCGGAGGAGGTTTCATCTCGGAGCCGGACGCCTGCTCGCCAGGGTTTCGGCTGCGTATAATCCGCAGCGCCGTGAGGCTGTTGCAGTCCACCCGTAGCAGGGCCGGTTCGGTCGATGGGTTGTTAATGTGCGGTGTTCGCCCGCTCTTGCGCGCGGCGCAGCAGGGGCCATGTCGGCTTGTCCCTGCACGAGTTTCCGGTGAGGGGCGATTGGCTTCATCAATCGCCCCGGCGCAAGCCCGGAGGAAACTCGTCGCAGCAGCCCGCAGGGCTGGACATGGCCCCGCGCCGCGCGACACTGGCGAACATCCACCGCACATCACCCATCGACCGGGGCCGATACTACTGGATTAGCTGTTAGCCGAACCTGCGTACTTCGACGCCCAACATAGGTGAGACGAACAACCATAAATGCCCTGCGCATCCTGACAACTCCAGATGCGCTGAGATGCGGGGGATAGACAACACTCCAGCCATGTCCACCACTCTGCGCCAGCATTGATTATCATTGGCGTCCAGCCATAACCACTTCGTCATATTGGCAGGCTCAGGGTCTCAGCGTTACCAGCAGGTATGTGTAGATTAGCGCCTGTTCTAGCTGCTTCCTGACCGGCACGTATGCAAAAACAGGAGCAACTGATACGTGTCCATCGGGACATCGCTCAGCGTAGTTCATGCATTTCCGGTTGCCGGACTTCCGCAGTAAAATAGACGTTGAGAACCAAGAGGGCGACAAGAGGCCGGCCAGGAGAATTCTGCGGTGCAACTCGACGAACAGAGCACGCGAAAGCAACTTATTGATAGGGCTCTTAGAGAAGCCGGGTGGGGTCCCATTGTGCACTTCGATGACCCCATCTCTCGCCGCCTGGTCGTTCTCAAAGAATATCCCACGGCGAACGGCCCTGCTGATTATGTGCTCTTTCACAGTGAGGAACCATTAGCCATTGTCGAAGCCAAGCGACGGGCTACTGGCGCTCAAAACGTCCTTCAACAAGCCCAACGTTACGCGAGCGGTCTCACAGGCAGCCCCTTCAACTTTTATGGCTTTGGCGTTCCGTTTATCTACTCCAGCGACGGAGACACCGTTTGGTTTCGGGATTTGAGAGATCCCCACAGCCGCTCGCGCCAAGTGCGGAAGTTCCACACGCCCAGTGCGCTGCGCGAGATGCTACAGCGGGATACTGCGCCTTCAATAGACAGGCTTCTAGCTACGCCAGTCGATCACCCCTTGCTTCGACCGTATCAGCAGGAAGCGATTCGGAGCATTGAAGGGGCCCTGGCACAGGGGCGACGAAAACTGCTGGTAGCCATGGCTACCGGCACTGGCAAGACCCTGACAGCGATCGCGCTGCTCTATCGACTGATGAAGTCTGGCTATGCGCGTCGTGTGCTGTTCCTGGTAGATCGCCGCGCGTTGGCGGCCCAGGCTGTGCTGGCTTTCTCTCAGTTCGAGGTCGAACCAGGGCTGAAGTTCGATAGGGTCTATGAGGTTTACAGCCAGCGCTTTCACCGCAATGACCTGGAAGAACAGAGATTCGACCCCAAAATCCTGCCGACTTCGTATCTGACCAACCCCGACCTGGGACACACGTTCGTCTATGTCAGCACCATCCAGCGCATGGCGATCAACCTCTTTGGCCTACCTGACGGATCGGGTTGGCGAAGTGACCAAGACGAAGAATCCGATGCCACGATACTTGACATTCCCATCCACGCTTTCGACGTGATCATCGCGGACGAGTGTCACCGGGGATATACGGCCTCGGAACAAGGGCGGTGGCGACAGACCCTGGAACACTTCGACGGGATCAAAATCGGGCTAACAGCCACACCAGCACTCCATACCGTGAGTTACTTTGGGAACATCGTCTACCAGTACGAATACGAACGGGCCGTACGCGAAGGTTACCTGGTAGACTACGATGCGATCACCATCCAATCCCGCGTGACCATGCAAGGGGCCTTCCTGCAACCGGGCGAGATCGTCGCGCTGCAAGATCGGCAGACAGGCCGTGTGCGCTTTGAAGAACTGGAAGACGAACGCCCCTTGCCTGCCCCTGACTTGGAAAAGGAATGGGCCGCCCCCGACCGGGATCGCAAGGTTGTACAGGAACTGGCGGAGTATCTGCTTGAACAGGAACAGGAGAGAGGTCATTTCCCCAAGACGCTGGTCTTTGCGGATAACGACATCCCGCACACGTCTCATGCAGACCGGCTGGTCAACCTGCTGCGCGATGAGTTCGGGCGTGGGGATGCCTTTGTCCAGAAGATTACCGGTAGCCCGACGGTGGATCGCCCCTTGCAGCGCATTCGCGAATTTCGCAACCGCCCCGAACCAGGAATCGTGGTCACTGTGGACATGCTCTCCACCGGCGTGGACATTTCCGCTCTCGAAAACATCGTGTTCTTGCGCCCGGTGCAATCGCGTATTCTATTCGAACAAATGATGGGGCGAGGGACACGCCTTTGCCCGGAGATCAGCAAGACACATTTCACCGTATTCGATGCTGTGGGCGTGCTGTCGTACTTTGAGCAGGCCTCGGCCTTCACCGTTGATCCCCCAGCCAAGCCCAGCGTCCCGGTGGCCCAAGTCATCGAGGCGATCTACAACAACGAGGATCGCGACTACAACATCCGCCGTCTGGTCAAGCGCCTGCAACGCATTGCCAAAGAGGTTTCCGGCGAAGGGCGTGAGTTGTTTAAGCGTTTCATCCCCGATGGCGATATCGCCGCCTTCGCCAACAGCCTCCCCGACGCGCTCGACACCGACTGGGCCGCCACGATGCGCATTCTGCGCGATCCGGCCTTCCAGGACCTGCTGGAAAACTACCCACGTGCGCGCAGCCCGTTCCTCATCGCCGAGTCGGTGGAAGACGAGGTTGTTTCGGGCTACCTCATCCATACCACAGATGGGCGTAGTGTGCGCCCCGATGATTACCTGGCTGCTTTCGAACGCTTTGTGCGCGATAACCCTGAGCACATCGAGGCGATTCGCATTCTGCTGGAACGGCCCGCTGACTGGCGCACCGAGGCGCTGCATGAACTGCGCCAGAAGCTGGCGTCGCAACCGGAGCGCTTCACCGAAGACCGCCTGCGGCAGGCCTATAATCACGATCTGGCCGATATCATCTCAATGGTGAAACACGCCGCCAGGGGCGAACCGCTGCTCTCCGCCGAAGAGCGGGTCCGCAGGGCGATGGCTACTGTGCGGGCCGGGAAATCATTTACCCCAGAGCAGGAAAAATGGCTGGACTTGATCGCCAATCACCTGGTTGAAAACCTGGCGATTGACCAGGAGGACTTCAATTTGATCACTTTCACCCGCGAGGGTGCTTCGTGGGGGCGGGTCAACCGCGATTTCGGTGGGGGACTGGAAGCGCTGTTGGTGCAAATCAACGCGGCGATGGCTAGCTAAATACTTGATCTGAGAGGGGAACTCCGTGGACGTTGTACAAAAACTGTGGGGCTTCTGCAACACCCTGCGCCATGACGGGATCGGCTATGGCGATTACATCGAGCAACTGACCTACCTGCTCTTCCTCAAGCTCGCCGAAGAGAAGGGCCTGACCATCCCCAACGGCTATGATTGGGCCGCTCTGCGGGCGCGTTCCGGCACAGAGCTGCTCGACCATTACATCGAGACGTTGCGCGCTCTAGGACGTGAACCAGGGTTGTTAGGCGCGATTTTCGCCGGGGCGCTCTCGCGCTTCCGCGAGCCGGTCAACCTCAAGAAGCTGATCAGCCTGATTGACGAAACCGAGTGGGCGGCGCTCGATGTCGATCTCAAGGGGCAGGCCTATGAAGGCTTGCTCGCCAAGTATGCCGCCGAACAGAAAGGCGCGGGCCAGTATTTCACCCCTCGTCCGCTGATTCGCGCCGTGGTGCAGTGCGTCCGCCCCGACATCCGCGACGCGCGCGATTTCACCGTCCACGATCCGGCGTGTGGTACCGGCGGATTCTTGATCGGCGCGGCGGAATGGGTGATTCAGGCTAGCGGCGGGCGGCTCTCACGCGAAGACCAACAGCGGCTGCGCAGGGGCACCTACTCCGGCGCTGAACTGGTGCTGGAGACCCGTCGCCTGGCGCTGATGAACGTCTACCTGCACGAGATCGAGGCCGAGATCACCTACGGCGACTCGTTGGCCAGGCACCCTGGCCGCTACTATAACGTGATCCTGACTAATCCGCCCTTTGGCACCAAGGGGGCGGGCGAAGTGCCGCACCGCGACGATTTCACCGTCGCCACGTCCAACAAGCAGTTGAACTTCGTCCAGCACGTCATGAGCATCCTGAAGCCGGGGGGCCGGGCGGCGATGGTGTTGCCGGACAACGTGCTGTTCGAAGGTCACGCCGGGCGCGATGTGCGTCAGTTGTTGATGAGCGACTGCCAGTTGCATACCATTCTGCGCCTGCCGGTGGGGACATTTACGCCGTACTCGACAGGCGTGAAAGCGAACGTCCTGTTTTTCCGCAAGGGACAGCCCACCGAAGAGGTCTGGATTTACGATCTGCGCACCAACGTGCCCAAGGTGACCAAGCGTCAGCCGCTCACCGAGGAGTATTTCGCCGATTTCATCGCCTGCTACAGGCCGCGCCATACGCCGCGACCAGGTGAGCGCCAGGAAACCGAGCGTTTCCGCCGCTTCAGCCGCCAGGAGATTGCCGGGCGCGACGACAATCTGGACATTTTCTGGCTGAAAGATGAAAACCTGGACGATTCCGACGACCTGCCCGAACCTGAAGACCTGCTGGCGGACATCACGACCCGCCTGGAAACGGCGCTCGACGCCCTAAATGAACTGGCGGCGCTTCTGGGCAATGGCAACAACCAAGGCGAAGGTGGAAATTAATGCTCGAAGAACTCTTTGATCTGCCTGAAAGTTGGACATGGACGACTGTGAGCGAGATCATATCGGACGCTCAATCGGGCTTTGCGTCGGGCAAGAAAGATGTGCCGGACGGAATACCCCACTTGCGAATGAATAACATTGGTTCTGATTGCCGCCTCAATTTAGATTCGGTTTTGACTGTCCCAAGTGATCTTGCTAAGGCGCGATACTTGCTTGACTATGGCGATATTCTGTTTTGCCATACAAATAGCGCGAAGCTTGTTGGCAAGACTGCGCTTTTCAACTTGGATGACAGTACGCCGTATGCTTTTAGCAATCATCTGACTCGTCTGCGTGTAGAACAAGGCATCGCCCCCCAATGGCTGTGGCATGTTCTGGCCACCCTGTGGCGTGAGAGATATTTCGAGAATCGCTGCAAGCAATGGGTCAATCAGGCCACGATCGAGCGCGACACTCTCCTGGAAGCGCCTTTGCCTCTTCCTCCATCGCAAGAACAGCACCGCATCGTCGAAAAAATCGAAGCCCTCTTCGAGCAATCGCGCACGGCACGCGAGGCGCTGGATGCCATCCCCGCGCTGCTGCGGCAGTTCCGGCAAGCGGTGCTGGCGGCAGCGTTCCGCGGCGAGCTGTCCACGCGCGATCCCAACGACGAACCGGCGTCCGTGCTGCTCGAACGCATCCTGGATGAGCGTTATCGCCGATGGGAAGATGATCTCCGCGCCAAAGGCAAAGACCCGCGCCGCTACACGTACCCGGAGCCTGCCCCGCCCGATACGCGCGGTCTGCCAGAGTTGCCGGAGGGGTGGTGCTGGGCGAGTTTGGATACTTTTTTGGAACTTCTTCAATATGGCACGTCAGTAAAAGCAGACGCCACCCCCGAAACAGGAGTTCCTGTGCTTAGGATGGGAAATATCCAAGACGGGAGTTTGCGGCTTGATGATCTCAAATACGTTCATCCTGATAGGGAAGATATACCGAAGTACCTTCTGCAACGAGGTGATGTTCTCATAAATCGTACCAATAGTCCAGAATTGGTCGGAAAAACAGCAGTGTTTGATGCTGATGCAGACTTTGTATTCGCTTCCTATTTGATTAGAGTGCGCGTGAATCCAGAATGGGTATTACCTAATTTTGTAGCTTATGTTCTTAACTCAGCGTTAGGGCAAAACTATGTTGCCAAAGTCCGCCATCAGGTTGCGGGTCAAGCCAATATTAACTCAGAGAATATAAAGAATATCCCCATACCATTCGTACCTATCAGGGAACAGAGAAACATCGTTTCCAAGATACAAGCCTTGTTTGCTTTTGCTGACGCTCTCGAACAATCCGTTGAAATCGCTCGCCGAGGCCTAGACCGACTCGATCAATCCATCCTGGCGCGGGCCTTCCGGGGCGAGCTGGTGCCCCAAGACCCGAACGACGAGCCAGCGTCGGTGCTGCTGGAGCGTATTCGGGCGGAGAAGGCGCGTCGGGCAGGGGAGCGGCCATCGCGCCGAAGAAACAAGGGGAGGAAGTGAGATGCCCCCATTACTGCGCCGACACGCCATCCGGCTGCTTGAGGCCAGCCTGGAGTCTCTCGATTTAGCAGTATCGAGTCTGGGGGCGACAAAAAGAAGAGAGTTCCGAGACCCCGCCGCACGATACGCCCCGGAAATCGGCCTGATTGGAGCAGCAGCCGAATTAGCCATGAGCGCCTGTCTTGTCCAGGCTTATGGCCCCAGTGCAACAGTATTGCCTAACGGTAAATTCAAGCCCTTCAGCCAAATTCTGGACGAATTTCGCGCGCTTGTCCGGCGAACGGACCACGCCTCTGAATTCCTTTTCCAGGAAGTGCCCGATCCTGAGCCTCACCGCGATCGGCTTCTTGGACTCACGGGGGCGTTTTCAAGGCTTGCCAGTGTTCGTGCAGGGGGTCTACATGCCGGACAAGGGCTGCTTCATGAAGCAATGGTCGTCCAAGCCAACTTGGTTGCGGACTTTCTGGCCAGTCTCAGCGAATCGTCTCGAATGCGCCCCTACCTGACTCATATCCCGCGTTGTCTGTCATACAACGAAGAGCGTCTTGTTATCGTTGAAGACCTCGCCCGAAGAATTGCCGAAGCGTCCCAGCCCGACCTGCCCGCATTATTGGTCTCGGCATTTCTGGTCCTCCCTGACGTTCCGCCAAATGAACCGGAATGGCTTGCCGCTCTGGAGCGCATAACGGTAGCACCACGCGAGCGAGATATTCGCTATCTGTTGAATGTCCTTGAGAGAGCACTACCCGCCACGCTTGTACGGGCCGGTAAGACAGGTGACGCGATCCCTGTGGTTGTCAAACCAGGAGACCCCGGAGCACTTCCGATCGAACCGCAATACCTGAAACGACAGTTCAACAATATCCGAGACCAATGGTACGCCGACATCAATAATGCGAATGGTCGGTTAGAGGCCGGAGTGCTGGATTTGCCGCCTGCCGAAGCAGTTCGGGAGGTTTTTGCGATCGGGCTTGAGAATGCGGGTGTTATCGAATCAGGGAAAAACTTCGGCCCACACGAGTCCTGGCCTTTCATTGCCGCAAGTATGAACGTGCAGGGAACTCCCGGTCCATACTGGTTTCTGGTCAGACGTACAGAAGACCTGGGGCAGTTACGAGCGATTCTAAACAAAGTGTCGGAGATTGCGGGCGCTCGCCTTCGGACTCATTTGAGTGAATTCTTTGTTGGCCTCGATGCTATTATTGCCAAAACGCCGCTGCCTGCTGACTCCGCTTTAGAGAAAGTGATGAACTCCATTCAGGAGGCCACCTCACATAGAGCAAGACTAGTCGAGTGTTTCAAACGCCAAGAAGGTAGCACTAGAGCACTGAGAGACTCAGACTACGAGGTGATCTGCGGAATCCCTGAGGGAAAGAGACCGGTCGGCGATCTCATTCTGCAACTTCTGGATTCGGGCATCGGACTTGAAGCCCTAAGGTACTGGACAAGGGAATTGTGTAAGGCCGCACTTGAACTAGATGATGTTCCAGCTTTGGTGAAAGTCTTGCAGTGCAGGGACTTAGCTTCCATACATACTTTCGCCAGAAAGGCAATTCAGAGAATAGACTATCGGTTCTATGGCCCTTCGTCCTGAACAAGACAAGCGGGATTAGCCCGCTCGTCGCATTCCCATCAATTGACTAGGTTGTGTTGACATTTCATCGTAACCAAATGAGAGCACTGGCGAAATACAGGAAACCGAGGAAACGGCTGTCGAGCTTGTCAAAACGAGAGAAAATGCGACGATGTTGCTTGAGCTTGTTCACGAAGCATTCCACCAAAGCACGCTCGCGGTAAAGTGTACAGTAAATCTTCTTCGCGGACAAAGTGAGGTATAATCAAAGGTGAAGGAGAGTATACATGACCGCCACCAGTGAGCGTAAGCTGGCCGAGAACCGGTTGAAGATGTTGACC
>DYGX01000007.1 GCA_020724465.1 Thermoflexus sp.
GCATTCGCGTTCGCCAACTCGACCGTTTCGCCGCTTAAATTGGCGAAGGTATTGTTATTGTAGGTGGGCAACCTTTCGGAAACCCAACAAAGGCCGCGCTTAGCTATCAGGCGGCCGATCTGCTGGATCGGGCACAAAGCCGATGCGCTCCAACGCGGGTACGATCTCCGGATTCGACATAAACAGGCGCCAGGGCAGCCCGGTCCGGTAATTCTCGATCATGACCACGATGGGCGCCTGGTTCAGCCCCATGAAGATGCTTGAGACGTAGTTCTTCGTCGGGTTGAACGCGTCGCGGAAGCCGTAGATGCCCCAGAGCTGTTCCCCGCGCGCGTAGTAGAAATGCTTCAGGGCGCGCATCGACTCTTCGGGCGTGTAGGGGAAGGCGCTGAGGGCAGCCGTCGGCGTGATCGTGCCGTTGTCCTGGCTGGAGCGCGGCTCGTGCGCCATATACCCGGTGTGATCGTCGCTGGCGGTCAGACCCCAGCAGTCCTCGCCATATCCCCGGTAGCCGCCGGGATTGGCGACGCAGTAGCGGTAGTTGATCAGCGTGATGCGCCGGTTGTTCTCAAAGTAGTTGGTGAAGCGGTCGCGCCAGCCGCGCGGATCGAAGCCCAGGAATGAATAGTGCGTGAAAAACAGCGGCCCGCCCGGCCCCACGCCGACCGGCAGCTCCACCCCGAAGTAGCTCCGCCCGTTGGCATAGTGGTCCCCGGCGGTGGTCCGGCCCCAGTTCTGCCGGTACCGCTGCGCCCGCTTGGACTGCGACGCCCAGCCGGTGTCATACAGCGACGCCGGAACGGGGTGCGTCGGCGAGGCGATCGCCAGCAGATAGGCGATCATCGTCTCGTTCCAACCGATCAGCGGGTGGTCGATGTGAAAGCCGTCCGTGGGCGACCAGTGCCAGTACAGATAGTCCGGGTCCGCCGGGTTGCGGTACCAGTCCCACTCGACTTCTTCCCACAGGCGCGTGATCCGCGCCCGGAGCGCGCGCTCCGCCGGGGTGTGGCGGTCGAAGTACTGGCGAGCGGTCAGCAGCCCCTGCATCAGGAACGCCGTCTCGACCAGATCGCCACCGTTGTCGTATTGCCCGAAATACGGCACGACCGACCCGTCGCGCCCGTCGAGGAAATGCGGCCAGACGCCGTGAAAGCGTTCAGCGCGTTCCAGAAAGCGCAGGATCTTGTCCAGGCGCTCGAGCGCCGCACCCCGCGTGACGAAACCGCGCTCGACCGCGACCGGCAGCGCGCTGATGCCGAACCCCGACGCGCCGAGCGCGACCAGATGCTCGTCACCCGGCACGCACTCCAGCGCCATGCCCGCGTCCGGATGCGCTCGCTCCCAGTAGTAGCGAAAACACGCTTCCTGCACCATCGTCAGCAGGGCGTCGTCATCCAGCGGGGCCGTCTGCGCCGCCACCGTCTCCGAGGGTGGGGACGCGCGGTAGGCGCGGCTGACGGCACGAACCCGGTAATGAACCCTGGCCCCGGCCCGCCCCACGTAATCGGTGTAGCGGTCGAACGCGGGGTTCTGGATGCCGACCGGCGCGAACGTCTCGCCGTCTTCGGAGCGTTCGATCAGCACGTACTCCAGCGCGGGATCGGGCGGCAGCTCCCAGCGCAGATCGACGTGGCGGTCGTAGGCGCGCGCTTCCAACCGGGCCGGGGGTGTGACCGGCGTGTTGGTCGCGGCAAAGCGCACTTTGATCTCGTCCAGGTAGAGCGTGTGCGGCAGATCGTCGTCAATCGACTGGGTGAAGACGATCCGCGCCGTCCGGCTGAAGTCGATCGCGGTCGTGATGGGCGCGAAATCCGCAAATGGAATCTCAACGTACACCCACTGGCCGGCGGGCAGATCGCCCACCCGATCGTCCAGCCGGAGCGGGAGCGTCGACAGCCCGGTATCCAGCACAAGCTGGAGCATCGGCAGATGTTCGGCGTGGATCGGTGTTTCGGCGCAACACCAGAAAGCCAGCCGGTCACCTGTGAGACGCTGCGCGCGCCCCCGCCAGCGTTCCAGATGCACCGCGGCGTGCCAGTCTCCACCGGAGCCGGAGCGCCAGCTCAGCTTGAGGCTGTTGGGCGGGCTGACGAACTGCTCGCGGCTGACCGGCAGCTTGCCGTCCACCAGCTCCAGCGCGCTCGGCGCGATAGCGCGCCCGCTGCTGAAGTGGTAGGCGCCTTCCGTCAGGCTGTTGTCGAAAACCAGGTGGCGGTAGTAGCTGTCTTGCTCGGGCGGCAGAACCATCGCTTCAGTCTCCATCGTTGGGTGGCGTGCGCTGGAAAAGGGGCGGCTCGCGATCCGGCCGCCCCTCGCAAAAACCCGGCAGCAGGCGCGCCGCGCGCCTAGCCGCCCTTCACTTCTTCAAGATAGGCGGGCGTGACCGCGTAGTCGCCCGCGCTCTCGACAAAACCCATCGCCTCAAGCGCCTGCTGGACCGGCTCAAGCTGCATGAACAGGTCCCAGACGAAGCCGTCCTGATAGTTGGTGATCATCAGCAGAATGTCGCCCTGGTCGATCCCGATATGTTCGACGGAGTACCAGTCTTCGGCGGCGTTGATCGCGCTGACAAACCCGTATTCGCGCCAGACCTTCGGGCCGTATTCGCGCAGCATGGCGCGCATCCCCTCAAGCGCCGCGTCCGGCGTGAAGGGCAGGCAGGCGATCGAGGCGTAGGGTGCGATCGTGCCGTCGTGATTGCCGCCGTTCGCGCCATAGGCCCGGTAGCCGCGCGGCCCATCCGACGCGCTGATGCCCCACACGCCGTTCTGATAGGTGGCGTAGATGTCGGCGTTGGCCTCGCTGAAGGCGCGGTTACGCTCGCACGCCATCCGCGTGTTGTTGAAGTAGTTGGCGTAGGCGTCTTCCTTGCCCGCCAGGTTCAGGAACGCCAGCGGATACTGGTAGACGAACAGCGGCTCCGAGGGCAGGTAGATGTAGCCTTCCTGGGTGTTGACCGGGCGCTTCCACCGATCCCACGTCTCCGCCGGGATGGGGTGCGTCGGCGAGCCGATCGCCAGCACATACAGCAGCAGGCTCTCGTCGAAGTGATCCCACGTGGCGCTCAGGAAGCCGAGGTCCGGCTTCCAGCCCATCGAGACCATGTTGGTGTTCGCCATCATCCACTGCCAGTCCATCTGCTCGTAGAGCTGGCGGGCCAGCGCCTCGACCTCGGTGCCCTGGAAGTACTGGCCGGCGGTCAGCGCCCCGGCAATGAACAGCGCGCTGTCAATCGACGAAACCTCGCTGCTCCACACGCGCTCGCCGGTCTCCATATCGACGAAGTGATAGAAAAAGCCGTTCTGCCCCTGCACGCCGCCCTCGGCGAACGTCCGCAGCGTTACCAGCGCGCGCTCGTAGCCCTGGTTGTACGTAATCCAGCCGCGATCGATCCCGATCGGGATCGCCGCCAGCCCGAACCCTACCGCCGCGATGCTCGACGGCGAGTCCAGCGTGCTGCGGTCCTTGATCAGCCCGTTGTCCGGATTCGCCTCGTACCAGAAGTAGTCAAACGTCTCATGCGCCACTGCGTCCAGCAGCCCGACATCGTCCAGCGACAGCAGCAACGCCACCTCACGCTCGTACACCGTGTCGGCGGTCAGCGGCGCGGCTTCTCCGGCGGCCTCGGCGGGTTCTGCCTCAGGCGCGGGCGCCAGCGTGATGCTGCCCAGATAGAACGGCTCGGTCAGCACGATTTTGTTCTCGTTGGCGTCGGCGTGGAAGAACGCCAGATAGAGCAGATAGGCGCCGTTGGTGTTGATGCGCTGCATCACCGGATCGAGCACGAAGACGGCGCGCGTCCAGCCCGAGTCGCCTTCGATCTGGCCGAACAGCCCGCCGGCCCAGGTCCACTCTTCCGTGATCTCGGCCAGGCCCATAAACACCCGGTTGGGGTTGACGGCGTTCTCCGGCGGCAGGTACAGCTCCAGCTCGACCTGGCCGTGCGTGATCCAGTCTTGCAGGTTATTCCCACTCACCGGGAACGACAGCTTCGTTTCGTCCGCCGTGCCGCTGGGGATCACCTGAAGCGACTGCGCGCCGGACGGAGTCAGCACATCGGCGCTCTGGGCGAAATCGGACCCGGTGTTATCGTCGCCGAGCATGCCGGGGTTCTTCGCTTCCCACGCCGCCCAGAGGATCGGCTCGGTCGCGGCTGGCGCTCCGGTTTCGGGCGCGGCCTCTGCACCGCTAAGGACCATGCTCCCCAGATAGAACGGCTCGGTCAGCGGGGTTTTGTTATCGTTCTCGTCGGCATAGAAGAACGACAGATAGATCATGTAGCTGGCGTCCGGATCGGGGGCGCGCATGGCAGCATCCGGCGTGTAGACGACCTCGTTCCAGCCAGCTTGCGCTTGGGTTTCGCTGAACACACCGCCAACCCATGTCCATTCACCGCCGACATCCGCCATCCCCATGAAGAAGCGATTCGGGTTGAGCGCGTTTTCTTCCGGCAGGTACACGTCCAGCGCGACCTGCCGGTGCGTCGCCCACTCCTGCAGGTCCGCCCCGCTGACCGGAAAGGCGAGCTTGGTCTCTTCGGCGGAACCGCCCGGCGTCACCTGGAGCGTGGGCGCGCCGGACGGCGAGAGCACGTCCTCGCTGAACGCGAAGGACGAGCCGCTGTTGTCGTCGCCCAGCGTGCTTATGTCCTTATTCTCCCACGCAGCCCAGACGATCCCCTCGTCCTGCGCGATGGAAACCGTGGGACGCACGCCTGCTGCCATCAGCACGACAGCCGCGATCAGCACAATTGACATCAACCGTTTGCTCATGATGAACTCCTTACCCCTCAATGACTATTTGCTGCAGTGAATCAGTTGCGATGAGCTGGAGCCGGGCGCGGACAGATGGCCGGGCGGCTCGTGGGCAAAGCGTTTTTACCAGGATGGCTTCATCTCTGAGCGAAAAAATCACCCCTTTCAATCTCTTGCGCGACAGACTGGAACCTGATACGATAAAAGCGTTTACAGCGCCGCATTTTCTATCGTATCACAAGATTTGCAGATGGCAGCAACAATTTTTGACGTCGCCCAGCACGCAGGAGTATCTATCGGCACGGTATCGCGCGTCTTCAACAACCGCGACCGCGTCCATCCCGAGACGCGCGAGCGCGTGCTGCGCGCCATTCGCGAGCTGAACTACCAGCCGAACGCGCTGGCGCGCGGGCTTGCCAGCCAGCAAACCGACACGCTCGGGCTGGTGATCCCCCAGGTCAACGATCCGTTTTTCTTTGAGATCGTGCGCGGCGTGGAAGATGCCGCTTCCGCGGCGGGCTATAACCTGCTGATCGCCAGCCAGCCGCGCCAGCCGGGCGAGCATTCGTACCTGCGCCTGTTCCACCGCGGCCACGTGGACGCGATGGTGCTGGTGGCGATCGATGTCCTGGCGCACGAAGTGCAGGCCATCATCGATCGCGGGGTGCCGATCGTGCTCGTGCAGCAGGACGTCGGCCGCAATATCCCGACCTTCCTGGCCGACAACTACTACGGCGCCCGCACCTTGATCGAGCACCTGGTCGATGTACACGGCTACCGGCGCGTGGCGTTCATCTCCGGCACCGACTACACGCCGGACAGCCGCGAGCGGCTGCGCGGGCTGCGCGACGTGCTGGCCGAGCGCGGCCTGGATCTGCCCGCCGCCTATATCACACACGGCGACTATCTGCGCGGCAGCGGCTACCGCGCCATGCAGAAGCTGCTCGACCTGCCCGCGCGTCCGGAAGCCGTCTTTGCCGCCAACGACCAGATGGCCGCCGACGCGATCATCGCGGCGCAGGCGCGCGGCCTGAGCGTCCCGGATGATGTCGCCGTGGTGGGCTTCGACGACGTGCCGATGGCCAGTTACGTCAGCCCACCGCTGACTACCGTCAGCCAGCCGGTCTATGAGTTGGGGTGGCAGGCCGCCCGTCTGGCGCTCGAAGCCAGCCGCGAGGACGCCGGCGCCCGGCCCATCACGCCGCGCATGGTCCAACTGCCGACGACGCTGGTCGTTCGCCGCTCGTGCGGCTGCGCCGGCTAGGGCAAGCCGTCCCGCAAGGGCAGCTCTTTCTTATCCGGCGTGTAAAAGCGTTTTAATCAAGGATGTGAAGTATCACGGTGAGCAGCACAACCGGCTCACCGGCCCCAGTCGAAAAGTCCGGTTTTCGGTTTGCAGAAGGAGAATTGTTCATGTTTGCTCCACACACTCTCTCTCGTCGGATCCCATTTGTTTTCATTCTGATCGTTGTGCTGCTGGCCGGGGCTGTCGCCAGCGCGCAGGAGCCGCCCATGGCCAATTCGATCCGCGTCTCGGTCGTGGCCGGCGCCATGCAAGACACCATGACCAAGCTGGTCAACGCCTACCAGGCAGCCAATCCGGGCGTGACCGTCACGCTGGAACTGGAGCCGGAAGGCGGCGCGTTCCAGGCGCTGATCGCGGCGGGCAACCAGCCCGACCTGATCATCACCTCGTTCGGCCCGCAGCTTGGCACCCTCGCCGAGCAGGGCGCGGCGGTGGCGCTGGAAGAGCTGCCCGGCGCGGACGAGCTGTTCGCCCGGCTGGAGCCGGCGTCGGTCCAGCGGCTCTACGGTCACAACTATTACGTCCCGGTTGGGGCGGATGTCACGCTCATGATCTACAACAAGGCGCTGTTCGAAGAAGCCGGCCTGGATCCCGACAACCCGCCCAAGACCTGGGACGAATTCCTGGCGGCGATCGAGGCGATCGACGCGCTCCCGCCGCGTGAGAACGGCGACGACGTCTACGGGACTGTCTTCTGGAACGAGGCGCTGCAATGGGGCGGCTGGTACTGGAACATGCTCCAGCCGATCTACCTCAACGCCAATCAGGGGCGGTGCCAGCTTTTGAACAACCTGGCGACCGACATCATCTTCGACCGCGAGGAATGCGCGCTGGATAAGTTCTTCGAGTTCACGCGCGCCGCCCAGCAGTTCGCCCCGCCGACCATGGAGAAGAACTTCTTCAGCCGCACCATCGGCACGTGGCTGCAGTACGGCTACTCGTGGGAGCCGAACCTGCAATCCGCGGCGGGCGAGCCGATGGTGATTGGCGAGGATGTCGGCGTGGCGCCGGTGCCCGTGCCCGAAGAGGGCGACACGTCCTTCACGACCTTCGGTGGCCGCGCGGCCATGATCTTGAAGACCACGCCGGAGCGTGAGGCTCGCGCCTGGCACTTCCTCAACTTCCTGATGGAAGACGAGAACAACTACCTGTTCATCACCGAGCTGGGCTATCTGCCGGTGGTGACCGCACTGCGCGACGATCCCTACTTCCAGGAAGAAGCGCGCCGGCCGTTCGTCGAGCTGTTGGAGCATGGCTATATCCCCGAGCAGTTCGCCACGGCTGAGCGTGTGGCGGCGGCCCTGCAGGGGGTCTACCAGCAGGTTGTCGTCGAGGGGTCGGTTCCGCTTGAAGATGCGGTGGCCCTCGCAGCCGAAAAGGCCCGCGAAGCCATCCAGGCGCCGTAAGCAGCTTGGAGCTGTGGCTGGCGGTGCAGGGCAGCCTGTGCCGCCAGCCGTTTCATCACCCGGCCTGTAGGGCTTGTGACTGAGGATGGTGCCATGACCTCACTTCAGGCCACCCGCGCCATGCCGCAGGGGACGCCCTTGTGGCTCCGCATCCGGCGCAACGCCTGGGGCTATGTCTTCGTTTCGCCCTGGGTTGTGCTGTATATGATCTTCGGGCTGTACCCGCTGATCCTCTCGTTCTACCTGACGTTCTTCACCTACTCCTTTGTCACGCCGGAAAACCGGGCCTTTGTGGGCGTGGGCAACTGGGTCGGCGGCGCGACCGATCCGCTGTTTTGGAAGGCACTCTACAACATCGTTCTGAACCAGGCCGTCTTCATCACGCTCAAGAACGGAATCGGGCTGCTGACCGCGGCGCTGCTGTTCCGCATCACCTGGGGCGCACGCTTCTTCCGCACCATCTACTTCTTGCCCGTCATCACCTCTACCGTGGTCCTGATGACCATCGGCGACAACCTCGCCAGCCCCGGCGGCCCGATCCAGCGCTGGATGATCAACGCCGGCATCCTGTCGGGGCCGTCGTTCTGGAAGTCGGACAACACGCTTCCCATGATCGTGATCGCGCTGATCAACACCTGGAAGTGGTTCGGCATCAGCACTGTGATCCTGCTGGCAGGCATGTACGGCATCGATCCTCGCCTCTACGAAGCCGCCGCCGTCGACGGAGCGCGGGGATGGGATATGTTCCGCCGGATCACGCTGCCGCTGCTGCGCCCGCAGTTGTTCTTCCTGCTGGTGGTCGATGTGATCAACGGGCTGCAAATGTTCACCGAAGTCTTCAGCATCGGGTTCAACGTCTACGGCGGCATCAACAACCAGGCGCTGACGCCGGTGCTGTACCTCTACGCGCAGGCCTTCGACCGGTCGAATGTGGGCTACGCGTCCACGCTGGGGCTGCTGCTGGCGTTCATCATTGCCGGGCTGACCGCCATCCAGTTTAGGTTCATCCGCTCCGAAGCGGACTAGGAGAGCGCCATGAACCAGCTCAAGCGCGTTTCGCTCTCCCAACTGCTCATCTACGCGGTGCTGACGATCGGCGCGGTGGTCGTCGTCTACCCGTTCTTCTTTATGGTCAACAACTCGTTCAAGACGGGCCGCGAGATCATGCACTCGCCCGCCGCGCTGCCTACAGAGATCACGCTGCGGGGCTATACCGGGGTGTTCGAGGAGCTGAACGTCCTGCTGCTGTTTAAAAACTCGCTGATTCTGGCCGTCTCGATCACGCTCCTCAATGCGCTCCTGAGCGCGCTGGCCGGCTATGCCTTCGCTAAGATCCCGTTTCCCGGCCGGGGCCGGATCTTCGGCTTTATGCTGCTCACCATGATGATCCCCGGCGTTCTGTTCCTGATTCCGACCTACGTCTTCATCTACAACCTTGGCTGGGTGGGGCGCTACGAAGCGCTGATCGTGCCGTCGGCGGTGTCGGTCTTCAATATCTTTCTGGTGCGCCAGTTCATGCTCGGCATCCCAGACGAGCTGGTCGAGGCGGCGCGCATCGACGGCGCGGGCGAGATCACGATCTTCACGCGCATCATCCTGCCGCTGGCACGCCCCGCTCTGGCGACGGTCGCCATCCTGACCTTTATGGGAAGCTGGAACGACTTCTTCGGACCGCTGCTCTATCTCAACCGGCCGGACCGCTGGACGCTCCAGCTTGGGCTGCTGCAGTTTCGCGGCACCGTCCCCGGCGAGAACTCCGAGCAGATCTGGGCGCTGACCACCCTGATCACCCTGCCGATCGTCGTGGTCTACTTCTTTATTCAGGAGCAGTTTGTCAAAGCGTTCGCCAACGTATCGCTGAGCAAGTAAGCTGATGGCCGAAATGACGCTCCCGACAACTCCCACACCCGCCCCGGTTCGCGCCCGGCCTTCGCGCGCGCTGCTGCTGATCGGCGGCGCGATCCTGATCTTCGCGGCGACGTATGTGCTCGCCTGGTGGGATGCGTATCGCCTGACCAGCGCCTATATCCAGGACGCGGACCGCAGCTACGAGGAAGGCCGCTATCTCGACGCCCTGACCGGCTACGAAGCGTTCGACCAGACCACCCGCAAGTATGTGCCCTACGGCGGCTATCTCCAGGTCGAGCGGATCTGGTCGAACCCGTACGCCTTCCCCGTGCCGGACGCCGTCGAGAAAGCGCGTGCGCGGATCGACGACATTATCTACACGCGCCTGACACTGGAAGATGCCGAGACGTTTGTGCAGCGAAACATTGGACGCAGCAACCCCGCGATGGGGTTGATCTACCTGCGCCTAGGCGAGCTGTACGAGGAAGCAGGCGAGCTGCGCGACGCCGAAGATATCTACGAGTCGATCCCCGATCTGTTCCCCAACGACGAGGAACTGATCGCGCGGGCGCGCGCCGATCTCGAACGGCTTCGCCAGACACTCGCGGATGGCTAACTTTAGGGACGAACAAACAACGATGGCTCAGTTGCAGACCAAGTACGGGTATTTCAGCGACGATGGGCGCGAGTATGTGATCACCCGCGCCGACACCCCCATGCCCTGGATCAACGTGTTGACCAATGGCGATTACGGCCTGGTGCTGTCTCAGGCCGGCAGCGGCTATAGCTGGCGCGCACACGCCAGCCTCAACCGCCTGACGCGCTGGGACCAGGATTTGATCCGCGACAACTGGGGCAAATACCTCTACTTGCGCGACGCTGACACCGGCGCGTTCTGGTCGCCCACCTGGCAGCCATGCGGCGCGTCGCTTGAAGGCTACCGGGTTCGTCACGGAATGGGCTACTCGGTGATCGACGGGCAGCACGACGGGATCCGCTCCACGTTGACCGTCTTCGTGCCTCAGGATGCCCCCTGCGAGATCTGGCTGCTGCGCCTGGAGAACACCGGCGAGCGGGCCCGCTCGCTGCAGATCATCAGCTACTTCGAGTGGCTGCTGGGCGCCGCGCCGGACTGGCACCGCGAGTTCCACCGCACCTTCATCACCACCGAGTATGACGACCGTTGGGGCGCGCTGCTGGCGACCAAGGTGCTGTGGGATCTGCCGGTCGAGAGCAAAACACACTGGAACCGTTCCTGGCCGTACGTCGGCTTTCACAGCGCCTCGCTTATGCCGGACGGCTTCGACAGCGACAAGCGCGACTTTCTGGGCCGGCATGGTGACCTGCACCGGCCCCAGGCGGTTGTCGAAGGGCGGGCGATCTGCCGCGTGGGTCGCTGGGGTGACCCGATCGGCAGTCTGCAGGTTGCCGTCACGCTGGCGCCGGGCGAGGCACGTGAGATCGCCTTCACGCTCGGCATGGCGGATGACCGCGAGCAGGCGGGGGCGGTCATCACGCGCTTCCGCGCGCTGGATGAAGTGCACGCCGCGTTGGGTAGCACGCGCGCTTTCTGGCAGGAGATCGCCGGGCGCCTGACGGTCGAAACGCCCGATCCGGCGGTCAACGTGCTGGCGAATGGCTGGCTGCAAGTCCAGGCCATCGCCGGACGGCTGATGGGCCGCACCGCCTACTACCAGACCGGCGGCGCCTACGGCTACCGCGACCAGCTTCAAGACAGCCTGATCTGGCTGCTGCTCGGCCTGCCGGAGCGAACCCTGGATCAGATCAAGCTGCACGCCGCGCACCAGTATCAGGACGGCGTGGTGCTGCACTGGTGGCACCCGCTGGCGGAAACCGGCCTGCGCTCCGAGTACAGCGACGACCTGCTCTGGCTGCCGTTTGTCCTGCTGCACTACCTGCGCGAAACGGATGACTTCTCGGCGCTGGACGAGGTCGTGCCCTTCTATGACGGTGGCGAGGCGACCCTGCGCGAGCACTGCCTGCGCTCGTTCGAGATGGCGCTCAGCCGGTTCAGCCCCCGCGGCTTGCCGCTGATCCTCAAGGCGGACTGGAACGACGGGCTGAACGCCGTCGGCGCCGAGGGGCGCGGCGAAAGCGTCTGGATGGCGCACTTCCTGCACTATCTGCTGAATGCCTGGGTTGACCTGGGGCTGGCCGACGACCGCACCGCCACCCGCTTCCGCCAGGAAGCCGAGCGCCTGCGCGCCGCTGTCAACGAACACGCCTGGGACGGCGCGTGGTACTGGCGCGCCACAACCGACGCGGGCGATCTCGTCGGCTCGCGGCACTCGCCCGAAGGCAAGATCTTCCTCAATGCGCAGACCTGGGCCGTGCTGGGCGGCACCGCGCCGGACGACCGCGCCCACCAAGCGCTGGCTTCCGCCCGCGAGCATCTCTTTTCGGATTACGGGCCGCTGCTGCTGGCGCCCGCCTACACCACGCCCAACCCGGCCATCGGCTATCTGTCGCGCTACGCGCCCGGCACGCGCGAAAACGGCGGGGTCTATTGCCATGCCGCGTGCTGGGCCGTGCTGGCCGAGCGTCAGATGAACGGCGCGCAAGCTGCTTATGCCCTCTGGCGCAGCTTCTGCCCGCCGGCCCGCGCCAGCGTTGACCCCGACCGCTACTCCGGCGAGCCATACGTCATGCCGGGCAACGTCGCCGGGCCGCTGGCGCCCTCACCCGGCCAAGCGGGCTGGACCTGGTACACGGGTTCGGCAGCGTGGTTCTTGCGCGCGCTCGTCGATGGCGTGTTGGGGATCACCGCCCACCGCGAAGGGCTGCGCGTCCAGGGCGGCCTGCCCGACGGCTGGGATCAGTTCCGCGTCCGGCGCTGGTTCCGGGGCGCGCGCTACACGATCACCGTGCGCCGCGCCGGGCCGGGCGAGCCGCCGGGCTGCCGCGTGAACGGGGCCGCGTGGTCCGGCGAGTTTCTGCCTGTCGCCGCGCCCGGCGAGGAACCAGAGGTACTCATTACGCTGTAGTTCGCGCCTGCCACTTCAGCGTGATACGAGGGGGCGGGTTATGGTGGGCCTGCCCCTCGCCTTGCCGGGCGCTGCGATCAGGCCGGTCAATGCAAGCGGGCGCAGCCTTCCTGCTGCACCCGACGCGGTTCTTTTCTGTTTTTGTGGCCGCCTCGCTGCGCTCAACGCGCCAGCCAGCCGCCGTCAACCGGCAAAATCGCACCGTGCACATAGCGCGCCGCGTCCGACGCCAGATAGACAACCGCGCCCTTGAGATCGTCCGGCTCGCCCCAGCGCCCCACCGGAATGCGGTCGAGGATCGCCCGGCTGCGCACCGGGTCGGCCCGCAGCGGCGCGGTGTTCTCGGTTGCCATGTAGCCCGGCGCGATCGCGTTGACATTGATCCCCAGTGGCGCCCATTCGTTCGCCAGGGCGCGCGTCAGCCCGGCGACCGCGCTCTTTGAGGCGGTATAGGACGGGACGAGGATCCCCCCCTGGAACGACAGCATCGACGCCACGTTGATGATCTTACCGCTGCCCTGCGAGGCCATCACCCGGCCCGCCGCCTGCGACAGAAAGAACACCGCCCGCAGATTGATCGCGATCACCTCGTCCCAGTCGGCCTCGGTGTAATCCAGCGCGGGCGCGCGGCGGATGATCCCGGCGTTGTTGACCAGAATATCGAGCCGGCCCAACGCCTCGACCACCTGAGCGACGGCCCGGTTGAGATCGTCGACCGTTGCCGCCAGCAGGTCCATCGAGAGGTTGAAGTAGCGGTGGCCCAGTGCTTCCACCTGGGCGCAGGTCTCTTCGCAGTCCGGCGTGCGATCCAGCCCGGCGATATCCGCGCCCGCCTCGGCCAGGCCGACCGCCATCGCCTGGCCCAGTCCGCGGCTCGCGCCGGTGACCAGCGCCACCCGTCCATCGAGTCGAAACTGCTCCAGAATGCTCATGGCTGCCTGCCTTCGCTAGCGCAGGGTCGCCATCGCGACCGGGTCCATATCGCTGAACGTCTGGTTTTCGCCAGCCATCGCCCAGATGAAGCTGTAATTGCCGGTTCCCATCCCGGCGTGGATCGACCAGCTCGGCGAGATGACCGCCTGCTGGTTGCGCACCACCAGATGGCGCGTTTCGTGCGGCTCGCCCATCAGATGAAAGACGACGTTGTCATCCGCCAGGTCGAAATAGAAATACACTTCCATGCGGCGGATGTGCGTGTGTGCGGGCATGGTGTTCCACATATTGTTCGGCTCGAGCAGGGTCACGCCCATCACAAGCTGGCAGCTTTTCACGCCGTCCGGGTGGATGTACTTGTAGATCGTGCGCTTGTTCGAGTGCGCCAGATCGCCCAGGTGCTGTGGCGTGGCGTCGCTGAGCGGGATGTGCGCCGTCGGATAGCTTGCATGCGCCGGGGTGCTGCTGAAGTAGAAACGCGCCGGGTTGGCCGGGTCGTCGCTGGCGAAGCGCACCTCGCGCGCGCCGCGCCCGATGTACAACCCGTCGAGCTTCTGCATCGGGAAGGTCTGTCCGTCGACCGTGATCCGGCCCGGCCCCGCGATGCTGACGATGCCCATCTCGCGCCGCTCCAGGAAGAACTCCGCGCCGAGCGACTTCGAATCGCCGGCCAGCGCCACCGGCGCCTCGACCGGAGCCGCGCCGCCGGTGATGATGCGGTCGATGTGGCTGTAAACCATCTCGACCGCGCCGGGCGTGAACAGATTTTCGATCAGGAAATGCCGCCGCAGTTGCTCCGTCGTAAAGGTCTTTACCTCGTCCGGGTGAGCAGGATAGCGCTGTTCCATCCGAGTCATACTCCTTAGTTGGTGGTGCGAAACGGTTCAAGATGCCGCGCGAAGTGGCGCGCCAGCAGGTCGTGATAGCGGTCTTCGTGCGCGCGCAGCACGGCGCGCAGACGCTCGCCGTAGCGGTCCAGGACCGAGCCGAACGTCACATGCAGCACCTGCCGCGCCGCGAACTGGTCGAGCAGCTCCGGCAGGGCCGCGTCATCCAGTGTACCGGACGCGGGCACAGCGTGCAGATCGGCGGAGACGTGATAGGTCGCGCGGTCGGTCTCGTAGCGCGCGCGGGCGAAATCAAGCACCTCGCGGAAGGTCGCCGGCTCGACCTCAGCCCAGACGCGCAGCGCCTCGAGATAGCTCGTCCCCGCCGTTTTGAGGTGGACCAGCCCGTGCGTGTGGCGTGCCGCCAGCGGGTAGACGGAGAACTTGTCCGAGCCGGAGTGCAGGCTGAGCTTGTAGCCGCCGATGGTGCGCATCACGGCGGCGTGCCCGGCCAGGTCGCGCTCCAGCACGTCCAGCTCGCCGAGGTAGTCCACGCCTTTCTCGAAGCGCCCGACAAAGCGCGGCGCCAGGCTGACCCACCCAATGCCCAGGCGGCGCATCTCGGCCGCCAGGAAGTAATGCTCGTGGACGGTCGTTGGCGTTTCGGTTTCGTCGACAGACACCTCGAAATCGAACGGCCGGTCGCCCATGTGCGCGCGCAGAGTCCGGTACATGGTCACGATGTGCGCCAGCGCCCGGCCATATTTGGCGGCGGCTCGCAGCAGCCTGGTTTCGTCAAAGAGCAACGCGCGCCCGTCCAGGGAAACGGCACGGCCCAGGTAGCGTCGTTCCAGGTCAGGCAGGCTGGATTCCAGCTCCATCCAGGGCAGCACCGCGACTTTCGCCCGCAGCGCCGCCAGCGAGTCTGCTTCCGCCTGGCGATCCACATGCTCGCCGGGGTCGACCGTGTAGAACGAATAGCCCGCCTCGGCAAACGGCGCGATCGCCTCGGGCGTCTTCAGGTGGTCGGCGTCCGCACCCCACGCGCCGCGCCAGCCCGCCTGAAACACCCCCCAGCGCGCATCGTCCAGCACCTGGCGCGGCGTCCGGCCGGTGCGTGCGTTCTCGCGCACCGACTGCTGGGCGAAGATCGGCGCGATCCCCGTACCCTCTACCGCCCGCACATGGCCCGGCGTCGCCAGGCCGAGCCGGTCGCCAAACCCGGCGGACGTCCGCAAGCCGAGCGCAACCGGGTTGAGCCAGGGCAGGCGAGCGCTCAGGGCGGCGGCGTTTTCGGGCATCAGCGGGCAGAGCAGGGTGTCTCCCGTGCGCTCGCCGCGAAAGCCCGTCGCGTCGCCCTGCACGCCGAGCCGCTTCTCGCCGGCGCGGTCCCGCGCCAGAAAGTAGCTCGCGCCTTCGTGGTGGACGACCGAGCTGGCATAGACTTCCAGCTCGCCAAACGACCCCAGTGTCATCGGTCCCTCTCGGTATACGTGCCCGCCACGTTCACGCTCACAGCTTGTAGGCGCGCTTCGCCAGCCCATAGGCCAGCTCGCCCATCATCTCGTGCGCGTCGGCCAGGTCGATCACGTGCCGCACAACCAGGCCCGCCAGCCAGTTCGCGCTGGCCCGCCGCCAGACGTCGTGCCGCGCCGGGATCGACAGAAAGGCACGGGTATCATCGTTGAAACCGGCCGTATTGTAGATCCCCGCCGTCTCCATTACCTGGTCAAAGAAGCGCTGCATCCCGTTCCAGCTATCGTGAAACCACCAGGGCGGACCCAGGCGCAGCGCCGGGTAGTGCCCGGCCAGCGGCGCCAGCTCGCGGGAATAGGTCGTCTCGTCGAGCGTGAACAGGATCAGCGTCAGGTGCGGGTCGTTGCCGTAAGCGTCCAGCAGCGGGCGCAGATTGCGCGTGAACTCGGTTGCGATCGGGATATCCGCCCCTTTGTCGCGCCCGAAGCGAACGTAAATGAGCGGGTTGTGGTTGCGCCACGCGCCGACGTGAAGCTGCATCACCAGCCCGTCTTCGGTGCTCATGCGCGCCAGTTCGATGAGCATATGGCCGGTGAAGGCGCGGGCGTCGTCCGCCGAGGCTTCGCCGCGCAGCGCACGCTCGAAAATGGCGCTCGCCTCGCGCCCGGTCAGCGGCGCGGTGTACGGCGTCAGCGCGGCGTGATCGGTCGCCACCGCGCCGAGCGACTTGAAGAACGATCGCCGCTGTTCCAGCGCGTCGATGAAGGCCGGGTAGCCGGTGATCGCGATTCCGGACACTTCGCTCAGCCGGTCGATCTCCTCGCGCCAGCCGGGCGTGTCCAGGTTGACAACCGCATCCGGGCGAAAGGTCGGGCGGATATCGCCACCCCAGCCGGACGCGCGAAGCGCCTGGTGGTGCGCCAGGGTGTCGGTTGCCGCGTCGGTGGTGCACAGCACTTCGATGTGAAAACGCTCGTAGAGGCGGCGCGGGCGCATCTCCGGCGTTTCCAGCGCGGCGGCGATCCGGTCGTAGATCGCCTGCGCGCTCGCGCCATCCAAGCGCTGCTGCACGCCGAAGACCTCGGCCAGTTCTTGCTCCAGCCACATCCCGGTTGGCGTGCCGCGAAACAGGTAGAAGCGCTCGGCGAAGGTCTGCCAGATTTTGCGGTGATCCGTCTCAACCGGCGCGCCATCCGCGCGCGGGATGCCCAGGTCTTCGAGCGGCACGCCCTGCGAGTACAGCATGCGAAAGATGTAGTGATCCGGGATCAGCAGCAGATCGACCGGCGTGCCGAACGAGTAATCCGGATCGGCGAACAGGCGCGGGTCGACATGGCCGTGCGGGCAGACCAGCGGCAGGTCTTTCGCCCCGCGATACAGCTCCCGCGCGACCTCGATCTGGCGTGCGTCCGGCCCGAAATAGCGATCCTCGTGCAGAATCAGCGTCATCGCCCTTGCTCCCAGTCGCGAGCAGCGCGCAACAGCGCGTCGATATTGTCCGGCGGCGTGTCCGGCGCCACCCCCCCGCCAAACGACAGGATCATGCCGCCGCCGGGCGCGGCTTTGTCCAGGCACTCCCACGCCGCCTGGTAGACCTGCTCCGGCGTCCCGCGCACGCCCAGATCGAGCGGCGCGACGTTGCCCATCAGCGCGACGCGGTGCCCCATCACCCGCTTGACCTCGGCGATGTCCGTCTCGTGGCTGAAGTTGAAAACATCGAAATTCGCCTCGGCCAGAGCGGAGAGCAGGTGCGGGCAGGGTGTGTCGTTGTGATAGACGCGGATCAGCCCCTCGAAGGCGTCGAAGATGCGGCGCAGGTGCGGCTCGATGATCGCCTGATAGTGGCGCTTCGACACCATCCCGACCAGATCGTCCAGCACCATGATCGCTTCGGGGGCGTGCACCGCGTCGAGCTGGGCTTGCAGCCAGCGGATGATCGACGCGCTGATCACATCCAGCACGTGGCCCACCCCGTCCGGGTCGAGCGCCAGCCCCTCCATCAGCGGCATGACGCCCATCAGGTACGAGGCGATCGTCATCGGCCCGCGCGAGCAGACCATCCGCACCCCCAGCCCCTCGGCCCGCAGCCGCTCGTCGAGCACTTCGTACAGGCGCACGACGAGCGGCATCAGCCCATCCTCGCGCGGATTGGCGGGCTTGATCGCGCGCACCCAGAAGTCCAGATCGCTCACCACCGGCTCGATCGAGGGCGGGCGATCGGCGTAGAAACGCGGCTTGGCGCCGAACGCAGACGGCTCGGTCGCCATGCCATACTCGATCCACCAGCCGGGGATCCACACCACATCAGGGTAGCGATCCAGCAGGCCGCGGTTGATCGCCAGCCATTGATCGGGGAACAGATAGTAATCGCGTGTGTCGATCCCGGCATAGCCCGGCAGCCAGGGGCTGTCGACGATCAGCGCGACCGGGACCCGGTCCGGCTCGCCGCGCCGCGCCGCCAGGACGAAACGCTCCCAGGGGGTGGTCACAGCGCACTCCTCTCCCCACCGCCAAACTCGCGCAGCGCCTGCCACATGGCGAGGATATTGGCGGGCGGCACATCGGCCTGGATGTTGTGCACGGCGCAAAAGACATAGCCGCCGCCGGGTGACAGCGCCTCGATGTTGCGCCGCACGTCGTCGCGCACGTCCTGCGGCGTGCCGTGCGGCAGGACATCCTGCGTATCCACACCCCCGCCCCAGAACGCGATATCCGCGCCGAAATCGCGCTTGAGCGCCACCGGATCCATGCCGCGCGCGCGGATATGGACCGGGTTGAGCACCTCGGCGCCGATCTCGATGTAGTCCGGAATCAGGGGGCGGACATTGCCGCAAGAATGGAAGAACTGCTTCGTGTGCGGCGCAAGCTGCTTGATACGCTCGAACAGGGCGCGCACGCGCGGCTTGAGCTGGTGGCGGAACATAGCCGGCGAGATCAACTGCGATTGCTGCGTCCCATAGTCGTCGTTGTAGGTCACCACGTCGACCACATCGCCCAGCCGGGGCAGCGCCATCTCCCAGAAGTCGAGCTTCAGCGCCAGCAGCTTGTCGAACAGCACGCCCGCCAGCGCCTCGTCGGTCGCCATCATGATCAGCAGTTCCTGCATCCCGACGATGCGCTGCGCCATCTCGAAGATGCCCGCGAACGGGTCTTTGAGCACGACGGCGTAGCCCTGCTCGCGGCAGCGGAGCGCCTGCTCGCGCAGCCCCGCGATCCGCTGCGGATCGCCCATGTCCGGCCAGGGGTGGTTGCGGATGTCCGACGCGGAGATCTCCGGCCCTTCCAACGGGACGCGCACAATGCTGTAGTACAGGCCGTCCGGGCGCGGGCGGTGATGCGTGATGCCCCATTCGTCGCGGTAGCGCCAGTAATCCCCATCCGGCTCCTCGCGCACCCCCCAGTTGTGGCTGTTGAGCGGGAACAGCCCGCGCGTATCGACTTCCAGCCGCGCCAGCAGGTCCTCTTCGGGCAGCGCAAGCTGTTGGATGGCGTCGCACAGCACCGGCTCGACAGGCGGCAGATCAAGCGCGGCTCGCAGCCCGCGCGCCGCCACGACGTGAATCCCGGTCACCTGCGTGCTGCCCAGGTCAAAGGGGATGCGGTCCGGCTCCTGGTGATTGAGCGCCGCCAGCACGCGCTCGCGTGCGTTCATCGCTCACCCCGAGCGCAGGAATTCAGCGCGCACCGGCGTGAAGGTATCGACCAGCCGCGCGCGCCGGGAGCGGAGCTGGATCGTGTGCGGCACACCCCCTGGAACCGTGATCAGATCGCCCGGCCCCAGCGCGTGCGGCTCCCCGTCAACAAAGAACAGCAGTTCCCCTTCGGCCACATAGGTGATCTGCTGGTGCGGGTGGTCGTGCGGCGGATCGGGTTCGGCGTGTGGGCCGTCCTCGAAGTCGATCACGACCACCATCAAATCGTCGGTGTGCGCCAGATAGCGGGTGCGCCCCGGCGCGATGATCTCAGGCGTGGTATCCGCCCAGTGGACGACGGTCATGCTCCGCTCCTCACAGCTCAATCAGATACAACTGCACCCGGCCACCCTTGTCCGAGGCGTAGAGAATCCGGCTGCCGTCCCAGCTCCATGTGGGGTGGCAATGGCTGCTCTGCGTGTGCCACGATGTCCCGTGCGTGCAGAGCGTCTCCAGCCGTGCTTCGTCGCCGCTGATGTCGATCAGCACCAGGTCGTCCACGTCGTCCCCGACCAGCACGGTGTTGTCCGGGTTGGCGTGGTAGTGGTTGCAGTAGAACGGCATGTCGATTTTGCGGACCAGCCTGCCCGTCCGGTCGATCAGGCCAACGAAGGGTGTCATCACGGTCTGTTTCACCGGCACGTCGGTGACGACCGCCTGCGTGCGGTGCGAGGTGATGGTGCCGTCGTGGCCGGGTCCGCGGTCGTCGAAGAAGATCAGGCCGTCTTGCGTCCAGAATTCGTGACCGACGGTGTCGTGCTCGCCCTGGCGGAAGCACGGCCTGGCCTGGCGCGAGATGAAGTCCAGGAACCAGATGCGCTGCTGAACCAGGTTCCACGGCCCTTCGTGACAGAACATCCCCAGCGTGGGGTCATCCGGCGAGAACTGGAAGTGCCCAAGCTGGTGCGTGTCCTGAAAGACGTCGTGCCAGCCGGAGCCATCGGCATAGGCGACGGTGATGCGCCCGTCCTTGATCATGTAGAAGCGTTCTTTGAACCCGGCGTAGTTCGCGCCCCGGTAGTGGATGTGCTCGTCGGTGACCTCGTTGCGGCAGAACGCGACGTAGCGCCGGTTGGACGCGATCGACGGCACGCTGCCCAGCTCGAAACCCGGCTGCCGCTCGTAGAGCGTCGTGACCGCGCCACTCTGCATGTCCAGCAGCCGGACGCGTTCGTCCGCCGTCCGGTAGGCGATCAGCGTGCTGTCCGGCGTTTTGGTGGCGGAGCCGGAGCCGTGCAGCACGTCGTCCGACAGCCGCTCCATCTCGCCCGTGTCCAGGCTCATGCGATAGATGCTGTAGCTGGGGTCTTCATGCGGCGCGCGGTCCTCGCCCGAATCCCGGTCAGAGAGGAAGTAGATCGCGTTGCGGTCGCGGTCAAAGGAATTCTCGGTGAAATAGAAATGAACGTTATTGCCGGTCGACGTCAACTGTGTGATCGTCCGCCCCGTCTTCTCGTCGCGGAAGGTGCGGAACTCGGAAGGCCAGTGGCTCATCGGGCATCCTTTGGCTGTGGCGTGATACGAAGCGCAAAGCGAGTCGCGCCGGCGGGCAGAGCCGCCGCCAGCCGCAGCAGCGTGCCGTCGATCGCGTTCTCGCGGCACGCCTGCTCGAGCGACTCCAGTGTGAACGCCGCCCCCGCCGGCTCGACGATCTCCAGGTCCAGTGCGGCTCGCTCGCCGGTGATCCGCGCGCGGCTGCCGCGGACTTCGACCTGCGACCAGGTGGTGAAGGCTTCCTCGATCGGCAGCGGCTCGCCGTCGAAGGTGAACTCGTCCGCGAGCAGGATCGCGCCGGTCCGCGTATCCAGTTCTAGCGTGCGGCGCGCCCGGCGCAGCGCCGGCAGGTCGTAGGCGGCGTGGAAGTCAATCATCGCGTATTTCACCGCGCCGCGCTGCCCGTGATCGACGATGGTGCCGTGGAACTGCCCGCGCCCGCCGAATTCCGGCCCTGGCGCCTGCAACTGGCCGCCGATGCGCGGCACGCTGTGGCTGTAGGAATTGTTGAAGACGTTCTGGTAGCGTGCCTGCCGGAAATAGTCCTTGCTGTAATAGCCGCGCCCCGGATCGGGCAGCAGGCTCTCGCCGTCCACGTTGACGATCACGGTTCCCACGTCGGTGTGGCTGTGGTGGCCGTCGTTGTGGCCCGCCTTGGTGACCAGGATCACGGTCTGATCCCGCCCGGTGCGCGCCACCAGCTTGATCACGCCGGTGTCCGGCAGGATGAAATCGCGCTGCTCCAGCGGCGGGACTGGCTGCGTGCAATCCCACCAGGCGGCGGAACGCATGATGATGGGCAGCTTCGAGTAGAAGTTGTAGCCGAAGCGTTTGGCGAAATCCGGCGCGATGTACGCCCCGCCCTCCGAGGTCGCCGCGCCGCCGCCCAGCGGCGCCAGCAGCGCGCGCAGCTCGCCCACGCCGGTGCGCTCGGCCAGCCGCGTGACCACGCCCGCCGAGAGCGTCTGCGTCTCGGTCGAGTCGCCAAAGTTGATAAAGCGGTTGGGCGCGGCCAGCGCCATACCGGGCGGGTAGGCAGCGATGGCCTTCAGGCGCGGCAGGGCCAGCAGGTCCAGCTCGCCCCGCGAGATCTCGCGCAGCAGCTCCGCCACGGTGATGAAGTACATCAGGCCATAGTTCCAGTAGCCCACGCCCTCAATCGAGCCGCCGTCGGCCTCGAAGCCGGTCGCCAGATAGGCTTCGAACCCTTCCAGCACCAGCGCCAGCGCCTGGACCAGCGTCGGGCGGTCCTGCTCCAGCCGCAAGAACGCCAGCCCCACCGCGCCGTTGCAGACCCCGTTCCAGTTGAGCGGCCCCTTGAACCACCAGTGATCGCGCGCGCGGGCCAGATAGGGGCGGAAGATGTGCCGCTCGACTTCCTGCCGGATGCGCTGCCGCACTTCGGGCGCCATCCGGTCGCCGATCAGATACACCGCCTCGGCCAGAGCGGCGCCTGTCTCGGCGGCGAAGAGATCGATTGAGTCCGGCTCGCGGGTGAGCATTGTGTGCGCGCCAAGCGGCTCGGTGCGCACAAACGGCGGGTGGATCTCCCAGTAATCCGGCCCCTGTTCCTCGTGCGCGGGCAGGACCCACGTCGTCTCCTCGCAAATGCTCCACGCCAGGTCCTGAACGGGGTCCAGCGCGGAGTCGTCGCCGGCCAGCAGCTCAAGGACGCCGCGAGTCAGCCGGGCGCGCTTGAGAAAGTAGGGGTTCTCGTACGGGCCGCGCGTGCCTTCATGCTCGAAGGTCCGGTAGAGCGTGTAGGTCAGGGCCGGGATCGCGCCCCGGTCGGGGATTTCCGCCCGGATGGCGTCCAGCAGGTGCGGCGTGGTCGCAGACCGGCGGATCTGCGCGCGCAAATCGCTGACCGGGCCGGGATCCGCCAGCCAGCGGGCAAGCTGCTCTTTCGATGCGAACGTCACGGTTAACTGACTCCCACCAGATTGAGTTGATCGGCGAAATGGCAGGCGACGCCATGCTCCGGGGCCAGCTCGCGCCAGGGCGGCACCTGCTGGCGGCAGATGTCCTGGGCGTAGCGGCAGCGGGGGTGAAAGGCACAGCCCGGCGGCGGATTGGCCGGGTTCGGCACGTCGCCGGTCAGGATGATCCGCTCGCGGCTGATGTCCGGGTTGGTCGAGGGGACGGCCGAGAGCAGCGCCTCGGTGTAGGGGTGCAGCGGCTGGCGATAGAGCACTTTCGACGGGGCCAGCTCGACCACGCGCCCCAGATACATCACGGCCACGCGATCGCTGATGTGCTGCACAACCGACAGGTCGTGCGCGATGAACAGGTACGTCAGGCCCAGCTCCGCCTGCAAGTCCTGGAGCAGATTGACCACCTGCGCCTGAACTGACACGTCCAGCGCGGACACTGGTTCGTCGCAGACGATCAGCTTGGGGCGCAACGCGAGCGCCCGCGCGATCCCGATCCGCTGGCGCTGCCCGCCGCTGAAGGCGTTCGGATAGCGGTTCATATGCTCCGGGCGCAGGCCCACCCGGCGCAGCAGGTCGCCCACCTCGGCTTTAAGCGCGTTGCCGCGCAGGCGCGTATGGATGATCAGCGGTTCGGCCACGATATCCAGCACTGTCATGCGCGGGTTGAGCGACGAGTAAGGGTCCTGGAAGATCATCTGGATCTCGTGCCGGTACGGGCGCATCTCGCGCTGGCTGAGCCGGGCGAAGTCGACAGGGGCGCCGCCGTCGGCAGACGCGCCGTCTCCGGGGTAGTAGAGGATCTCGCCCGCAGTTGGCTGATAGGCGCGCACCACGCAGCGCCCCAGCGTCGTTTTGCCGCACCCGCTCTCGCCCACCAGACCGAGCGTCTCGCCGCGATAGATCGAAAAGCTAACCCCATCCACCGCCCGCACATAGCCGACGGTGCGCTTCAGCATCCCGCGCCGGATGGGAAAGTACATCTTGAGGTCTTGGATGGCGACCAGGGTTGGCCGCGTCACCGGCTGCACCGGCGGGGTGGTGTGTGTCGCTGTCTGCATCGCTATCCGCCCCCATACAGGGTGCAGCGCACCCAGTGGCCCGGCTCGACTTCCACCAGTGGGACCCCGTCCGGGTCGGTGCAGGCCGCCGGTTTGTCTTTCACCGGGCAGCGCGGGTGGAAGGAACAGCCGCGCGGGATGTTAAACGGATCCGGGATCATGCCGGGGATCGGGTGCAGGCGGGTCTTGCTCTGGTCGCCCATCTCCGGAACCGACTGCATCAGGCCGACCGTGTACGGGTGCGCGGGGTGTTTGAAGAGCGTCTTTCGCTCGGCGATCTCGACGATCTTGCCCAGGTACATCACCGCGATCCGGTCGGACATCTCGTTGATGATACCGAGGTTGTGCGTGATCATGATGATCGCCGAGGAATATTCGTCTTGCAGCTTGCGCATCAGATCCAGGATCTGCGCCTGGATGGTCACGTCGAGCGCCGTCGTCGGCTCGTCCGCGATCAGCACCTGGGGGTTGCACGAGAGCGCCATGGCGATCATGGCGCGCTGGCGCATCCCGCCCGAATACTGGTGCGGGTACGATTGCATGAACTCGCGCGGGTTGGCAATGCGCACCGCGTTGAGGGCCTCGACCGCGCGCTCGCGCGCCTGCTCGCGGCTGAGTCCCTGGTGCAGCACGATCGCTTCGATGATCTGGTCGCCGATGGTGTGCAGCGGCGAGAGCGAGGTCATCGGCTCCTGAAAGATCATCGCGATCTCATTGCCCCGGATGTCGCGGATCAGGCTGCCTTCGGGGTCCACTTTCGTCAGATCGTGCTCGCTGCCGTCGCGGCGGCGAAACCAGATCTCGCCGGATGTGATCCGGGCGCTACGTTTGGGCAGCAGGCGCATGATGCTGTGCGCGGTCACGCTTTTGCCGCAGCCGGACTCACCGACCAGGCCGAGCGTCTCGCCGTTGCGCACGTCGAGCGACACCCCATCTACCCCGTACACCACACCGTCGAGCGTTCGAAACTGTACCTGCAGGTCTTTGATTTCGAGCACGTGGTCCGGGTGCATGGCGCCCTCTAAATCGTGAACGGATCGGCGGCGTCGCGCAAGCCGTCGCCGAGGAAACTAAAGGCCAGGATGACGATCACGATCACGATCGCAGGGATGAACACCCACGGGTAGAGCGCCAGCGATTGGAGATTTTGCGACTCCTGCAGCAGCACGCCCCAACTGGTGATCGGCGGGCGCAGCCCCAGCCCGAGGAAGCTCAGCGACGTCTCCGCGATGATCATGGCCGGCAGCGAGAGCGTCGCCACAACGATGATCTGCCCCAGCGTAGCCGGGAACAGATGTTTGAAGATAATCCGCGCGTCGCTGGCCCCGGCCAGCCGCGCCGCCATCACGTAATCGCTCTGCCGCAGCGCCAGCACCTGGCCCCGAAGCTGCCGCGCCAGCCAGGTCCACCCGATCAGCGACAGGATCACCGTCACGGCGAAATACGTCTTGGTCTGCGACCACCCCGGCGGGACCGCCGCCGAGAGCGCCATCCACAGCGGGATAGACGGGAAGGCGCGCACAACCTCGATCAGACGCTGGATGATCTCATCGATCAGGCCGCCGTAGTATCCGGAAGCGATACCGAGCACCGCTCCGAAAACCAGGCTGAGCGCCACGCCGAACAGCCCGATGAAAAGCGAGATCTGGCTGCCCAGCACGATCCGCGAAAACATATCGCGTCCCTGCCGGTCTGTGCCCAGAAGGCTCACCAGGCCGCCGTCTTCTGCCCCAAAAAGGTGAAGGTCCGAATCAAACAGACCGAAGACGTCATAGCGGTCGCCCCGGACGAAGAGCTTCAGATAGACCTTCTCGTCCGTCTGGATATGGACTTTCCTGAGCGTCACCGGGTCGCGGCCCGATTCGATCTTGTAGACGTACGGCTTGAGCTTTCCCTCGTCGAACAGGTGCACGCGCTGGGGCGGCAGATAGGCCTGCTCGACGAAGCGCGTTTCAAGGGCAAACGGGGCGATGAAATCTCCGGCAAGGGCGACCAGATAATAGATCAGCACAATGACGCCGCCGATGATCGCAGCCCGGTTGCGCCGGAAGCGCCGCCAGATGATCGACCACTGCGACGCGGCGAACTTGGCTTCGGCAGCGGTCAGCTCGCTGATTCTCCCGTTTAGCTCGCGCCCTTCCTGTTCCTCGGCCAGCGCGTAATACAGGCCGCGCAGCATTTCGGAGCGCTGCGCGATCGAGCTGGCGCCCGGTTCGTTCGATGCAGGGTTTGGCGGTGTGTCGATCATGTGTACACGATCCGTGGGTCCAGCCAGCCCAAAATCAGGTCCGCGATGAGGTTCGCCACCAGCAGCATCACCGACATCACCATCAGCAGCGTGCCGGCCACGTACATATCCTGGCTACGCAGCGCGCTCAAGAAGGTCGGCCCGGTGGTGGGAACCGACATCACGACCCCGATCAGAATAGACGACGAGATAATCTTGGGCACTTCCATCGCCATCACGCTCACGACAGGGTTGATTGCCGCGCGAACCGCGTAGCGGTTGATCACGGTGCGCTCTTTCAGCCCCTTGGCGCGCGCGGTGGTGATGTACTGCTCGCTCATAGCCTCAAGCATGCCATTGCGCATGATGCGCATCAGTTGCGCGGTGCTCGCCAGCCCCAGGATGATCGCCGGCGGCCAGAGATGCAGGAAATAATCCCAGGCTTTCGCCAGCGTCCAGGGCTGGTTGATGTACTGCTTGGATTGGTCACCCATGATATCCAGGCCGAGCAGGATGCCGCCGACGTAGAGCCAGATCAGCGCCAGCAGAAAGCCCGGAATCGACAGCCCCAGAAACGCAAACGCCGACAGCACCGTATCCCCGATTGAGTATTGGTGCGTGGCAGAGTAGATGCCGATGGGGATCGCCAGCACAAACATCACAAGCAGCGAGCAGAAGCCCAGCAGCAATGTGTAACCGATTCGATCGTCGATCAGGTTCCAGACCGAGGTGTTCCATTCGAACGAATAGCCGAAGTCGCCCCGGGGAAAGCCGGACAGCCACTTGCCATACTGCACCAGCAGTGGCTCGTCCAGGCCATAGCGCCGGCGCAGCAGCTCGGCCTGATCGTTGGTCATGCCGCCGCCGCTGGAACCTTGCACGGCCTGCATGGTGTGGAGAAAGTCACCCGGGGGAAGCTGGATGATCACAAACGAAATGAATGAGATCACCACCAACATCGGGATCATCGTCAGAACACGGCGGACAATGTAGTTCAGCATAGCAGGGTCTCCGGCATCGTGCGGTGACGACCGGGCGCCGCGCAGGGCGCCCGGTCGCGGGGGTGTCGATACTTACTGGCCGGCGTCCGCGAAGTAGTAGTGCGCGGGATCCTGCGTGCCGGGAGTCATGATGATCCAGTCGGCGGTGTGCTCGGTGGCGACGTTCATGAAGTTGTTCTTCACCACAACCGGCGTGGGAACCAGGCCGACCGTGCCGATGGCCCACAGCTTCTCGGTCGCCATCTTGACCAGCTCTTTACCGATCTCAAGCTGGCGAGCCGGGTCGGTCGTGACCTTGTACTCGTCGTAGAGCGCCATCGCCGCCTTGAACTCGTCGGTCGGCTCTTCGCCCTGCGTGCCGCCGGACTTGTACCACATGCCGAAGGCAGGCGCCATCCACGACCGCTCGTCAAACGGGAACTGGTAGATCGGGTCCACCATCGGGAACAGGCCGCGGTCGGTCGTCCAGGTTGCGACCATCACCTCGTTCGCGCCGGCCCGGTTCCAGAACACCTCGCGGGTCTCCTGAACCAGCTCGGTCTTGACGCCGATCGCGTTCCACCACTCGGTGATCAATTCGTAGGAGTCCAGCTCGCCCGCGCCCGTGCCCGACGTCTCGATCACGATCAGCAGCTCCGAGCCATCCGGGAAGGTGCGGAAGCCGTCCGGGCCTCTCGTCAGCCCCAGACCATCGAGCAGCGCCTCGGCGGTTGCCGGGTCGTATTCCGCGTTGAGCGCTTCAAGCTCCGGCTGATAATACGGCGAAGCCGGAACCACCGTCTCGGTGCGCGGCACGCCCTGGCCCAGGAAGGCGATCTCGTTCTGGGCATTGCGGTCGATGGCCAGGGAAAGTGCGCGGCGGAAGTCGAAGTTCTGGAACAGCTCGCGATACTTCGGATCGGGGTAGCTCTGGTTGATGAAGAGCGTGGCGTTCGAGGCCATCGCCTGCGGCCAGAGCAGCATGTGGTAGCCGTTCGCCTCGGAGTTCTCGATGTAGACGGGGTAATCCGCCAGGCTGATCGCGCGCGCCTGCATGTCCAGTTGGCCCGCGATGCCCATCGCGTTCACGCCTGCCACATCTTCGACCAGGTGGAAGTAGATGTAGTCGATGTAGGGAAGCTGGTTGCCCTCAATGTCAACCGCCCAGTAGTACGGGTTGCGCTCGGCGATCATCAGCGTCGCGCCTGGATCGTACTGCGTGATCTTCCAGGCCGTCATCACCGGGCGCTCGACGTTGTAGTCGAAGGCCTTTTCCTCGAACAGCTCGTAGGTGCCGGTGTCGCTGTAGGCCGGGTGGAACTGCTCCAGATAGTGCTTCGGCGCGTAGAAGCCAAAGCGCTCGAAGCCGAGCGGCCACTGATTGCCATGGAAAGCCAGGCCCACCGTCTCGGCCAGACCGTTCGGCTGCGAGAAGCGGAGCGTGATCGTGCTGTCGTCAACCTTGATCAACTCTTCCAGCGACTTCCACTCGGTGTGGATCGCCGCGGTGACGTTTGGATCCGTCTCGATGGCTTCCCACCAGAAGATGACGTCATCGACCGTGAAGGGCACGCCATCCGACCACTTCAGCCCCTTGCGGAAGTAGAGCGTCAGCTCGGTGCCGTCTTCGTTCCACTCCCAGCGCTCGGCCAGGCCGGGCTGAATCGGATCCGCCGGGTCGCGCGGCCAGCGCAGCACCGGATCGTAGACCAGACGCCCGAAGCAGTGGAAGTCGTTGACGCCGCGCCAGGCCCGGTTCCAGATCCCGCCGTAGACGCCCACGCTGTCGATCGGCTCGACGACACGCGGGTTTTCGGGCAGGCGCTCCTCGACCGGCGGCAGCTCGCCCGCGGCGACCTTCTCCGCCAGCATGGGCGCCTCGCCGTATTGCCGGCCTTCCTGGGCGCTGACCCGCGGCAGGCTGGGCACAACAAAAGCAGCGACGAGTAGCAGGGTAACAAGAGAAAGGAGAACGCGTTTGCTTGCCATCTTGTGCTCCTAAATATTGCGTAACTGTCTAAGCGAAAAACACAGAAGGTGTGGGCTGGTCCTGGGTGTGAGCCTCCTTTCCCGGCTGGCGGTTGGCTGTGCGGGCACGCTGGTGAGAACAAGCGGCGGGCGTTAACCGCAGCAGCGCGGCCTGACAGGTCGTTAGGCGGGCAAGCAGTTGCCTCAAAAGAAGATGCGGTATATAATGAGCGAGAAATAAGAGTTAGCGCTAACCTGTAGAATAGCCCCTCGGTTTACGCGCTGATCTGAGTCAAGAGTTAGCGTTAACCCTTGCACTCAGTGTACGCCGATTTGAACAGGGTGTCAACCAGGTCACCCTCTCATGCCCACCAAACGCAAACGCGTCACGCTCGAAGACGTCGCGCGCGCGGCGGGGGTCTCGGCCATGACCGTGTCCCGCGTGATCAACCATACGGGCCGCATCAGCCCCGCCACCCGCCAGCACGTCTCCGAAGTCATTGAGCAGCTTGGCTACCGGCCCAGCCGCGCCGCGCGCACGCTGGTGACGGCCAAAACGGGGATGATCGGCGTCGTCGTGCCAGACATCACCAACCCCTACTTCGCAGAGATCGTGCACGGCATCGAAGATGTGGCGTGGGAAGCCGAATACAGCGTGCTGCTCGCCAACACCAACGAGAACCCGGCGCGCGAAGCCGCCGTCCTCAGCCAGCTTGACGATGCCGCGGTCGATGGCCTGATCCCGGTCAGCTCGCGCCTGCCCGACGAGACTCTGCTTCCCCTGCTCAAACAGCACCGCGCCGTGGTGACCATCAACCGCCAGTTCCCGCGTGTCGCAAGCTGTGTGCGCCCGCGCCACGGTTACGGGTTTCGCGCCTATCAATCCGCGCTGTATCTGGCACACGCCGGCCACGAGCGTATCGGGTACATTAACCTCCAGCGCAGCCTGATCAACATGCAGATTGAGACGCTGATCGAGCGAATGGCCGAGCACAACATCACCATCCGTCGCGAGTGGTGCGCCACCTGCCTGCCCACCTGGGAAGCAGGCTACCAAACCGGGCACGTGCTGCTGGCCGAGCACCCGGAACTGACGGCGATCATAGCCGGCAACGATCTGGTCGCGCTGGGCGTCATGCGCGCGGCCATCGAGCTTGGGCGACGGATCCCGCACGACCTGGCGCTAATCGGCGGCGACGACATTCTGCTCGCCAGCCAGGTCACCCCCCCGCTCACCACCTTTCGCGTGCCGAAATATGAGATCGGTGCCAGCGCCGCGCGGCTGCTCTTCGCACGCATGGACGGCGACCTGAGCTATCAGGAATATCTCTACGAAGAAGAATTCATCCCGCGCGGCAGCGCCCCCTAGCGCCGCTGTGGGACCGGGATCAGCCCCACAAGATCACTTGCGAAAGGATGCGCAACATGAAGAAAGTCGTTACGTTTGGTGAGATCATGCTCCGCCTGTCGCCGCCGGGGATGCTCCGCTTCGGGCAGGCGCGTTCGTTCGATGCGATTTACGGCGGGGGCGAATCGAACGTTGCGGTGTCGCTGGCGAATTACGGGATGCCGGTCGAGTTCGTGACACGCCTGCCAGCCAACGACCTGGGCGATGCCTGCCTGCAATTTCTGCGCCAGTACGGCGTGGACGTCGGGCATGTGGTGCGTGGGGGCGAGCGCCTGGGCATCTACTTTCTGGAGATGGGCGCGGTGCAGCGCGGCAGCAAGGTTGTCTACGACCGCGCGCACTCGTCGATGGCAACCATCGAGCCGGGGATGATCGACTGGACGGCGGTCTTCGACGGCGCCGATTGGTTCCACTGGACCGGGATCACGCCCGCGATCTCCGCGGGCGCAGCGGCGGCCTGCCTGGAGGCGGTGCAGATCGCCAAGTCTCACGGACTGACCGTCTCGTGCGATCTGAACTATCGCAAGAACCTGTGGAAGTGGGGCAAGAAGGCCGGCGAGGTCATGCCCGAACTGGTCTCACACTGCGATGTGGCAGTGGGCAACGAAGAAGACGCGGCCCAGGTGTTCGGCATCCACGCGCCGGATACCGACGTCATCGCGGGCAAGGTCGAGGCGGACAAGTACCGCCACGTCTGCGAGGCGCTGCACGAGCGCTTCCCAAACCTGCGCACCATCGCCATCACGCTGCGCGGCTCGATCTCCGCCAGCCACAACACCTGGTCCGGCGTGCTGTGGCGCGAGGGCACCTTCTACACCGGGGCACAGTACGACATCACGCATATCGTGGACCGGGTCGGCGGCGGCGATGCCTTTGTCGGCGGGCTGATTTACGGCCTGCGCACCTACGACAATCCGCAGACCGCCCTGGAGTTCGCCATCGCGGCGTCGTGCCTGAAGCACACGATTTTCGGGGATTTCAACCTGGTCAGCGTGGGCGAGGTTGAGAAGTTGATGGGCGGGGATGTATCGGGGCGTGTCTCCCGCTGAGGCCGCGCGGCGATCACGAGGGCGTCTCACGCTTGCGCTCTAGGGCACGCTTGGTCAGCTTGAGCCGGAAGTGATCGGCGTGCTCGCGCTCGGCGAGCACCATCTCGATATAGTCGCGCTCCTGTTCCAGGCGCGGGATCAGGACGTATTTCAGCGCGTTGGCCCGGCGTGTGGCACGCTGAAGCTCCACTGCCAGCCGCCGCAGACGCAGCTCGCTTTCCGCCAGCCGGATGATCGCCTCGACCTCGACCTCGAACGCCGCTGCTGCCTCGTCAATGGTGGTCGAGGTGCCCACGATGGCGTAGCCGCGATCGATCATCGAGCGCGCCACCCGCACAGGCTCGATGATCGGCACCCGGACACCCATCACGTTCAGGCTGGTGACGTCCAGCAGCAGTTCATCGCGGCTGGCAAGCGCTGTCGACCGGACCGCCTCGGCGCCGGCAGTGGCCTCGGCCCGTGCCAGCGCCCGGTGTGCGTTGGCCGCCGCTTCTTCCAGCGTGTGCGTCTCTTCCATCACGGCGTGCGCCGCGCGCAGCAGCTCGTCGAGCAGCGCAACGCGCTTTTGCTCTAGCAGCTCGAACCCCTCGTGCGCCAGTTCGATCTGCTCTTTGCGCGCCAGCAGCTCCATGCGTGTGCTGATGATCGTCTTCATCGGGCGCGCTCCGTGTCGTCCGGCTCGGCCCACACGCGCTGCTGTAGCATCCGCTCCGGGATGCGCGTCAGCAGATCGCGGGGCAGCATTGCCATCAGCTCCCAGGCCAGGTCCAGCGTCTCGTCAATGGTTCGGTTGGTCTGGCCCTGCCCGACAAACTCCCGCTCGAACCGGTCGGCGAAGTCCAGGATCAAGCGATCTTCGTCCGAGAGCGCCGCCTCGCCAATGATCGCGATCAGGCGGCGCAGGTCGCGCCCGCGTGCGTACAGGGCATACAGTTCCGCAGCAACCGGCGCGTGATCGGCGCGGGTTTTGCCCTCGCCGATGCCCGCCTTCATCTGGCGCGAGAGCGAAGGCAGGACGTCAATCGGCGGGTAGACGCCTTTGCGGTGCAGGTCGCGGCTGAGCACGATCTGCCCCTCGGTGATGTACCCGGTCAGGTCCGGGATCGGATGGGTGATGTCGTCGTCGGGCATGGTCAGGATCACAAGCTGCGTGATCGACCCCCGCCGCCCGCGAATCCGCCCGGCCCGCTCGTAGAGGCTCGCCAGGTCGCTGTAGAGATAGCCCGGATAGCCCCGGCGTCCCGGCACTTCCTCGCGCGCGGCGGCGACCTCGCGCAGCGCCTCGCAGTAGTTTGTCATATCGGTCATGATGACCAGGACGTGCTGATCGTGGACGAACGCCAGATATTCCGCCGTCGTCAGCGCGGCGCGCGCCGTATACAGGCGCATGATCGAGGGGTCGTCGGCGCGGTTAATGAACACAACCGTGCGCTCGGCCGTTCCGCTGGCCTGAAACGCTTCCGTGAAAAAGGTCACCTCGCGGTGCGTGATGCCTATGGCCGCAAAGACCACGGCGAATGGTTCCGTCTCGGCCTGCCCGGATGGGCCACTGACCCGCGCCTGGGCCGCGATCTGCGCCGCCAGCTCGTTCGCCGGCAGGCCCGAAAGCGTGAAGATCGGCAGCTTTTGGCCGCGCGTCAACGTGTTCAGCCCGTCGATGGCCGAGATCCCGGTCTGGATAAATTCGCTGGGATGCGCGCGCACCGCCGGATTGATCGGCGAGCCGTTAATATCAAGCGAAGCCGCCGGAACGATCGGCGGCCCGCCGTCCAGCGGCTGCCCGGCGCCGTCCAGCACCCGCCCCAGCATCGCCGGAGAAACATCCAGCCGGGCGACATCGCCCATAAAACGCACGCGGGTGCGCTTCAGGTCCAGCCCGGCCGTGCCGATAAAGACCTGGATGACGCCGTGGTTGCCGCTCACTTCGAGCACACGACCCAGGCGCATCACGCCATCCGGATCGGTGATGCGGACGACTTCCTGATAGGCGATGCCCGCCGCGCGGTTGAGGAAGATCAGCGGGCCGCGGATCTCGGACAGCGTCCGGTATTCCTTGAGAACCAGGCTCGGGCGCGACTCGGCCATCAGGCATCTCCCTCAACGAGTTGGTCCACCAGCGCCTTGATCGACGTGGCCGCGTTCTCGGCGGGTTCTTCCTTCAGGCGCGCCAGCGCCGCGCGTGCCGGCAGCGCGCGCACCGCATCCAGCCCCTGACCGGCGTCCAACATCCGCCGGCCCCGGTGATAGAACGTGATAAACGCCTTCAGCATCCAGTAGGTTTTCTCCAGCGGGCAGTACCGATCCTCGCCTTCAAACGCCGACTGGTGCAGGAACCCTTCCCGGATCATCTGGGCGATCATCAAGAGCAGGTGCTCGTTGTCGGACAGCGCCTCTGGCCCCACCAACTGCACGATCTCTTCCAGCTCGTCGGCCCGCTGCAGCAGCGCGATCGCCTCGCCGACCAGATCGCTCCAGTCGCGCGCCACATGGCGGCTGTACCAGCGCTTGAGCGGATAGAGCGAGTAGCTCTGCGTCCAGCTAATCGCCGGGAAGTGACGCCGCCGCGACAGATCGTAGGACAACGCCCAGAACGCCCCCGCCACCCGCATCGATCCCTGCGTGATAGGCTCCGAGAAATCGCCGCCGGGGGGCGAGACGGCCCCGACCAGAGTCAGCGAGCCAATGCGCGGCACCGGGTTCCCGCCGGATGCGTCGCGGCCTGTACCCAGACACCGGACGCGGCCCGCGCGCTCGTAGAACTCGGACAGACGCGCAGCCAGATAGGCCGGGTAGCCTTCCTCGCCGGGGATCTCTTCCAGCCGCCCCGAGATTTCGCGCAGCGCCTCGCCCCAGCGCGAGGTCGAGTCCGCCAGCAGCAACACATCGTAGCCCATATCGCGGTAGTACTCCGCGATGGTGATGCCGGTGTAGATGCTGGCCTCGCGCGCCGCCACCGGCATGTTCGACGTATTGGCGATCAGCACGGTGCGGTTCATGAGCGGCTCGCCGGTGTACGGATCGATGCTCCGCGGGAACTCTTCCAGCACGTCCGCGATCTCGTTGCCGCGCTCGCCACAGCCCACGTAGATCACCACATCGACATCCGACCAGCGCGCCAGCGATTGCTCGACGACCGTCTTGCCGGTGCCGAACCCGCCGGGAATGATCGCCGCGCCGCCCTTGGCCACCGGGAAGAAGGCGTCGATCACACGCGTGCCGGTAATGAGCGGCTCGTCCGCGTCCAGCTTGGCCTGAACCGGCCGGGGCTGCCGGACCGGCCAGGTCTGAACCAGCCGGATCTCGCGTAGCTGGCCGCAGCCGACGTCGATCACCGCCGCGACATCGCGCACCGTCAGCGGGCCATCGGCGATCGCGCTCACGCGCCCGCGAACGCCGACCGGCACCATGACACGGTGCTCGATCACCGGCGTCTCCGGGACCACGCCCAGCACATCCCCCGGCCCGACCGCGTCCCCCACCTGCACGCGCGGCGCGAACGGCCAGGGTACGTCGGTCGCCAGCGGGAATGCATCGACTCCGCGCTCGATGAACTGCCCGCTGATCTCCGACAGCCGGGTGAGCGGACGCTGCAGCCCGTCGTAGATCTGCCCCAGCAGCCCCGGTCCAAGCTGCACCACCAGCGGCTGGCCTGTGCTGATCACCGGCTCGCCCAGCCGCAGGCCGGCGGTTTCCTCGTAGACCTGGATCGTGGTCCGGTCGCCCGCCAGCCGGATGACCTCGCCGATCAGCCCCAGATGACCCACGCGCACCACGTCGTACAGACGGGGGAAGGACAGGCCGACCGCGCCCACGACCGGCCCGGCCACACGGATAATCCGCCCCTTATTGCTCACCAGCGCTCCCCTCAGGCTCGGTCCCAAAACTGATCTGCACACCAATCGTCCGCCGCAGCAGCCGCGCGATCCGCGCTCTGCGCGTCACCGCTACCTCACCCGCCAGCGCCCCCGGAATCGCCAGATAGAGCACGGTCTCAGACGCTTCCAGCCGGCGCAGCAGGCCGGGACTGAGCGCCGCCAACAGACCGTCCTCGATGGCGACCAGGGCGGCTTCGCGCTCGTCCAGCCACGTCTCAAGCAGCGTCTCCGCCGCCTCGACGTCCTGGACCCCGTGCGCTTCGACTCCGGCCAGATGAAAGCCTGTCACGACGTCTGGGCTGGCGATCACCCGCAGACGGCTCATGCGACCCACTCCACTTCGGCCAGGATCGCGTCCGCGGCCAGCCGGGCGCGCACGCCGCGCGCGATCCAGCGCAGGTTGCCGATCTCGTTCACCTTCAGCGCGAGATAGCCCAGCGGCACCCCGGTGCCCAGCGGATCGCGGGCGATCAGACCGGCGCGCCAGCGCAGCCGCCAGCGTTTCAGGCTGCGCTCGACATCGCTCAGCCGTCCGGAGCGCCGCGCCGCCTCGACCCCGGCGCGCAGCGGGACGGCGTAAATCGACTGGCGCAGCACGTCCGCCACGCCCGCGAGAGCCGGCTCCGCGACCGCGCTTTCCAGCAGCGCGAACGGCAGCCGCCCCGGCCCGACGAACAGCGCGCGCCAGCCGCCCGGCTCGATCCGCCGCTGGAGCGCGGCCCGCTCGCCGGGCGCGTGGACGAGACGCAGCACGGTGAGCAGGTTGGTAAGGTCAGCGTCCACGGCCAGCGCCTCGCGCAGCGACGCGGCTTCGCCGCGCCCCGCCTGCGCTTGCTGCATGGCCGTCTCGAAATACCAGCGCTCCAGCGCCAGCTCGAGGTCCGACAGGATAGCGTCGGTCCGGCCCGCCTGCGCCGCCGTCAGCGCCGCGGCCTGTGGCAGCCGCAGCGTGGCGATCCGGTCGATGGCAGCGCGTAGCGACGGCATCTGCACCAGATCGTCCAGCAGCGCTTCCGTCAGATCGCCGATGGGCAGCAGCAATGCGCGGATCTCGTCAGGCGCCGCGCCGCGCTCCACCCCGCGCAGAATAGTTTTGAGGTTGTGCACATCATAGCTGCGCAGGATGATGGCGAGCATGTGCTGAGCAGGCGGCTCGTAAAAGGCGCGGATGCGGCGGGCGGTGGCGATCAAATCCTGGCTGAGCGCGTAGCTGATGGCTTCCGGCTCGCCCACCCGCACCAGCGCCGCTTCGACCGCCCGCCGGTACGCGGTCCGCGTCAGTGCGCCGATCAGATCGTCCAGGCTTTCCGACCGGGCCAAAACGCGGTAATCGGCCTCGGAAAGCAAGCGCGATTTCATTGCCCGCAGGCGCGCGTTTCCGTACTCGTAGCCGCTCATGGTTCTACCGGAGCCGTATCCCCTGGCACACTGCCCCCCGCGAGCGGCTCGCCTCGCGGGATCGCTTCGAGCCGGGCGAGCATCCTCTGGCGCAAATACGGGGCCGCGCAGGCCAGCCGGCTTTCCAGGGTGTTATCGGCCACGATGGCCCCGTCTGCGCTGGTCGCCGTCACGCCACCCCACGTCTCGATCTCGTAGCTCACCGACCACGCGGCGCCGCGCTCGCGGCGGATCGCTTCCAGCCATCCCCGGTCGCGCGGATCGGCCAGCAGGCGCGGCTCTTCGCCCTCGGCCAGCGACGGCAGCACCGCCGCCAGCGCCTCGTCGACCAGCGCCGCCAGCAGCGCGGGATAATCTCCCCGGCTGCGTGCGCAGGCCAGCCGCTCGCGCAGCCGATCCAGCACACCCGCGATGACCGCTTCCTGGCCGTCGTACACGATGCGCATGGCCTCCAGCCGGGCGCGGTGCAGCGTGCGCGCCCGCTCCCAGGCTGTCGCCTGGAGCGCGACAGCGTGCGCCCGATGGTAGATCGCCTCGGCTTCCGCTTCAGCACCGGCCAGGATGCGCGCCGCCTCGGCCTCGCTCGCCGCCTGGATCTGGGCGGCGCGCGCCTGACCTGCGTCGCGAATCGCGCTCAGAATACCCTCCAGGCTCATCAGGATCAGCCCAACAGCAGAATCATCGCCGCCGTTGCGAACCCGAGAATCACAACCGTCTCCGGAATCGCGATCAAGAGGATGATCGCACCCAGCAGATCGGGTTTTTCGGCCAGAGCACCGGCGCCCGCCGCGCCAATGCGAGACTGCGCCAGCCCGGTTCCCAACGCGGCGAGTCCGATCGCCAGTCCGGCCCCAATCGCCATCAGCCCGGTTTCCATCATGACGCCTCCTTACCCTGTTCGTGAACGTGCGGCAGCCGGAACGCCAGCGGCTGGTACGGCCGACCACCACCTTCGTAGAAGTTGCGGAAGAATTCAACGTAGTGCAGGCGCAAGCTCTGAATCGTCGGGCTGAACGCGCCCAGCACCAGGTTCAGCGCGTGCAGCAGCGCCGCGATGATCACGCCGACGACCACACTGCCCACGGTGCCCGCGATCTCCCCGGCCACCAGCGCCAGATAGACTGACGACAGCCCAATCGCCGCGATACGGAGATAGGACAGCACGTTGCCCACCAGCCCGATCATCTCAATCGGCGCCATTAACACGCCGATGCGCCCCAACGACGCGCCAAGCAGCACGGTCCCGATCACCAGCAGCGCCGCCGCCGGGGTGATCAGGCCATCCGGCAGCACTTCGACCAGCGCGCCGACTAGCAGAAAGAGCGCGATCAGCCCCAACAGGCGCCCGCCGCGCTCAAGGAGATGGTGGCGGCTGCGCTGCCTGGCGCCTTCCCACAGCCCCAGAAGCAGCCCAAGCACCAGATGCATGCCCCCCACGCCGACCGACAGAGCGAGCAGGTCGAGCAGGTGATCTTCGCTCGCGCGGTCGAACAGAATGGCGTGCAGTCCGAAGGATTCCCCCAGCCTGCCGAAGAACTCGCCGAACAGCACGCCGAAGACAATCGCCCATCCCGCGCCGTACGCCAGGACCGTCGTCAGGCTGTGCATCATCCCCGGCTTCAGGCGGCGGCGTACCAGAAACACCAGACCCAGCAACAGCGCCCCATAGCCGATATCGCCCAGCATCATCCCGAAAAAGATCGGCATGAACAGCGCCATCAGCCGCGATGGATCGAGCACATCGTAGCCGGGCAGACCGTAGAGCCGGACCAGCGCCTCGAAGGGACGAACCGGCGCAGGATTCGCCAGCAGGACCGGCGCGTGCCTGCGTTCCTCGGGCGTAACCGGCAACCGGATGATCTCGACGGCGTCACCCGCTCGCTCGTAAAGCGCGCGCTGCACCCGTTCAACTTCATCTTCAGGGGTCCAGCCCAGCAGCACGAAGGTCATGCCCGTCTCGCCCGCCGAGGCGATGACCTCGTAGGCGTCCAGCTCGTCTTGCAACCGGTCGCTCCACAGCAGCAGCCTGTCTTCCCAGCGCTGGGCCAGCGCCGCGAGGTCCTGCTCCACCTGGGCCAGACGCCCCGGCAGGGCGTTCAACTGCCGGCGCAATGCGGCGATCGCCGCATCCGGCGAGTCGGTGCTAAACTCGCGCGGGAGCCGCAGGCGCGAGACATCCTCGCGATCCAGCAGCGCATTGACCGGGTCGGCATAGGCGCGCGGAACCACGATCAGCATCGCGCAGAGTGCCTCGCCGACCGCAGCCGTCGCTGTTTCGGCGCGACCCTGCGTGATCCGGCCCACCTCGGACGCGATTAGAGTCAGCACGTCAGCGTGGCTGCGGCTGACGAGCAGCCCGAACGACACGCTGTCGGGCTGGCGCGCCATGGGCGGAAAAACCGGCAGAAGCTGGCGCATGGTATCCTCAAAACGCGCCAGCAGCTCGCGTTCGGCGCGCAGGGCGTCCTGCTGGGCCTTCAGCACCCGAACCTGGGGAACCAGCTCCGCGATCCGGGCATAGATCACGTCCAGCGGTTCGACCGTCATCCCGGCAGGCGGGGCAGCCCGCCGCGCGATACCCAGCATATCGAGCAGCCCCTTGACCTGGGCGAAATGGCGGCTGATCTCTTCCTGCGCGCGGATCAGCGCGGCATCCACGCTCAGCGGTTGCAGCAGCAGTTCCGGCGCGTCGGCGGCGCGGTCGAGATGGACACATCCCAGCTCGCCCAGCGCCCGGATGACCGGCAACAGCGCCGGCTTGAGGCCGATGATCTGCACGCGCGCCATCTCACGGCTCATGAGCGCCCCCTTCCGGCGGCGGGGCGAGGACATAGCGCAGCGCGTCGTCGAGCATGTCCTGCGCGGACTGCTCCCATACCGGTCGCATCCGGGCGGTCAGTTCGCGCGCCCGCGCCACGATCTGCTGTGCCTCGGCCTCAGCATCGGCCAGCCGGGCTTGCGCCTCGGCGTCCCCATCCCGCCGCCCTCGCTCTGCCGCCTCGGCGCGGATCTGCTCGGCTCGCAAGCGCGCCTGGGCCACGCGCTGCGCGGCAGCCTCTTCCGCCGCACGGATCAACTCGGCCATCTCGCGCTCGGCACGGCGCACCTGCTCCAGCGCCGCCACACGCTCCGCTCTACCCTGCACGGCTGCATCCTCTCCCGGCCGGCCAGCACGGCCCCGCAGCGCACCCCAGCGCCGCACCGCCAGCAGAAACAACCCGGGCGCTGCGCACCGGAGGATCCGGCACGAGCGCCCGGGCAAAGATATCCCTGATCACCACATCATCCGGCACACGGCGATAGCGTGGACCATCGCACGGCAGTACAGTTCCCTCGTCGCACCGCAAGAGCGCGCCCGGAAATCCCGCACGGGTCACGATATACCTGTCCATCACGCCACCGAGATCGTCACCGGACGATACGCGCACACACAGTAGGCTCCGGTTGGTCCCGGCGGTACAGTTTGTAATAAGAACCATGCACTCGCCGGACCAGCCGACTGTATTCAGTATACTATAGGTCACCGGCCCCGCGCTTGATTTTCGGCAAGCACACCCCTCACCCCGGCGCCACACTTGACAAAAGTCAAAGACTAGCCCCCGGCGCTCGTGATAAATTTCATTAAACGCAGGGGGCTGGCTCTGTCGTTATGCCAGCACACCTGCCGAGAGTATGCCGCGCGCACGATGGACAAAGCCTGCCAGCGCAAGCCGGCCAAAGAGCGGGGGACACCGTGCGAGCGCCGTGTACATGGTTTTCTTCGCGCGAGATCACTTGAATTTGAGGAGAAGCGCATGCGCAAACTAAAGTGGCCACCCTGGCTGAAACTGCTGATGTGTGCCGCCATAGTCCTGGGTACGGCGCTGGCAGTTAACGCCGGCAGACCGGCTCAGGCTCAAGGGCCGGACGACATGCGGCCCATTACGGACTTCCCCGAAGTCATGGAAGCCTGGGCAGGCAGTCCGCACGGCAACACCTACGACCTGGGCAAGGGACCAAACACGTACTGCTCGCGCTGCCATTCGCCCCAAAACTGGGACCCGGCCGCGCGGCCCGGCCCGCCGCCCAACTGCGTCACCTGCAAGTTCCCGCAGGACCCTGAGCTGCGCATCGCCCCAACAATGGACTTCGTGGAAGAGGACGACTGGGTGGGCATCACCTGCTCGACCTGCCATGTGGTCGAGGGCGAGCTGATCGACACGACGTCGAACGCCTGGCTCAACCCGATCGCCATGGAATACGAGCCGGTCGCGCGGGCTAACGACCTGTGCGGCAAGTGCCATACCAACTCGACCGGCGTGTCCGAGACCGGCGGGCGCGGCGTGAATCACGAGATCGTCCTGGGCGGCAGCGCTCACCGCAACTGGGCCGCGACTATCGGTGTCCGTCGCCCTGACACCTGCACCGACTGCCACGACCCGCACACCCAGCAGCCGATGGGCTGCGTGGACTGCCACAGCGATGTGCTCGACCTGGAGCCGCACGTCATTCACGGCCAGGCTGTGAGTTGCATCGCCTGCCACGACGCTTCGGGCGCAGATGTCGGTCCGCATCCGGACACCGGCATCTGGACCACCATCCTGACCGAAATGAGCCGGTCCGGCGAAATGACAACAACCGCGATCGTCTCGCACAGCGTCCAGTGGCTCGTCAACTGCGACAGATGCCACTTCGAGGGCAACCCGGCCGGCCTGACGGTGCGCGACGCGTCTGGCAACCCGGTCGAATAGGCGGGCGCGCCGTGCTCACGACACGGTCTACCGCGCACGCTGCGCGCCAGACACAACGATGAACCTGGCGGTATGGTGAGAGTCGTCCCTCTCACCATACTGTTCCAGACGGTTTGAGCAGTCCGGAAAAGTTCTGTTTCAGGCGAGCTAGATACAGAGAAACCAATGAACCAGACTGAGCGCCAATCCACGGCAGCGGACCGCCTCGGCCCGATCCGCGATGCCGTGATCGCGATCGTCTTGATCGCACTGGGCTTCGCCATCGTCGCCCTCTACCAGATCGAGGCTGCCAACACCGAGCCGGTCAGCATCAGCCAGAATACCGGCGGCGCTGCGTCCCAACTGGTGCGCGGCGCGAGCGAGCAGGCGGACACAGAGGCAGCGCTCCCCGATACTCCGCTGGATAAGTGGCTGGCCGGGCCGCACGCTGATACATACGTGGTCGCCGACGACGGAACAAACAGCACCTGCAATCGGTGCCACGACCCGATCAACTATGTGCCTTCGATGGCCGACATGCCCGCAAGCTGCACCGTCTGCAAGTTCGAGGTCAAGCCCCCGCCGCCGTTGATCGAGCAGGCCAACGCGCACTCGGTCGACTGCAAAGTCTGTCATCGCGTCGATCGCAGCGGGACTGTGCTGGCCGACGTGGTGTGGCTGGAAGTGGCGGCCATCGAGCAGTACGCCGACGTGTCGTCGGTTAACCAGCTATGCCAGTACTGCCATGCTGGCGCTGGGGTCCAGGGACACGCCGACATCCAGCTTGGCGGCGCGCACGCAGACCTGACCTGCACCGACTGTCACGACGCGCATATGATGACCGCCTCGTGCGGCGCGTCCGGCTGCCACGAGACGCTTGGCGAGACACCCGGCCACGACGCCGATCATGCCGGTGTCCACTGCGTCGCCTGTCACGACGCCAGCGGGATGGACGTGGGACCGGATGAGTCGCGCGGGGGGCAGTGGGTGACCTTCGCCAGGGGCGATGCTGAAGACCCGTTCCCGCACCTGTCGCACATGCTGGCGCGCGAGGTGGCCTGCGACCGCTGCCATGTCGAAGGTCTTCCGGAGACAGACGAGTGAGCAGGCAATCCCTCGCGTTTTTTGAAGCTGAAGAGTGTTGGAGCAGCGTCTCATGAGTGTTAAATCAGCCCGCATCCTGTGGATCGTTGCCGTGGTGGCGATGGGCATGACGGCCGCGATGAACCTGTTCGGCGGCATCGGCACGGTCTGCGCGGCGTTCCTGACGGAGAACTTCCCGCCGATGCTCGTCCTGCTGGACTATCAGTGGCTCTACCAGCGCATGATGCTGATCACCATCGCGATCGGCATCGCCGGTGTGTCGGCAACCTTCGCGCTGTTCCGGGGCGGGACCAACGCCTACCGTAACGCCGTGCTGGTTCTGATCGCCGGCGCGGTGCTGGGCGAGCTGCACGCCCGCGCCTCGCTGGAGCTGCGCGGCAAGATGGTCCCGGCCAACGTCAAGTTCTATCTGAACCTCTTTACGCTGATTCTGTTCCTGATCCTGGGCCTGCCGACGATCCGTCGCAAAATCGCGTTCTCGCAGCCGCGCGGCCGGGCCGAAGTCACCGCCGCCGGTGGAATGGCCGCTCTGATCGTCGGCCTGATGATGCTGACCCTGCCGCTGTGGGTCGGGGATTCGCACACGCACGCGGGCACCGACTGGACCGACGTGCTCCAGCCGGGTCTGAGTCTGGTCGGGCTGGCGTTTGCGGCGGGCGGACTGGGCGTGTTCTTCAAGGCGGCGCTGACCGTGCTGCGCCGGCCGGACCCGGCTGCCACGCGCCAGCCGGCAGCGTCTTGACGCGCGCCGTCGCTCTCCGAACACACAAAGACAGCCCGCCGGATTGAGTGTCGCCCGGCGGGCTGCTGGTTGCGCGTGTCGTGGCCCGGCTCAGGCGCCGAGGATGATCAGGAGCATCGCCGTCAGCATATAGATCGACGCGAACTTGAAGATGCCGAAATTCAGCCGAGGCGAAGGGTACACCACACTCAGCGCGGTCAGCCCGGCCAGCGCCAACCCCAGACTGACGGTCGCGTACATGCAGTGCGCCTTTAGCTCGATGAGCCAGGCGGCGCACGCCATCGTCAGCACGGCCAGGATGGTTGAGACGCTGATGATCAGCCGCGTGACGCGCTCCCCGTAGCGATTGGCGAAGGTGGGAACTCCCGCCCGCCGGTAGTCGGCAGCGTGCTTGATGCCATAGGTCATGATGTGCGTGGGGATCCACAGCAGAACGGCCAGTGCCATCAGCAGGCCGATGTGCTCAATCTGGCCGGTGCCCAGCGTGCGCCCGGCCAGAATCGGCATGCCGCCCGCGATCCCTCCCCAGATGATCGACCACGGCGTGCGCCGCTTGAGCCAGATGGTGTAGACCATGACGTCAAACGTCAGGCCGGCGCCCACCACCAGCCCGTACCAGGGCGCCAGCACCAACGCGCCGCCCACACCCAGCACGGACAGAGTCAGCCCGACCACCAGGGCTTCCCCAGGGGCAATGGCGCCTGAGGGCAGCGGGCGGCGCGCAGTGCGCTCCATCCGCGCGTCGATATCCCGGTCGTACACCATGTTCAGCACGGTGCTGCCGCTGATCGCCAGAAAGAGCGTGACCAGCATCCCGATCAGAGTCGACCAGCGCTGCACCGGGCAGCACACACTGGCGAAGCCAGCCAGCCCGGTGATCAGCAGCAGCCCGGTCTGCAGGCTCTTGATGAGCTGCCAGTAAAGCCGCAGCTTGATCCAAACCCTGGCTGGCGAGCTGTTCACATCGAGCTGCTCCACAACCACGCGTGTCCCTTGCATTTAGTCACCTGGCGCGGCGTCACGCGCGCAGCGGAAGCCGACGTTGGGGCTGGCATACTGTGGCGCGGCGTTGTTGCTGGCCCACACGCGCAGATAATGCTCGTATTCCGCCCGGCTGCCGCCACGCATATAGCGGTAGTGCTGCTTGTCTTTCACGTCGCCGGTCCATTCCCAGACGTTGCCGGCCATGTCGTACACGCCGTAGGGGCTGGGCGAATCCAGCGTCTCGTAGCCCTCGTAAGTTTTGCCGTTATAGAACCCGACCGGCGTCGTGTCGCCGTATTTGCCAAATATCTTTTCGAACAGATCGCGGCTGCTGTAGTAGTTCGCGTTGTTGCGCGCGAGTTCGTAGCCCCACGGGAAGGGACGGCCATCGGTGCCGCGCGCCGCCTTCTCCCACTCGACCTCGGACGGCAGGCGCCAGCCGTAGTATTCGCAATATGCCCGCGCCCCGAACCACGTCACGTACACCGCCGGGTGATTGTGATAGCCCTCTTTGACGGTGAATGTCTCGCCGTCGAAGCTCAGCCGCGTGCCGTCTTCATCCAGCGGGAACAGCGGCCAGTCGCCGGCGTCGATGCGCTCCTCGTGCCGGTAGCCATGGAACTCGTCGCCCGGGTAGTAGCCGACCAGGTCGGTGCCGTCCTCGCTGATGCGGATCGTGCCGTCGGACAGCGCCGCGTTGAGGAAATCCGCGAACTGCGCGTTGGTCACGTTGGTCACCATGATCTCGTAGTCATAGTCAACCGCCGTCACGTGCTCGTGCTGGCCCATCAAGAACTCGCCCGCGGGAACCAGTGCCCAGGCGTCCGGGTCAATGCCCGTCTCGACGACCAGCAACTCCGCCGCCTCTTGGCCGGAACAGGACGCCAGCAGCACCGCCGCCAGTGCCATCAGCAGCCCGATCAGGAAGCGTTTCGCCTTCATTTCGACATCTCCTGCGCGGACGTCAAGACCTCGCCAACTTCGACGCGTTGGGCATCCAATCCCGCCTCGCGATATTCCCGGCGCCACAGCCCGTCGCCATCAAACAGATCTACCAGCCGCCAGATCATCAGCCCGGCCAGCGCCAGCAGCACCACTACGATCCCTGCGTCAGCCAGCAGCATCGTCCAGTCCACAACCGGCTGCTGGTTGGCTTCCGAGACGAACAACCGCTTCATCTCGAAAACCGTCACCGCACCAAAGGCCAAGTCCGAGCCGAGAATGACCGCCCACCCGAACCACTGCCGCACCCGCCCGCGCAGGTCGATCATATCGGCGTAGTAGAGCAAGATGATGGTGGCGATGATGCCGGACAGGATGTGCCAGTGACCGGTCAGGATCAGGCGTTCGTCACGCAGCGGCCAGACTCGGAAGATCTCGGTCAGCTTGACCGCGACGAAGATGCCGACGAAGCTGACGGTGAAGTTCATGAAGACCATCTGCCACAGCGCGCCAAAGCGCAGCGGGTCGTGCAGCAGAGCACGCAGCCCCTGCCCAAAGCTCGCCCGTTCGATGCCCCGTTCTGCCAGGCGATCCCGGATAATCTTGCGGAAACCGAAAATCACCAGAAACAGCGCCGCCGTCAGAACGAACACCGACCCCACGTAAATGATGGTGTGCGCCGAGCCGCCGTGCATGGGCACCACCGACCACGTCCCGATCGTCATGACGATGGTGCCGAGGATCATCAGCGGCATAGAGATCTTGTGGAGAATGCCTCTAAAGCGGAACCAGACGCCCACCACCAGCGCCAGCGCGATGGCGATCAGCGCCAGCATGATGTGCAGGTGCCCGATGATGGCGTACTGCAGAGTTGTTTTGTCGGGCGAGCGGATGATGTCCTCGGCCAGAAATGTTTCGTGGCCCTGGCCCCAGTAAGAGCCGGTGATCGCGCCGAGCACCGCCGACCCAAGCGCCGCGACGGCCATCGTGAAGAAGGCTGTCCGCTCCAGGTCGAGGCCGCGCAGATGCGCCCTCTCGGCGTCCTGGACGTAGTATTCCTTACGCCACGGGAACAGCGCCGCCGCCAGCAGCAGCCCGGCGAAAAACACCAGCGACAGCCCGAACAGATAGAGGCCGTGGAGCAGCCACTCGTGCCCAAAATAGGCGAAGCCGAGGCCGCAGAACATCGACACCAGGTAGCCCAGCGTCACGGTGGCGTTGATCGTCGTCTGCTGGTGTTTCTTCATCGGCACGACGTCCGTGATCAGGTAGACCATGATCGCCACGACCGCCATCGCGATGACGTGATAGAGGATGACGATGCGGCCTTCGCGCTCGGCGGGCTGAAGGTCGAACCCCAGCAAGCGGACGGTCACATCCCGCACGCCCCATTCCACCATCGGGCCGGAGAGCGTCCCCCAGATCGCGGTCACCAGCGCGATCAAGGCGATGGCAACCAGCACCAGCCCTTTGGTAGACTGAAAAAGATATCTGAACCGTGCCTGAATAGCCTGCATCAAACCTGATTCTCCTGACACGTCGAAGCCGGATCAACAGAATAATGCTCCAGCGCGGTCATACAAATGCTGCGTCTGCCGGGCGCGCGGCTGATGCCAACCAGCGCCGCGCCCGTCAGGCGCGAGCCTTCTCGTTTCATGGTAGCATGCGAGGAAAAAGGGGTCTTTGACTTTCGTCAAATCCGCCTGCAAACCGGCGGAGCGTCGCCTGCCAGATTTATCCCTGCCCAGGCGCGTGGAACCGGTCAGCGACAGCCGCGCTCGGGCAGGCTATCGAGCTGGGCCAGTTCGGCCAGCCTGTCCGGATCGCAAATCACGATCGTCGTGCGCGAAGGGCAAACCACGCCTTCATCCCGCAGGTAGCGCAGCGCGCGGCTGACCGCTTCCGGGGCGGTCGAGATCTGCGCTGCCATCTTCTGAATGGGGTGGTCCTGCCGGGAGATCGGCAGGCGTCCCTGATCGCTCAGATCGAGCAGCAGCTTCGCCGTCCGCGCCCGCACCGATCGGAAGCAAATGTCGGTCACCATCGCGACCAGCACACGCGTCCGCTTCGCGACCACAGGCAGGAAGCCCAGCGCCACCTGCGGGTAACGCTCGGCCAACACCAGCAGAGCAGGGTAATCGGCGTGCCACACGCGGCTGGGTCGGGCGGCGATAACCGTCATGGGGTTGGGGCCGCCGTCGAGGATCGCGATTTCGTTGAACATCGTCACCGGCGTCAGCTCATCGATCAGCACGGCCTGCCCGTCCGGACTCATCCGGTACAGATGCACCATGCCCGACAGCAACACAAACATCCCCGCGCAGGGGGTGTCTTCGATGACGATCACCTCGCCTTCGGCGAACGAGCGAATATGCCCCGCGCGGATGATAGCCGTGATGTCCCCCGGCGAAAGTCCCTTGAAAAAGCGCAGACGGCTCATTCGCTCGGCAAGGTTAGCGATATTGACCATGCCTGAATTCCTCTGCCGGCCGTGAGCACAACGTAACACGGGCGGCTGCACTCTCAGGATGCCGCTTGCCCGTCGCAGTATCCGGCCGGGCCGAGCGGCGACAAGCGTGTTTCTTAGCCGAACTCCGTACTGTCATCCTACCATGAAAGCTGCCTGCTAACAACCGGCAGGATAACGTTTTCCAGCGTGACGAAGATCAGTTCAGGCGGCTCGTCCCCGCGCTCGCCAGGGCGTACGGCAGGCCAAAGCCGCCGTATTGACAAGGCCGTGCGATCATTGTAGCCTTAATATGCTGCCTTATAGCTCGAATAAGACATATTTTCAGCCTCGCGCAACTCAAGCTCAGGTCGTGTGGCGGCGAACCGCGCTCGTAGCAATGTGTCGGAGGAGACATTTGTGACCCCGGTTGGAATTGGAGTCATCGGTTTGGGGCGGATGGGCCGGGTCTACGCCCTGCACACCGCGCGGCAGATCGACGGCGCCGCGCTCGTCGCTGCCGCCGATCCCAACCCCGACGTGCGCGCGCAGCTTTCCGCCCACCTCCCCGGTGTTCAGATGTTCGCCGATTACCGCGATCTTCTCGCCCTGCCGCAGGTTGAAGGCGTCATCATCGCCAGCCCGACCAGCACGCACCGGGACGTCGCCATCGACGCGGCCCGCGCCGGAAAAGCCATCTTCTGCGAGAAACCCATCGCTCTCACCCTGGCCGCCACCGATGAGGTTATCGCCGCGGTGGAACAGGCCGGTGTGCTGTTCCAGGTCGGCTTCATGCGCCGCTTTGACCGCGGCTATGTCGAGGCCAAGCGTAAGATCGACGCGGGGGTGATTGGCGACCCGGTCACGATCCGCTCTGTCGGGCGGGACCCGCACCGCACCAGCCTGGAGTTCGCCAACCCGGCGGTGAGCGGCGGCCTGATCGTGGATATGGCGATCCACGATTTTGACTGCGTTCGCTGGTTGATGGGCGACGACATCTGGCGCGTGTACGCCGAATCCGCCGCGCTGGTCTACCCGGAACTGCTCGGCGTGGGTGACGTGGACACCGCGCTGATCACCGTTCGCTTCCGACGTGGAGGCCTGGGCAACATCGAGGTCAGCCGCACCGCGGCCTACGGCTACGACATCCGCTGCGAGGTGATCGGCTCCAAAGGGACGATCGAGATCGGCTATCTGCGCGAAACTCCGATCACTGTGCTGACGCGCGAGGGCGTGACGCATGACGTCATCCCGCACTTCCCCCAGCGCTTCGGCCCGGCCTACACCGCGCAGATCGAGCATTTCGTGGACTGCCTGTTACACGACCGGCCGCCCGCCATCGCGCCTGCGGACGCGCGCGCCGCGCTGCAAGCCTGCCTGGCCGCCACGCTTTCGCAGCAGGAAGGGCGCGTCGTCGAGGTCGGCGAGATCCACTAACCGGCAGGCAAACGGCGTTTAGCAGCCAGAAAGGGGGTGACGCAGCCCGCAAACCCTGGTGACCGCACCAAGTTTCACGGCATAATTCGTCGAAAACGGAGAGCAGAGGAGATTTGACAGATGAAACGCTTTATTGCCCTTTTACTGGTCGTTTTGCTGTCCGTCGCCGCGGTCGGGACCGCAGCGGCGCAGGGCGAGCCGCGCCCGTACCGGATCGTCGTGGTGACGCACGGGCAGGCGGCGGACCCGTTCTGGTCGGTCGTCAAGAACGGCGTGGATCAGGCGGCGGTCGATCTGCGCGTGACCGTCGAGTATCAGGCGCCCAGCACGTTCGACATGGTCGCCATGGCACAGTTGATCGACGCTGTCGTCGCGACCGATCCCGATGGGCTGGTCGTCTCCATCCCCGACTACGACGCGCTCGGCCCCTCGATCCGGGCTGCCATCGAGGCGGGGATTCCCGTGATCTCGATTAACTCCGGCAGCGACGTGGCCGAAGAACTGGGCGTGCTGGCGCACATCGGGCAGACCGAGTACGAAGCGGGCTATGGCGGCGGGCAGCGGCTGGCCGCAGCCGGCGCAACCAAGGCGTACTGCGTCAACCATGAGGTCGGCAACGTGGGGCTGGACCTGCGCTGCCAGGGCTTCGCCGACGCGATGGCCGAGGCAGGGGGAACGGTGGATGTCCTGGCCGTGGACCTGGCCGATCCGACCGGGAGCGCCAACCGCATCTCGGCGGCGCTGACCGCGGATGAGACTTACGACGCTCTGCTGACGCTCGGCCCCGGCAGCGCGCTGCCGGCGCTCCAGGCGCTGGAGTCCGAAGGGCTGCTCGGCGAAGTGCTGCTGGCGACCTTTGACCTGTCGCCGGAAGTGCTGGAAGCGATCCGCGACGGGAATATGCTGTTCGCCATCGATCAGCAACAGTATCTCCAGGGCTATCTGCCGATCGTCTATCTGACGCTCTATCTGGAGAACCTCAACACACCCGGCAGCATCCTGGTTCCGACGGGGCCCGGCTTCGTGACGCAGGAAACTGCCGCGCAGGTGATCGAATTTGCCGCTCGTGGCACGCGCTAAATAATCGCAGTGGAGAGGGCGGGCGGCGAGGCCCCTCGCCCTCTCCTGACCGGCTGGCAGAAAACCGGTTCGCCTGACCTGCTGGCTCGACTCAAGACGGAAGGTTGTCATGGTTACCCGGATACAAACCGAGGCGCCGCGCGACGAGCGCATGCTGCGAGAAAACCTGATCGGCAAGCTGCTGCGGCGTCCGGAGTTGGGCGCGGTTGGCGGTGCGCTTCTGGTCTGGATCTTGTTTGCGCTGGTCGCGGGCGATCGTGGCTTTCTGAGCCTGCGCGGCACGGCCAACTACCTGGAAGTCGCCTCGCAGCTAGGCATCCTGGCGGTCGCGGTGGCGCTGCTGATGATCGGCGGCGAGTTTGATTTGTCGGTCGGCTCGATCATCGGCGCAGCAGGGATGGCGATTGCCATTCTCAGCGTAGAATACGGTTGGCACATCTGGGCCGCGATCGGCGTCTCACTGGCTTTCTCGTTGCTCGTCGGGGCGCTCAACGGCATTCTGGTCGTGCGCACCCGCCTGCCCTCGTTCATCATCACACTCGGCAGCCTGTTTATCATCCGGGGCGCCACCATCGGCCTGACGCGCCTCATCACCGGGCGGACGCAGGTCGGCGGGGTGAAAGGCACGCTCGGCTACGACTCGGCAGCGTCCGTTTTTGCCAGCACCCTCAGTATTCCGGACCCGGCCTCGCAACGCGGGCTGTCGGCAGAGTTTTCGATCTCGATTTTCTGGTGGCTGCTGATCGCCGCCATCGCGACCTACATCCTGCTGCGCACGCGCCCCGGCAACTGGATTTTCGGCATCGGGGGCGATGCGAATGCCGCGCGCAACGTCGGCGTGCCGGTAAACCGGATGAAGGTCATCCTGTTCATGGCGACCGCAGCGTCGGCGTGGTTGGTGGCCACCATCCAGGTGCTTTCGGCTGGCGGGGCAGACACCCTGCGCGGCGAGCAGCGCGAGTTCTACGCTATCATCGCGGTCGTGATCGGCGGGACACTGCTGACCGGCGGCTATGGCTCGGCAATCGGCGCGGTGTTCGGCGCGCTGACGGTCGGTATGGTTCAGCAGGGCATCATCTACACCGGGATCGACTCGGACTGGTTCAAGGTCTTCCTGGGTGCCATGCTGATTGTGGCGGTGCTGGTCAACAACTTTATTCGCAAGCGGGCTTCGGAAGCGAAATAGCCATGACTGCCGAGACTGCTCTGTCTGTTCCCACATCCCCAACGGCCACCACACCGATCCTGGAAGTGCGACGAATCAGCAAATACTTCGGCACGGTGATCGCACTCAAGGACGTGTCGATGACGCTGTTGCCGGGCGAGGTGATGTGCCTGCTGGGCGACAACGGCGCGGGGAAATCTACCCTGATCAAGATTCTCTCCGGCGTGCACCAGCCCGACGAGGGCGAATATCTGGTGCAGGGCAGGCCCGTCCGCTTCAACTCCCCGCGCGAGGCGCTGGATCACGGGATTGCGACGGTCTACCAGGATCTGGCGATGATCCCGCTGATGAGCATCACGCGCAATTTCTTCCTCGGATCAGAGCCGACCATCGGACGCGGCCCCTTCCGCCGCTTCGACATCCGCCGCGCCAACGCGATTGTGCGCGCAGAACTGGCCAAGATAGGGATCGACATCCGCGATCCGGAGCAGCCGGTCGGCACGCTCTCCGGGGGCGAGCGTCAGTCGGTCGCCATCGCCCGCGCCGTCTATTTCGGCGCGCAGGTCTTGATCCTGGACGAGCCGACCTCGGCGCTGGGCGTCAAGCAGGCCGCGACCGTGCTGCGCTTCATCGCCCAGGCGCGCGCCCGTGGGATCGCGGTGATCCTGATCACGCACAATCCGCATCACGCCTATCCCATCGGCGACCGGTTCACCATTCTCAAGCGCGGCCGCACGCTGGGAACCTTCACCAAAGACGAGCTGCCGCGCGAGGAAATGATCCGCATGATGTCCGGCGGTGAGGAACTGGAACAGCTCGAAGACGAGCTGCAGCACTACCGCGCTTAGCGGGCGCAGGAAGCGCCCGTTCGGCCGCCGGAGCCGGATGCCGGCAACATTTGAGGGCACGGCAGGTTATAATGATGATAGAGGGATGGTAGAGCCGGCGCTCGACCAGGCACCGGCTTTGTATGACTGCGCTTGGGGCAAGATATCACCGGAGAAAGGAACAACGCATGAAGCGTTCATGGGTGCACGTGTTCGTGCTGGTGCTGACGGTGATCGGGGCGGTGTGGGCGCCAGGCCCGGCGCGCGCGCAGGTAGGTCCCGAGGTCAATCCGGACGCCCACATTAGCTGGCCGCCGCCGGTGTATGTGCTGCGCGGCACCGTCAACATTCGCGGGACTGCCAACCTGCCCAACCTGCGCAATTACTTTATCAGTGTCCGGCCGCTCAACGACGATCTGACGCCCGCCAGCCCGGATTTTCTGCCGGTTGTGCTCCCGTCGACGCGGGCCGTGCGCGACGGAATCCTGGGGACGTGGGACACTACCGCGGTCGATGACGGGCTGTACGAGATGCGCCTGTCGGTTTATGTGCGGGGCGGCCAACCCGTCACGCACCTCGTCAGCCCGCTGCGGGTCGAGAATTTCCCGCCGCCGTTCGTGGACATCGATCTGACGCCAACACCGACGCCCACGCCGCTGCCGCCGACGCCGACCGCCACGCCACAACCGACCTTCGATCCCACACCGCGGGCGACGGTGCGGACCGCCGGCGCCAACGTCCGCACGGGCGACAGCACGCAGTTCTCGATCATCACGTCGCTGCCTCAGGGCACGCCAGTTCTGCTGCTGGGGATCAGCAACCGGGGCACCGGCTGGTACATGGTACGCCTGCCGGATGGGCGGATCGGGTGGATGGCGCCGAGCGTTATCGACGTGGCCGGCAACCTGAGCCTGCTGCCGCTCGTCCCGCCGCCGCCGCTCCCGGCGACGCCGACGCCGCTGCCCACACCCACCCCGCCGAGTGGCGCGAATCTGGTAGCGGGCGTCGTCGTCTTCGACCCGCCATCGCCAACGTGCGGGGAGACGTTCGTCGTGGGCCTGGATGTGGCCAACCTGGGCACGCAACAGACCCTCGCGCCGGGGACAGTGCTGCTGACCGACACGCGCGCCGCCGACGGCACGGTCCAGGCGACGACGCTGGGCGGCTTCCCGATGCTGATGCCGGGCCAGACCTTCCGGGTTAACATGCCGCTGACGGTCACCACCTGGTACAATGAGGTACACCGCATCACACTCACCATCGACCCAGGCAACAACATCCCCGAATCGAACGAGGACGACAACGTGCGCGTGGTGGAGTACGTGCTGCAGAAAGGCGGCTGCCCATAGGTTCAACCCACGTCGCCTGAACCCAAGCTGGCGCGGGGCGCACGCCGGTGTGCCCCGCGCCCTACAACGCTTTTGCGCTGGCCGCTGGCCCCTGCGCTCGACCGGCTCAGGATAATTCGCCCGGAAAGAGCATTAGGAGACGACCATGCGCCCCCGAATCGCGATTTTAATGTGTGCGGCGCTACTGGTAGCGGGCTGTGACCAGGACACGCCCGCCATCGACACGCTTCCTTTCGAACCCTCGTCGACGCCCGCGACCACATCTGACCTATCCACCCCCATCGCGTCCGATCCTACGCCCACGCCGACCTTCCGCCCGACCGAGCTCGCCCCCACGCCGGCCTCGCTGGATCGCGAACTTGAAGACAGCCCCACCCAGCGCGCACGACGCCAGCAGTTGATCGCCGGGCCGGTGAGCAGTGCCGTCTCAGACGCGCGGGTACTGGCTGCGATGTCGGCGGTCCCGCGCCACGCTTTCGTGCCCACGCGCTACCTGGATCAGGCGTACAACGATTACCCGCTCCCTATCGGCCACGGCCAGACGATCTCGCAGCCGTCGCTGGTCGGGATGATGACCGAGATGCTCGATCTGGCCCCCGGCGAGCGCGTGCTGGAGATCGGGACCGGCTCCGGTTATCAGGCGGCTATCCTCGCCGAACTCACCGACCAGGTATACACCATCGAGATCATCCCGGAACTGGCCGGGACTGCGCGCCGGATCCTGGACGAGCTGGGCTACACCGACGTGCACACGTTGCGCGCCGACGGGTACTATGGCTGGTGGGAGCATGCCCCCTTCGACGCGATCATCGTGACCGCCGCGCCCGATCATCTACCCGCGCCGCTGGTGGCACAGCTCAGCCCGGACGGTGGGCGGATGGTGATCCCGATTGGGCCGGTCGGGGGCTATCAAAGTTTGTGGCTCGTCGAGCGCAACGGGGACGCGATCGATATGCAGCGCGTGCTGGATGTTCGCTTCGTGCCCTTCACGCGCGAATCGGGCGACTGAGCCACGCCAGCGCGTACAGCGCGCCGCCGGCCCACAGCACCCACGCGAACCCGAAAGACAGCGCCAGGAGGGCGGCGGCCACCGCGCTGATTACGGACGCGCTGCCGTTGATCGCCCACGCCCAGGGGACCAGATCCGGCAGGGGGCGGATGGCGTCCAGCCCCCGCGCAAAAGGCACGCCCATCAGCAGGCCGAGCGGCGCCAGCGCCAGCACGCACAGCACCAGCCGCGCGCCGAGCGGCAGCGGCAGTGCCAGGCTCGAGAGCGCCGGGAACAGGCGCGGCCAGATGAACAGCAGGATCACCAGCACCCCCAGCGCGCCGCGCCACGGTAGCCGCGCCGAGAGCAGGCTGCCCACCCCCGAGAACAGCAACACCGTCGCCAGCACGGTCGTGATCGCCAGCGTCGGCTGTCCGAGCAGCAGGACCGCCTGCTGCATGGCAGATACCTCGATCAACAGGTAGGCCAGCCCCAGGCTTCCGAAGTAGACCGCGATCCGCAGGGCGTGCCGGGGCTGCGCCTGGGCCAGGGCGCGCCGGAAGCGGCGGCGCAGCCCGACCGGCAGCAGGATGAACACCAGCGCCGCCAGCAGCGCAAAGGCCAGCAGCGCCACCAGCACAAAATAGCCGCTGCCACCGAACGGCTGCCACGTCCGCCCCAGGCTTTCCAGGATGGTGGGTGTTTGGCGCCATTTGAAGAAGTGGAAGAAGAAGGGGCGATTGTCGGTTGGCGGGCGCACGTCGAAGACATAGGCGCGGTAGAAGGCGTCCCGGTCGCTCGCGCGCAGCAGGTCAACATAAGTCTCGTGATAGATCGGCGTTTCCAGCCGCGCAAAGCGGTTGACCGACTCCGCCGGGACATCGGGCGGCAGCACCATGTCGTAGGCCCGCTCGCCCGCCGCCGCGACCAGTTGCGCCAGTTCGTCCGCGCTGAAGGGACGCGCCCTGACCAGGAAGGTCATCGTCTGGAACGAGCGGAAAGCCACGATTTGCCGCGCCGGATCGCCGCCGCGCCGCTCCAGCGCCTCGACGATCAGCGCCAGCGTGCGCAGGTCTTCGCTGGGCGGGTTTTGCAACCAGCGCGTGACGATCAGCACCCCGTCCGGCGTAAGCAGATCGAGATAGTCCGCGAAGCCTTCGACCGTGTGGCGGTAATCTTCGGTGAGCGTAAACGCGCCGGACGTCACCGGGCGGTACGTGTCGTTGAGCGCAAGCTGCACCACGTCGAAGCGACGCCCGGCCTGGCGCGCATAGGCGCGCAACTCAGCGTGAATCAGCGTCACGCGCGGATCCGCCAGCCCGGCCCAGTCGCGCAGCTCGCCCTGCAACACATCCGCGATCAGGCTGTTCGGCTCCACCACGGTCACGGACCGCGCGCCGAGCGCCAGCGCGATCGCGGCGTCCATCCCGCCGCCCAGAATCAACACGTCGGGCGCGGAGGTCTGCGCAAACGCCAGCGCCGCCGGCAGCGCCTGCGCAAAGGCCGGCGTAACCGCCTCACCCTGCGGGACCGCGATCAGATTGTCGCCGTCGATCAGCAGGCCCACCTGCGGCGGAAGCTCCCCCAGATAGGTCATGCTCAGGCCGGGCGCGGAGTGGATCGTCGGGCTGCGCACCAGGTCGAGGCGCGAGGTGGCGTTGTAGCGCGGCCCGGCCAGGGTGGCGTCCGGCGTGCGCTGGAAATGGCTCAGCGTCTTGTAGGGCGACGGGCGCACCGTGAGGAAATCGGGCGGGGCCAGCGCGCCCGCTGCTCCGGCGGCGATCACCGCGCTGCCCAGGGCCGCGATCAGGCGCGGACGGCGCGCGCCATCCGCCAGCAGGATCGCCGCGCCCCCGGCCAGCACCGCGCACGCCAGGATGCTGCGCACGTCGCCCAACCAGGCCAGCAGCAGCGGCGCCGCACCGGCTCCCAACGCCGAGCCGATCAGATTCACGCCGTACACCCGCCCGGCGGTGTATGCCGGGTCTCCCAACGCCGACCCCAGCACCGCGCCAGCCAGCGTGAACGGGACCGCCAGCACCAGCAGATTGCCCAGCAGACGCCACACCTGCGTCCGGTCCCAGGCGATGGTGTAGGAATCAAACGGCCAGACATTGAGCACAGTGTAGGCCAGCACAACCGCCGGCCCCAGCGCCAGCGTGAAGAGCGGGCGCCAGCCACGCCCGCGCAGACCGGGCCAGATCGCCAGCAGCGTTCCGCTGGCTCCAAAGCCCAGCAGCGCCAGGCTGACGACCAGAAAAGCAAAGTGATAGAACTGGGCAACCGAGAAAACGCGGGTCAGCGAGACTTGAAACAGCAGCGCCACAGCCGAAAGCAGTCCGATTCCCGCCAGCGCGCGCATGCTGCCGCCCATCCAACGTGACGCCCGGCGTCACCCCGGCCAGTGGCCGTCTTCGCCCGGCACGCGGACGCTGCTGGCGCGGACGACCAGGTGCGGCCTGATCAATACCTGGCGGGTTTCTGCCGCCGTACCCTGAAGAATATCGAGCAGCATCGTCATTAACTGGTGCCCGATGGTGTCGAGCGGCTGGTGCACCGAGGTCAGGGCCGGGGTAAAATGTTCGGCGGCGGGGATGTTGTCAAAGCCGGTCACCGCCACCTCGCGCCCGATCGCCAGCCCCATCTCGCGCAGCGCGTGCATCACGCCGATCGCGACCACATCGCTGACACAGGCAATCGCCGTCGGGCGTGCGTCCGGCGGCTGCGCCATCAGCTTTTGCGCGGCGATCCGACCGTCCGCCGGTGTGTTCTCGGCTTCGATCAGCCAGCGCTCGTCGATCGGCAGCCCCAGTTCGGCCATCGCGTCGCAATAGCCCTGATAGCGGTGGTTGCCCGCCAGCGACAGCGGCGGCCAGCGCACAAACGCGATCCGCTCGTGCCCCTGCTCCGCCAGGTGCCGGACGACCTGCCGCATCCCATCGGCGCCATCGACGTCCACGTACGAGAAATCCCAGGCGTCGTTAGCGCGGCCAAACGACACAAACGGGATGCCCAGGTCCAGCAACTGCCGGATGCGCGGATCGTCCACCACTGTGTTCGCCAGCACGAAGCCGTCTACGCGCTGCATCTCGGCCAGTGTCACATAGGCGGCAGCGGGATCGGCGGGATCGGCGATGAACGTCAGCACGTGGTAGCCGGCTTCCTCCGCGGATTTGGACATATTGTAGAGGAACTGCTGCATGATGGGCGTCCATTCGCCGGGCCGCTCCACATGCCAGGCGTAGCCAATGATCCGGCTCTCGCCGCTGCGCAGGTTCTGCGCCGTGATGCTGGGGCGATAGTTGAGGCGGCGCGCGACGTCGAGGACACGCTGGCGGGTGGCCTCGCTCACCCGGCCGGAGTTGTTCAGCACATACGAGACGGTCGCCGACGTCACCCCCGCCTCGCGCGCGACATCCTTGATCGTGGCCATCCGAACGCCAAACCTACCTTGAGCTCACTGCACGGCGGACATGTGCGACAGACACGCGGTGCGGTCTCGTTAATCCCGGCGGAAATGCCGGCGAGAGAGCGACCAGCGCGCGATCAAAGTGTAGACCATACCGGGAGCAGGACCGCCTGTCAAGAGCGCGGCCCGGGTCATGAAGCGGCGTGGCGCCCGGTATAGGCTTCCACCCGATCGCGCACCGCCGCGCTGCTTATCGCCGCGAATGCGCTCCAGGTGAGCAGCAGCCAGGCAGCGATCAGCAGCGTGCTGATCACGGCCAGCACCGCCAATACCGCCAGCAGCGTGAGCATCATCAGCGGATTGCGCAACACCATCACCACCGCGTTGCGTGTCGCACCCCATACACTCGGCGCTGCCATCGTGTAGTACATCGGCCAGGTGAACAGCAGCACGCCCAGCCAGACGATCCCCGCTACAAACCAGACCGCCATCAGCCCGGTAACCCACAGGCTGTCCACACGTGCATAGGCGATCAGATTGCTCACGTTCACGAACCCGAACAGCGCGTTGCCGACCCCCCAGGGCAGCGCCCGCCACAGATTGTGGCGGAACGCCTGCCAGAACGCGCTCAGGTCTGCTTCGGATGGATCGGTATGCGCGAGATACCCCACGCGGCACAGCGCGCTCCAGGCAGCGGGCGCGGTGATCACCGGCAGACACAGCACGACAAACGCCAGGTTGGTCCAGATGTAAGCGTAGCCGTTGTAGCGCAGGTTCTCCAACCCGCGCCATGTCACGCGCAGCCCATCGATCATCGCCTTGCGCGGCTATCCTTTCAGCCCGCTGTAGCTGATTCCCTCCACAAAATAACGCTGGAAGTAAAAGAAAATCAAGGCCAGGGGCAGCGTCGTCAGCACCGAGCCGGCCAGAAACGCGTGCCAGCGCAACGTCTCGCCGTACGCGCCGCGCAGGAAACTCAGGCCCAGCGGCAAAGTCCACAGGTCGCTCTTGCCCGACAGGATGATCAACGGCATCAGAAAGTCGTTCCAGGTCCCCTGAAAGCTGAAAATCGCCAGGGCCGTCAGGGCGGGGGTCGCCATCGGCAGGACGACGCGCAGGAACATCGTGAAGCGGCTGGCGCCGTCCACCATGGCGGCCTCTTCGATCTCGCCCGGCACCGACTCGAAGAACTGCTTCATCAAGAAGATGCCAAACGCATCGACCGCCAGCGGGACGATCAGCCCCTGATAGGTGTTCAGCATGGCGAGGTGTTTCAGGATGATGAAACGCGGGATGAGCAGCACCACTGGCGGAACCATCATGGTGCCCAGAATGCTATAGAACAGCAGGCGGTTGCCGGGGAAACGTATCCGCGCCAGCGCATAGCCCGCCATCGAGTCAAACACCAGGCGCAGCACCGTGATCACCACTGCGAAAAAGGTCGTGTTGGCGAACCAACGCGGCAGCTTGGCGTCGAAGATCTCTTCGTAGCCTTGCAAAGTCGGGTTGAAGGTGGTCGGCGTCGACACCGCGCGGGCTGGCAGCGGCGCCCCCTCCTCGCTGACACACGACACCCCAAAGGGCGGCACGGGGATGAGGGCGCGCGGATAGCTCTGGACCGCCGGCAAGCACTTGAACGAGTTCGCCACCGTGAAGGCAAAGGGCAGAATCTCGATCAGAGCAAAGGCGATCAGCACCGTCCAGCCGAGTGTCGCCAGGGCCAACCGCCCCACCGACCGGCGCCGCGCTGCGGTGACGACTCCCTGTGATTGAATTGCCGTAGCCATGACGTTCCTCCGTCCGCGCTAGACCGCCGCGCGCTCGCGCACGACCACCCGCTGCAAGATAGTGAAGACGAAGATAATCACAAACAGCACGATCGCGGTCGCCGAGGCCAACCCCATCGCCGAGCGGTCGAAGCCGTTCTGATAAACCATGTAGGCGACCGTCAGGGTTGTCTTGGCCGGGCCGCCGCTGGAAATAACGTATACCTGATCGAACACCTGGAAAGTGCCGATCAGCCCCAGCGTGACCACAAAGAAGATCGTCGGGCGCAGCAGCGGAACGGTGATCCGGCGAAAGATCTGGAAGGCGTTCGCGCCGTCAATCTCGGCGGCTTCGTAGACATGTCCCGGAATGTCCTGCAGCGCGGCGAGGAAGATGACCATCATCGTCCCGATCGTGGTCCAGATATTGAGCATCATGATCGTCAGCAGCGTCACGCTTGGCCCGCTGATCCACTCCCAACCGGTCAGACCCAGGACGCGCTGACCGGCCCACGCGCCAGCCGATTCGCGTGTCAGCCCGAACTGCCCGAAGATCAGATGCAGCACGCCGCGCGGGTCATCCAGCCAGTTGACGTAGTTCCCGCTGCCATAACCGGGCACGACGCTCGCCAGCGCCTGGTTAACCAGCCCGCCGCGGGTGAACATGAACATGAAGATCAGCGAGATAACGACCGACGACGTGATCGACGGGAAGTAGAACGCCGTCCGGAAGAAGCCTTTGGCTTTCAGCCAGCGCTGGTTCACGATCACGGCCAGCAACAACGCCAGGGTCGTCTGAACGGGGACCACGCCGATGACGTAGTAAAAGGTGTTTTTGAGCGCGATAAAGAAGTCCCGCTGGCGAATGGACGCCGCCACGACCCGATCGCCGTCCACGTGATAGCCGCGCAGCAGATCGCTATAGTTGGCCGTGCCGATGTAGTTGTAGGCCCCTTCTTCGAACACAGGGGAGATTCCGTTCCAGTCGGTAAAACTAATATAGACCGCCGCGCCGATCGGGATGATCAAGAAGATGAGAAAGATAATCAGCGCCGGAACCATAAAGCTCAGGCCGGCCAGCGCCTCTTGCCGGCGCTTGGCTGACATGGTTGTGACTTGCCGCCGCACGGCAGGCGCTGCGGTAGCCATCGGGCACCATCCTTTCGTGGCACTCACCAGAAGAGCGGCGCTCCCCAACAACGTGGGGAGCGCGCGCCACACTGACGACCCGGCTAGCGGCTGAGAACCTCTTCCGCCGCCGCCGCCGTCTCGAAGATCACGTCTTCCGGCAGAGCCTGGCCCTCAAAAGCGAGCTGCAGGCCGGCGTTGAATGTGTCGATGACATCCCCGAAGCCGACCGGGAACTGCCACTTGTGCGCCACCTCGGCCACATCGATGAAGGGCTTGAACTCCTCACCCCGTGCGGCCAGCCAGGCATCGGCCAGCGCCACACGCGGCGGCATGACGCCGAAGCCCTCTTCGGCCACCATACGCGCGCCTTCCTCGCTGGTCAGATAGTTCGCCAGCGTCCAGGCAGCGTCCTGGTTATCGCTATCCGCCGCCACACCGTAGCAGACGGTGAAGGCCATGGTCGCCTCGCCGCCGCTCGGATGCGCGGGCAGCTCAGTGACACCCCAGTTGAGATCCGGATAGCCGTTGAGCAGGAAGGTGATCACCCAGTTGCCTTCCATCGCCATCGCGACGCGGCCCTCGCCGAACGCCTCACCGCCCCAGCCAGCGTCCACTGCCGACGGCGGGCCGGCGAAACCATCGCGCACCAGGCCGACATAGAATTCCAGCGCCTCGCGCGCCTCGTCGCTGTCGAGGGTTACCTCGGTCCAGTCCTCGTTGAGGACCGAGCCGCCAGCCTGATACAGGAATGGCAGCCAGCGCTCGAAGTTCGGCGGGGTCACCAGGCCCAGCACAGTCTGCCCCTGGTCGTTCGTGCCGGTCAGCGCTTCGGCCGCCGCGCGCAGATCGTCCCAGGTCCAGTCCGCGGTCGGATAGTCCAGCCCGGCGGCGTCGAACATATCCTTGTTGTACTGGAGCGTCATGGTCGAGAAGTCCTTCGGCGGGCAGTAGAACTCGCCGTTGTAGGTGAAGACCTCGACCAGCGACTGATAGAACCCATCGGGGTCCTCGATCTTCTCCGTGCCAACATCCAGCACGCCCGCCTCAGCCCAGTCCGGCAGCTTGGAGCTGTCGACATAGAAGACATCGGGCGGGTCACCGCTGGCGAAGGCAGCCTGGATCGTCGTGTCATAGTCCGGCACCAGGTTGACCTCAACCTCGATATCCGGATAGGCTTCCATAAAGGCTTCCACCTGCCGGTTCAGGGCGTTGTTCTCCTCGGGCGAGGACGACCATCCCATCAGAACCAGCGAAGTGGTCTGCCGTGCGAAAGCCGCGCCCGCGCCTGAAACCACCAGGGCGAGCAACGCCGCCAGTGTCAAGAAGTGTACCTTACGCATTTTCCTCTCCTAATCCACTCATAGAGATAGCGATTTGGACAAGCTATCAGGGTTGAGAGCGTTCGATTCGAGCCTCACCTCCTTCGACGGTAACGGTGTACCGCTCGCCACGATAGCGAACGGGGAACTGAAGACGGTTCCATCCTGCGGGCAAGTGCGGATCAACGGCGGGGCCGTCGGCGGTCAGATGTAGCCCGGCGAAACCAAACGCCAGCGCCTGCCACAGCCCGCCACAGGCCGCGCCATGAATACCGTCGCGGCTGTTGCCTTTGTTGTCGCGCAGGTCGATCTCAGCGGCGTGCTCAAACAGCTCGCGTGCCAGGTCGAGCTTGCCCAGGCGGGCCGCTACCCAGGCATGCACCGCCGGGCTGAGCGACGATCCATGATCGCACAGCGGGTAGTACGTCTCCCAGTTGTTCAGGCGCACGTCCCGATCACCCACCTGCGCGCCGAGCAGCGCCATCAACATCACCACATCCGCCTGTTTGATAATTCGCAGATGGCGCGTTGCTTCGTAGCCGAAGACACTCTGAAGGCTGGCGACGCGCGGCTGATAGGCCAGCACATCGACCGGCTTGAGGTCGAAAAAGCTGTCGTATTGGATGTGAATCCGGCGTTCGGCATCAAACGGGATATAGATCCGGTCGATGACGTCTTGCCAGCGGTCGAGCGCCGCCTGGTCGATGGACAGCTTGCGCCCCAGCGCGGCAGCCTGCTCCGGATGTCGCTCGTTCAGCCAGGCCCAGACCTGCCGCGCCGTCTGGAGATGCCAGCGCGCCATGGCATTGGTGAAGACGCTGTTATCAACATCCTCGTGATATTCGTCGGGGCCGATCACGTTGCGGATCTCGTAGCGCCCCTGGTCGGCATTCCACTCCACGCGCGACGCCCAGAAGCGCGCTCCGTCCAACACGATCTCCGCGCCGTAGTCCCGCATGAAGGCATCGTCGCCGGTCCACTGCCAGTATTGGGCGATGGCATAGGCGATGTCGCTGGTGACGTGCTGTTCCAGCTCGCCGGTCCAGATCCGGATCCGTTTGCCGCTGGCGTCGGGCAGCGTCCACTGCGGCGTGACTTCTTCGCCGGTGTCCGCGCTCTCCCAGGGGAACATGGCGCCTTCGTAGCCGTTGGCCTGGGCTTTGGCGCGCGCGCCGGGCAGCCGGTGATAGCGGTACATCAGCAGGTTGCGGGCAAGCTGCGGCTGGGTGAGCGTCAGCAGCGGCACCATGAACAGCTCCGTATCCCAGAACACATGCCCCCGGTAGCCGGCACCGCTGAGCGTCTTGGCGCCGATGCTGACCTGATCGTCGCGCTGCGGCGCGGCAATCAGCACGTGGTAGATGCAGAAGCGAAGCGCCTGCTGCAAAAACGGATCGCCCTCAAGCGCAACATCAGAGTCCGCCCACAGCCGCCCCCAGTGCTTGCAGTGGGCCGCGTAGAGCGCCGCGTAGCCGGCCTGGCGCGCCCGGCTCAGCGCCGCCTGCGCGTCGGCCAGCGGATCGGCACTGTCGCGGCTGGTGAACAGCGTGACCAGCTTGGTGATCGTAAACGCCTGGCCTTCGTCCAGCGCCGCGCTGAACTCGACCTGCGGATGCGCGCCATCTGCCAGCAGGGAAGACGTCACGTCCAGATCGGTTGCGAGCGCCGCCGCCATCGCCAGCGCGTAGCCGCTTTGTGTGGTCTGGCTGCGCGCCCAGACCGAGTCCGGCCCGATGCTGCCCGTCGTCCACGGCTGCCAGTGGTTGTAGCCGGACGGCAACGAGACGCGAGTCTCGATCCCGCCGCACACCCGCAGGCGCGGCGCGCCGTGCAGCACCCGGCCCGACACGCGCAGCGCCAGCAGGTGCTCGTCGGCGGCGCTGGCGAAGCGCTCGAAAGTCAGCCGCACCACATCGCCCGCCGGCGACTGCCACAGCACCCGCCGGGTCAGGGTGGCAGAGCGTACGTCCAGCTCGCGCTCGAGGCCCAACAGGCGCCCGTTCTCGTAACCGAAGCGGTAGCCGTCGAACTCAAGCGTCAGACCGAGCCAGTGAGGCGCCGGGGCCAGATCGGGGCTGAGATCGCCTTCGACCAGGTTGAACAGCCCGTGCACGCGGGTTGAATCGAAGGTGGGATGCGCGCTGTCTTCCTCCAACAGTCCGCGCACGCCGACGTAGCCGTTGCCGATGGTGAACAGCGTTTCGAACTGCTGCGCCTGCACAGGGGAAGCCAGATGCTCGCGAATGAGATAGCCAGTGTCCATAGGAGTGTCGCGCGGGCTGTGCAGCCCCCAAAGAGAATAGGCAGTAAGAACAGGCAAATGATATTGTAGCGATAATTACACTATAGATTAAACGATTAAGCGTGTCAAGTAGATCGTGTCCGCGCACCAGTCCGCCGCGCGAGGATGTCCGTCCAAAGACGGAAGACGGGCGCGGCAGCGTCGGGTATCCTGGTAGAGAAGCGCGTCCCGGCTCCGCGCCGGGAGCGACGCGCCACCGTAAGGCGAAAGTGAGGATGGACGACATGGGAGACTCATTGCGGCTGATGGCTATTCTGGCCCATCCGGACGATGAAACGCTGGGCACGGGCGGGACATTCGCCCGCTATGCCGGCGAGGGCGTCGAGACGTATCTCGTCACAGCCACGCGCGGGGAGCGCGGCTGGTTCGGCCCGCCTGAGGAGAACCCCGGACTCCACGCGCTCGGCCAGATCCGCGAGCAGGAGCTGGCCGCCGCCGCGCAGGTGCTGGGCATCCGCCAGTTCACCCTGCTCGACTACATCGACGGCGAGCTGGCGCAGGCCCCCGCCCAGACTGTGATCCGCCAGCTCGTGGACCGCATCCGCACCGTGCGCCCGCAGGTCGTCATCACATTCGACCCGTTCGGCGTCTACGGCCACCCCGACCACATCGCCATCTGTCAGTGGGCGACGACCGCGGTGCACTGCGCCGCCGATCCCGCGTATCAGGCAGGCAGCGTGCCGCAGCCCCACAGCGTCGCCAAGCTGTATTATCTGGCCACCACGCAGTCGGATTTCGACCTCTACACCCAGGCGTTCGGGGAGCTGGTGATGGAAATCGACGGGGTGCCGCGCTGGAGCGTCCCCTGGCCGCGCTGGGCGATCACCACCCACCTCGACACCAGCGCCTACCAGGAGCAGGTCTGGCAGGCGGTCTTCTGTCATCGCTCACAGCTCCGCGAGTACGAAAAGCTGCTGGCGCTGCCCGGCGAAGCCCGCGAGCAGTTGTGGCGCACCGGGCGCTATTACCGCGTTTTCAGCCGGGTGCCGGTGAATGGGCCGGTCGAGGATGATCTGTTCAGCGGGCTGCGCGGCGCCAGCGCGGCGGTGTAGGCAGCGCGATCCGTCTGTGCCGGGTGGGTGTATGATGGGAAAGGGCGCATACCTCACCAGGTTCGCTGCCGGCAACCACTGCTGAGCGTTCCCCTACCGGCATTCGCGTCCACCTCGACCGGCTGCCTGCGAGCGGCCCTACCCTCGCGAATAACCGGCAGCATAGGCATAGAGAAACGAGGTGCTGTCATGCTCAACCGCTGTCTTGCCCTGATCCTGGCGCTGGCATTGCTGGCCGGCGCCGCAACGCCGCACGTCTCCGCGCAGGGCGAGCCGCCCTGCCTGCCCGACGCGGGCACGGTCATCACCCGCCAGATCGACAGCGCGGCGCTGGGACGCAGCAAGGCGTACAACCTCTACCTGCCGCCGGACTGGTGCCACCTGGACGATCTGCCGCTGCTTGTCATGCTCCACGGTCTGAGCGGCAACCATACCGATTGGACGGTTCTGGGCCGCCTGGACGAAACTGCCGACGCGCTGATCCTGGCGGGGGAGATCGAGCCGCTGATTATCCTCATGCCAGATGGCGAGAAAAGCTTTTACGTGAAGACCGCGCTGGGGGATTTCGAGAGGTACATCGTCGAGGAGCTGGTCGACGCGGTTGACGCGGCTTTTCCCACCGCCGCCACGCGCGAGCGGCGCTTCATCGGTGGGCTGAGCATGGGCGGCTATGGCGCGCTCTATCTGGGCCTGACCTATCCGGATCGCTTCAGCGCCATCGGCGCGCACAGCCCGGCAGTCTTTGCCTACCAGGCTCAGGGTGCCCCGCTGGGCGTCTACGGCGCCGACTGGAGCCGCTATGAGGAGCGCGCCCCGGCAGCGATCATCCGGCGCGAGGGCTGGCCGGCGGATATGCGGCTGTTTGTGGACATCGGCGCGGGCGACTTTTTGATGCCGGGCGTCTACGACCTTTTTGGCGCGCTGCTCGCCCAACCCACGCCGATTCCGGAATTTCAGGCGCACGTGTGGCCGGGCGGGCACGACTGGCGCTACTGGCGCACGCACGCGCCCGATTACCTGTGCTTCTACGTTGGAAATCAGCTCAACTAGCGCTAAAATCGCGTGCGCGGGCCGGGCCCGCGCAGTCCGGTCTTCCAATTGCTTGACATATTGACAATTATCGATACAATCAAAGACATGAGCATCGATCCGGTTCTGTTTGCTAAGGCGCTCGCCGATGACACACGCCAGGAGATCATGAAGCATCTCTGCTGTGTGTGGCTGAGTGTGAACGATGTGGTCGAGCGGCTGGGAGGCCGCATCAACCAGCCGACCGTCAGCCATCACCTGAAGAAGCTGGAGGAGGCGAATCTGGTGCTGGTCCGTCAGGAAGGGCGCAACCGCTTCTACACGCTGAACCAGCAACAGCTAACCGCCTGCTGCGGTAGACTGATCCACGCGTTCGCACCGGATCTGGCCCCCAAGGTGATTCTGCCGGACGACATCGAAACGCGCCGGTCTGAGTGAGTCTTCGTCTCTTTTTTTGTGTCAATCTATCGACGTTCATCGATAGATAAGGAGGGGCAAGATGGCAAGTAAGGTGTACTTCGATCAAATCGGTTCGCGGTGGGATGAGTTGCGCCAGTCATTCTTCTCCGAGGCGGTCCGCGACAAAGCCCTGGCGCTCGCCGACGTCCGGCCCGGCCAGCTAGCCGCCGACATCGGTGCAGGGACAGGCTTCCTCACCGAAGGGCTGATCCGGCGTGGCTTGCGCGTCATCGCGGTCGATCAATCGGCGGTGATGCTGGATGCTATGCGGCAGCGCTTTTCCGCCGAGGACGCGATCGACTACCGCCAGGGGGACGCCGAGCGTCTGCCCCTCGACGATGCGTCGGTCGATGTCGTCTTTGCCAACATGCTGCTGCATCACGTCGAGAACCCACCCACAGCGATCGCCGAGATGATGCGCATCCTCAAGCCCGGCGGCCGCGTGGTCATCACCGATTTGGACGAACATAACTACACCTTCCTGCGCGACGAGCAGCACGATCGCTGGCTGGGCTTCAAGCGGGCCGAGGTTGAGCGCTGGCTGACCGAAGCCGGGTTCGAGCGGGTGCGGGTTGTGGGCACCAACGATCACTGCTGCTCAGCATCAACACAAGGTGACCAGCGCGCCGACGTAACCATCTTCGCCGCGATGGGGCGCAAAGCCGGCGCGGACACTACCGAACACGACGGCGCGGCGATTCACGACGCCGTCCGCCAGCACTACGCGGCCATCGCGTCTGCCCCCAGCGCATCGTCCTGCGGCTGCGGTTCGGACGGCTGCTGCTCGGATCAGAGCCTGCTCTACGACCCCGCGCTGATCGCCGAGCTGCCGGTCGATGTCACCGGCCTGTCGCTTGGCTGCGGTGACCCGGTCAGCATCGCCAGCCTCAACCCCGGCGAGACCGTCCTCGACCTGGGCAGCGGCGGCGGGATCGATTGCTTTCTGGCTGCGCGCCAGGTCGGCGAAGCGGGCACCGTGATCGGCGTGGACATGACGCCGGAGATGATCGCGCGGGCTAACGCCAGCAAGGACCGCATGGGCCTGACCAACGTGGAATTCCGGCAGGGGCAGATCGAGGCGCTGCCGGTCGACGACGAAAGCATTGACGTCATCCTGTCCAACTGCGTGATCAACCTCTCGCCGGACAAGCGCGCTGTCTTCCGCGAGGCCTTCCGCGTGCTCAAGCCAGGCGGGCGCCTCTCCGTCAGCGATATCGTCACCGAGGGCACACTGCCGGTGCACAGGGGCATCGACCTCACCGACTGGGCGGCGTGCGTGGCAGGGGCTATCGACGTCGAGGACTATCTGCAACTGCTGCGCGAGGCGGGCTTTGTGGATGTGAAAGCCGTGGACAAAGCAACCGCCGCCGAGGTTTCCGGCGAGTCCGCTCAGGCCGGGCGCATCCTCAGCGCGCGCATCACGGCGCGCAAGCCGCTGCCGGCCTGAGCGAACCGGCTCCATCCGGCTGTCTCCCCGCGGCGGGCCGGGCTGGCTCGCCGCGGTTTGTATTCACCGGGCGCCAGAATGCACGCGCTCCCGCCACGAGACGGCATAGCCAAGCGGCGGTATACTTGGCGAGACCCGCCCGTCGGCGCGCCGGGGTGAGGGTCCGGGGCTGAACGGCGCGCACCCCAAAAATCAAGCCCATGCTCGCGACAATTGATCTGACAACGCCGGATGGGGAAGCGCTGCTGGATATCACCGCGCAAGCCCGCGAGATCGTGCGCGGCTCCGGCGTAGACGAAGGCCTCTGCGTGCTGATCGTCCCGCACACTACAGCGGCCATCACGCTGAACTCCGCTCTGGATCCGGCCACCGCTGCCGACATCATCGGCGATCTGCAGCGGCTGGTGCCCAAGCGGGTTGATTTTGCGCACCAGTACGACACCCCCGCCGACGCCGCCGGACATATTAAAGCCGCCCTGATCGGCCACAGCGTGACCCTGGCGATCACGCGCGGCGATCTTGCGCTGGGCGGCTCTCAGAGCATTCTGTTCTACGAGTTCGACGGCCCGCGCCGCCGGCAGGTGCAGGTCAAGATCATGGCTGGCTGAACAGGCGCGTCAGCCGGGCGTCAGAGGCCCAACGACAGCGCGATCCGCTGCGCCCGTGCCAGATCGTCGGTGTCCAGCACCACCTGGCCGCGCATGGTGATGTACACCGCGTTGATGTTGATCCCGGCATCCCCCATGGCGCGCGTCAGCCGCGCCAGCGACCCCGGCTGGTCGACCAGGTTGACCAGCAGCACCTCGCGCACGGTGTATTTGACCCCGGCCTCGCGCAGGGCTTCGACGGTTGCGTCGTTGTTGTTGGTGATGAACTGGACGATCCCCTGGCCCGGGCAGGGTGTCGCGTGGACGGCGGTGATGTTGATGCCGTTCCGGGCGAGCGTCTCGGCGAGATTCGCCAGCGTCCCCGGCCGATCCTCAAGCAGCACGGTAAATTCGGTTGCCATCGGGTCCTCCCTCTCCCCCTGCGCGGCCTTGATGCCCGCTCCTTGCCTTCAGTATACGGTGAAAACAACCGTCACCGAAAGCGCCCGCAGGCAAACGCGCTGCCAGAACGCGATGGGGATCGCGCGCAGCCCGGTGTGCAGCGCCGCATGGACTCAGGCCAGCAGCGCCTCTTCGCGCTCGCGGAAATAGCGCGCGGTCTGCATCACCATCTCGTCCAGCGCCGCCTTGTCCGGCTTGCCGTACATCGCCGGGTACGGATTGCCGCCCGGCCCAAGCGGCTCTGGCGTCACATAGCAGCCGGGACGGTTGAAACCGATCACGTACAGCGCCATGATGATCGTGTCGAGGTCCATCGACCCCAACCCCAGCGCCCGCCGGTTGCTGTCGGCCATGTGCAAATTGACGAGCCGCTCGCCGGCTTCCAGAATCGCCATGCCGATATGCTCTTCTTCCACCTGCATGTGATAGACATCGCCGTTGATATGCTGGATGCCGGGGTGGTCGATCGCCTCGATCCAGCGTTTGGCGTCGGCGACGGTGTGCAGCAGGCTGACCTCGGCGGAGCGGATCGGCTCGACCGCGCCGCGCACGCCGTGCTCGGTGAACAGGTCGGCCACCAGGCGAATCGTCTCGACGCTGCGCTCGAACTCGGTATCGTCGTAGGGGGTGGGACGGCCCACCGCGCCCGGAATCACGAGCAGGTAGCTGCCCCCGACGGCGGCGGTAAACGGGATTTCGCGCTTGAGGTAGTCGAGCGCGGCCTGGCGATGAACGGCGCGGTTGCTGGCCAGCTCGCTGTCGGGCGAGTACATGCCGCACACGCCCGCAACCGCGACGCCATGATCGCCCAGGATCCGCAGCGTTTCTTCGACGCGGTAGCCCAGATCCGGGCCGTAGTGGTTGCCGTGCAGCTCGATATAGCGGATCCCGGCCCGCTCTAGCCGCGCCGCCGAGTCTGCCAGGGACTCCATCCCAAAGCCCCAGTTGCTCCACGAGAGATTGAGGCGTTGGGCCAGCCGCTCGGGTGACTTGCGCTTCAAGTCTTCGAAAGCAGCGCGAATCTGATCGTTCTTCAGCTCAAAATTCTGTTTCTTCACGGCTTCAAGCTCCATTCGGTGCGCGCCGGCACACGGCGGATCGAGCACAGGCGCGGGCGGCGCAGACACGCACGGCGAGCCGGGCGGCTCGCACGCCCGCGATTGCTCGCATTGTATGCCGACCCTTCGCGGCAAGTCAACCACAGCCCCCGGCACCGCTGCCGCGCGCCGCGCCTGCTGTGAAAAGCGTCCATCCCCACGCATTGATTGAAGTAAGACCGTCCAACCATCAGCGCACAAAGGAGCGACATGATGCTGGCGAAACTGGTCCGTCTGAGCCTGTTCAGTCTGCTGGCCGCGGCTGCGATTGGAGCCGTCCCACCGGGGCTGGGCGCCGTTGCCCAGGGTGATTTTCCTCTGGAGCTGTGCCGCGAGGCTGGCTTTTCTACCGAAGAAGACTTCATGATGCGCGAGGGCGAGCCATATGACGGCGACCCCTATATCTCCGACGGAGATGTGCTCAGCCCAGACGGGCAGGTCTGCGCCCGCAACCGCGATCTGTTGCAGCGGTTCGACGTGCGCGACGATCTGGGCCTGGACGCGCTCGACATTCTGAATGTGGACGCGCGCCTGGTCGCGTTCTCGACCGAGCTGGACAGCCCGCACGGGACGTTCACGGCGGGCGATCTGCTGATCACCAACGGCGCGGTGATCCCCAACGCCGCGCTGCTGTACCGGTTCGAGATTCCGCTCGATCTGGGACTGGACGGCGTGCATATCGTCGGCCCGCTCGAAAGCATCCGGCGCTTCGCGGATGCGGCCGGCAGCATGGCCCCCGACGAGTGGCTGGGCGGCCGCCTGCAAGATATCCTGCACGAGCTTCAGATCGACATCTGGTTCTCGGTTGAGGGGACGTGGTGGCGGGTCGAGCGCGGGCGGCCCATCCTGGATGGCGACGTGCTGTCGGCGCGGGACGGAATTCAGGTTTTGTGGCAGGAAGTGCTGCTCGATCCACCGATCCCCGCCGGGCTGGTGGATCGCGGTGTGGACTTCGGGCTGGATGCGCTGACCGGCCCCCGCGAGCCGGAGCGCGTGGCCCTGCGCTTCTCGACCGAAATCCTCTACCGGGGCGAGACAAGCTTCACCGACGGTGACGTGCTGGCCGTCGGCGGCAGCGTCGTGCGCCCCAATGAGGACCTGATCAAAGCCTTCCAGCCGGCAGCGGACTTTCTGGGCCTGGATGCGCTGTCCCTGGCGGTCGAGCCGCCGGTCCATGTCTGCTGCATTGAGTTCGAGGATCAGGTGTCTGGCACAGAGTATCACGTCGGCGACACGTTCACTGATGCGGGGGTGCTGATCACGGTCGAACCGTTTACCTGGAGCAACGGCACCTCGACCAGCAGCGGCGTAGCTGTGATCGGCACAGGCGGGCTGGCAGGCGGCTCCGGCAACGAGGCGAACACCAACAACGTCAACCTCTCGTTCGCGCTGCCCGGCACGCCGGCCGGCCTGACCATGCGCTTCGGCGAATACGGCGGCAACCTCAACATCCGCATCAACGGCGACTTCCGTAACTTCGACGACTTTGCTGACATCGACGGGACGACGATCGGGGGTGTGCAGGTCGCGGTCGCCACGCTCTCGCCCGAGCGCGGCGTGCTGGTGCTGGACGGCCCGATCAGCGATTTCGCGGTCGGCGGGCAGGAACTGTGGATCGACGAGATCTGCCTGAGCGGCGAGTAGTCCCTTCCACCGGCCCGTAGACGGGGCGCGCCGGCCCGCCGGCGGACGCCCCTCAAACGACACACCCCCTGAACCGCCGCAGCACGCGGACGGCAGGGGGTGTGACTTAGCTCCAGGTGCTCGGGCCGAGCCTGGCGCCGGGCGCCTGTGAAGATGAGTCAGGCGCACGCTTACTCGTACAGCAGCGCGGCGATTTCCTCGTCGTCGATGTTCTCAGCCGTGTAGTAGAAGAAGCCGGTGTCGATGTGCTCGGGCAGCTCCTCACCGCGCAGCGCCATCACCGCCGCCTCGACGGTGCGGTAGCCGATGCCGATCGGGTTCTGCGTGATCGCGCCCGCCATCACACCCGAGCGCACCGCTTCCATCTGCTGCAGGCCCGAGTCGTAGCCGATCACCACGATCTCGCCTTCCATCCCCAGCTCGACCACCGCGTTCAGCACGCCGATCGCCGAACCCTCGTTCGCGCCGAAGAAGCCCTTCAGATTCGGGTGCGCCAGGATAATCGCCTTCGCCAGGTCGGTCGAACGCAGGTGGTCGCCGCCGCCGTACTGGATGTCGACGATCTCGATGTCGGGATAGGCTTCCTCAATGCGCTCCTTGAAGCCGGTCACGCGGTCGATGCCGGTGCGGCTGGTCTGGTCATGGGCGATCACAGCCACTTCGCCCTCAAAGCCGATCAGCTCGGCCATCATATCCGCCGCCAGTGCCGCCGCGGCCACGTTGTCGGTCGCCGCCGTAGTCAGCGGGATGTCGCTGTCAACGCCGGAGTCGAAGGCGATCACCGGGATGCCCTCTTCCTGAGCGCGCTCCAGCAGCGGGATCGCAGCCCGGCTGTCCAGCGCGGCGAAGCCGATGGCATCCGGGTTCTTGTCCAGCGCGGTCTGGAGCATTTCGATCTGCTTGTCGACTTGCGACTCGGACTCCGGCCCTTCGAACGTGATGGTCACGCCGCAGGCTTCCGCCGCCTGCTCCGCACCGAGCTTAACCGCCTGCCAGAACTGATGCTGGAAGCCCTTCGAGATCAGAGGGATGAAGAACTCCCGCTCTGCGATCTCGTCGCGGTTCTCTTCCGTGCAGAAGGGAACCCACTCGGTCTCTTCTTCTTCGGCTTCCTCATCCATCACTTCTTCGGTCGGCTCTTCAGTTGGCTCCTCATCGTCGCCATCCTGCGCCACGACCACGCCGAGCGACATGGTCAGCCCGAAGACAAGCACAAACAACAGGGCAAATAACTTGCTGAGCTTCATGGTCAAACCTCTCCCCATCTATACGGTGCAGGCAACAGGTCTCGTGTGTAATGCCCCGTGCGCGCCAAAGGTCGCGCTGCACGGACCAGATGGCCCCGACCGGGCCTTACTGCCTCCTGATGTCGCAGCTCTCTGCTCGTTCCTCCCTTCCCTCAACAACTCACCCAACCATCCCTCACTCGTCGGGCGCACAGCATACGCTATGCAATGGCCCGGCGCCGGATGACATCCATATACACGGCAGCGACCAGAATCCCGCCGGTGATAACAATCTGCCATTCCTGCTCAATAGACATGATCCGCAAGCCGTTGACCAGAACACTCATCACAAACGCGCCGATGATCGTCCCCAGGATCGTCCCCTCGCCGCCGCTCAGCGACGTGCCGCCGATCACAACCGCCGCGATCGCGTCCAGCTCATAGCCCTGGCCGAGCGCAGGTTGCGCGGAGTTGAGCCGCGACGCCATCAGCACGCCAGCAATTCCGGAGAACAGCCCGCAGACAGTGTAGACCATGGTCTTCCAGAAGTTAACGTTGACACCCGAAAGCCGCGTCGCTTCTTCGTTGCTGCCCAGCGCGAACGTGTAGCGTCCCAAAATGGTGCGGTTTAGCAAGAAGGCCGCGAAGATCGCCGCGCCGAACATAATCAGCACGGCGTTCGGGATTTCAGCCCCTGGGATGATCTTCTCGACGAGCGACCCCATCGCGATATTGCGGAAGCCAGGAGCGGCGTTGAAGTAAATCGGGCGCAGCTCCGACAGTACCAGCGACAGCCCCTTCGCAATATACATAATGCCGAGCGTCGTGATGAACGGGGGCACCTTCATCCGCGAGATGATCGTCCCATTGACGAAACCGGCCAGCGCGCCCGCGCCCATGCCGCCCAACACGCCCGCCCAGACGGGCAGGCCCCAGTTTATGCAGACAATGGCGCTGATCACGCTGGAGAAGGTCATCACCGTGCCGATGGACAGGTCGATCCCGCCGGTGATAATCACGAAGGTGACGCCCAGCGCCAGCACGCCGTTAACCGAGGTTTGCAGCAAAATCCCCACGACGTTGTTAAACGTCATAAAGTGCGGTGAGGCCAGCGAAAAATAGACCAGCAGCACAATCAACGCGCCAAACGCGAGGAACTTCCGCGTCGCGTCCGAGCGCAGCACCGACCGGGTAGTCATTTTCTTTGGAGCAATTGAGACGTCCATGGAACGCTGTTCCTGTTCTACAACTTGATCGAATGAAGTCAGTCGCCGGATGTCACGGCGGTGCGCTGCGTCGCGAACTGCATGATACGCTCCTGCGTCGCTTCGGCGCTGCTCAACTCGCCAGTGATGCGCCCTTCGCACATCACCACAATCCGGTGGCTCATACGCAGAATTTCGGGCAGTTCCGACGAGATCATGATGATCGCCTTGCCCTGCCGCGCCAGATCGTTCAGCAGCCGGTAAATCTCGCTTTTCGCGCCCACGTCGATCCCGCGCGTTGGTTCGTCGAAGATCAGGATGTCGGTGTCGGCGATCAGCCACTTGGCGATCACGAGCTTCTGCTGGTTGCCGCCAGACAGATTCCGTACCTTTTGCTGCAAGCTCGGCGTCTTGATCGCCAGCCGCTGGACCATTTCAGTTGCGGCTTTGCGGACCTTTCCCTTGTCCACCAACCCAAGCCACATCAGAAAGCGGCGGAACGCGGCCAGAACGGTATTTGTCTCGACGTCCATATCGAGCGTCAGCCCATACCGCTTGCGATCTTCAGAGAGGTAGCCGATGCCGTACCGCACCGCATCGGACGGGCGGTGGATGTTCACGCGTTGCCCGTGGACATAAATTTCGCCAGAGTCGATCGGATCCGCCCCGAAGATCGCGCGGGCAACTTCCGTCCGTCCGGCGCCCATCAGCCCGGCAAACCCGACGATCTCGCCCTTCTTAATCTTGAACGAGATGTTCCGCAGCGCGTTGCCCCGGCTCAGGTTGCGCACTTCAAGCGCGATTTCCTGCCCGTTATCCTCGGGGATTTCCGGCGACGCTTCGTAGATCGTCCGGCCTACCATCATGCTGATGATGCGGTTGATGTCGGCATCTTCGATGCGCACCGTGTCGATATAGCGGCCATCGCGCATCACGGTGACGCGGTCGGCGATCCGCCAGAGTTCTTCCAGCCGGTGTGTGATGTAGACGATCCCCACACCGCGGTCGCGCAGATGGCGGATGATCCGAAACAGTTCCTCGATCTCCGCGTCGGTCAGCGCCGCGGTCGGCTCGTCCATGATCAGCACGTCGGAGTTGAACGACAGCGCCTTGGCGATCTCCACCATCTGCTGCTTGGCGACCGTGAGCGACGCCACCTTGGTGCGGGGGTCCAGATCGACGTGCAGCGTTTCGAGAAGCTGCCGGGTTTGGTCGTTGATCGCTTTTTCGTTCAGCAGGAAGCGTACGCCCTGGCGCGGCTCGCGGCCAATGAAGATATTCTGCGCCACGGTCAGATGGGGCATCAGGTTGAGTTCCTGGTGGATCATGGAGATGCCGTGCTGCTGCGCGGCGCGCGGGTTGGACAGGTTGACTTCCTTGCCCCGCAAAAGAATCCGGCCCGCGTCTTTCGAATAGACGCCGGCCAGGACTTTCATCAGGGTCGATTTGCCCGCGCCGTTTTCCCCGACCAGCGCGTGCACCTCGCCCGCGCGCAGATCGAATGAGCAGTTCTCGAGCGCGTGAACACCGGGAAAACTCTTGTCGATGCCATCCATCACAACAAGTTCTTCGTTCATGCGCCACCCTCTATCCGTCCGCCGGGCAGTCTGCGCATCGCTACCAGGATCGACTATTTCGCCCCGGCGGCCGCTCACCCTCCCGTGCACCGCAGCCGGTAGATTGGAGAGAGTCTATCAGCCACTCAGGTTGAGAAGATGCGGGCATGCGGAACGGTACACATCTATTTCGGACACGTAAAACTAAACCGCATTCGGATGCATGATAACGATAACATATCATAGACTGATCCGGCTGTCAAACGCCTGCCCGCGCCGCGCGCGTCCGGTGGAAAATCCGGCGTCTCCGCCGGCGCATCGATCACGTTACCACGCCGACGGTCAGCATCAGGTTCGCCCACACGCGCGCCTCGCCGGTAGCGATCACCAGCCCGACTTCCGGGCGCTGGGCGAAGACATAGAAGTCAAAGCGCCCCAGCGGCTGTAGTGCGATACCAGGCAGCCGCTCGCGAAACTCCTGGAAGATGGGCGGCTCGCTGCCGTCGTCGGGCTGCATGACATGCGCCGCCTCGACCGGGATCGCCATGACCAGCGCCTCAAGGACCTGCGTGACGGTCACCAGCCCCGGCCGCAGGTTGAGGAAGACCCGTGCCGCCGCGGGGTTGGTGTGCGTCGCAAACGGGAAGTTGCCATCGGCGATCAGCACCATGCTGCCGTGGCCCATGCTTCCCAACGCGCTCAGGATCACCGGGTGAGTGAGTGTCGTTTTCAGCATGCCTGGTTCCTCTCGGTAAGCAGAGCGCCGTCTCGCCCGGCGCCCATAACCACGCGCAAGAGCCGCTTGAGCGGCTGCCCCCGCTGTCCTGGCCCCTGGAGCGAACATTCCCCTCGCGTCAGCGGTCTTCCGGAGGCGGCGGGCCGCTCGAGCGGCGATAAACGAACTGGGGCGGCAGGATCAGCTCCTGCGTCGTTTCCGGTCCCTTGCCTTCCAGCCGGTTGAGAAGCAGCAGGGTTGCCTGCTGACCCATCTCGTAGGCCGGCTGCATGGCGGCCGTGAAAAACGGGTCGATCGCCATCGTCGGCGGCAGGTCGTCGAACGTTACCAGCGAGATATCCTCAGGCACGCGCAGGCCGGCTTCCCTCAGCGCGTGCATCGCGCCGACCGCGATAAAGTTGTTGGCGGTGAACAACGCCGTCGGACGCGGCTTGCCCGCCAGCGCCTGCCGCGCCATCTGATATCCCCCATCGACCGAGAACGCCCCGTAGTGCACCAGGTCGTCCAGCGCCGGAAGCCCGGCTTCCAGCAACGCCCGCCGCCACCCGGCGACCCGGTCGGTGGCGGTTGTCACCTCGTCCGGCCCGCTGAGCACGGCGATGCGCCGGTGTCCGAGTTCAATCAGGTGGCGCACAAGGTGGTATGCGCCCAGCTCGGAATCACAGCGGACGGTGTCGGCGGGCCGGCCGGGGATGGTGCGGTCGAGCAGCACGACCGGGATCGTCTTGTCCTGCAGAAGAGCGATGGAATCCGGCGTGCTGCGCGCCGGAACCAGCAGCAGGCCGTCGATTTGCTTCTGGATCAGCACGCGGACGTACTCTTGCTCTTCCTCGCGGGATTCGTCCGTGTTGCAGAAGATGACGCTGAAGCCGTGCTCGCTGGCGGTGTCCTCAACGCCGCGCGCAATCGTGGTGAAGAAGGGGTTGGTGATGTCGGTGACGATCAGGGCGATGGTCTGCGTCTGTTTGAAGCGCAGGCTGCGCGCCAGGGCGTTGGGGATGTAGCCCAGTTCAGCGATGGCCTGCTCGACGCGCTCGCGGGTGTCCGGGCTGATGTAGCCGGAGTTGTTGATCACGCGCGAGACGGTCATCTTGGAGACGCCCGCCCGCCTGGCGACATCCGCGATCGTGCTCATGAGACGCCCTTACTGCTCCGCAGGTCACGGCGCGCCAGACAACCCGGCGGCGCGATCCTCTGCGCGGCCCGACCCAGGATATGTTACCGTTAACATAACGCTAAAATAGCACGAAGCGCGGGGGATGTCAAGCATCCGGCCCGGCAGGGCGCAGCCGGGTTGCCTAGCGCGAGAGAAAATAGCCCGCCGCGAACAGCAGCACCACGCCGATCACCCGCGAGGCGGTGATCGACTGCTGCGGCGTGCCAAACCACCCGTACTGGTCGATGATCAGCGCCAGCACAAGCTGGGCCGCGATCAGCAGCGCCGTTGCATTGGCGGCGCCGATGCGCGGTAGAGTCACGCTGAGGGAGATGAACAAGAACAGCCCAAGAACCCCAACCATGAGAAACGGGCGGGGCAGGCTGCGCCACTCGCGAATCTCTTGCCCGCCGAGCGCGATCAGCAGCGCGGCAGACGCGATCAGCCCGCCCAGGTGAATGATAAAGCTGCTGGCGACCGGTCCGAGACGCTGGCTGATGGCGCCGGAAATCGGCCCCTGCAGCCCCACGGCCACCCCGCCCAACAGTCCGATCACCAGAACCGGAAGATGCTGCGCCAGACCGCCCATCGCTCGGCTCTCTCCTTGACCAGCCCGTTTGAAGCATATCCGCTGTCCAAGCGGAACCGGTCAAGTGTAATCGGCGCGTCGCAAAACGTCCAGACGGGCGGGCGCCGGAAAGTCTTGGGAAAGCTATCATTGACAATTTTGCTCATCTCCATTATACTTTCGCCCGATGAAACACCTGCAAACACCATTCCCCCCTTCCTTCACCACATTTTGATCAATTTTGTGGTTAATGAAGTCGAAGGCACGGCCGGCCCTTCAGCCTGTCCGCGCGCTTCATGATGGGTATTGGGTGTTTTTCGAGAGTTCGTTTCGTGGAATAGATATTCCACTCATTCGCAACAGGAACATAACAACACACATGGCACAGAAACTGCGTATCATTCCCCTGGGCGGCCTGGGGGAAATCGGCAAGAACATGACCGTCTACGAATACGGCCGCAATATGATTGTCGTCGACTGCGGGGTGATGTTCCCCGAAAGCGACATGTACGGCATCGACCTGGTCCTGCCGGACTACAACTACGTGGTGCAGAACCAGGATAAGCTGCGCGGCATCGTGCTGACGCACGGGCACATGGATCACATCGCGGCGCTGCCCTATCTGCTGCGCGAAGTAAAGGCGCCGATCTACGGCACGCCGCTGACGCTGGGGCTGGTCGAGCGCCAGCTCCGCGAGAAGAACGTGCTCGACCGCGCGACACTGAACACGCTCACCCAGGGCGAGGTGACCCACCTCGGCCCGTTCCAGATCACGCCCTTCGCCGTGGCGCACTCGATCCCGGACTCGGTTGGGCTGGTGATCGACACGCCGGTGGGCAAGATCGTCCACACGGGCGACTACAAGCTCGACGAGACGCCCGCAGGTGGCTACCGCACCGATCTGGAAACGCTTGAGCGGCTGACGCGCGGCGGCGTGCTGGCCATGCTGGGCGATAGCACCAACGCCGACCGCCCCGGCCGCACACCGACCGAGCGCGTCGTCGGCGAGACGCTGGACCGCCTGCTGAGCCAGGCTGGCAACCAGCGCGTGATCATCGCGACATTTTCCTCGCTGCTGGCCCGCCTGCAGGAGATCATGCACCTGGCGCACAAGCACGGGCGTCACGTGGCGCTGACCGGGCGCAGCCTGGTTGAGAACGTCAAGCTGGCCCGCGACCTGAGCTATCTGGACGTGCCCGAAGGCGTGCTGGTCGACATCGAGGCGCGCATCCCGCCCTCGAAGATGCTCATTCTCTCGACCGGGTCCCAGGGCGAGCCGCGTTCCGCCCTCAACCAGATGGCGAACGATCAGCACCGCCAGCTCAAGGTGGGGAGTGGCGATCTGATCATCATCTCCGGCGGCACGATCCCCGGCAATGAGGAAGTCGTCGGCCAGATGCTCAACAAGCTCTTCGAGCGCGGCGCGAACGTGATCTACGGGCCGATGGCTACGGTGCACGTTTCCGGCCACGGCAGCCGCGACGAGATGCGCGCCATGATCGATGCGGTCAAGCCGCGCTATTTCATCCCGGCCCACGGCGAGGCACGCCATCTGCATCTGCACGCGCAGCTTGCCGTCGAAGCGGGGATGCCCGCCGAGCGGGTGTTTGTGTTGAAGAACGGCGCCCAGTGGGTGACCGACGGCGCGAACGCCTGGACGGACGAGCCAATCGCGGTCGACGAGGTGCTGGTCGATGGCCGGCTGATCGGCGAGATCGGCGAGATCGTCATGCGCGACCGGCGCCGCCTGTCGCAGGACGGCTTCATCGTCGCGCTGATCCCGATCAACGAGCACCGTCAGCTTGTGGGCGAGCCGCAGATCGTCAGCCGGGGGTTCATCTACCTCAACGGTGCCGATGATTTGCTCGCCTCGGCCCGCCAGGAGATCAAGCGGCAGTACCGGCGCGGATCGCGCAACCTGCAGCGCGCGCTGGAAGACCTGGTCTACCGCGAGACACAGCTTCGCCCGGTCGTCCTGCCGCAGTATATCCAGGTCTAGACGTCGGCACTGCCTGCGCCTGGGCGATCGGTTAAGAGGCATGACTGACCGCGGGCTGCCGGATCGATCCGGCAGCCCGCAGATTTGTCCGCACCCACGCCGCCGCTCAGGGCGCGGGCAGGTAGGGTGCCATCGCCGGGCAGGACGCCTGGATCGCCTGCTGCAGTGTGCGGTTGTTCCAATCGCCGGACACCAGCGCGATGACGCCATCCGGGGTGCGGCAGAAATCCGTCCCCACTGCCGAGGCGTAGAGCGCCAGCGCAAAGCTCAGGCGCGGGGCCGCGAACGACGTCCCCGATACCTCGCCGTGCTCGCTGGCATACTCGCCCGGCAACATGATCTCGCCGTAATTCGAGATGCGCTTCTGCTGGCCGGGCCGCTCGCTTTCGGCGGTCAGCAGCGGCGTGTCCTGCTGCTTGTTCCACGGCCCGCCTGTGTCGTAGCCCATCCCCCGGCTGGCACTGACGCTGATCACCTGGCCCCAGGCACCCGGCCAGAAGGGATAGTCCAGCCCGAAGTTCCCCGCCGCCGCCACTGCGATCACGTCATCGCTGCGCGCCGCCAGCAGGCTCTGCAGCGGATCGAGGTCGGTTTCGGTTTGCGCTTTTTGGGACATCGCCGGGAAGACCGTGCCGTTATAGAACACCACCGCGCGCTGGAAGAGGCTCCGGTAGCGGTTCAGGTTCTTGGCGTTGCGCGCGTCCAGCAGTTGCCCGCCAAACTCGGCCAGTGCCTGGAGATGCTCACAGGGGATGATCGCGAAGCTCATGTTGACCACGTACACATCGGCGGGGTGTTCGTCGATCGCATCCTCGATCCGGATAGCGACCTCGTCGGTGGTCGCGCCGTGAATATCGACCGGTACAAGCGAGATGAAGCCCTCGGCCCCGGCGTCGGCCACCAGCTCTTCCAGCTCGGCCAGCACCAGCTCGCCATGCGCCACCGGGATCGGGCCGGCTGCCACGCCGCGGATCGCGAACGCCTGCCCTTCCAGGCTCACCGCGCACGCCGCGTCCGGCTCGAAGCTCGCTCCGGCCAGGTCGGCGATGTCCGCGCTCGTGAAGTCGTCCACGACCAGGATCGCCACCTGGTGCTCGCCCTGTGCGTGCGCGGCTCCCCATGGGGGAGCAACCACACCAAGGGCCAGCGCCGCCAGCAGCGCAATACGGATCCACCGGGCCAGGGTCGTGTTGGAGTGTCTCATCGCAAAGGTACCCCTTCTCCGGCTGTGTCAGCCGGCTATTCGACCGGATAGTCAGCAGACTGCATGTAGGCTTCCACTTCGGCGGCTTTCGCGTGCATCCCGCTCTCGCGGAACAACGCGAGCGCGCTCGCAAAACACGATCGCGCCTGGCTGTGATCGTCCAGACGATGGTAATCCTCGCCCATGGACTGCAGCGCGTGGGCGCGCCAGATGCGGTTCGCACCCGCCTGGGCGATCTCAAGCGCGCGCCGGTGATGGGCCAGCGCGTCGCCGTATTGACCGAGCAGATGCTCCGCCGAGCCGAGGTTGATCAGCGCGAAAAAGTGCGTTTCAGCGTCTTGCATCTTCTCGGCCAGCGCGGCTTCGTGCGCAAATGCGCGGCGCGCGCCCTCGTAATCGCCCCGCGACTGGGCGTAATATCCCTGATGTTCCAGCACAAAGGCGAGCAAGTAGCTGTCGTCCAGCTCCTGCGCGATCTGATATGCCGCGTCAAAGTGGGCCGGCGCGTCGTCCGCCCCCTGGTCGGCGCGGACCTTGCCGACTGCACACAGCAGCAGAGCCTGGCGGTCGCGCCGGTTCAGGCGGCGCGCCAGGTCTAGCGCCTGCTGATAGGCATCGAGGGCGCCGGGCAGATCGGCCCGGTCGTAGGCGATGTTGCCGCGCTTGCCCAGCAGGAAATGGCGTGTCTCGTCCTGCGCCGGACCGAGCTCCTCGGCGGCCCGGAGCGCGGCGTCGAGCAGATGCAGAAATGCCAGCGTGTGCCCGCGTGCGGCGAGGTACGGCCCGCACAGCGCCCGCATCATCTCGACCAACGAGGCGCGGTCACCGTCCTGGCTGGCGCGTTCCGCCGCCCCGAGCAGATTCCCGATCTCGACGTCGAGCGCCTCGACCTCGGCCTCGTGCGCGCGGGCAAACGCCAGGCACGCCGCGATCACGGGGGCGCGATCGCGCGCCTGGCGGGCGGCAATGGTCGCCGCGTAGCTGTAGGCGAAATCGTGCACGCGGTACGACGCCGGGCGCCCGTCCGCCTCGGGCACGCGCTCGGCCAGACCACGCCGGTGCAGGATCGTCAAGGCATCCGCGACCGCCGCCTGATCCCGGGCCATCAGGCGAGCCAGCAGGTCGACCGTCGCGCCGGGGGTGAACAGCAGCCCAAACGCCAGAAAGACCTCGCGCACCGGCTCGTCCAGCGCGTACAGGCTGGCGTTGAGCAGCTCGGTGACGCTGGTGCGGCCTTCTTCTGCGAACTCGCCGGGCATCGCCAGTGCGTGCGGCGCGGCGGCGATGCGTTGCAGCAGCTCCGCCGTGTCGATCTGATCCACCTTCAGCATCTTCCCGGCCACTTCCAGGGCGAAGGCGTGATAACCAAGCTGGCGGCACAACTCGTCGGCAGCGCCCTCCGCCTCGCCGCTGCGCCCGGCGTAGTAGGCCAGCGCGGCGCGCGCGTCGGCTGGCTCCAGCCGCCCGATTTCGACAATCTGATCGAGCGCGTAGCGGTGCTGCGAGGTGACCAGCACGCTCATCTGGCGCGGCACGGCCTTGAGCACCTCGAACAGCGCGGGGCCGTCCCAGACATCATCCAGCACCAGCAACGACGCGCCCGACTCGGCCAGCAGGCGGCGCAACACCTTGGGGCGCTCGGCGTCTGCGGCCCCGGCGACGGCCGGCTGACCGCCCAGCGGGCGGGCCAGCGCCTCGCAAATGCTGCGCGCCTTTTCGCTGCCGGTGTGCAGCCACAGAACCGCGCCTCGCCCGTCGTCGATCCAGTCCGCCGCGACGGTTGCGGCCAGTGCCGATTTACCCATCCCGCTGAAGCCTTGCAGCAGCACGCGCCCGCCGTCGTCTAACAGGGCGCGCACCCGCTCGACCGCAGCCCGGCGCCCGATCAGCTTGCGGGGCAGGTTCGGCACATCATCGCCAGACTCGGCCAGCACCGCGCTTGCCGCGCCGGGCCGCCGCGCCAGGCGATCTTGCAGCCAGATGGCGATCGACTTGCGAACCTGCTCGCACAGCTCGTCGACCGTCTTGAACCACTTGGGCGTGATGCCGGCCAGCACGTCGCTCTGCGCCTCGAGAAAGGCGATCAGGCGCGGGTCGCGGCGCGCGGAGTCCACATCTTTGACGTAGATGTGCCGGTCAATCGCCCACTCTGTTGCGCGCTCGAACTCGTCGATCGTCCACTCGCCGTATTCGTTCCAGAACAGGCCGATGTACAGCGCGGACTGCTTAAGGGCGTCCAGGTATACCTCGCGGATCGAGCGGTCGGCGGCGGGCGCGTCCGTCTCGAAAACCCACGGGCGCAGCGTCACCAGCTCGTTCCCAAGCGTCGGCAGCAGGCGGTGCAGCGCCTCGCGTTCCGGCGCCAGCTCCTGCATTTTCGAGCTGATAAAGACATGCAGATCGGTCGTCATCCCCCACGCGATCTTCCGGAAAGAACGGGCGGGGCCGTTTGCCGGGCCGCCCGCCGCATCGTTCAGGTTATCCCCATTATACCCAAACTTCTCTTCTTACCGGTGAAAGGTATTCTAAAAGCGCGGCTTACAGAACGGCTTTCCCGCCTGGACTACCATCCGCAGCGGCACATTAAAGAAGTTTAAACAGGATTTTACTGAAAGTTAATGCCCCAAAAACCTTCCCGTAAACTATGCTTAATATGGTTTACCGGGTGGGTAAAGTGGGGAAAGCCGCACAAGGAGAGGGCCAGCATCCTGGCCGCCCATGATCGAAACTGACGATAAGGCGCGCCGCGGGACTGCGTGGATAGCCGCGCTGCTCGCCGCCCTGCTTGCGCTCGCGGCGCTGACCGGGTGCGCATCGCGCGCCGCCGGGGACACAGCACGCGGCGCCGCGCGCGCCATCCAGAACAAAGGCTCCGACACCTTAGTAAACGTCGCGCTGGCCTGGGCAGAAGCCTACCAGAAGGTCGCGCCGGACGTGGCCATCGCCGTCACCGGCGGCGGCTCCGGCACCGGGATCGCGGCGTTGATCAATGGCACGGTAGACATCGCCAACGCCTCGCGCGAAATCAAGTCCGACGAGATCGCTGCCGCCCGCGCTCAAGGCATCGAGCCGGTCGAGTTCGTCGTCGCGATCGATGCCCTGGCGATCATCGTCAACCACCACAACCCCGTTGACCGGCTGACCCTACCTCAGCTTGCCGACATCTTCACGGGGCGCATCACCAACTGGAAAGAGGTGGGCGGGCGCGACGCACCGATTGTCCTCGTCTCGCGCGAGAGCAACTCCGGCACGCACGTTTACTTCCTCGAAGAAGTTGTGCGCCTGGGCGACCCCAATAACCGCGACATCTTCGCCGCGCACACGCTGATGATGCCGTCCTCGGTGGGCATCACCAGCGAGGTCAGCCGCAACCCCAACGCCATCGGCTACGACGGCCTGGGCTACGTCACTGCTGAGGAGAAGGTCATCGCCGTCGCGCGGGATGCCAGCTCGCCCTACGTCCTGCCCGCCGTCGAAACCGCCGCCGACGGCAGCTATCCTCTGGCACGCAACCTCTTCATGTACACCGCGGGCCAGCCTTCGGACGAGATCGCCGCCTATCTGGACTGGATTCGCGGTCCGGAAGGGCAGGCGATCGTCAAGGCGCTCGGCTTTGTGCCGGTGACGGAGAACTGAGCAGGATGGCAAACCTGAACGATTTCGCCAAAGCACGCACCGCCCAGATAGCCCTCCGCGTTCGTCCGATGGGCGTCTGGCTGCGCCGCGGGCGGCTTGAGACGCTCATCGAGCTGTTGATCCGGCTGTCCGGCGTGTCCACCATCGTGATCGTGGGCCTCATCTTCCTCTTTCTGCTGCGCGAAGGGCTGCCGGCCTTCCTCGATATTCCGCTGCGCCAGTTGTTCGGCAGCCGGTGGTACCCGATCGAAGGGTTCTACGGCATCTGGCCGCTGCTGGTCGGCTCGCTGGTGGTAACCGCCGGCGCCATTGTGATCGCCGTCCCGCTTGGCCTGACGACCGCCGTCTACCTGGGCGAGATCGCCCCGGTGTGGCAGCGCGAGATCCTCAAGCCGCTGATCGAGGTGCTGGCCGGGATTCCCTCGATTGTGCTGGGCTTTCTGGGCTGGGTGGCGCTGGCGCCGATCATCCAGAGCCTGGGCGCGCCCACCGGTCTGACCGCGCTCACCGGCTCGCTGATCCTGGCCTATATGGCGCTGCCCACGATCATCAGCATCTCTGAAGACGCGCTGTACGCCGTCCCGAAGGAATACCGCGACGGGGCGCTGGCGATCGGCGCGACGCAGTGGCAGACGATCTGGCGGGTGGTCCTGCCGGCGGCGCGCTCTGGGCTGGCGATGGCTGTCATGCTCGGCATCGGGCGGGCCATCGGCGAGACGATGGCCGTCATGATGGTCACTGGCAACGCCGCGTTCATCCCCGATCTTGGGCTGGACCTGCCGCTCCATCCGGTCCGCACCATGACCGCGACCATCGCGGCAGAGATGGGCGAAGTGGCGCAGGGGAGCCTGCACTACAACGTCTTGTTTGGAATCGGCATCGTGCTGTTTGTGGTGACCTTCGCCATCAATCTGGTGGCGGGTCGCCTGGTCGGCAGCGTCGTCCGGCGGCGCGGGGGGCAGCTATGAGACTGGCGATGCGTCCGGCGATGAAGCGCCAGCAAACCCAGAAGATCGCCGTTGGCCTGATCACCGGCGCGGCGGTGCTGGTCGTCATCCCGATCGTGTTGGTGATCCTGTACATCGTGGTGCAGGGGATCGGCGCGTTGAGCTGGGAGTTTCTGACCGCTCCTCCGCGCAACGGCATGACCGAAGGCGGGATCATGCCGGCGATCCTGGGCACGCTGATCTTGACCCTGGGCACTGCGATCGTGTGCCTGCCGCTCGCCATCGGCGCCGCGATCTACCTGGCGGAGTACGCCAGCGACAACCGGCTGACGCGCTGGGTGCGGCTGGCGATCGTCAATCTGGCAGGCATCCCGTCGATCGTCTACGGGCTGTTTGGGCTGGGCGCGTTTGTCCTGTTCCTGCAGTTTGGGACCTCGATCCTGGCCGGCTCACTGACCCTGGGGATCATGACCCTGCCGGTGGTGATCAGCACGGCGGAAGAGGCGATCCTCTCTGTTCCCCAAGAGTTCCGCCTGGTGAGCCAGAGCCTGGGCGCGACCCGCTGGCAGACGATCCGCCACCAGGTGCTGCCGCATGCCATGCCGGGCATCATCACCGGCGTGATCCTCGGCCTCAGCCGTGCCGCCGGCGAGACCGCGCCGATTCTGTTCACCGTCGCCGCCTTCTACGTGCCGCACCTGCCGCAGTCCATTTCGGACCAGACGATGGCGCTGCCCTATCACCTCTACGTCATCGCGACGCAGGTGCCGGGGATGCCGCTCTCGGTTCAGTACGGCACAGCGCTGGTGCTGCTGCTGCTTGTGCTCTCGCTAACGGTAGTCGCCACCGTGATCCGCACGCGCATGCGCCGCCGCCGGGACTGGTAGGCCGCCATGGGACCAAAGATCGTCGTTAAGAACGTGTATTTCACCTACGGAGACGGGACCGAGGCGCTCCATAACGTTTCAATGGAGATCGCCAGCTACCAGATTTTCGTGCTGTTCGGCCCGGCGCGCGCCGGGAAAACCACGCTGCTGCGGCTCTTCAACCGGCTCTCGGACCTGATCGAAAACGCCACCGTCCAGGGGCAAATCCTGTTCAACGGGCGCGACATCTTCGAGCGCGGCACAGACGTGATCGATCTGCGACGGCGCATCGGCATGGTGTTTGCCATCCCGACCCCGCTGCCGGGCAGCATCCGCGACAACATCACCTACGGCCTGCGTATGGCCGGGATCCGCAACCGCGACGAGCTGGAAAGCCGCGTCGAGCGCTCGCTGACCCAGGCCGCGCTGTGGAACGAGGTCAAAGACCGGCTCGACAAACCTGCCTCGGCGCTGTCCGGCGGGCAGAAACAGCGTCTGTGCATCGCCCGCAGCCTGGCGCTGGAGCCGGAAGTGCTGATCCTGGATAACCCCACGTCCGGGCTGGATCCGCTCTCGACCGCGATGGTTGAGGAGAGCCTGCACGAACTGAAACAGCGTTACACCATCATCATGGTTCCGCACAGCGTCCAACAGGCGGCGCGCGTGGCAACCACCGCCGCGTTTATGCTGGACGGCGAAATCATTGAAGTCGGCAGCGCGGATCAGATCTTTGGGCAACCGCAGGTCAAACAGACCGAGGATTATGTGACAGGACGGTTCGGCTGATGGCACAGGGCAGGCCCATCGACAACAACCGCGCCATCAAGATCGATGTGCGCGATTTCAGCTTCTACTACGGAGACTTCCAGGCGCTGGACAGCCTGACGCTGAGCATCCGCGAGCACGAGATCACCGCGCTGATCGGCCCGTCGGGCTGCGGCAAATCGACGTTTCTGCGCGCGCTAAACCGCATGAACGACACCATCCCCGGCGCCCGCGCCACCGGCGACGTATTGCTCGACGGCCAGAATATCTACGACCCGCATGTCGATGTCACCGAGCTGCGACAGCGCGTGGGGATGGTCTTTCAGCGCCCCAACCCCTTCCCCCAGTCGATCTACGACAACGTCGCGTTTGGCCCGCGGGTGCTCGGTCTGGCGCGCAACAGCGATCTGGACGATATCGTGCGCCAGAGCCTGGAAAGCGCCGGGCTGTGGGACGAGGTCAAGCACCGGCTGCGCTCGCCCGCGCTGGCCCTCAACCCCGGCCAGCAGCAGCGGCTGTGCATCGCGCGGGCGATCGCCGTCAAGCCGGACGTGATCCTGATGGACGAGCCGTGCTCGGCGCTGGATCCGGTCGCCACCCTGCGCATTGAAGACCTGATGCGCGAGCTGGCGCAGGATTACACGATCGTGATCGTGACGCACAACATGCAGCAGGCCGCGCGCGTCTCGGACCGCACCGGCTTCTTCTGGCTGGGCAAGCTCATCGAGTTCGACGAAACCGAGCGGCTGTTCAGCACGCCTCGCGAGGCGCTCACCGAAGCCTACATCACCGGGCGGCGCGGCTAGGAATCCGGCTCGTTTTTCGTTACACTACAGGTAACAGACCGATCGCGAAAGCTTGGACTGACAGGGCGCGCTGGCGCCCGCTGCCATCTCGCTGACTGCCCCAGACCGCACCCGGCCCGCCATTATGGATCCGGTTTACAAAAGTGATAGAGGACACAGGGATGACACTGCGTGAGAGATTTGATCAGGAACTGCGAGAGCTGCGTGGAAAAGTGATCGATATGGCGCAGTTGGTGTACGACCAGCTCGTGCTGGCGCTGCAGGGGATGGAAACGCTCGACACAGACGTCACCGAGCGCGTCTTCGCGATGGACGAGAAGGTGAACGAGACTCGCTTCGCGATTGAGGCGATGTGCTTCCGGCTGATCGCCACACAGCAGCCCACCGCGCGCGACCTGCGCTTCGTCATCGCGGCGATGAACATCATCATCGACCTGGAGCGCATGGGGGATAAGGCCAAGGACATCGCCGAAACGCTGGCCCAACTGGAGCGCGCGCCCAAGCGCGCGCACATCCCGGAGCTGGAACGCATGAGCAAGCTGGTCAAGCTGATGCTGCAAAACTGCATCCAGGCATATGCCAACGACGACGTCGCCCTTGCCGCCCAGGTCGCCGAGCGCGATGCTGAGCTGGACGCTCTGTTCGCCGACGTGCTGAACCAGACCATCGAGCAGGTCGCCAAATCGCCGAAAGAGAAGAAGATCACCGCCTCGTTTGGGGTGATGCGCGCCGCCCAGAACCTGGAGCGCGTGGGCGACCTGGCGACCAATGTCGCCGAGCGAATCATCTACACCGTGACCGGCACCATCCAGGAAATGAATATCCACACCTTCAAGCCGGCGGACTAGCCCGCCAGATCCGGCCCGTGCACCGAACTCAAACGCCCGAGGGAAACAGCGCCTCGGGCGTTCGCGTTGCTTAAGACCTGCTGCGGCGGGTCAGGCATCCGCCGCCGGGTTGATGGCGAAGGCGTAGCGGAAGACGTTATCCGGATCGTAGCGGGCCTTGATCGCCATCAGACGGCGATAGGTTGCTTCCGAATAGGCGTCCTGCGTCCGCGCGCGGGCTTCGGCCCCGCCCAGGAAGTTCATGTACACGCCAGAGAGGTGCGGCGCCAGCGCCTGCTTGAACTCCGCCATGTACTGCTCCATCCTGGCCTTTCGGTCGGGCGTGGGTGCCATCCCGATCAGACTGAGCACCAGCGGCGCGTCGCGGTGGCCGAAGGCGTTGGCGTCCGGCGCCACGCGGCTGATCGCCCCGCCCGCGTGCCGGACCTCGGTCACCGTCAGCGGCGACCCGTGGCTCGCGACGGCGTAGCGCAGGATTGTGTCGATGGTATCGTCGTCCAGGTCGGTCAGCCAGCCGCCCGACGACACGCCAGGGCTGGGCTGGAGCGGGTCCTTGCTGATCGACGCGACCTCGCTGAACGGCATCGCCCGGAAACTGCTGGCCAGCGGCGGCATCCAGTCGTACCACGTCTGGATCAGCGCCTGCCCCTCGTCGACCGGGCCGGTGTAGCAGCCGCGCAGGATCACGCCGGTCTTGCCGCGCAATATCTCGGGCACCTGCGGGATCGGCGGGAAGTTCATCGTCACAATCGACGAGGTTAGCTCGTCCGGCGCCGTGGCGATCCAGTCGCGGTAGCGGGTGTAGACTTCCCTGGCAACCTCAATCGGGTAAACCATATCGCCGCCGAAGACGGTCGCGACCGGGTAGAGCTTGATCTCCATCCCGGTGATGATCGCGAAGCCGCCGCCACCGCCGCGCAGCGCCCAAAACAGATCACTGTTCTTGCTCTCGCTGGCTTCGATCAAGCGCCCATCCGCCGTGACGATTTCGAAGCGCAGCACGCTGTCGAGCGCCATGCCGTACTTGCGGGCCAGCCAGCCCATGCCGCCGCCGAGCGTGTACCCAACGACCCCCACCCCCGGCGACGATCCAAGCAGCGGCGCCAGCCCGACGGCCTGCGTCTTTTCGAGCACCTGGCCCCATTTGACGCCGGCGCCCACCCAGGCCGTCTGGCTCTGCGCATCGATCGCCACGTCGAGCAGGCGCGCGGTCAGGATCAGCAGCGCGTCGTCCGCCGGCACAACCACGCCGTGCCCGGTCGACTGCACCGCGATCCCCATCCCCACCCCCCGCGCGAAGCGCACCGCCTCGACAATATCCGCCGCTGTCTGCGCGCTGATAATCAGCGCCGGGCGCTGGTCTACTGCGCGGTTCCAGGCCAGCCGTGCTTCATCATATTCGGGATCACCCGGCGCAATCACGGCGCCCTGGATCGAGGCGCGCAAGGCGTCGAGCGCCGCTTGCGTGGTGTGCGTCAACGTTGTCGGCATCGCAGCCATCGAGACTCTCCTTGAGTGATTTGTCTGCTGTCCGCCTGTGGTGTCACTTTCCAACGATACGCCGCAGGCACGCGCGGCACATCCGCCCTTAGGCGGAAAACGCACCGGACCAAAGTCGGAGCCGCCGGGCAAAGTAAAAGAGCAGGCCCCGCAGCGAAGCCTGCTCCACCCCCCGCGCCAAACCGGCGGGCCGCGTCTAGCCCTTCACCGCTCCGGCGGTCAGACCTTTGATGAACTGCTTCGACATCAACAGATACAGCAGCAAAACCGGCAGCGAGGCCAGCGAGAGCGTGCTGAGGATGGCGTTCCAGTCCGTCTGGTACTGGCCGAACAGCAGCGACACGCCGTAGGTAACGGTCCGAACGTTCTCCGCCCGCGTCAGAATCAGCGGAAACCACAGATCGTTCCAGATCGGGATCATGTTGAAGACCGTAACGGTCGCCAGCGCCGGGCGCGTGAGGGGCAGCATGATGCGCGCGAAGACGCGGAACTCCGATGCGCCGTCCATGCGCGCCGCGTCGATCAGGTCATACGGCACGCCGCGCATGAACGCCGTCAGCACGAAGACGGTGATCGGCAGGCCCATCGCCACGTAGATCGGGATGAGCGCCCCCAGGGAGTCGCTCAGGCCGAAGTCCTGCACGATGGTCACGATGTTGATTGTGCCCAGGCGGATGGGGATCATCAGCCCGGCGATGAAATAGAGGTAGAGCGCGCTGGAGATGCGCCCGCGCCAGTTCGCCAGCGCGTAGGATGCCAGCGAACCGATCGCCAGGATCAGGACCAGCGAGGTGATGGTGACGGTCAGGCTGTTGCGGAAGTAAATGTCAAAGTTGCCGTCGATCCACGCGCTTTTGTAGCCTTCGAACGAGCGCACCTCGGCCGTGGGCCAGCTAAAGGGCGCGCGGAAGATCTCGCGCTTGTCCTTCAGCGAGTTGACCAGCATCGTCCACAGCGGCACCAGCACCACCAGCGACCAGATGATCAGGATGATGTGCGAGGCCAGTTGTCCCAGAAAGGTGTCGAAGCGGTAGCGGTAGATGGTGCGGTCGAGCAGGCCGTGCTCCCGGCGCAGATGGTGCGGCAGGCGCGGCACAACCGCCAGCCAGTATGCCGCCAGCGCACCGGCCATCGCCACCGCGCCCGCGATCTGGCCGGTTCCGCTCCTCAGCGCGCCGGCCCCAGCGGACACCACAGCCACACCCAGGCCAACCAGCGCCCCCAGCCACGTCGCGAGATCAAGGTCCGTGCGGGATGACGCGAAGCGCGGGGTAAGCAGCCCACCCGCTGCCATCCCAAGCACCAGCCAGCCGATCAGATCGGCATGCCCCACCAACCAGGCAAGCAGATCGATCATAGCACCGCCCCCTCGTCACCCTTGCCGCGCGACCACAGCAGCCACAGGACCACCCCGCTCATCAGAATCACGAACGTCACCGTGGCGACTGCCGCGCCGATCCCCATGTCCGGCCGGGCGACCGGATGCTCGCCAGCGATAGCCGTCCGGTAGAAGAACGTGCCCAGGATATCGGTCGAATAGTTGGGCGGGCCGTTGGCCCCCATCATCGCGTACACCACGTCGAACGCGTTGAAGTTGCCGATGAAGGTCAGGATCGCGACGATGCCGATCACCGGACGCAGCAGCGGCAGTTTGATGCGCAGCCAGATCTGGAACGCGCTCGCGCCGTCCACCCGCGCCGCCTCGGTCAGCTCGTCGGGGATGTTGATCAGCCCGGCCAGGAACATCATCGTGGGCAGGCCGACCCACTGCCACGATGACACCAGCGACACGGCCACCAGCGCCCATTTTTCGTCGCCCAGCCAGCTATGGAACCATTCCGGATGCCCGATTTCTTCGAACAGCGCCTTGAGCATCCCCCAGCGCGGGTTGAGAATCAAGCGCCAGAGAAAGGCGGTCAGCAGCACGGACATGGTCGCCGGGATGAAGATCACGCTGCGGTAGAGATTCCGCCCGAACAGCGTCGTCTGGGCCAGCAACGTGGCGAACAGCAGGCCGAGCGTGTTCTGCACGGCCATGTGGATTCCGAAGAAGATGAACGTGTTGCCGAGCGCGTTGAAGAAGCGGTCCTTCCACAGCGGGTTCGTCAGCAGTTGCTGGTAGTTCTGCAGCCCGACGAACTCGGTCGGGCGCAGCCCAACCCCGGTGTAGAAGCTGAGGCGCAGCGAGTTGAGCAGGGGATAGGCCATAAAGATCGTGTAGACGGCCAGGGCAGGGATCAGGAACAGCGCCCAGGCCCGGCGTCTGGGCGCCTGCCAGTCTCCTGCGAACCCAAGCGCCCGTAAAGAGTGTTCCAGCACAGCCATCATAGGTGATTATCCCGCTCTCTGGTGGCGTCCGGGCGGTTGCACAAGCGAGTAAGAATAACCATCGCCCGACACGGCTGCCGGGCGATGGAGATCGACGTTACGAAGCGCCCTTCCTTTGGGATAGCTCAGGGCCGCGCACTAGCCGGCCGGGCAGTTCTGCGCCGGCTCGAACCACTGCGCCAGACCTGCTTGCAGGTTGTCCGCCGCTTCCTGCGGCGTGATCGTCCCGTTCAGCACGGCGATGGCGTTGTCCTGCATCAGCGTGTAACCGTCGGGCGAGCCGTCCAGCAGCCCTTCCCATGCCCAACGCACGTCCAGGCCGCGCCCCTCGTTGAGCGCGATGAAGGCCGCGGCGTGCTCGTTCTCAATCTCCGGCGCCTGCTGGTTTAGCGGGAAGAAGCCCGGCAGCAGATTGGCGAACAGCTCGGCGAACTCGGCAGTCGTCATCCACTCCAGGAACAGACGCGCTTCCTCGGGGTGCTCGGTCGCCGCGTTCATGCCCATCCCCGCGTCGAGGTGGAAGGTCACGTACTCTTCTTCCTGGCCCTCGGGCGCGGGCACGGCGAAGACGCTCCACTCAAAGTCCGGCTCTTCAGACTCGAAGAATGGGATATCCCACGAGCCGCCCAGCCACATCCCGGCCTCGCCCATCAGAAAGATCTGCTGGCTGTCGTAGTAGGTCAGCGCCTGCTGATCGGCCGGGAAGTACGGCGCGAGATCGGCCACGGCCTGGAAGGCTGCCACGGCGTGCTCGTCGTTGAAGCAACGCTCGCCGTTCAGGTAGGCCATGCGCCCCTCGTAACCGCCGATAAAGGTCGGAGCAATGTTCATGAAGACGATCTCGGCGATGGTCCAGGGGTCGCCGCTGGCATTGGCAAACCCGTCATAGCCGTTGTCCTTGAGCGTCTGGGCCGCGGCCAGCAGTTCTTCCCAGGTTTCGGGGACTTCGATGCCCAGCTCATTGAACAGGTCCACGTTGTAGTAGACGCCATGCGAGACGGCGATGAACGGCACGCCATACTGCACGCCGTCTTCCGTCCGCCAAACGGAGAGCGCCTGGTCGCTGAAGGCTTCACTCAGACCGGGCAGGTCGCTGATGTCGGCCAGGAAACCCTGGTTATACAACTGGCGCGCCACCGAGAACGAGCGCAGGTACATCAGGTCCGGCGCGGTCCCGGTTTCGAACTGGCTCTGCAAGGTCGCGTTGTAGTCAGGCGGGTTGGTCGGGTCAAAGGTGATGCGGATATGCGGATACTTTTCCTCGAATGCCGCGATGAGAGCTTCCATCTGGGCGACGTCGTCCACGCGCCACGACCCCATCACCAGGTTGACTTCTTCCTGGGCCGAAAGCGTCGCCGGCGCCATCGCCACGACCAGAGCAGCGAGCAGAATCAAAACAAGCAGTTTCTTCACAGTTGCCTCCAAGGATTTAGCTCTAGCGCACCCGAAAACACATCTTGAGTTCTCGTGCTTGCCACACGCAATTGAGTATACTTTAGGGACTAAGGTTTGCCCCTCTAGGCGAAGTCGATAGTTTCACCCCTCTGGCTTTTATCACCCCCCTGTGCTTCATCACCCCCCTGCTCTTCTTGGGAGTAGGCTTTCGGGATGCTTGGGACGGCGGCGATGCGCCAGATGCCGCCTACCTTGTAGGCGGGCAGGCGACCACGGGCGCACCAGTTGCGTACGGTGCGCTCGGTGACTCCGTAGCGGACGGCCACGTCGCGGGTCGTGCGGTTCCAGAGCATTGTTGTCCTCCTCTCTGGGTGGCTTGGCTTGCTTTTAGTGTACACGGAAAAGACGGAAATTGCTGGTAGGTGGTGCGGGGGCGGGGCTTCAGTTTTACGGGGCGCGTGACGCGTTCGTCGTAGGGGCCGCAGCGCAGACACGCGAGCAGACGGCGGGTGCGGCCGGGTTCGTGCTGGATGAGTACTGCTGCGGCGGGCGCGCCGCAGCGGGGGCAGTTGGTTAACGGTCCCATTGTTCGGCTACGTAGCGTCGGGCGGTATCGAGTGAGCCGGAGCCGACGGTTTTAGCGAAGTAGCGACGGCCCCAAAACGGGCGGCCAGTGCGCCCCAGGTCGTGATTTGCGAGCCTGGCGCTTTCGCTTTTGAAGTCGCGTGCGAAAGCGGCGATGGGCTGGTCGGGGGGCAGAATCACCAGGATGTGGAGATGGGCTAGGTCGCGACCATGGTTGAAGGCGAGAACGTGGGCGCGATGGGCGCGGGTCTGGTCGTCGAGGGCGCGCGCGATGGCGGCGCGGACGGCGGGCGTGAGCAGCGGGCGGCGGTACTTGGTGGTCAAGACCAGGTGATAGAAGAGGAAGGTCAGGGCGGGCATGGGGAGGGTTCCTTTCTCGGCGGGCGCGTCGGGGCGGGGCCACCCCCGCGCGGAAACCGGACGCGCCGGGCGCCCTTGGCGTTAGCCGGGCCAAGCGCAGCAGTCAAGGGCGCGGAGCGCAGCGGAGCGGCGGAGCGCAGCGAAGCGTACCCTTGACGGCAAGCTGCCCGGCGCATAATGGATAGGGCGGCGCGGCGGTTTTTTTTTGCTTTGCGGCGGGTTTCCGGCGGTCTGGCGGGGGCAAGGCGGCGGGCGGTCGGCGGCCTGGGGGGCGGTGGCCTGGGTGGTGGGGCGGGCTGGTCGGGGCCGCGCGGAGCGCGGCAGGGCGCGCCTGCGAGCCGCGAGCGCCTGCGGGTTCTTGACTGTCGCGCGCGCGGTTTTTGAGGCAAGCCCGCAGGCCGCGACGGGGCGAGCGGCGCGCCCGGCGCTGACGGCGGGCCTGGTTCCGGTGCGGCGGTGGCAGCGAGCGCGGGCGGCGAGGGGTGGGCGGGTGGCAGCCGCCCGCGCGAGCGGTCGGTCACGGGTCCAGGTTGAGGGCGTTGATGAGTGCGGGGCAGTCGCGGCAGAGTTTTGCGGTTTCCGGTGGAATCCAGCGTGCGCCGTGCACGAGGATGAAGCGCGGCCCGGCGAGGGTGATGAGGTCCGCGCGTTCCAGGGCGTAGAGGTAGTAGCGGACGGTTCCGATTGCGTAGTCGGTGGCGATGGCAAGTTCGCCGTGGGTCGGGGTCTGGCCGTCGTTTTCGAGTTTGTAGGCGATGAGCGCGTCGTAAACGCGGCGTGCCCCTTTGCTTAGCTTGGTCACGGGTGCCCTCCAATCAACTAGAACGCTTGTTCTATTCTATCACCCGTCGCGGTAGCCGTCCGGGTCGCGGGCGACACCCCAGAGGATGCGGGCTAGCTTTCCGACGGCGGCCTGAGTGCGGTATGGCGTCCTGAGGGCCTGATGGTAGCGTTTGACGGGGTTATCGATGGCGTTGGGGCGGATGAGGTTCATCGTCCACATTCGCAGCGCCATCATTGCGGGACGATAGCCTCGCTTGACGCGCTCGTGGGTGATGCGGTCGCCAGATTGTCGGGTTTTCGGGTGAGCGCCGACGGCGGCTTTAAACTGGTCTATCGAGAAATCGAGGACGTGGCCGCGCGTGGCGACGTGGAGCGTGGCGATGGTGACGAGGTTGCCGGGGATGCCGGTTCGTGGTACCGCGTAGGGGATGGTCATCCATCGCTGCGTGATGGTCGCGTAGGGTTCTTGCAGGACGGTTTCAGTGATGCGGTTGGCGCTGTCCGTGAGTTGCGCGTTCAGGTCGTCCAGCAGAGTCACGAGGTCGGCGGCTGCGGCGCGGGTGGTTGGCCGCGCGGGCAGGCCGGGCGGGAGTTGTTCGGCGAGCGCGAGTAAGGCGGCGTGGGCGCGGTGGTGGCGGAATGCGTCGGGCGGCGCGGCGGCGAGCTGGCGGATTTCGTCGGGGGTGATGGCACCGGCGGCGGCGCATTTTAGCCAGACGTCGCGTTTCTGCGCGAGCGCGGGCCAGAGGGAATGCGCGAGTTGGTCGAGCTGGTTGAGCGTGCGGGTGCGCTGCTTGAGGATGCGGTGATGGTTGTTGAGTAGCGCGCGTAGTCCGCTGACGGCTTCGTCGAGGTCGGTGTCGAGCGGGTAGGCGCCGTGGACGGTGCGGCCGCTGGCAATCCAGGTGGCGGCCAGCGCGAGGGCCTGGGCGTCCGTGCGGTCGGATTTTCCGGCGCTGATGTGGACGGCGCGGATTTTTCCGGTGGTAGTGGTGGGTATTTGCCAGATTTGAACGTTCTTCCCGCTCAGTGCGGTTAATAGGGGCGTGAGGTAGTGGGTACCCGTGGGTTCGACGGTCACGATGCAGCCTGCGGGGGTGAGTTCGCGGAGTTGGCGCCACCAGTCGGGGTCCTTGAGTTGGATGGTGGTGGTCAGCCATTGGTGCGGGGGCGCGGTGGGGTGCGAGCGGGCGATAACGAGTGCATGCTTGCCGATGTCAATGCCGAGGTGTATCATGAGTTTGTCTCCTGGTTGGGGCGCGGCGCATTATTGCTACGTGGTGGTTCACCCTCTTTAGCGGCGCTCGCGCCCCTGTTGGTCTTTGATGTGCCTTATACTCAGCGCGTTCGGTGACGCCATACTCTGCTTGGCACTAGGGTTGAGTATACAGCCGGAATAGGTGCAGCAATACTCGCTGGCAAAACAGCGTCAAATCTTGTATTAGTAAACGCATTTGTTAGGAGTCCCGGCTCGCGTCTCCGACCAAAGCCTGCCCGTGGCGTGCTCAAGGAGCGTATTCCAATGAACGGCAAAGAACGGATCGCGGCGGCCATGCGCCATGAGATTCCCGACCGCGTCCCGCTGATGTGCCAGCTTGCCCTCGGCCACTACTTTCTCAACACCGACCTGCGCCCGCACGAAATCTGGTTCACCAGCGAAGGCTTCGCCGAGGCACTGGTGACGCTACAGCGCCGCTACCACTTCGACGGCATCCTGATCAACATCCCTGGGCGCGATCCGAACTGGCACGACGCCATCGCCGCCATCGAGGAGTCCGCCGAGGGCGAGATCGTGCGCTGGAAGAATGGCGATCGGACGCTCATCCCCTGGGACGACAACGCGCAGCACTACCCGGCGGACCCGGCCCGCGCCCGGCCCCTGTTCGACGAGTTCGACCCAGATCGAGACTTCGACCGCATCGACGACTGGACGCTCTACACCTGGGGGGTCTACCACACGCCGGTCCTGCCGGGCAAGGCGCCCGGCCTGCTGCGCGAGCCGCCGGATTACTTCTTCCGCACCATCGATCTGGTCAAGGCGCAGGTGGGCGACACGGTCTCGGTGCACGGCGAAGTGTTCTCCCCCTTCACGCACCTGATGGAGCTGTTCAGTTACGAGGACGCGCTGACGCACCTGGCGCTCGACCCGGAAAAGGCCGCGGCGATCCTGGACCGGCTGACAGACGCGAGCATCGCCTGGGGGCTGGCCCAGGCGCGGCACGGCGTCGATGCGGTGCTGATCTCGTCGGCCTACGCGGGCGGGGGCTTCATCTCGCCGCGCATGTACCGCCGCTTCGTGCTGCCCTACGAGCAGCGCGTGGTCGAGGCGATCCACGCCGGGGCGCCGGGCGTGCCGGTCTACACCCACACCTGCGGGCACCTCAACGACCGGCTGGAACTGCTGATGGAAACCGGGACGGACGGCGTCGACACGCTCGACCCGCCGCCTATCGGCGACACCGAGCTGGCCGACGCCAAGCGGCGTATTGGCGACCGCATGTTCATCAAGGGCAACATGAACTCGGTGTATCTGCTGCAGGCGGCCACCGTCAGCGAGGTGCTGGACCACGCCCGCGAGCGCCTGCGCGACGGGATGCCCGGCGGCGGCTACATCCTCAGCACGGCGTGCTCGGTCTCGCCGCGCGTCGCGCCGGAGAAACTTGAGGCGCTCTACCCGCTGGTCGAGGCCGAGGGGCGCTATGACATCTGAGCTAAAAGCGGCGATGAAGCAGCAATAAAGCAGCAGAAAGCAGCGAAAGGCAAAAAAGCACATGCGCTGCTCCGGGCTATGTTCGGCTGGTCTGCCGCTGTTCTTCGCTTTCGCCTATTCCCCCGCGCGGTAGACCGGGTCCGCTGTGCCGAGCCTGTACTCGGTCATCGCGGATTCCTGGCCCAGCACCGCGCGCACAAAGTCCGGCCACCAGTTGATTTGCTCGCCGTGCGCCTCGTATTGCGCCAGCGCGTTCTCGGATTCGGTTGCCATGCGCTGACCCAACTGCACGGTCTCGTCGCGGCTGAGCTTGTGCGCGTCAAGCAGCCAGCGCCGCCCGATCTGCGCGTGGAGCACCTCGTCCGCCCAGTCATAATCCTGGAAGGCGGTCGCCAGCGCGTCGCGCGCGTCCATAGTGACTTCCCACTCGTACTTCTTGCCAGTCTTGGCGGGCATCAGGCTTTGCTCGATGGTGTACAGCACGGCGTGGGCTTCGAGGGGGGACATGTGCAGATTCAGGCGCAGCGCAAAACCCGGATGCAGCGGGATTTCGCGCTTCCAATCCACGCCCTTGGTCTCGAAATAGACCGATCCCATCATGGCGTGGCGCGCCTCGTCCCAAAGCTGGCGACACATATCAACGTAGTAATCCCACGGCATGTCCCGCGCCTCGGCGATCATGCGCGCCATTGCCTCGGGCACGTCCATCTCCAGCGTGCGCTTGCACATCAGCGCCAGCGTCTTCTCCTCGACCGGCACGCCCGGCGTGCGCGCCACTTCGTGCGGCGGGAAGACGAAGTTCCACTGCCCGACAAAGCGATCGTCGCGGCGTGGGAAGAAATCCGGCTGGAACGGCCCGGTGGCGCGCGGCGCGGGCAACGACGCCGGAGCGGGCCGGTCGTTCATGATGCCGCCTGCCGCATCGAGATAGGCCCGCAGGTGTGCCGCCCAGGCATCCGCCCGCGCGCGGTCCTCGTCGCTGCGGATCACCGCGTCAAGCGCCGCCTGCCCCCAGGCCAGCGCGTCTTCTTCTTCGAGGATCGCAAAGCGCAGGGCGCGCCGCGTCGGGTGGTCGATCAGCGGATTGGTCGAAGCCATATGGCTCCGGTAAGCGTCCAGCAGCGCGGGCTTGAGCACGCCGTACAGCCCGACCAGCTTTTCGAGTGTGTCCTGCGCGCACCACAGCTCCTCGAAGAAGCGGTCGACGCGCTCATCGGGGCTGATGTCCATACGCGGCGGCGGGTTGCGCATCTCGCTGATCCGCACGCGAAACAACTTGGCGTGCTCGGCATCCTGATAGAGATGCAGACTCAGGGCTTCCTTGACTTCCCACTCCGGCGTAGGGTTGAGCCAGTACAGCCCGGTTTCCATCGCGCGCTTCTCGATCCAGGCGTAGCGCAGCATCAAGGGCACATTCTCGGCCACGCTGTAACCCGGCCGGGCGGCTTCTTCGTAGGTACACAATCCTGCCAGGGGTGGAATTGACATCGCTGAACCTCCTCCGAACCAGGCGCGCCTTCCCAGGATTATCAGATTACGGTTACACTTAACTATACTATACCCCGCCGCGCCCCCTGCCGTCCATCCAAACCGGTCGTTTTGATCGTAGGAGTGGTTATAGAGAGAGCATTTCTGTGGGGAAAGCAGCCTTAAGGAGGAAAACAATGTCGAGAAAGCGGTTGTTCATTGTCCTGGCCGCGCTGGTTGCCCTTGTCGCGCTGAGCGGATCGGCCCTGGCCGGATCGCCGCGCAACTTCCGCGCGCACCTGTCGCAGGAAGCGCCGGGCGTCGAGACGCTGGCGCAGGGCCAGGCGATCTTCCAGTTGAGCAAAGACGGCACCGAGATCACCTACAAGCTGATCGTCGCCAACATCGACAACGTGATAGTGGCGCACATCCACCTGGGCGGCGCGGGAACCAGCGGGCCGCCGATCGTCTTCCTGTTCGGCCCGGTCAGCCCGCCCGTCACACAGAACGGCGTGTTGATCGAAGGGTCGTTCACCGAGGCGGACCTGATCCCACGGCCCGATCTCGGCTTCAACGGGACCTTCGAGGAACTGCTGGCGCTGCTGCCCACCGGCGAAACCTACGTCAACGTGCACACGACCGCCTACCCCGGCGGCGAGATCCGGGGCCAGATCTACTAAGCCGCCCGATCCATACAATCCCTACCCGTAACAACCGGGAGACTGGCGCCAGTCTCCCGGTCCCCCTCAGGGGATCCAGATCGGATTCAGGTCGTCTGCTGTGCTGAACGTCACGCGCCGCAGGCCCGTGCCATCAACGTTGACGACATAAATTTGTTGGTGAAACGCTTCATGGTTGGAGCTAAAGGCGATCCGCTGCCCGTCCGGCGACCACGCGGGAACATACCCAAACGCCTGATCGGTCAGCAAGCGACGCTCTCCGGTTTCCAGGTCGTAGAGGTGCAGCCGGTTGTAGCCGTCCTGCGCGGACGTAAAGACGAGATACCGCCCGTCAGGTGAGAAATCTGGCGCGTCGTCGCGAAACCGGTTGAACGTCAGCCGCCGGAGCAAGCCGGTTTCGACGTTGAGCAGAAATAGCTCGCTATCGTTGTAATCGCGCCGCCGGTCCGACGGTTTGCCGCCAAAGGCCAACCACACGCCATCCGGCGACCAGGAAAGCGTCGGAGTATGCGCCCAAAACTCGCCCAACTCGACGCGCTCCCAGGTGACCATCGAGATCATGCTAAGCTGCCAGCGCCGCCCGGTGATTAACCGCCACGACGCCAGCCATTCGCCGTCCGGTGACACGGCGTAGCGAGATGCGTCATAACCATTGTACCCGCTCAGGACGGTCTCTTCACTGGTCGTCAAGTTGACGACATGCGCCACGCTGTTACGGCTGAATGCCAGCCGTTGCGCAAGCTCCGGCGCCGGTGCCTGCGCTTGAAGATCGGGGATGCCGCTCGCGAGTGGCAAGGCGCTCGCGAACGCAACGCACGCCAGCACACAAAGCAACGCCCACCGCGCGCGCAAAACGAGCGGCACCATCGCCAACCCCCTTACTCCACATATGGGATCGTCTGCGGGCCTTCCGGCAGCACGCACACGGTCATATCGTCTCCGTACCGTGCGCGCAGTTGTTGGAGCGTGGCGCCAATATCCCGGCAGGGCGCCAGCAGCGCATCGCGAAGCTGCGCATCGGTCAGGTTGTGGCTGTAGAACAGGATGTCCGCCCGCTGCGAGACCAGCGCCTGGACCTGCACCTGCCACATATCCTGCGACGCGAAGCCCGGCGCGCGCACCATCGCCAGAATATCATCCGGGCTGCGCGCCCCGGCCAGCAGGCGCCGATACTCGCCATGATCGGGCAGCCCGTCCCAGCAGTCGGCGGCGATGATGATCGTCCCGCCGGGGCGGACGATCTGCGCCGCCGCACTCATGCCCTTGACCGACTGGTAGACGTTCAGGTCAAGCGGGTAGCCTGAATTGCTGGTGATCACCACGTCGAACGGCTCCGGCACCCCCTGCATGGCGTGTTCTTTGACGTAAGCGCAGCCCTGCGCGTGCGCCGCTTCCAGATCGCCCGCGAAAACGGCCGTGATCTGCTTGTCGCGGTTGAGCGTCACATTGACAAGGAAGGTCTCCGGAACCAGCCGCGCCGCGTCGCGCACGTCTTCCCACAGCGGGTTGCCGTCGGTGATGCCCCAGCGCGCCCGCGGATCGTCGATGTGCGCGGCGCGGTGGTTGTGCATGATCGTGTCCAGCCGCGCCAGGCCCGGCATGATCGCCTTGCCCCCGCCGGAGAACCCCGCGAAAAAGTGCGGCTCGATGAAGCCGGTCAGGATGTGCACGTCACACTCAACGAATTCGCGCAGCAGCCAGATCGCGTTGCCGCTGGACGTCTCGCCCATAAAGATGTGCTGGCCCTCGGCGCGCGCGTCGTTCTGCACGATGCGAAAGCGCCCCACCACTTCGGCGCCCAACATCTGGCGCAGCTCGACGTCGGTGTTGGGACGGTGCGTGCCTGTCGCGTTGAACAGCGTGATCTGAGCGTCCGGCACATGCGCGAGCGCACGCAGGATGGCAGGGATGATGATCTCGTTCGGGGTCGGACGGGTGATATCGCTGAAGACGATCCCGACGCGATCGCCGGAGCGCACGCGTTCCGCCAGCGGGGCCGAGCCAACCGGCGCGGCCAGCGCCCGGTCGAGCGCCGTCGCCGGGTCGGGCAGCCCTGGCACGTAGCGCGGCTCGATCACGGTCACGTTCAGATCGCCGGGCAGCGCGAGGGAAAGCCCGGTCTTGCCGTAGGCCAGCCGGACATTCATGTGTCCCGTCCTAGCCGCCGGAAACCGGCGGGATCAGCATCATCTGGCGCACCCCGGCCACCGGCGTATCCAGCCCGCCGGGCAGCAGGGCCAGGTGGCGCCCGTCGAGCACAAGCTGCATGTCGCCGCGCAGGGTGAGATCGGCCTCAAGCACGCGCCCGGCCAGCGCCGGATAGGCGTCTGCCAGCGCGCGCAGCACATCGCGGACGGTCGCCCCGTCCTCGACCGTCACTTGGATCGCCTTCTGGCCCGCCAGCGCGCGAAGCTGCGCCAGCAGGGTGATAGTTTTGGTCTGCGCCACGGCTCCCGGCCCCGCTACCACTTGCTGTACGAGTCGCTCATGCGGCGGTACTCGATCATCTCTTCGTTGAGCATCTTGGCGTACATGATGATCTCCGCCGCCTCTTCGAGCGCGTCGGTCCACTGGAACGCCTCGTCGAGCGTCTGGCCGGTCGCGAAACTGCCATGCCCGCGCAGAAAGACGATCTTGTACGAGCGCAGCGCGTCGGCGATGGCGTCCGCCATCTGCTTTGTGCCGGACGCAAACTCGACCGAGACGACCGGGACCTTCTTCAGCAAATAGGATCCCTCGTTGTCGATAGGCACGATCTCGTCGCGTGTCAGCGAGAGCGCGATGGCATGGCGCGGGTGAGCGTGCACCACCGCCAGCGCGGGCGTCGCCTTGTAAATGGCGCGGTGGACGATCAGCTCCGTCGAGGCCAGCGCCACGCCGCTGTCGTTCTTTTCCAGGCCGGTTTCGATGATGTCGTGCGGCTTGAGGCGGCCCAACATCGCGCCGCGCCGCTTGATCAGGATGCGGTCGCCAAAGCGCACGCTGATGTTGCCGCCGTGCGACGACACCAGGTTGTGCACGTACATATCGCGACCGATGTCGCGAAACATCTCATAGACGCGTTGGTCGATCATCACAGCACCCCTTCCACCAGCTCGGCCAGGCCCAGTTCGGCCAGCTTGGCCGGGCGCGGCACGCCGTTGCTGTCCCAGCCACGGGCGCGATAGTATTCGTCCAGCATCGGCTCCAGGTGGCTCACCTCGCCGGCGCTGTTCCCGGTTGCCGGCTCAGTCAGCAGGCGTGGGGGCAGGGTGTCGTCGGCGCGAGTGAATCCCTCACGGATATTATACAGCCGCTCCAGCGTCCAGATGCGCTCGCCCGCGCGCAGCATCTCGCCGGTTGGGTACTCGATCCCCGTCAGGGCCGTCAGCGCCCGCGCGAAATACTCGTCGGCCACGGCAATATGGGCGAACTTGCAGGCCACCAGCGAATCGAGCACGCTGCTGGAGTTCTGGTTGAGGATGACATAGCCCGCTTTGCCCTGGACCTGCAGCCGGTCGATCAGCTTGGGCAGGCCAAGCACTTCCAGCCCCAGCATATTCCCCCGCATATGGCACGCGCCCCGGTTGCTGGTGGCAAACAGCAGGCCCTGCCCCTGCATCCCGCGCGGATCGTAGGCGGGCATCTCCAGCTTCTTGACGCTCATCGACAGCTCCGGCGCGCCGCAGCGTTCAGCCAGGCGATAGCTGCCCTCGGCCAGCAGGTCGCCCAGCCCGTCCCGGTAGGCAATCGCCTCGACGGTCGGCAGCAGCAGGTCCGCGCGCCCGAAGCGCAGATCGCTGTCAAGCAGGCCGCGCTCGCTCAGTTCCATCGCGCAGGCAATGGTCGCGCCGGCGGAGATCGTGTCCAGCCCCAGGTCGTTACACAGGTAGTTCGCCTCGGCGATGGCTTCCAGGTCGGAGATGCCGCAGGAAGCGCCGAACGACCAGGCGGTTTCGTATTCCGGACCCTCGCCCTGCTTGCGCGAGGTCTTTGTGACGCGCGTGCAGGCGATCGGACAGGCCCAGCACGCGTCGTTATCGACCAGGATCCGCTCGGTAATCGCCTCGCCGCTGATCGCCTCGGCGTGCTCAAAGTCGGACTGCTGGAAATTGCGCGTCGGCAGCGCACCCACCCCGTTGAGGATGTTCATCATCACGGGCGTGCCGAACTCCGGCAGGGCCTGCGACGTGACCGGGTTGGCCTTGAGCATCTTGGTCGCTTCGTACTGGATGAAGCGGAAGCGATCCTTATCCGCAAAGTCCACCCGCAGGTCGCCTTCGACCACGATCGCCTTGAGGTTCTTACTGCCCATCACGGCGCCGGGGCCGCCCCGCGCCGCCGAGCGCGCGACATCGTTCATGATCGCGGCGAAGCGCACCAGGTTCTCGCCCGCCGGGCCGATGCACAACACGTTGCGGCGGTTCTTGTCCTGGCCCAGCGCCTCGGACACCTGCGAGGCTGTCAGGCCCCACAGGTGCGACGCGTCATGCAGCGTGACCGAGTCCGGCTTGATCTCGATCCACACCGGGTTCGGCGCGCGCCCCTTGATGATCATGGCGTCGTACCCGGCCCGCTTGAAGCGCATGCCCCATGTCCCGCCGGAGTTCGCGTCTAGCACCGTCCCGGTCAGCGGCGACTTGGTCGTGACCGAGAAGCGGTTGCTGGTCTGGAAGCCGGTCCCGGTCAGCGGGCCGGTGGCGATGATCAGCACGTTTTCCGGCGAAAGCGGCTCCACCTCCGGGCCAACCAAATCCCACAGCAGGCGCGCGCCCAGGCCGCGCCCGCCGATGAACAGGCGGGCCATTTCCATGTCGAGCGGCTGCGTGGTCACCGATCCGCTCGCCAAGTCGATGACTAACAGTTTTCCCATCCAGCCATTCATGCGGTTCTACCTATTCTCTCATCCGCTTCGACCATGTGCCGCGCGGGACGATCCCGGCGCGGTCAGCGGGCGTAGGCGATCGTATTGCCGCCATCGACAGTGATAAACGCGCCGGTCGTCTTCGCCGCGCGCGGACCCGCCAGGAAACAGATCGCCTCGGCCACGTCTTCGGGCGTGATAGTGACTTTGAGCGTGTTGCGCTGTGCGTAGAACGCTTCCAGGTCCGTCTCCGCGATGCCGTAGGTGCGCGCCCGGTCCGAGCGCCACTCGCTATCCCAGATGCTGCTCCCGCGGATGACCGCATCGGGCAGCACAGAATTGACGCGAATGCCGAGCGGGCCGCCTTCTTCTGCCAGACAGCGCGCCAGATGCAGCTCGGCGGCTTTGGCGGCGCTGTAGGCGCTGGCGCCCTTGCCCGCAGCGACCGCGTTCTTGCTGGTGACGAACACCATCGACCCGCCGCGCCCCTGGGCTTGCATCACGCGGAACCCTTCGCGCGCCACGAGGAAGTAGCCGGTTGCCAGCACGTCCATATTGCGCTGCCAGTCGGCCAGCGTCGTCTCGGTGATGGGCCGGCCGCCGGCGATCCCGGCGTTGTTGACGACGATATCCACGCCGCCATAGGCCAGCACGGTTTGTTCAAACGCGGCGACGACCTGTGCTTCATTGGTGACGTCCATCGGCACGAACAGCCCTCGCCCGGCGCCGAACCGCCGCGCCAGGTCCTGCGCGACATCCTGCCCGGCCTGAGCGTTGATATCCGCGACGGCCACGTGCGCGCCTTCCTGCGCCAGACGGTAGGCAGTCGCCCGGCCGATCCCGCTGGCCGCGCCGGTGATCAGCGCCACTTTCCCGGCCAAGTCGCGATCCGGCGGCGCCAGCTTGAGCTTGTACAGTTCCAGCGGCCAGTATTCGATCGCAAACGCTTCGGCGGGCGTCAGGCTGTTGAAGCCGCCCAACGCCTCGCTGCCTGCGATCACGGCCAGCGCACGGTGGTACAACTGGCGGCTGACGTCGGCGTTCTGCGCGTCCTTGCCGGTGTTGATCATGCCCACGCCGGGGATCAGGATCACGCGGGGGGACGGGTCGGCCATCTCGTCATCGGGCGCGCGGTGGGCCTCGAAATACGCCTGATAGCGCGTTTTGTAGGCGTCGATCTGCTCCGGCAGCGACGCCAGCAGCGCCTCGACCCCCGCGCGCGGATCCCAATCCACAAACAGCGGCTGGCGCTTGACGTGCACTAGGTGGTCGGGACAGGCCGCGCCGATCTGCGACACCTGCGGCGTGCGCTCGTAGCTGACGAACTCCAGGATCGGCTCGGAATCGTCGAAGGCCAGCACGGCGCTGCGCCGATCGCTCACTGCGCCGCGAATCAGCGGCAGGGCGCGGATCGCGATGGCGCGTCGCTCGTCGGCGCTGAGCGCCGGCACGCTCACCGCGCCGAAGACGCGCCTGCCGGCGGCCTTCTCGCGGATGAAGTCTTCCGCCTCTTGAATGATGCGGATGGTGTTGTCGTAGCAGGTTTTCGCGTCCGGCCCCCAGGTCACCAGGCCGTGCTTGCCCATGACCACGCACTCGATCTGCGGGTTGTCGCGCACCTTGCCGCCGATCCACTTGCTGAGCGTGAAGCCGGGCCGGATGTACGGCACCCACGCCATGCGCTCGCCCCACAGCTCGCGGGCCGCCGCCTCGCCATCCGGCGCGCAGGCGATGCTGATCACCGCGTCCGGGTGGGTGTGATCGACGTGCGGCGCGGGAACAAAGGCGTGCAGCAGTGTTTCGATGCTCTGGCGTGGTCGGCCCGGCTCGAAGACGGTCCGGCTGAGGTAGTCGGTCATCTCCTCGTCGGTCATCGCCTCGCGCTCAAAGAGCGGATCAATCTCGTCCAGCTTGAGCAGCGCGAACTGCCCGGCGGTGATGGTCAGCACGTCCGAGCCGCTGGCCTTGACCGCCAGCACCCGTGTAGGCCGCCCCAGGTGATCGACAAGAGTCAGCTTGGCGGATGTATTGCCGCCGTAGATGTTGACCACAGCCCGGTCGCGGCCAAGCAGGTTAGAGCGGTAGACCAGCCCGTCCAGTTCGGGCCGTGCGGCGGCGTCCTGCTCGTTCCACAGGTTTTCCGGCATCATCACTTCTCCTAAGCCGACGGGTACCCGCCGCCGCCCGCCGCGGCGATGCCGCGCTCGCGCGCGATCCGCTCAGCATAGCTATCCGCGCGATAGGCCGCGATCGGGTCCGGATGCAGCCCCATTTCTTCGCGCACCTTCGCCAGCAAGGGCCGGACATCCGTCTCAAAGGCCGTCATATACTCGCGGTGGGCGGCCAGCACGTCCCCGGCGCGCTGCGCCTCGGCCAGGCGTGCATAATCGACGATCAACGCTTTGGCATAGGCCACCTGACAGTTGATCACGCTCTGGAGCATGGCTTCCACCTTTGGCTCGATGTTGTGGCTCTGGTCGATCATGTAGGCGACGTTGGCGGCCAGGTCGCCCGCGCTGACCAGCTCGCAGAAGATGGTGAACAGCTCAAACGGCGCGACCGAGCCGACGATCAGGTCGTCGTCGGCGTACTTGCGGTTGTTGAAGTGGAACCCGCCCAGGCGGCGCTCGTCCAGCAGGAACGAGACGATGTGCGCGATGTTGGTCCCCTGCGCGTGATGGCCGGTATCGACCAGCACTTCCGCCTGCGGACCGAGCTTGAGGGCCATGGCGTAGGCCGTGCCCCAATCCGGCAGGTCGGTGTGGTAGAAGGCCGGCTCGAAAAATTTGTACTCGATCAGCATCCGGCCGCCGGGAGGTAGATAGCGGTACACCTCGGCCAGCCCTGCTTCCAGGCGGTGCTTGCGCTCGCGCAGGTCGTCCTGCCCGGCGTAGTTTGTGCCGTCCGCCAGCCAGACGCTGAGAATGGTGCTGCCGGTCTGGCGCATGATGTCGCAGCATTCGACCATGTGCGCGATGGCGTTCTCGCGCGCTGAAGCATCGGGGCTGGTCAGCGAGCCGAGCTTGTACTGCTCGTCCTGAAAGACGTTCGGGTTGATCGCGCCCAGCCGCACGCCCAGCGATTCGGCTTCCTGCTTCAGCGCGGCCCAGTCATCGGTGCGATCCCAGGGGATGTGCAGCGCCACCGACGGCGCGACGCCGGTCAGCCGGTGGACATACGCGGCGTCTGCGAGCTTCTCATGGACGTTGCGCGCGGCGCCGCGCCAGGGAAAGACCTTGAAGCGCGTGCCGCTGTCTCCATAGCCCCAGGATGGCGTCTCGATCGCCTGCTGTTTGAGCCTGGCCTTCACCGCCTCAACATCGATCCCGCGCCCGGCCAGTTGCCCGGCCAGGTGTTCATAATGCTGGAGATAGTCTGTCATGGCCCCCTTACCTTCAAGTTTCGCGGCGCGCCCGCCGGACGGGCACAAAAGTGTCTTGGTGTCACACGTTGGCAAAACTGTTTTGGAAAAATGGTTCTTTTGACACAAGCCGGACGGCAGCCCAGCGATTTGCCGGGCTGCCCTAGCACTGCACGAACCGGCTTAGAAGTCGAAGTCGTCGATGTTGTCCACCGTGAAGACGGTGGGCGGGCCAAGCAGGATCTCGCTGCCATTGATGACCGGCAGCGTGCCCAGACGCCCGGCTTCAACCTCGGTGTCGCCCGGCACCAGCTCGCCATCGACCACGGCGCGGATCACGTAAGTCGTCGCGTAGCCCAGGTCAATCGGGTTCCACAGCACGACTTTCGGCGCGCAGCCGTTCTTGATGAACGGACGCATCTGGTTCGGGGTTGAGATACCGACCGAGATCGTCTGATCGCAGACGCCCATCTGGGTCAGCGCATCGGCCACGCCGGGGCCGGCCACGCTCGACATCGCGAAGATCCCGTCCAGCTCCTCGCCGTACTTGTTGACCAGTTCCTGAGCGCGCTGGAAAGCGAGCTGCTGGTCCTCTTCCGAGGGCACCGTCTCCAGGAAGTTGAGATTCGGATAGCACTTTTCGGCGTAGGCCAGCATTTCCGAGATCCAGCGGTTCTGGTTGGGGGCGGTCAGCGAGCTGGTGACGATCGCCACGTTGGCATCCTCACCGACCTCTTCGACCATCGAGTCGATCAGCGCCTTGGCCATGCCGTTGAAGGTCGCCTGGTTGACGAACCACTCGCGGGCATCCGGCTCCGAATCCGCGTCGAAGCCGATGACATGCACGCCCGCCTGAAGCGCCCGGCGCAGCGCAGGCGAGATGGCGACCGGGTCGTTCGACGCGAAGGCGATCACGTCGATGCCCTGGGTGACGTAGTTCTCGATGAAGGTGATCTGGTCATCAACGTTCGCCTCGGTAGGGGCGTCGGTGATGATCGTGACATTGCCAAGCTCTTCGGCGGCCTCATTGAGGCCCTTGGTCGTCGCCGCAAAATAGGCGATGCCAATCAGCTTGGGCAGGTCCAGGACGCGGATCGGCTTGCCCTTCAGATCGGGCGGGTTGACCGGCTGGCCGCCGTTGTACTCCATCGGCTCTTCGGTCGCTTCCGCCTCTTCGCCTTCCTCCGCCTCAGCCGCCTCTTCTTCTTCCCAGGGGCAGGCCAGCGGGTTGGTGGGCAGGTCGTCCTGCGCCTTCGCCGGCAGGACCGCCGCGAGCGGCGCAACCAGCATGGCAAGCAAGATCAGGCTGACAAGCAGCTTTTTCATTCCAAACCTCTCCTTCACATGACAACAGTACGCGAATAAGGGTAGAACTTTCAGTTGCGTTGTGCTGGGTCGAATCGCCATCACCTCCTTTAGGCTTGCGCAAACCGGCGCTGAAGGAAGTTGTTGATCAGAATTGAGAGGATCAGGACGCTGCCGATCACGACGATGGTCGCATCCCCTTTCACGCCGGACAGTGACAGGCCGTTCTTAAGAAGCTGGATCAGCACCAGGCCGAGGATCGTCCCCGGAATAGTGCCGCGCCCCCCCATGATGCTGGTTCCGCCCAACACCACCGCCGCGATCACGTCCAGCTCCATGCCCGTGCCGGAATCGGCCCGCGTGGTACTCACGCGCGATGTGAACAAAAAGCCAGCCAGCCCCGCCATGAAACCGGAAAAGGTGTAGATCACCAACAAATAGCGGTCGACCGGGATGCCGCTGAAACGCGCGCCGGTCACGTTGTTGCCGATTGCGTACAACCCGCGCCCGAACGGCGTGCGCGCCAGCACAATCCAGGTGATGATGCTTGCCACGATGAAAAACCAGATCTGAGTCGGGATGCCGAACGTATCTTCCTGCCCGAAGCGGAAAAACCACTCCGGGTAGCCGCGCGCCGAGCGTGCCTGGCTGACCCCGTATGCCAACCCTCGATAGAGCGCCAGGGTTGCCAGGGTCATGATGATCGGCGGTACACGCACATAGACGATGAACAGCGCGTTGAACAGGCCAGCCAGCGTCCCGATCACGATGCTGGCCACAATCGCCACCTCAAGCGGAAAGCCCTGCTCCTGCCACAACCAGCCGAGCATAACCGCGCTGAACCCAAAAATCGAGCCGACGGACAGGTCGATGCCGCCTGTGATGATGATGTAGGTCATCGGTAAGGCGAGCAGGCCGACCTCGGTCATCAGCCGCGCCTGATTGAGCAGGTTCTTGCTGGTCAGGAAGTTCTGCGAGGTGAACGCCAGCACGACGACCGCGATCACCAGGAAAACCACCAGCACGCCTTCCTGCCCCAGGAAGAACTCGCGCAGGGTCAGGCTCCACTCGGAAGGCTCGCGTTGCGCTTCACGTGTTGACATGCTGCATCCCTACTTCCCGATTGACGCGGCCTGGCGACGGCGGCGGAGAATGTCCGCCAGCACAGTCAGCAAGATCAAAATGCCCTGAACCGCCTGAAGCCAGTAAGCCGAGACATTGAGGAAAATCATGCCAGACTGAATGACGCGGATCAGGATGGCGCCCAGCATGGCGCCAATCACCGTCCCGCTGCCCCCCAGGATGCTCACGCCGCCGACGACCGCCGCCGTGATGATCATCAACTCCAGCCCCGGTGGGACCGTCGACTGGATGGTGGTGAACTGGGTAGCAAAGAGCAAGCCCGCCACCCCGATCATGAAGCCATGCAGGATGAACACGGTCATCAGCGTGCGCTTTTCGGAAATGCCGGACAGACGCGCGGCCTCGGCGTTTCCACCCACCGCGTAGATCGCCCGGCCGGTGGGGCTGTAGTGCATCCACAGCGCAGCCAGAATGACCAGCGTGACCATGAAGTAGATCGGCATTGGGATGCCGTACGGCTGGCGTTGGGCCAGGAAGAACTCCTGCGGTATGTCGTAGATCCACGCCCCGCCCGTCGCCAGGATCAGGCCCCCCTTCAGGATGCTCATCATACCCAGCGTCACGACGATGGCCGGGATCCGCAGATAGGCGACCAGGAAACCGATGAATCCTTCCACAACCATCGCCGCCAGGATCGGCGCCGTCCATGCCATCCAGATCGGGTAGTCGTGGACTGCCAACTGGCCCGCTATGGTTGCCAGCACACCGATCAACGAACCAACCGACACGTCGATGTTGCCGGTGATGATCACCATCGACATCCCAATCGCGCCAACGGCGATATACGACGCGTTCGAGAGGATGTTCAGCAGGTTGCGCTCGGTGCCAAAACGCGGGTTATCTGAATAGACGACCAGGCTGAGCGCCAGGATGCTCATCAGCAGAATGAATTCCTGGCTGCCCAGCAGGTGCGTCAGACTGCGCAGCGAAAAGCCGGACTCCACCGTTTGAGACTTGTATGCCTTGCTTGTCGCAGCCATCGCTACCTGCCCTTTGCACCCGTCTGTACGCCGTCCACCGCCAGCTCCGCCGCGTCGGACGCGCCGTTTTCAACGCTCATCATCGCCGTGGCGACCTTCTCCTGCGTCGCTTCCTCGCGCGAGAACTCGCCGACCACGCGCCCTTCCCGCATCACAACCACACGATCGCTCATGCCCAGGATTTCGGGCATTTCGCTGGAGATCATCAAGATCGCCATGCCTTGCTGTGCAAGCTGGCTCATCAGCCGGTGCACCTCGGCTTTCGCGCCCACATCGATCCCGCGCGTCGGCTCGTCCATGATCAGGATACGCGGCTGCGATGCCAGCCACTTGCCGACGACCACTTTTTGCTGGTTGCCACCCGAGAGCTTGTTGACGATCTGATTTGTGCTGTAGGCGCGGATATTCAGCGTGTCGATCATCCGCTCGGCCAGAGACTTCTCGCCCTGGCGGTCGATGAAAGGCCCTCGGGTCAGCGCGCGCAGCACCGCCAGCGAGATATTCTGGCGGATGGTCATCTGCCGGATCAGCCCCTGGCTGCCGCGCTCTTCCGGCACGTAGGCGATCCCCAGGCGCATTGCGTCGCCGGGATGGCGGATGCGCACGGGCTTGCCCTCGATCAGGATTTGGCCGGACTGAGCGGGCATGATCCCAAAGATCGTCTGAGCCAGCTCGCTGCGTCCGGACCCAATCAACCCCGCCAGCCCGACGATCTCTCCGGCGCGAACGGTCAGGTTCACGCCCAGGGTGTAGGGCCTGCGCCACAGATCGCGCACCTCAAGCAGCGGCTCACCGATTTCAGCGGGCAGCTTGGGGAACAGGTCGTCGACCGTGCGACCCACCATCATGCTGATCAACTCCGGCTCGGACGTTTCGGTCACACGGCGTGTGGCGACGTACTCGCCATCACGCAGCACCGTGACGCGATCAGCCAGGGTGAAGATCTCCTGCAGGCGGTGGCTGATGTAGATAATCGCGACCCCGCGCTCCTGGAGCAGCCGCACAATGCGGAAAAGCTGCTCCACATCCGCCTCGGTCAGGGCGGCGGTCGGCTCGTCCATGACCAGGATCCGCGCGTTGAGCGACAGCGCCTTGGCGATCTCGATGCGCTGGCGGTTGCCAACGCTGAGCGTCCCGATCTTGCGGTTCACATCCAGATCGTGGATCTCCAGCGAAGCCAGCAATTCGCGCGCCTCGCGGCGCATCCTGCCCCAATCGACCGCGCCAAAACGCGTGCGCGGCGCGTGACCCATGAAGATGTTCTCCGCCGCCGATAGCTCCGGGTAAAGGCTGAGTTCCTGGTAGATGGTCGCGATTCCGGCGGCCTGCGCCTCGCGCGGGTTGCTGAAGGGCGGGCGCTCTTGCCCGTCGAGGCGCAGCGTGCCCTCGTCGGGCTTGTAGACCCCTGAAATAATCTTGATCAGGGTGGACTTTCCCGCGCCGTTCTCGCCGATCAGCGCGTGGACCTCGCCCGGCAGCACGTCAAAGCGCACATTCTGAAGCGCCTGCACGCCAGGAAACCGCTTGCTGATATTCGTAAGCTCAAGAATAGGTTGCATGTACCCGCTCGTTTATTCTGCGCTGTCCTGCGCGACAACGATCTCGTGATACCGCCCGTACACCTCATCCCACACGGCGCGCTGCTGGGGCTGGTAGTGCCGCATCTCCACCGAGCGCCGCACAACCTGCCGCGCCTCGTCGACGCTGGCCATCTCGCCGAGCGCGATCAACTGCACGATGGCGTTCCCCAACGCGGTCGCCTCATACGGCCCCGCGATCACATCCCGCCCGGTGGAATCGGCTGTCATCTGGCACAAGAGCGTGTTGCGCGCCCCGCCACCGATCACATGCACCACGTCGACCGGGCGCTGCGCGATGCTCACCAGTTGGTCCAGCGCGTGGCGATATTTGAGCGCCAGGCTTTCGTAGATCGCCCGTACAATCTGTCCGGGCGTCTCGGGCACCGGCTGGCCGGTCTGGCGGCAATATTCCTGCACGCGCTCGGGCATATCGTCACCCGGCGGCAGAAACACGGGCGCGTCCGGATCGATCAGGCTGCGGAACGGCTCGGCCTCGGCGGCCAGGCGGGTCAGGTCGTCGTAGCTGTACTCTGTCCCCGCGTGGCGCCAGGCCGCGCGGCACTGCTGCGCGATCCACAGCCCGACAACGTTCTTAAGAAAGCGGTATTTTCCCCCGTAGCCGCCCTCATTGGTGACGTTGGCGCGGTAGCTCGCCTCGTTGATCACCGGGGCGTCCAGCTCCAGCCCCAGCAGGCTCCACGTCCCGCTGCTGAGATACGCATAGTTCGGCTGGCTGGCGGGCACAGCCACCACCGCGCTGGCGGTGTCGTGCGATGTCACCGCCGTCACCGGGATGCCCTGATAGGTGCCCAGCGGAGTGCCCGGCTGCACAATCTCCGGGAATATCCCGGTAGGGATGCCGACCGCTTCCATCGTTGCGTAATCCCACGTGCGCGTGCGCGGGTTGAACATCTGCGTGGTCGTCACGTGCGTGAATTCGCACACGCGCGAGCCGGTCAGCCAGTGATTGAACAGATCGGGAAAGGTGAGGTAGAGGTTCGCCTGTTCCAGCAGCGGGCTGTTGGACCGCACCAGGCTCGCCATCTGAAACAGCGAGTTGAGCGCCATGAACTGGATGCCCGTTCGCTCGAAGACGGTCCGGCGCGGCACCCGCTCAAAGACCCACTCCATCATCCCGTCTGTGCGACGGTCCCGATAGTGAACCGGGTTGGCGAGCAGGCAGCCTGTCCGGTCGAGCAGGGCAAAATCCACGCCCCACGAGTCCACCCCGATGCTGGCGACGCCATCGGCGGCCTGCGCGATGGCCTGCGTGATCTCGTGCCACAGGCGCAGCACGTCCCAGTAGAGCGTGTCGCAAACCTGAACAGGGATATTGGGAAAGCGGTGGATTTCGCTTTGGTCCAGGCGCTGGCCGTCATAGCTGACGCGCATCACCCGCCCAGACTCAGCACCTAAGTCAATCGCAAGAACATGCACTGGCATCGCAAGCTGTCTCGCAAGAAACAGTAACTATCAGGATACGCGCAGCCGCAACCATCGCGCCTCGAGCGGACGGGTGTGCCATGAACAGGAGAACCTGGTTGATCAGGCCATCCAGGTTTTCGACAAAAACCTATCGCGTGTTTTCAGTTTCTTTCGATTAGTTTCAGGATACACCGGAACGAAACGCGTGTCAACGACCCACCGTCTGATGACCGGTGATCCGGTCACCATTCTTATGCTCCCCAACTTCGACCACATCAACCCGGATTCCGCGCTCGCGCAGGCGGGCAACCATGTCCGGAGGCGCATCTCCGGTGGTGATGATATGCTGCACCCTATCCAGCGGCGTGATCGTGTAGGGAGCGATCTCACCCCACTTCGAGCCGTCGAGCAGGTAAATCGCGCGGACACAGCGCGCGATCATCGCCTGCTTGATCACCACCTCGTCCGGGTCGATCTCGGTGATCCCGGCGCCTTCCGCCAGCCCGCGCGCGCTGAAAAAACCGATGTTCAGGTTGATGTTGGGCAGGCTTTCAGGCATCCCGACCAGCGAGATCGAGTCGTTCCGCAGGCGCCCGCCGGTGACCAGCACCTGAAAGTCGGAGCGGTCCAGGAACCCCTGTGCCAGCATCAGCCCGTTGGTGACGATGGTCAGCTTGTCCAGTTGCTTAAGGTGCGGCAGCAGCGCGTAAGCCGTCGTGCTCGAATCCAGCGCGACGCTGTAGCCGCGCTCGATGAACTGCGCGGCAAAGGCAGCGATGGCCCGCTTCTCGGCGCGATTCTTCTGCAGGCGCACATTGAACGACAGCTCTTTGAGGCGCCCCGCGCCCGTCCGCGCGACGGCGCCGCCATAGGTTCGCTGCAGCAAGCCCTGCTCCTCAAGGGCGCGCAGGTCCTGGCGGATGGTTACTGCGCTGACGTGCATTTCCTCGCTCAGATCGCGCACGGTGACGCGGCCTTCGTGCTCCAGGCGCTGCATGATAGCGCGCCGGCGCTCCTCAAGGAACAAGTTATTGGACATAGTGCCTCGCTTCCCCTAAAAGCATTCTTTCGAAAAAAAAGCGCCCGCTCCCGCACAGCACGCTTGTGTTGGTTATGAATAGCATAATCCCGAAATGCACTAAAATCAATCGTTATGAAATGAAACACAATACCGCTACAGCGCAAGTCGGGGTCGAAACCAGGCCTATATCCACTTGCTTTTTGGGGAGTGGTGCTGTATCGTGATATAAAATGAAAACAAAAGAAGCAAAATGCAACGCAGCCGAAAGCGAGCCGTTGCCGGTTGCGCCTGCGGGAGCCAAGAAAGGGCGTGGATGGCAGACTTTCCAGCATGGGATGAATGGGAAATGCGCCGCCAGATCTGCGAGGTAGGGCGGCGCCTCTATCAGCATTTCTTCGTCGCGGCCAACGACGGCAACATCTCCGTTCGCCTCAACGAGCGCGAGATTCTGATGACTCCGACCAACGTCAGCAAGGCCGATCTCAAGCCTGAGAGCCTGGTCAAGCTGACGCCGGAAGGCGAGCTGATCGAAGCCGGGAACGGCGAGCGTGCCTCGTCCGAGAGCCGGATGCATCTGGCGATCTACCGCGAGCGCGACGACATCCGAGCTGTGGTGCACGCCCATCCCCCCACGGCAACGGGGTTCGCCGTCGCGAACTTCGGGTTGGAGCAGCCCTTCCTGCCGGAAGTCGTGGTGCGGACCGGCGCGACGCCGGTCGTACCCTACACCATCCCCGGCGGCGAAGAGCTGGCCGAGTCGATACTCCCGTACATCAAAGACCATGTCACCCTGCTCCTGGGCAATCACGGCGTGGTGGCCTACGGCCCGACGCTGCGCGACGCCATGTTCAATATGGAGACCATCGAGCTGAACGCGCGCATCTACCTGACGGCTTACCAGCTCGGGCACATCAAATTCCTGAGCGAGGAAGACGTCGAAGCCCTGCGCAAGCGATACCAGAGCGGTTAAGCTTGTTCGCGCTGTCCGGGTCACGGGACCCGGACATGTGCTTTCTGGCCGGTCGCGGACCTGCCGGACGAATCTTCTTAACTAAGTTGGTTTTGCGATGGACTTACCTGAACGGACATCCCCGGTGGGGCAGGCGGTCGCGCTGTTCGTCACGTGCCTGGTCGACGCGCTGTTTCCCGCAACAGGTATCGCGACGGTGCGCTTGCTGGAGCATCTCGGCGTCCCGGTCACGTTCCCGGCAGCCCAGACCTGCTGCGGGCAACCCGGCTATAACAGCGGCTACCGGCGTGCGGCGCGGCCCGTCGCCGAGCACTTTCTGGACACCTTCCGCGATGCGCCGGTGATCGTCAGCCCGTCCGGCTCGTGTGTCGCAATGATCCGGCACGAATACCCGCGCCTGTTCGCCGACGATCCGGACCGCCACGCGCAGGCGCTGGCCATCGCCGCCCGCACGTGGGAACTGACCGAATACCTGGTCGATGGCCTGGGCGTGATTGATCTCGGCCTGCGGCTGCCGGAACCGCACACCTTCGCCGTGCACGACGCGTGCCACGGGCTGCGCCTGCTCGGTCTGGGGCGGCAGGCGCGGGCGCTGCTGGATGCGCTGGAGAATGCGCGCGTCGTCCCGCTCGAAGACAGCGACGAGTGCTGCGGCTTCGGCGGGTTGTTCAGCGTCAAAATGCCCGATCTCAGCGCGGCGATGCTTCACAAAAAGATCGAGCGCATCCGCGCCAGCCAGGCCGCGACCATCGTCACCGGGGATGTAAGCTGCATGATGCACATCAACGGCGGGCTGGCGCGCCGGGGGCTGGCGCCGCGCGTGCGCCACATCGCCGAGGTGCTGGCCGATGGTTTGCCCGAAAGGACCACCCATGCGCAGCCAGGCCGCTAAGTTCGTCGCGGCGGCGCGGCGCGCGCTGGCCGATCCACCGCTGCAAGACGCGGTCAAGCGCGCGACGGACACCGCCGCCCGCAAACGCGATCTTGCCATGTTCGCCCACGGGCGCGATCACGGTGAGGCGCTTCGCCAGCAGGCCGCCGCTGCCCGTCGCCGCGCGCTGAGCCGCCTGCCCGAACTGCTGGAGCAGGCCGAGGCGCATCTGACGGCGAACGGTGCCACCGTGCTGTGGGCCGCCGACGCCGCCGAAGTCTGCGCCCACGTCCTGGACATCGCCGCGCGGCATCATGTCCGGCGCGTGACCAAAAGCAAGAGCATGGTCAGCGAAGAGGTTGGCCTCAATGACGCGCTGGCCGAAGCCGGGATTGAAGTGCTGGAAACGGATCTGGGCGAGTACATCATCCAGCTTGCGGGCGAGCCGCCCAGCCACATCGTCACGCCGGTCATTCACAAGTCGAAAGAGGCCATCCGCGATCTGTTCGTGCAGCGACTGGGCATGCCCCCAACCGACGACGCTCCGACGATGGCTCGCTTCGCGCGCGGGCATCTGCGCGCCGCGTTCCTCTCGTCGGACATGGGCATCTCCGGCGGCAACTTCATCATCGCCGAAACCGGCACGCTCTGCCTGGTGACCAACGAGGGCAACGGGCGGATGGTTACCGCGTTGCCGCGCGTGCATGTCGCGCTGGTCGGCATCGAGAAGGTCGTCGCCACGCTGGAAGAGTATGTGCTGCTGACCCAGGTGCTGCCGCGCAGCGCCACCGGGCAGGCGATGGCCGTCTACACGCACATGATCAACGGGCCGCGCCGCGCGGGCGAACCAGACGGCCCCGAGGCGCTCTACGTCGTGCTGGTCGACAACGGGCGTAGCGCGATCTACGGCACATCCTATGCCGAGGTGCTGGGCTGCATCCGCTGCGGCGCGTGCATCAACGCCTGCCCGATCTACGAGGCGACCGGCGGCCACGCCTACGGCTGGGTTTATCCCGGGCCGATTGGCGCCGTGCTGACCCCGCTGCTCACCGATCTGAAGGACGCCTCAGCCCTGCCCCATGCCAGCAGCCTGTGCGGCAAATGCAAGGAGGTCTGCCCCGTCGACATCGACCTGCCGCGCATGCTGCTCGATCTGCGCTATGACCTGGTGGAAGCCGGGCACATGCCCTGGTTGTGGGACGCCGGGATGCGCGCCTGGTCGACTGCAACCCGTTCGCCGCGTCTGTTCCACAGCGCCGCCCGCGCCGCGCAGATCGGTCAGGGCCTGCTGCCGCAGGGGCGCAAGGTCCCGCTCGGCCCGCTGGGCGGCTGGAGCGCCTCGCGCGAGCTGCCGCGCTTCGCCCGGCAGTCGTTCCGCGCCTGGTGGGCTGCTCGCAACCAAGAGGAAGACCGCCATGACCAGTCGTGAGACGATCCTCGCCCGGCTGCGCGCCGCCCGGCGCCCCTTCGCCGATACACCGCCGCCCGGAGATTACCTGCCGGTCGCGCCGGTCGACGACGAGCGCCCGGCGGCGCTGGTGGAGCACTTCGCCGCCCGAGCCGAAGCGCTGAACTGCACCGTCTACCGCTGCACGGACGAGCGCGCTGCTCTGGCGGCGATCCTGGACGTGATCGGCGCGGACCGGCAGGTGCTCTGCTGGGACTTCGCCCACATCCCGCTGCCGGGCCTTGGGGCGGCGCTGGCGCGGGCGGGGGTAGCGGTCGCGCCGCCCAGCGATCCGTCCGTGCGGGTGGGGATCACCGGCGCGGACGCGGCACTGGCCGCTACGGGCAGTCTGGTGATTGCCTCAGGGCCGGGCAAGCCACGCCAGGTGTCGCTGCTACCGCTGGTGCATGTCGCCGTCGTGCGCGCCGACCAGATCGTGCCGCACCTCGAGGCCTGGCTGGCGACCGTACGCGCGCGCGGCCTTGACGCGTTCCAGGCCGCCAGCAGCACGGTCATCATCAGCGGGCCAAGCCGCACGGCGGACATTGCCATGGAGCTGATCCTGGGGATGCACGGGCCGGGCGAGCTGCATATTGTTGTGCTTGAGGATACAAGTGCGTGACGGCAGCGCCGCCCGCGCGGGCGACGCCGCACGCTGGTGACCTGCTCATTGCGCGGTTTGATATTCCACACTAAGGAGACCGGAGCATGCCCACCTACGGAGCACATGCCTTTCTCTGGATCGGAGAGTGGACGACGGAGGCCGGCAACCATGCCATCGCCGAGGCCGGCAAAACCGGGTTCGACTTCATCGAGATCCCCCTGCTGAAGCCGGACGAGTTCGACGCGCGCGCGCACAAACAAGCCCTGGACGACGCGGGTATCTACGCGACGGCCTCGCTCGTCCTGCCCAAAGACGCGCACATGCCCGCCGCCCCGCAAAAGGCCAAGACCTTTCTGTTCAAGGCGCTGGACCAGTTGCAGGCGCTCGGCGGCGAAATGCTGTGCGGCTGCATCGGCTACTCGTTGGGGACGCTCACCGGCAGCCCGCCGACCGAGCGCGAGCGCGCTATCGTCATCGACACGCTGACCGAGGTGGCCGAGGAAGCGCAGCGGCGCGGGATGCGCCTGGCGCTCGAAGCCTGCAACCGCTACGAGACGTATCTGTACAACACGCTCGCGGACACGCAGGAAACGGTGCGGGCCATCCGCGCGCGTGGCTTTGACAACATCCAGGTGCACGGCGACACCTATCACATGAACATCGAGGAAGAGGGCTTCTACAACCCGATCGTGGGCTGCGCCGAGACGCTCGGCTACATGCACCTCAGCGAAAGCCATCGCGGGCTGGTGGGCAGCGGAACCGTCAACTGGACGGATGTGTTCCGCGGGCTGAAAGATGCCGGCTATCGCGGCCCGCTGGTGCTCGAATCGTTCGCCGCGATCAACCCCGATCTGGCGGCGGCGACCTGTCTGTGGCGGCCACCGAACCAGCCGCCCGGCGTGCTGGCGCGCGAAGGGCTGGCGTTCCTGCGCCACGGCGCGGAAGCCGCCGGCCTCGCCTGACGCGCCCGCCCAGCCTCACACCTCGCGCAAAAACGAACGCGCCGGGGGCGATCAGGCTCCCGGCGCGGGTGTTTTCCAGTGGGGCGTGGCACGCTTAGGCGACCTTCTTGGACGCCTGCGGGTCGAACGCGTCACGCAGGCCGTCGCCGATGATGTACAGGCACAGCACCGTGATGACGATCAGAAGCCCCGGCATGACAACCAGGTGGGGGCCACGGTCGAAGAAGCTTTGCGCGTTGTTCAGCATGTTGCCCCAACTGGGCGTGGGCGGCCGGACACCCAGCCCCAGGTAGCTCAACGCCGATTCAACCAGGATCAGCGAGCCGATGTCGATCGCCAGCGTCACCACAATGATGGAAAAGATGTTGGGCAGCAGATGGACGAACATGATCCGCGTGTCGCTGGCGCCAAGCGCGCGGGCCGCCACCGTGTACTCCAGCTCGCGCCGGGCCAGAGTCTCGCCGCGAACCAGTCGCATCGTTCCCGTCCAGCCCAGAAACGTCAGGATCAGGATCAGCACCACCACGGATGACTGCAACGCCGACTGCTGCGCGCGAAGCACCGAGGCGACGATCAGCAGCAGGAAGAGCGTGGGGATCGAGTTCAGGGTGGTCACAAACCACATAATGATGTCGTCAACGAATCCCAGCGGGCCGCCCTGATAGTAGCCGGCAAGCACGCCAATGCTCATGCCGATCAGCAACGAGCCAATCGCCGCCGTGGTGGCGATGGTCAGCGACACGCGCCCCGCATAGAGCAACCGCGCCAGTTGGTCACGGCCCAGGTCGTCCGTTCCCAGAATGTGCCCCTGTGAGCCAATCGGCAGGAACGGCGGGTTGTCGGTCCGTGTGTAGCTGACGTTCAGGGCGTCCGTAATCACCGGCGCCAGCAGCGACAGCAGGCCGAGCACAAGCACGATGCCAATCGCGATCAGGGTCAGATAGTCCCGGCGAAGCCGCCGCAGCGCCAGGGTCCAGAGCGATTCGCTGACGTGGATCTCGTCATCGCGCAGCGACACAATGTTATTCGCCGCCGGCGTCGTCTTCGAAACCGGGGTGGACTTCGTTTCAGTCGTCATCCTGCACCTACCAGCCGGATGCGCGGATCAATGAGCGCGTAGAGAATATCCGACAGCAAATAGCCCACGATGGTGATCACGCCGCTGAGCAGCACCACCGCCATAACCATCGGGTAGTCCTGCTGAATCACCGCCTCAAACGACAGGCGCCCCAGGCCCGGCCAGGAGAAGATCGTCTCGGTGATCACCGCGCCGCTCAACAGGTTCGGAATCGCCGGCCCCAGGATTGTCGCGATCGGGATCAGCGCGTTCCGGGTGGCGTGAACGAACCAGACCTGGCGGTCCGGCAGGCCCTTGGCCTGCGCTGTGCGGATATAGTCCTGGCTCATGACATCCAGGGTCGAGGTGCGCATATAGCGCGACAGCACGGCAATCCAGCCTGTGCCGAGCGTAAAGACCGGCAGAATGAGATGGTTGACTCGATCTTGCAGGCTGGTGCAGCCCCGGATAGTGAGCGGGCATTGGTTACCCATCGGCAGGACTTCCAGCCATTTGCCGAACACCAGGATCAGCATCAGCCCAAGCCAGAAGACGGGCACCGCATTGAACACGACCGCCAGCACGCGCGACACGTTGTCGAACGTGCCGCCGCGCCGCACTGCCGAGAGAATCCCGACCGGGATGCCGATCGTAAAGCCGATCGCCAGAGCAAACGCGCCTAGCTGCACAGTCGCCCCGGCGCGTTCCTTGAGCATGTCGACCACCGGGCGCTTGTAGAACAGGGAGCGCCCAAAATCCAGGCGGATGATACCGCCGCTGGTCCCCTGCTCAGAGCCGATTTCATTGCCCAGCCGGTCGAAGATCGGGATCTCGCGCCCTGCCCACAGCGTGACCCCGGCCACCTGAATCGGCCGTTCGCCCAGCAGCCAGCGCAGGTACTGCACTGGAAGGGGGTCGTTAAAACCCAGTTTCTCTTGCATCGCCTCACGCTGCTTAGCCGGGACTTTTGGGTCAAAAGTCATGGCTGCAGCCGGACCGCCCGGCGCTGCCGACATGATGAGAAACGCGAGGATCGTGATTCCCAGCAATGTCGGAATGGCCTGGATCAGTCGCCGAAGTATGTACCGCCCCACAGCTGCACCTTTCCTGTTCGGTTTTGTCAATCAGGGTAGTCTGGCCGGCTGCGGGTGAGCCGAGCCGGCCAGACTGTAACGATAGCCTTACGCTGACGTCTCGCCGCTTACTGGGTGATCACCCAGTCCTCGGCGTGCCAGAACGGAGCGTTGGGCCGCGGGCTCCAGTTGGTAATGCTCTTGTTGGCCCCGTACATGCCATTGATGGCGAAGAGCCAGATGTACGCCTGGTCTTCCTGCAGGATACGCTGCAGCTCCCAGTAGAGCGGAGCACGGTCTTCCGGCGCGCAGCCGGGCACGTTCAGCGCTTCCTTGAACAGGCGGTCCACTTCGGGGTTGCTGTAGGACATGCTGTTGAAGCCGCTGCCCACAATGTCCCCGTCGGTGGTGAACAGACCTGTCCAGTCCGGATCATCGGGGTAGGCATTGCGCCAGCCGAGGATGACCGCGTCGAAGGTCTGCGCGTCCTGGATGTCCAGCAACTGGTTGAAGTCGATGGCCGAGACGGTCACTTCCATGCCGATTTCGGCCAACTGCTGCTGAACCAGCTCCGCGATCTGGCCGCGGCGGGTGTTGCCTTCGTTGGTCAGCACCTCGAACGCGAACTTCACGCCGTCCTTGTCGAGGATACCGTCACCGTCGGTGTCTTCCCAGCCGGCTTCCGCCAGCAGCGCCCGCGCCGCATCCAGATCACGCGCGACCGGCTGCAGCTCGGGGTCGATGGCCCACGACGACGGAACCAGGAACGACGGCATCACAGTCCCTTCGCCGAAGACGGCCTTCTCCATGATCTCGTCGAGATCGATGGCGCGCTGGATCGCCTGGCGGACGCGGACATCACCGAACAGCGGGTGCGGGTCCTGCGGCACCGGGATCGGCAGACCGTTCTCGTCCAGGACCATGTTGCCTTCGGCATCCTTCTCGAAACCGTCCTGCGGGTTCGCCGGGTTGGCGAAGTTCAGCGACAGGTAGTCCCAGGTGTTGCCGGGATAGTCGTAGGTCTGCAGGTTCGGGTTCGCGCGGATTTCCTGGACCTTGCCCACCTGCGGGTTCTCGATCACGTTCAGTTCGCCGGCGATGAAGCGCTCCGCCAAAACGGTCTGGTCGGGCACCGTGACATACAGCCAGCCTTCGGGGATCACGTCTTTGTAGTAGTTGAAGTTGGTCAGCAGCACAACGCGCTCGCTGTCCATCGACTCAAACACGAACGGGCCGCCGCTGACGGTCGGGGCGGACTCATACGGATGCCCGATCAGGGATTCCCAGTCGAAGTCCTCACCCATTTCCGGCGTCCAGCCAAAGACATGGGACGGCACCAGGCTCTTCGCCGCGTCGCTCAAGACACCGCAGGACGGCGAGGTGAAGGTGATGGTCACGGTGTAGCCATCCTCGCTGACTTCGACCGTGTCGATATCGTCCACCGTGTAGCCATACGGCGACTCGAACTTGTCAGCGTTGCGGTAGGCGTAGATGGCGAACTGCCAGTCCCAGCCTGTCACTGGCGTGCCGTCCGACCAGTAGAGGTTGTCGACCAGGTTGAACGTGTAGGTCAGGCCATCCTCGCTGACAGTCCAATCGCGGGTGAGCGCCCCCTCAACATTCGGCGCGAAGAATTGGGTGTCGGGGTCCACACCGATCGAGCTGACGACCAGCCACTGGGTCACCGCGCGGCAGTCTGTGCCGCTACAACGCAGGTCGTTGATGGGACCGATAGATGTCCCGCCATTCCCTTGAATGATGGGACCACCTTCGCCGGGGCCCTGCGCCAACGCCATCATCGGGGTCAGGAACAGCGCCACGACCAGCGACAAAACAAGTACGCGTTTCATGGAAGAAGGACCTCCTCAGAACAACGGAGCACAAAAAGAAAATCGATGTCCAAAACGCTCGGTGCGACCAGCCCTCCTCTCGCTGAACACCTCAGGTACATTTAATATACCCAACCCCGTGACTCGGTTCAAATCGCCCAGAGCGGGCATGCCCCGGCCCATCCAAGCAAGGAGTCGGGGTCAATCGAACGGAAACGAGGCCGGGCACAGCCCGTTTTACTATTTCATACGTACCAATCCACGCAGAAAGATCACTATTTAGGCACAATCGTATGGCGGCTGGCCCATCCACGCCCTTTGCGAGTATCATAGCAGCCAGCGTTCGACTGCCGCACAAGGATGAAAGGGCCAGATGAACCCGGCTCGTCCCAGCTCTCATGGGGTGATCTCCGACCCCGCCTATGACGCTGCACTCGGCGCCTTCTTGCGCGCCTGCCCCGCCTACGATCACGCCGCCGTCGAGGCGCTCCGCGCCCGCGAATACGCCCGGCTCGATGCATACGGGCACGTCTACCTCGACTACACCGGCGGGGGATTGTACGCGCAGAGCCAGCTCGACGAGCACATGGCGCTGCTGCGTGGCGGCGTGTACGGCAACCCGCACTCGAACAGCCCTGCCTCTCGCATCGCAACCGATCTGGCCGAGCGCGTGCGGGCGCAAGTCCTGGCGTACTTCAACGCCGCGCCCGACGAATACGCCGTGATCTTCACCCAGAACGCCAGCGGGGCGCTGAAGCTCATCGGCGAGTCATACCCGTTCGAGCCGGGCGATCAGTACGTCCTGACGTTCGACAACCACAACTCGGTGAACGGGATCCGCGAATTTGCGCGCGCCCGCGGCGCGTCGGTGGCCTACGCACCGGTTCTTCCGCCCGAACTGCGCATCGACGAGGGGCGGCTGATGGACCTGCTCGAAGGCGCCCGGCCCGGCGCGCACCACCTGTTCGCCTACCCGGCCCAGTCCAATTTCAGCGGCGTGCAGCACGATCTGGACTGGATTGCCCGTGCCCAGGCTCTAGGGTGGGACGTGCTGCTCGATGCCGCCGCCTTTGCACCCACCAACCGCCTGGACCTGGGCCGGTGGCACCCGGATTTCGTCGTTCTCTCGTTCTACAAGATTTTCGGATACCCGACCGGGATCGGCTGCCTGATCGCGCGGCGGAGCGCCTTGCCGAAGCTGCGACGCCCGTGGTTCGCCGGCGGGACCATCACCATCGCCTCGGTTCAAGGCGACGGTTATTATCTGCAGGACGGCGAAGCCGCCTTCGAAGACGGCACGATCGATTATTTGAACATCCCCGCAGTGGAGATCGGGCTGCGGCACATCACCTCGGTTGGCATCGACACCATTCACACGCGCGTCATGGCGCTCACCGGCTGGCTGATCGAGCAGCTTGGCGCGCTGTACCACAGCAATGGCGCCCCACTGGTTCATTTCTACGGTCCGGCGCACACCTGCCAGCGCGGCGGCACGGTGACCTTCAACCTCTTTGATCCGGATGGCAGGCTGTTTGACTACCGCGAGGTCGAAGCCGCCGCAAGCCGCGCCAATATTTCGCTGCGCACCGGCTGCTTCTGCAACCCCGGCGCTGGAGAGCAGGCGCACGGGCTGACGCGCGAAGACCTGGCGGACTGTTTCGGCAGGCAGGAGCGCATGACCTTCGAAGAGTTCATCCGGGTCATGAGCGGGCGCAGCAAAGAGGCGGTCGGCGCCGTGCGCGTCTCGCTCGGCATTGGCTCGAATTTCGCGGATGTCTACCGGTTCGTCGAGTTCGCGCGCACGTTCCTCGACCGCCCGCACTGACCCCCTACAGCGCACCCATTCCCGGCGGCTCGACTTGACAGCCGGAGCCGCGCGACATACGATAGTAACGCGGGTTACTAACGCGAGTTAATAGCCTTTACGGTAGATAGCTTATGCCAGAACCAGCTCCCAAGCGCGTGACGATGCAGGAAATTGCCGACCGGGCCGGGAGCAGACCACCTATGATTTCGATGCGCGCCGGACAATTAATTGTATATGCGCCTAAAAAACACTAGAATAAAGATCCTTCCGGGTAGACACCGGATAAAAGACCGTCCTGGCCATATTCTTTTGCGAAAGGGAGTTGGGTATGAAAAAGCTGTCCGTTCTTGTGCTGTGGGCTTTGACTGCCACGCTGGCGATCCCGCTGGCAGCCGTCACCCCCGCCGCGCCCGTTCTGGCGCAGGATGACACGCTCACCGTGCTGTGTACCCCGCAGGAAGACTGGTGCGTCGCCATGACGCAGGCGTTCCAGGAAGAGACGGGTATCGAGACGAGCTACGTCCGGATGTCGTCGGGCGAATCGCTGGCCCGCATCCGCGCCACCCAGGACGATCCGGAATTCTCCGTGTGGTGGGGTGGTCCGGCGGACGCCTTCATCGCCGCCTACGAAGAGGGGCTGATCGAGCCTTACGAGCCGGAGCTGGCGTCGGTGCTGCCCGAAAACGCCGTGGGCGAGGATCACTCCTGGCACGGGATCTACATGGGTGCGATCGGGTTCTGCTCCAACGTCGAGCTGCTCGAAGAGCTGGGCGTCGAGCCGCCGACTTCGTGGGAAGACCTGCTCAACCCGGCGCTGAAGAGCAACATCGCCATGGCGCATCCGGCCACGTCGGGCACCGCCTTCACCACGTTCTGGACCATCGTGACGCTCAAGGCGGACGAGCTTGAGGCCGAGGAAGAGGGCGCCGGTTACGACGAAGAAGGGATGCCGACCGAAGCCGCGATCGACGCCGCGTTCGAGTACTTCGCGCAGCTTCATCAGAACATCCTGCAGTACACGCGCTCCGGTGCTGCGCCCGGCCAGATGGCTGCGACCGGCCAGATTGCCGTAGCGATCATCTTCGCCCACGACTGCGTGAAGCTCCAGGTCGAGGGCTTCGAGGGCATTGTGGTCAACACCTTCCCCGAAGAAGGGACCGGCTACGAGATTGGCGGTATGGCGCTGATCAAGAACGCGCCCGAACCCGAAGCGGCCAAGCGGTGGATCGAGTGGGCGTTAACGCCTGAAGCGCAGGCGATCGGTGCCACGGTGAACTCGCTCCAGCTCCCAACCAACCCGGACACGCCGATCTCTGAGCTGTCGCCCAGGCTGGAAGATGTGAACCTGGTGGATTACAACTTCATCGCAGCCGGGCTGCATCGTACGGAAATCGTCGAGCGCTTTGACGCCGAGATCGCTCCGCAGCCGACTGACTAGCCGGCTCTTCTGCTACTGCCGACGCTAACCCGGCGGTGGTGAGGCCAGAACGTCTCGCCACCGCCGGAGCACCCGGCCTCTACGAACGGAGAGACGCCCCGTGCGAACCCTCACCCGCAACCACCGGATCGCCGAGTTCAGGCGCATTACTCAAGACCCCGTCCTCTTCGTCGGGCTGGTCATCGTCGTGCTGTTCGTGATCATCACGGTTATCAGCCCGATCTACGCGATGGTCGAGGAAAGCCTGACCGAAAAAGGCCGGGAGCTTTTCGAGCGTTATCTAACGTCGCCGGTCTACCAGCGTATCTTCCGCAACACGATGGAGATGGGCCTGCTGGTCGCCGCGATCGGGACGGCACTTGGCTTTGTGCTGGCCTACGTTCAGGTCAAAGTTGCTGTCCCGTTTAAGCGCCTGATTCACTTCATCGCCCTGGTGCCGATTGTCTCACCCCCGTTCGCGGTGGCCACCGCGGCGCTGCTGCTGTTCGGGCGCAACGGCATGATCACCTACGACATCTTCGGCGTGCGCTACGATATTTACGGGCTGGACGGCCTGACCCTCGTGCTCACGCTGTCCTATTTCCCGGTGGCCTATCTCAATCTGCGCGGCATGATCCAGGCGCTCGATCCGGCGCTTGACGAGGCAGCGACCAATCTCGGCGCGAGCAAATGGCGCGTGTTCCGCACCGTCACCGTGCCGATGCTCATCCCCGGCATCGCGGGGTCATTCCTGCTGCTGTTCGTCGAAGCGATCGCCGATCTGGGCAATCCGCTGGTTCTGGGCGGCAATTACGAGGTGCTCGCCACGCGCATCTACGTTTCCATCGTCGGGCTGTACGACACCACCGCCGCCGCCGTGCTGTCCGTCGTTCTGCTGGTTCCCTCGCTGCTGGTCTTCATCGTGCAGCGCTACTGGATCAGCCGCACCTCGGTGGTGTCGATCACCGGCAAGCCGAGCGGCACGCCGCAGGTCATCAACCACCCCCTGGTGGTCTGGCCGCTCTTTGCCGCCGTGATGGCGATCGTCCTGCTGATTGTGATCATTTACGGGGTCATCTTTGCCGGCGCCTTCACCAAGATCTTGAACGTCAACAACGAGCTGACGCTCGACCATTTCGACTTCGTGATCAACGGCTACGGCTCCGAGGCAATGAAAGACACCACCCAGCTTTCGGCCATCGCCACACCCATTGCCGGCGTGCTCGGCATGCTGATCGCGTTCCTCGTCGCCCGCAAGAAGTGGACCGGGCGTCACGCGCTCGACTTCGCGACCATGCTGGGTATCGCCGTCCCCGGCACGATCCTGGGCATCGGCTACCTGCTCGTCTTCAACGGGCCGCAACAGATCACCCTGCCCGTGATCGGAACAGTGACCGTGATCCCCAAGCTGACCGGTGGGCGCGCGGTGTTCGGCGGCGCCGCGGCGATCGTGCTGGTCTACATCGTGCGCAGCGTGCCGGCAGCTTTGCGTGCCGGCGTGGCCGCCCTGTCCCAGATCGATCCAGCCATCGAGGAAGCGTCGGTCAGCCTGGGCGCCGACAACTTCGGGACGTTCCGGCGCATCACCCTGCCCCTGATCCGGCCTGCCTTTCTGTCTGGCTTGATCTATGCCTTTGCACGCTCGATGACCACCATCTCGGCCATCATTTTCCTCACCACGCCGCGCACCAAGATCATGACGCACCAGATCTTGAACGAGGTGGAAAACGGGCGGTATGGCAACGCGTTCGCGTATTGTGTCATTCTGATCGTGATCGTGCTGGCTGCGATCGGAATTCTGGCCGTGGCGGTTGGCACCACCACCGGCGCTGAGAAAACCACCATAGAAGGAGCCGCATAAATGGCTGAAACCCAGGCGGGGACGCTTGTCCTCGAAGAGGTCTCAAAAGTCTTTTCCCAGCGGGGCGGCCAGGGCGACGTGCGCGCCGTCGACCGGGTCTCTCTGACAATTGAGCCGGGCGAATTCGTTACGCTGCTCGGTCCGTCCGGCTGTGGCAAGACCACCACGCTGCGGCTGATCTCCGGCTTCGAGATGCCGACCTCGGGCCGGATTTTGCTGGACGGGAAAGACATCTCGCACCGCCCGCCCAACAAGCGGGATATGGCGATGGTGTTCCAGAGCTACGCGCTGTTCCCGCACATGACGGTCTTCAACAACATCGCCTACGGCCTGCGCGTGCAGCACACCCCCCGCCACGACGTGCAACAACGGGTGGAACGCGTGCTGGAGCTGATGGGGCTGAGCGGGATGGGCAACCGGCGCCCGCACGAGCTGTCCGGCGGGCAGCAGCAGCGCGTGGCGCTGGCGCGGTCACTGGTCGTCGAGCCGCGCGTGCTGCTCTTTGACGAGCCGCTGTCGAACCTGGACGCCAAGCTGCGCGTGCAGATGCGCAGCGAGATCCGCAACCTGCAGCGCCGCCTGCACATCACCAGCGTCTACGTCACGCACGACCAGGTCGAGGCAATGGCGCTCTCCGATCGCATCGTCGTGATGAACAACGGCCAGATCGAGCAGATCGGGACGCCGGAAGAGATCTACCGCTGGCCGGTGTCACGCTTCGTGGCCGATTTCATCGGGCGGGCGAACTTCCTGTCGGCAACCGTACAGACCAGCCGCGAGAAGGAAGCGACCGTGACTCTGCTGGGTCGCACGGTGACCGTTTCCGCCAGCGCGCTGCTGCCGCCCGGCACCATCGGCACAGCCGTCTTGCGGCCCGAAGCCTTGCTGTTGGAAGATGATCCCACCCTGGAGCAGGTCGTCGTCGAGCAGACGATGTACCTCGGCTCAACGGTCGAGTACATCGTCCGTCTGGGCGAGCAGCGCCTGATCGTGGTGGATGCGGACCCGCGCCCTGGTCGGGTCTTCCGCGAGGGAGCTACTGCCGGGCTGAGCTTCGAGCCGGAGACGGTGCATTTGCTGGCCGAGCCTGCGATCTGACCCCCTGGCCGCCGCGCCCCCGGTCTTTTTGCCTGGCACTCGCAGGCCCGCCCCTGCGAGTGTTTTTGTCCGGGCTGCAACCCGGCCGCCAGTTAACCTAGTTCAAAATAGGCCAGCCACATCATGACAGCGCATCCGTCGCGGCGCATAATCTGCGTAACGACATGCTGATGGATGCCCCTGACCATGAGCCAGCCTTCGCACCCTGAACCACCACACGCCCCGGAAATCCCGCGCCGCCTCAGGATGCGCCCGATGCAGCTGGCGGGCATCGCCTTCCTGTTGGTGCTGCCGGTGCTGGCCGCCTTCGGCGTTTTTGGCCAGAGCTTTGACTCTGCCAGCGCGACAGACGCAGGCCTCCGGCTCAGCGCGATCTATCCGTCGCGGCTGCGCTACCAGCAAGACAGCACCCTGGAGCTCACCGTCAGCAATACCGGCGCGCAATCGCTCGACACCCTTAGCGTGCATCTTGAGCGCAGCTACATCGATCGCTTCTCCGGGGTCAGCTTCACGCCGCAGGTCACGCTGGCGACCGGACGCGCTTATGTCATCGAGTTAGGCGTGATCGCGCCGGGCGAGAGCCGGGTGATCGTCCTGCAGCTCGCCGGCGGGCAGTACGGCCGCCACAGCGGGCGCATCTGGGTGGAACAGAACGGCAGCCGCACCGCCGCCCTCAACCTGACGACGCTGGTATTTCCCTGAGAGGAACCCGAACATGGAAACGATCTGGCGCGTTGCCGTCGCCTATTTCTTCGTTCTGATCGCGCTTCGCCTGCTGGGTAAACGCGAGTTCGGCCAGCTCTCCCCGCTGGAGTTAGTCACTCTGCTGCTGATTCCGGAGCTGCTGTCCAACGCGCTCCAGCAAGGGGATTCCTCGATGCTGCGTGCGCTCGCCGGGGTGTCGACCCTGTTGCTGCTGGTCTTCGTCAGTTCGCTGGCGACACATCTGAACCAATCGGTGGAAGAGGCGGTCGAAGGCAAGCCGACCGTGCTGGTCGCGCACGGGGAGCTTATTGTGGACAACCTCAACCGGGAGCGTGTCACGCCTGGGGAAGTGTTTAGCGCGATGCACCAGGCCGGGTTGGATGCTCTCGGCCAGGTGCGCTGGGCACTGCTGGAGAGCGATGGCAAGATCGCAATAGTGCCTGAGCCGCCGAGCGGCACAGGCACTCAAGAGTCGTCTTCGCCCCCAGGTGGGTGACGGACGCAGAGAAATGCGCCGGGTTATACCTTTGTCGCGCGCGGGTCGAGCGCGTCGCGCAGGCCGTCGCCCAGGAAGTTGAACGCGAACATGATCAGGAACAGCGCCAGCGCCGGGAAGATCGCCTGGTTGGGATAGCTCTTGATCGCCTGCGCCCCTTCCGAGATCATGCTGCCCCAGCTTGGGGTCGGCGGGTTTACGCCCAGCCCGATGAAGCTGAGAAACGCCTCAAGCGAGATATAGCGCGGGATCGCCAGGCTTTCGCGCACGATCACCGGCCCCATGATGTTCGGCAGCACATGGCGGAAGATGATCCCGCGATCGCTGACGCCGATCGAATGGGCGGCTTCGATGAACTCCTTTTCGCGCAGCGACAACACCTGGCCGCGCGCCAGCCGCGCCGTATCCATCCACGACGTGATCCCGATGCCGATGAAGATGAACAGCATGCCGCCGAAAGCCGCGTCGATCTTGTTGAGCTGGTAGGCCAGCGTGCCGTACTCGCTTTGGGAGAAGCTGGCGCGGAAGAAGGCCATCATCAGAATGATCAACAGCAGGGTAGGAAAGGCGTACATGATGTCGACGATGCGCATCATGATGTTATCGGTTCGCCCCCCAACATAGCCGGAGACCATCCCGTAGATCGTGCCAACCAGCAGGCTTGTCAGCGGGCCGATGAACGCCACCGCCAGCGAGATGCGCGCCCCGTAGATGATCCGCGTGAACAGATCGCGCCCGAGCGCGTCCGTGCCAAAGCGGTAATCGTTGTTGACCCGGACGTACCCCATCTCCTGGCCGACTTCTTTCATCTTCGGAAACAGGTCGATGACCCATTTCGGCGCGGTGTTGATGGCCAGGTAGTTCTGCTCGGCGTAGGTGTAGTTGGTGAGCTGCGGTGCGAAGATCGCGATCAGAATAAAGGCCGCGATCACCACCATGCCAACAATCGCCGCACGGTTGCGGATCAGGCGGCGCCAGGCATCGAGCCACGGGCCGCGGCTGCGCTCGGTTTCCTGCGCAAGGCGGATCGGTTCCGGGAGCGCCTCGCCAACCCGCTCGGTAGATGCATCAATGGACGACATAGTCTCGATCCCCCCGCCTAGTCAAAACGGATGCGCGGATCCAGCCACACATAGGTGAGATCCACGATGAAATTGGCGATAACAATGAAGAAGGCGAACAGCAGCGTCGTCCCCATGATGGTGGCGTAGTCGCGCTGGTTGATGCTGACGACGAAGTAATGGCCCAGCCCCGGCAGACCGAACACCTTCTCAATAACAAACGTGCCGGTCAGCAGCGCCGCAAACAGCGGACCCATCACCGTCACCACCGGGATCATGGCGTTCTTCATGGCGTGCACCACGATGACCTGATGGTTGCGCAAGCCTTTGGCCTGCGCCGTCCGGATGTAGTCCTCGTTCAGCACCTGCAGCAGGCTGGCGCGTGTCAAGCGTGCGATCAGCGCCGATTGCGCAAACCCCAGGGCAAAGGCCGGCATAATGAGCTGCTCAAAGGTGCCCCAGCCCGTCGTTGGAAGCCACTTTAGCTCGACCGCAACGACATACTGGAGCAGCGGGCCAAGCACAATTGCCGGCACCGACACCCCCAGAATCGCGACGCTCATGCTGAAATAGTCGAAGATGGTGTTCTTGCGCAGCGCTGCGACGGTGCCCAGCGGAATGCCGATCACAGTCGCCACAAACATCGCCGCCAGGCCGAGCTGGAATGAGACCGGCAGGTGTGCTTTGAAGATCCCATTGACCGAGCGCGTCCGGTCGGTGTACGACGGCCCGAAGTTCATCCAGCGCAGGGTCGTGTTATCGCCCACCGGCAGCTTGATGTTGAACAGGTAGTCGTTGGTGACCGAGTACTTCCATTCCCCGGTTGTGATCCTGGGAATGACGAGGTCGGCCATGTAGTCGATATACTGCTTCCAGACCGGGTCGTCGAGCTTGTACTTGGCGTTCAGGTTGTTGAGCACCGTCTGGGGCAGCTTCTTCTCGGAAGCAAACGGCCCCCCAGGAACCTGATGCATCAGTGCAAAGGTGATGATCGACACCACGAACAGCACAACGATGAGGCCCAAAAGACTGCGTGTGAAGTATTGTAGCATCTGACTCTCCCGTGGTCGCTTCCATGCAGCGACACACTCTCGCTACCCGTCCGGCACCCTGCCAGACGGGGCAACACCTGCCTGAAATCCACCCGCGACGGTATCTCGCACCGGACACAAAGGGATGCCTGAGCATGAAAGTGTTTAAACGAGCCGATCTGCTGATCTGTTTTCCGCCGCGGCAGTTCTCAGCAGACATGGGAGAGAGAGCGCGATGGCTCTCTCTCCACATTCTGTATCATTTACTGATCACCGAGCGATTTGGTTCACCGCGGGTTTTAGCCGAGGATGTCCCACTTGTCGTAGCGCTCGATGCCGATGATCGACGGCGAAGCGTCGAGGTGGGTGCCGATCATGCTCAGCTTGGTGTAGAAGTAGATGGGCGCGATCGCCGCATCTTCCCAGGTCAGGATGTGCTCGGCGCGAGCGTAGAGCGGCTTGCGGGCCTCGAAGTCCGTCATCACCTTGGCTTCGTCGATCAGCGAGTCGAACTCGTCATTGGCCCAGTTGGTGTGGTTGTTGCCCGAGGTCGAGTAGAACACGTCGCCCAGGAAGTTGTGCGGGTCGGGGTAGTCCGCGCACCAGCCCAACCGCCAGATCTGCGGCGCGTCCTCGGTCAGCAGGTCCAGATAAGTCTGCCATTCCTGGTTCGCCACCTGCACCTCAATGCCCAGGTTCTCCTTCCACATCTGCTGCACCGCCTGGGCGATGATGGCATGCGCCTCGCTGGTGTTGTACATCAGGGTCAGCTGCGGCATGGTCTCGAGGGTGTTGCCGGTTTCCTCGAAGTACAGCTCCAGCTCCTGGCGGGCCAGCTCGGGGTCGCTGTGAGCGCCGAGATCAGGATACTCTTCCTGAGTGGCCGAGGCAGCAAAGTTCGGGCGCGAGAAGAAGCCAGCCGGCAGCTCACCACGGCCCAGCACCTGCTCGACCAGCGTCTGGCGGTCGATGGCGGCAGACAGCGCGCGGCGCATGTGAACATTATCCACCGGCGGTTTCTGAACGTTGAAGCCGTAGTAGTAGGTGCAGTCACGCGAGCCAATGTACAGCTCGTCGGGGCGCTCCACCTGCAGGCGCGGCAGGTCCGGCAGCGGCACTTCTTCGATGGTATCCAGCTCGCCAGCCTCATAGGCCGCCAGCGCCGCCGAAGCATCCAGGAACACGGCCTCGATCACATCCAGCTTGGGGATCGGGTGGCTCTCGGTGCCAGGCCAGAAGGGGTTCTTGATGATCTCGACGCGCGAGCCAGGCTCGTACGACTTCAGGACGAACGTGCCGTACACATGGTAGTTCTCGGGCAGCGTCCAGTTGTCGCCGTGCTCCTCGATGGTCCACTGCGGCTGGGCAGCGAACACCCACAGGCCGTAGACCTGAAGCAGGAAGCCGGCCGGCTCGGGCGAGGTGATCTCGAGGGTGTAGTCGTCCACCGCACGAATCTTCACATCCTCGCGGGCGCCGGTGCCTTCGTTGAACGCGTTGCCGCCCTCAACCCAGTCCGCCGGCAGGTAGCCGTAGTTGGACGCGGTTTCGGGGTCCATGGTGCGCAGCGCGCCATACACAAAGTCGTGAGCCGTCACATAGCGGACATTGCCCGCCTCGTCCGTCACTTCGACCACAGAATCGGTCGCCGGATCGTAGACAACCCACGGCACGCCTTCTTTGATCTTAAAGGTATAGACGCGGCCATCTTCCGAGATCTCCCACTCTTCCGCCATTCCATGCTGCGGAAGGCCGGTCGTCTCGTCACGCGGAGCCAGGCCGGGGAACATCATTTCAATAAATGTGTGCGATGTGGTATCAGTTGCCAGGGCGACATCCCACACCACCGTGGTGCCCGCCGCCCCCATACCAACGCGCAGCACCTTCAGGTCTTGCGCGCTGACGGTACCGAGGCCGGCAACCATCGACAGCAAAAGGGCCAGCGCAAAGAAGAGCTGACTAGTGCGTTTCAGGTTTCTCATTGGTGTTCTGCTCCCATTCTCTAGATGCGAAATGCAAAAGGGGATCTAAGTGTCCACCGATAGTATACATTATGTTACCGCATCTCGCGTAGATAACAAACAGCATTTTGTTCTGCTAAAGAGGGTGCCACGAGCGGCCAGCCCTCGGGCTGAGGCCAGCCGTCGGGTGGGCCATACGGTAGCAGGCGGTGGTTGCCCAGGTTGGCGTAGCCGTCCCAATCACAGATCGCCTGCTCCAGCTCACGCCGCTGATCGTCTGATAGAGCCAGCAGACCGCCGTCCAGCGACAGGATGTACATTTTGATCTGATACTCGGCTGCCTGCGCCAGAGCCGTACCGGCCTCCCATGTGGTGGTACGCGTGCGCGGCCCGCTCCCGGCGCCTGCGGTTTCGTACAGGTATTCCTGCCAGGAATGCCCCACTTCTTCGATATAGGTCGCCAGCAGATCGTCCGAGGCTGCACGCGGGGTGCGCGAGCCATCGGGATGCGGGTTCGAGAACAGCGAGCGACCGAAACGTACCAGGTGCTGGCGAGTCATATAATCACCAGCGCACAGGCTTTCGATTCCCCGGCTCAAACGGAGCGATGCACACTCAGCCGGCGGGTGGTCAATAACCAGGACGCTCCCGCGAAGGACACAGGCAATCGAAGGATCATAGACAATCCGATCGCCTGGAGCAGGTCCCCAGCCGCCGCGCTCCAGAGCTTCCTGTGCCACAATCTGAAGCGCCTCGTCACCCCGGCCCGATTCCGCCAGCAGGAACAGACACCCGTGGTCAAACGCGCCCTCTGCGACTGGCGGTGTGCTCTGCCGGTGGCCCGGCGGCCGTGGCCCGGCGCCGAGCAGCAGCACATAGCTGAGGCTGAACAACAGGCCGGTCTGGTACGCGCGGCGTACATCGACCCGGCCGTTCTCCAGCGGCCCACACCCCGGCCAGCGACGCAGCCAGTGCTTCACCAGACTCCCTTCGTCTCGAGGGATCGCCGCGCGCAACGGATGCCCGCGCGATGCGCCGCCACCCGTTTGCAGACGACCTGTCCACCGGTTTCCGGTTGAATTCGGACGGAAGCTGCCTGGCTGCGATAGGGCGGCGCCGCGTGGGGCGCAGAACGAGCAAGTACCGGTACACTGGCGAGAGGTGGTGCGCGACGGCTGGCAAGAGGGCGACTCAGGGAGCGGCAGGGCACGACTTTGCAGCCCAGGCGCAACATTTAAGCGCAATATTATGATGTGAATAAATTCACTATCTGCTATTATATACCGAAAATGGCCGCCAAATCTAGCTTTTCGCCCCCGGTTGCGCGTCGCCCCCCGCCGGGCAAGGCGCAGACGGCGCGGGCCTGCGCCTGCCGTCGATCCCGCCGCCTCGTGCGGTATAATGCTGCTGGGGCGCGGCTGCTGCTGGCGCGCAGGCGTGCGGCCTGCGAGCGCGAACCGGAAGGAATTGAACGATGCATCTTGATGTTCCCGATTCGGGTGTAGACCTCACCGCGCAGGCTGCCGGTGAGGCCATCCACGATCGCCTGCCGGCGCTCAGCGCCGAGATCGTTCGCCAGTTCAGCGCACTACAGCGGGCTTCCGGCAGCCCCTCGCCTCTTGATCCCCCGGCACTGCGAGCGGCGGTGGAAGCCCATCTGCGCGCGCTGGCAGCCGCAGTCCAGCACGACAGCAGCGCGGACTTTCTCGCGCACGTCCAGGCGTTCGCCCCCGTGTTCGGGCCGGATCGCGCCGGGGCGGATGCCTTGCGCAAACTGCTTGAGATCACCGGGCAGGCGATTCGCCGCGCCGCGGGAAGCGCGGTGTGGAACAGCGTGCAGCCCGTGCTCGATCCGGCGCTTGCCCGGCTGTTGAGCGAGGACGCGGAAGATTCGCTGCCGCCAGCCGGTTCGCCCGCCGAAATCGCGCGCGTCTATTTGCACACCATCCTCGAGGGGGATCGCATCCGGGCGCAGCGGCTGGTTTTCGACGCCCTGGAAGGCGGCCTCAGCATCCGCCAGGTCTATCTCGATGTCTTCCAGCCGGCGCTGTACGAGATCGGCCACCTGTGGGAACTCGGGCGCGTCTCGATCGCGCAGGAACACCTGGCAACGGCGATCACGCAGTCGGTGCTGGCCGCGCTTTACGCCCGCGTGGAGCTGCCCACCAACCTGACGCGCCATGCCGTCGTCGCCTGCCTGTCGGGGAACTATCACGAGATCGGCCCGCGCATGCTGGCCGACCTGCTCCAGCTCGGCGGCTTCAACACGCGCTTTCTGGGCGCCAATACCCCGGAAGACAGCCTGCTGGACATGATTGAAACACTGAAGCCGGACGTCGTCGGCCTGCCCGCGACGACGACGCCGCAAGTCGAGACGGTGCAGCGCGCCATCGAACGTCTGCGCGCAGATTTCACCAGCTACCGTCCGACGGTCATGGTCGGCGGGCTGGCCTTCAACCTGGTGGATGGCCTCTGGCGGGCCGTCCGGGCGGATGTCTGGGGTCCGGACGCGGGCCAGGCCGTCGACCGGCTGGTGGGGAGCAGCGGATGAGCGACACAGCCGGGCAGCGCCCTCACGATCTGGCGCCCATCCTGGGCGCGTGGCTGGCGGAGATCGCCGCCTTCGCCGACCGGGCCGAGTCCCTGGCGATCGGTCTGTTCGGCGTGGATGGACAGCCGCGCTATCTCAACGCAGGGATGCGCCGGCTGCTGGCGGGCTGTCCGGACGACGCCATGGCCGATGCGTTCGCCGCGCCTACCTTCGCCGCACTACGCGAGCGCGAAAGCGCGAACGGCCCGATCCACGAAGGGTGGCTGACGCTGGGCAGCGACCAGCTTCTGTACCGCTCGATCCGCGCGGCGGTCTACCGGCGCGGAGACGCGTTGCTGGTCATCGGCGAAACGGACGTTGAGGAGCTGGAGCGCATCAACCATGAGCTGATGGCGGTCAACCGCCAGATCACCAATCTCCAGCGCGAGCTGGCTCGCCGCCAGGCGGAGCTGGTCCGCCTCAACGAGCAGAAGAACGAGTTCCTGGGCATCGCCGCGCACGACCTGCGCAGCCCGCTCACCGTGGTGCAGGGGTTCGCCAGCCTGCTGCTCAACCGCCCCGAGATCCCCGCCGAAGAACGGAGCGAGCTGCTGACGATGATCATGGATTCGGTCAAGGAGATGCTCGCCATGCTCAACAATCTGCTGAGCGTCTCCGCCATCGAGTCCGGCAAGCTGCGTTTGCAGCCGCAGGCGCTGGACCTGGCCGAATTTCTGGAGCGTGTCGTGCGGCTGAACCGCCCGCTCGCCGAGCAGAAGCGTATCGCGCTGCGGCTGGAGCTGCCGCCGGCCCTGCCGCGCGTCCACGCCGATCCGGAGCGCATCCAGCAGGTGATGAGCAACCTGCTCAGCAACGCGTTCAAGTTCTCGCGCAGCGACACGGCCGTCACCGTCAGCGCCGCGCCAATCCGACCGGATGCGGTCGAAATCTCGGTCACCGACCAGGGTCAGGGAATTCGCGCCGACGAACTGAACCGGGTGTTTGTGCCCTTTCAGCGCACCAGCACCCGCGCCACGGCTGGCGAGCACAGCACCGGGCTGGGGCTGGCGATCTGCAAACGGATCGTCGAGCTGAGCGGCGGGCAAATCGGGGTTGAGAGCGAGTTTGGCAAAGGCAGCCGCTTCTATTTCACGCTGCCGGTCGCGCCCGACGCAGCGCCGGACTCGTAGCGTGGTCTGCGGAGCGAGCGCACCGGGCACGTGCGAGCGCGGCTATTCGTCGCCCGCCTCAGCGGGCACTTCCGGCTCACGCACCAGCGCGAGAAACAGGAGCATCCCCGCTCCGCGTACGGCCATCGACAGCCAGAAGACGGGCGCGAAGTCCAGCAGTTCCAGCAGCCACCCGCCCAACAGCGGGCCAACCGCGCCCACCACCGAAATGATCGTGGTGTGGATCGCCACATACTGCGGGCGGTGTTCGTCCGGCGTGCTGGCGAGCAGCAGGTTAAAGGCCCCCAGGTTGTACCCGGCCCAGGTCAGCGCCGCCATCGCCTCGACCAGATACGCCTGCCACGGGTGCTGAACCCACAGCCAGGCGACGGGAATTACCGGGATCAGCAGGCCGAAGCGCATCGTCCAGGTGATCCCGAAGCGGTCGTGCAGGCGGCCCATCACGCGCATCCCGATCAGCGTGAACAGCACCGAGACGGTCGTCACCAGGCTGATGATGCTGACGTTGAACCCTGCTTTCTCGACCATATAGACGGTGATGAACGGCCCGCTGATCATCACGCCCAGGTACAGCGTCGAGTGGCTGACGATGAAGCGCGAGAAGGTCGGCAGGTGCTTCAGGTTCCGCATCACCGCGCGCAGGCCCAGGCGCTCAACTGTGCTCGCGCCGCTGTGTTCGGGGATCTGGCTGTAGTAGTAGACGGCGATCATCCCGATCACGAAGGCGATCCCCAGCGCGACCTGGTACCCGCCCGGCTCGCCCACGGCGTACACGATCTGCCCGGCAAGCGGGATCGCCATCAGCCGCACAAGCTGCATGATGATGTTGCGCGAGGCAAAATAGCCACCCCGCAGACGCGCCGGCACCAGGTCTGCCGAAAGAGCCGTCCACGCCCCGTTCGCCAGCGCGCCCACCGCCGAGAGAGCAACCCAGGCTGCCATGATCAGCCACACGGCGCCGGCGCCGCCGAACACCCAGGGCGCCAGCAGCATCATGATCCACATCAGGCGGCTCAGCACCCCGGCCAGCAGCACCATCGCCTTATAGCGGCCTGTCCGGTCGGCGATCGCCGCGCCGGGGAACGCCAGCACCGCGCCCGCAAGCTGGTTCATGGTGTTGACCAGGCCGATCTGAGCGTTGCTTGCGCCCAGGCTCAGCAGATACAGCGTGTAGTAGGGATCCGCGAACCCGCCCGACAGCGAGGAAAACAGGCCGTCGAGCCAAAACGCCCGCAGCCCGCGGCGCCGCTGGGGCGAAACCTGACTCGTATCCGGATATCCAAGCGAGCTGGCGATGCGACCGAGAGGGGTTGTGGGTCTCACAGGCGTATCCTGGCGCGTCCGATCACGCTGCTGATTGTACACAGATTTTCGCCAAAGGCAGCGCCCAATTGCGGCAAACCGGCGGCTGCCGGATGCGCCGGTTTGACGGCGCCACCACCCGGCCTACAATTACGGATTGCGAGGCTCTGTGCGAAAAGAGAAAGTCACCATGTCTGACGAGAAAGCGTCCAACGAGAAAGAAAAGAAGCCCCAGGACACACCCCCTGCCAGGCGCACTATTCCCGACGAGCCCCCGGTCGAGACGCAGCACACAATCACCGTCGATGGCCGGACGCTCGCCTACACCGCCGCCGCCGGGATTATCCCGCTCCGCGACCCGGAGAAGGATGAGATCACGGCAGGGATCTTCTTCACCGCATACACGCTCAACGACGTCGCCGATCGGGCCGCGCGCCCGCTGGTGTTTGTCTTCAACGGCGGGCCTGGCTCGTCGTCCGTCTGGCTGCATCTGGGCGCGCTCGGCCCCAGGCGCGTGCGCATGCAGGATGAAGGCTGGATGCCTGCCCCACCCTTCCGTCTCGAAGACAACGCGCACACCTGGCTGGACTGGGCGGACCTGGTCTTCATCGATCCGGTCGGAACCGGCTACAGCCGCTCCGCCGACCCGGAGAAGGCCAAGGAATTCTGGAGCGTGGAGAACGATGTCAAAGCGGTGGGCGAGTTCATCCGGCTCTATCTGACGCGCAACAAACGCTGGCATTCGCCCCTGTTCCTGGCCGGCGAGAGCTATGGAACGACGCGCGCGGCGGCCCTGGCCGGCTACCTGTTCGATCAGGGGATCGCCTTCAACGGGCTGGTGTTGATCTCAACCGTGCTCAATTTCCAGACGCTGAAGTTCACGCATGGCAACGACCTGCCGTACATCCTCTTCCTGCCCACCTACACGGCCACGGCCTGGTACCATCACAAACTGCCGGACGCCCTGCAAAGCAAACCCCTGGCCGAGGTGCTGGCCGAGGTCGAAGCCTGGGCGGCCAGCGAGTACACCGTCGCGCTGGGCAAAGGGGACCAGCTCGCCGCCGGCGAACGCGCCGCTGTGATCGAGCGGCTGGCATACTACACCGGCCTGGAACCGCGCTTCATCGATCACAGCGACCTGCGCATCGCCGACCGCTTCTTCTTCAAGGAATTGCTGCGCGACCGGCGCCGGACGGTGGGCCGGCTCGACTCGCGCTTTGTCGGGATCGACCGGCTGGGAATCACCGAGGCGCCGGAGTTCGACCCGGCGATGGCGGCCATCATGGCGCCCTACACCGCCATGCTCTACCAGTACCACCGCGAGGCGCTGCGCTACGAAAGCGACGTCAAATACGAGATCCTCAGCCGCAGCGTTGGCGAGAACTGGGAATGGGAGCGCGGCAAATTCGCGGATACCAGCGAGGCGCTGCGCAGCGCGCTCGCCAAGAACCCGTATATGAAGGTGCTGATCGCGATGGGCTATTACGACCTGGCGACGCCGCACTTCGCCACGCAGTACACGCTCAGCCACATGGGGCTGGAGCCGTCGCTGCGCGCCAACATCACCCTGGCCACCTACGAGGCCGGGCACATGTTCTATCTTGACGTGCAATCGCTCGCCAAGCTCAAGGTGGACGTAACCGCTTTTGCGCAGGCGGCTCTACCCGGCGCCTGAGCCGGACACGCCGCTCAATCAGCGGGCCGGTGCAAGTGACCGGCCCGCTGGCCATCCGCGTCATGAAGCAGCCTGCGACGTTACGAGCGGTGCGCCTTGACGTAGACCGCGAGCTGCGTGCGGTTTTCCAGCCCCAGGGCGCGCAAAATCTGGCTGAGATGCGAGCGGACGGTGTGCGGGCTGATCCCCAGCGCCTTCGCGATCTCGGCGTTCGTCGCGCCGTCCGCCACCATCCGGCAGATGGCGTCATCCAGCTCGTCCAGCCGCTCGGGCACGGCCTCGGCAGCCGGTTCCGGCTGTGCAGAGTGGGCGATCTGCTCAAAAAGCTCGGCGGCCACATCCGCCGTGATCACCACCTTGCCGCTCGCCGCTTCCTGCAGCAAATCGAACAGCTTTTTCGCGCTCAGGCTCTTGGTCAGGTAGCCATCGGCCCCGGCGACAATCGCCTCGCGGATGTGCTCGTACTCGCTCGAAGCCGAGAGCATGATGATCTTGCTCTGCGGCAGAATCGAGCGCAACTGCCGTACGATCTCCGTGCCGCCGCACCCCGGCATCAGCACGTCGAGCAGAACCACATCCGGCCTCAGCTCGCGCGCCAGCTCCAACGCGCGGCAGCTATCCGCCGCCTCGCCGACCAGCGTCACCACGTCCGGGCGCGATTTCAGCAGCGAGGCCAGCGCCTGTCGGAACATGTTGTGATCGTCCACGATCAGGATGCGCAGCGGCAGTGAAAGCATCTGCAATCGTCCTCAACACCCGGCTTTTACCCGGCCAGCCGACACCCCACCCCTGCCGGCCCTAAACGCACGCCGAGCCAGACGCGCGGCATACCGGCGGCGTCTGATCATCTGATTGTGCCAGGTTTTGGCCGAACCGGACAGAGAACCCGGCACCGCATTAGCGCCGATCTGGCGCTTCATCTCCTACTTACAGGGCGGTTCAGGACCACACGGGCCACTCAGGGTTCACTCACTCCGGGCAGTCGTATTCGATGGCCCACAGCTTGGTGAGCGCCTCGTCGATGGCCGCGTCATCCAGCGCGCCGTGCCCGGCGTACCACGGCGCCCCATAGCGATCGAGCACCACGGCAAACGGCTCGTCGGCGCCCGGTTCGTGCCCTTCGGGGAACAGTGCGGCATAGCTCGCCCGCACCGCCCCGCCCGGATCGGCCAGCAGCCAGGCGAACGCATGCGCGCCGGCGGGCACGTCGGCGATGGCGAAGGCGTGCGCCGAGACTTCGTCAAAGCGCCCGCGGCTCGCGTCCAGCGCGCGCAGTTGCGCAGCCAGTGTCTGCGCGGCGTCGCGCGGCACGAAGAACAGCACCAGATGAGTCCGCTGGCGAAACTGCATGCGCGAGATCATCTCGCCGGTCCCGGATCGCAGCGCGAAGTCGGGCGCCACCAGCTCCGATCGTGTACGGCCCAGTTCGTGCCAGTGCATCGCGTCATCTCCTTCTTGTGCACCGATTTTAGCAACATTGCCGCGCCGGTGCGGAAGCGAGCGATGCTTTCAGCGGGCCGTGTTGTGCGCGTCGATCGGGCCGTGCGCGCGAACCCAGTCGCGCGTCAGCGCCAGCACGCGCTGGACCAGACCGGCGAAGGTCGCCAGCCAGGCCAGCAGCGCGACGTAAACGAAGTAGCGCGGAATGACTTCGAGGAATTCCAGCCCGGTTGCCTGTGCCAGCCGCAGGGTCGAGGTGGTGTACATCCCCAACGGGAAGACCATCCCCCAATAGGCGGGGTGATAGCGCAGGGGAAAGCGTTTGACGAGATGCCGCCAGACGCCGAGCAGCACCAGCAGCGGAATCCACCACGTGCCCGACGCCCAGAAGAAGAGCGTAAACCCCGTGAGAAACGGCAGCAGGTCCCCCAGAAAGCTCCACTGCCCTGCCTGCAAGATCAGCGTTGCCCCGGCCAGGGTCGTGATCGCGACCGCACCCATGTTGATCCAGTAGGGGGGCGTCAGTTCGTCCGGCGCGATGCTGAAAAACAGAAAACGGTAGAAGATGAGCGAGATGATCAGGATGTAAAGCATGCAGCCAAGCAGGTACATCCCCAGCGTGAAGAACAACACCTCGTGCCGGTAGGTGTCAAAGCGCGGCGCCAGCAGCGCGCCCAGCACCGCGATCGACTGCGTGGACACGACGGCGATCAGCCACGCGCCGTTAATTCCCTTGTCCAGCGGCGGCTTGTCTGCGCGCACGGTAACCGCCAGGAAAAAGGCGTAGATCAGCGCGATCCACAGCGCCACGCCCAGAACCCACAGCGCCGTCGCGCCCGTCGTATTCCCGCGCAGGATGACGAACTGGCTGCCCAGCACGCACGTCCCGGCAATCACGGTGAAAAAGCCGGGACCGCTGGCGTGCCGGGTCAGGTCCGCGACCAGCAGGCGCGGGTAAAGCGCCGCGCGCGCCAGCGTCAGCGCCCACAGCACCGCATAAAACGCGAGGTTGAGCACAAACAGCGCCTCGGCCAGCGCCGCCATCTCCAGCAGATAGCAGGCGATCGAGACGATGCCCGTCGCCATGACCAGGGCGAAATAGCCCGGAAAGAGGACCTGCACCTGTTCGCGCAGCGGAGAGTCGGCCATTCTTAGCCCATTCTACACGGCCGGGCACGCTTAGTGCGCGCGCCGGTTCCAGACAACCACGCGATACGGCCGCCACACATAACTCAGCGGGAAGGTGAAGGCGTGTACCAGCCGCGTGAACGGGATCAGCGCCACGATGACAAACCCGCCCAGGAAATGCAGCTTGATCAGCCAGGGCAGCGGGGCGATCGCGTCGATCTGCGGGTTGAGCCGCACCAGCGACTCCAGCCAGGGCACCGCCGTGTGCAGATACCACACGGCCCCCCAGCGATACAGCAGCGCGGTCAGAAAGCCGAGCACGACCTGGGCCAGCAGCGCCGCCAGCAGCACCCAGTCCCCGCGTGTGGTCACGGCGCGGACGCGCGGATTCGTCAGCCGCCGCCAGATGAAGGCGAGCACGCTGAGGATGGCCACCAGCGCCAGCCCCATGCCAGTGATCTCCATCAGGTACAGGCGGAACTGCCCGCCCAGCAGCGCACCCCAGAACCCCGGAAAGAGCGCCGCCAGCACGTGCGCCAGCAGGATCGCCAGGATGCTGTAGTGCCACGCCACCGAACTCCACGAAAGCTGCTCGCGCTCCAAAAGCTGCGACGACAGGCTGGAATAGGTGAAGCGGTGGTCGATGTAACGGTAGACGCTCATGACTACCGCGACGAGCACGGCGGCGTACGGAAACGCGATGAACAGGACGTTGTCGGCCATCAGATCACTTCCCTTGCATCACCAGTAGCAGCCCCTGCAGGACAAGCCGGTAGGGATTATCCATCAGCGGGGGAAGCATTTTCTCCAGCGCCGGGATGACCCCTTCCGCCACCAGGTCCGGGTCGGGATGCTCCGCCAGAAAGCGCGTGATCACCGCCAGGTGATCGGGCAGCTCGCCTTCAACCGCGAACCCGGCGGCGCGGTAGCGCGCTTGCAGCAGGACGAGGAACTCGCCGCGCCGGTAGGTTTCGCCGAACAACTGGAACCCGACATACGGGTAAGCGACCGGTTTGAGGTCAAAGGTGCGCGTGTACAACTCTTCGAGCGCGCCGGGCGCGGCGTCCGCCACGAACGCGGCGAACGCCTCGAGCGGCCCGGCAGCCCGCGACCGCGCCGCGCGCAGCGCCTCTGCTGCCGTGCCAGCCTGGGCCGGCAGCGCGGGCGTGGGATAGCCGAGCAGCGGCGCCAGGATGCGGCACAGGGAAGCCGTAGTGGTAGCCATCGTGTCCGGGATCATCATTGGCCTCGCCTGGCGTCTTGCCGGAATCCAAAGCCCGCCCCCTGCTTGTGCGTCAGCGGATCGATCACCGACTCGATATTGACCTCGCGCGCCATCGGCGGGATAACGAAACGATCTTCGAAGGTCGGTGTCGCGGTCAGTTTGAAAATCGCCTCGGCGCTGTCGGGGGTCAGGCCGGCGTCGGCCAGGATGCGCACCGCCTCGGCGGCGGGCACGTCGCCCGCGCTCTGCGCGCGCCGGTAGACGCGCACCGCCAGCAGCTTGCGGTAGACCCGCACGATCTCGTCGGTGTTGCCCGCGCTGAACAGCCGCGCCATGTAGGCCAGCGGGACGCGCGCCTGCTCGATCGAGCCGAACAGCGCCAGCGGGTCGTCTTCGTCCACCGCCGCCAGATTGACGCGCCCGTCGGCCAGCGTGGCCTGGACCGGCAGCATCGGCGGGACGTAGAACAGCATCGGCACGGTGCGGAACTCCGGGTGCAGCGGCAGCGCAAGCTGCCATTCTTTGACGAACTTATATACCGGCGATTTCTGCGCAGCCTCGATCATGCCGTCGGGCACGCCGTTGGCGCGCGCCGCGGCGATCACCTGCGGGTCGAACGGGTCCATCAGGATGTCGCGCTGCGCGCTCACCAGCGCGCGATCGTCCACCGAGGCGGCTTCGGTCACGCGGTCGGCGTCGTAGAGCAGCACGCCCAGATAGCGGATCCGCCCCACGCACGAGTGGAAGCAGGCCGGAGCCTGGCCGGTCTCCAGGCGCGGATAGCACAGGATGCATTTTTCGGACTTGCCGGTTGACCAGTTGTAATAGACCTTTTTGTACGGGCAGCCGGTGATGCACATCCGCCAGCCACGGCACTTGTCCTGATTCACCAGCACGATCCCGTCCTCGCCGCGCTTGTAGATCGCGCCGGACGGGCAGGCCGCGGCACAGCCCGCGTTGAGGCAGTGGTTGCAGATGCGCGGCAGGTAGAAGAAGACCAGCCGCTCGATCTCGAACAGCATGGCGCGGTCCTCTTCGCTGAGGTCGGCCAGGTTCGGGTCGTTGGCGGCATAGACCGGCGAGCCGCTCAGGTCGTCGTCCCAGTTCGGCCCGGCCTGGATCTCCAGCGGCTGGCCCGTGATCTGCGAGATCGGGCGCGCAGTCGGCTGGTCGTCGCCCGCCGGGGCGTTGATCAGGTTGTCGTACTCGTAGGTCCACGGCTCGTAGTAATCGTCCAGCGTGGGCAGGTACGGGTTATAGTAGATGTTGCCCAGCGCCCCCAGCCGCGAGTTCATCCGCAGTTTGAGCCGGTCGCCTTTCTTCTCCCACCCGCCTTTGTAGCGGGCCTGGTCTTCCCACTGCGTCGGGTAGCCGGTGCCGGGCTTGGTTTCGACGTTGTTCCACCACATATATTCCGCGCCCTGGCGATCGGTCCAGATGTTCTTGCAGGCAATGCTGCAGGTGTGGCAGCCGATGCACTTGTCCAGGTGGAACACCATCGAGATCTGCGCCTGAATCCTCATCATGCGTTCCTTTCCGGTATGCGCGCAGGCGCCCGCCGGCTCACCACTGCGGCGCGCCGTCGAGCTTGCGGACCATCACGAACGTGTCGCGGTTGACGCCGGTCGGCCCCCAATAGTTGAAGCCGTAGGTGAACTGGCCGTAGCCGCCGACCATCAGCACCGGCTTGAGGCGCGCGCGGGTCAGGCTGTTGTGCCCGCCCGCCCGGCGCCCGCCGCGCAGTGGAGACTTGGGCACGGAAAGCGTCCGTTCGGTGGCGTGGTAGATCATGCACAGCCCGCGCGGCAGGCGCGCGGTGACGATCGCCCGCGTGACCACGACGCCGTGATCGTTGTAGACCTCGACCCAGTCGTTGTCCTCGATGCCGATCTGCGCGGCGTCCTGGTCGTTCATCCAGAACGGCTCGATCCCGCGCGAGAGCGTGCGCATCCGCAGGTTGTCCGAATAGGTGGTGTGGATCTGCCACTTGCCGTGCGGCGTCAGGAAGTTGAGCATCAGCGAGCGCCCGTCGTCCTGCGTCTTGAGCAGATCGCCATGCGCCAGCGGGTCGATCTTGGGCTTGAAGGTGGGCAGGTGTTCGCCAAACGCCAGATAGCCCTCGTGATCGAGATAGAAGTGCTGGCGCCCGGTCAGCGTGCGCCAGGGGACCTTGCGCTCGACGTTCAGGCAATAGGCCGAGTACGCGCGCCCGTTGTTGATGATCCCGGTCCAGGTGGGCGTGGTCAGCACGCGGCGCGGCTGCCGCGTCAGATCGCTGAAGCGGTAGCGGATGCCGCGCGTGCCCTCGGCCAGATCGGCCAGCGGCAGCCCGACCTTTTGCTCCTCGGCCTTGAAAGCGCGGTAGGCGACCTCGCCGTTGGTTTCCGGCGCCAGGGCCAGGATCACGTCGGCGGCGTGCAGATCCTCTTCCAGCGAGGGATAGCGCTCGCCGCGCCAGGACACGGTTGGATGCTCGTCCAGCAGCCTATCGTACAGATCGTCGGCGGCCCAGCGCAGGCCGTGCACGCCGATCCCGTCCTGCCGCACGCCTCGCCCCAGCGAGATAAAGCGGCGGTACAGGTTGGCGTAGTCGCGCTCGACCGCTACGAAATCGGGCATGGTCTTGCCCGGCACCGGAGCGCACTCGCCTGCGCGCCAATCGCGCACGCGCGGCTGGGCCATCTCGGCGGGCGTGTCGTGCTGCAGCGGCACGGCGACGATATCGCGCACCGGCTGCGGGAAGGCTTTGGCCACCAGATCGCTGAACACGCGCGCCAGCGCCTTGAAGATGTCCCAGTCGCTTTTCGACTCCCAGCAGGGCGGCACGACCGCCGCCAGCGGGTGAATGTACGAGTGCAGGTCGGTCGAGTTGAGGTCGTTCTTCTCGTACCAGGTCGCGGTCGGCAACACGATGTCCGAGTACAGCGCCGAAGTATCCATGCGGAAGTTGATGTCCACCACCAGATCGAGCTTACCCTGCGGCGCGGGATCGCCGCCCTGCACCTCGTCCGCGATGGCGTTGCTGTGCGTGCCGAGGTAGTGCTTGAGGAAATACTCGTGCCCCTTGGCGCTGGACATCAGCGCGTTGCCGCGCCAGATGAACCACACGCGCGGCCAGTTCTCCGGCGCGTCGGGGTTGTCCACGGCGAAGTTCAGCGCGCCGGACTGGAGCTGCTCCACGACGTACTGCCGGACCGCCTCGGGCGTGGTCGCCCCGGCAGCCTGGGCGTCGCGCGCCACGTCCAGCGAGCTGCGGTCGAACTGCGGATAGAACGGCAGCCAGCCCAGCCGGACCGCGCGCCGCTGCATATCCATCGTGTGCCCCTGCGCCAGCGGGCTGCCCGGATCGCCTACCGCGCCAAGCGTCGAGAAATCGCCCTCGTAGCGCCACTGGTCGGAGTGCACATAGTGGAACGAGGGCGCGTTTTGCAGGCGCGGCGGTTTGGACCAGTCCAGCGCCATCGCCACCGCCAGCCACGACGACATCGGCTGGACTTTCTCTTGCCCGACGTAATGGTTCAGCCCGCCGCCGTTGCGCCCGACGCAGCCGGTCAGCATCAGCGCGGTGATCGCGGCGCGGTAGATCAGGTTGTTGTGATACCAGTGGTTGACGCCCGCGCCGATGATGATGCTGCACTGGCCTTCGGTCTGGCGCGCGGTGTTCGACCACTCGCGCGCGAAGCGGATCACGGTGTCGCGGGCGATCCCGGTGTATTTCTCCTGCCAGGCGGGGGTGTAAGGCGCGTCTTCGTCATCATAGCCGGCGGGGTACGCGCCCGGCAGGCCGCGCCCCACGCCGAACTGGGCCATCAGCAGGTCATAGATCGTCGCCACGGCGACGGTGCCCTCGCGCGTCTCGATGTGGCGGACCGGCACGCCGCGCAGCACGGTCTGCCCGGCCCCGAAGTCCTGGAAGGCGACCAGCTCCGTCGCGTCGTGATCGTCAAGTAGGGTCAGCAGCGGGTCGATGGCGCTGCCGTCCGTTCCGTCTTCCAGCTCCAGGTTCCACTGGCCCTTTTGCGACTGCCAGCGGAAGCCGAGCGTCCCCTGCGGCAGGCGCACATCGCGGCTGGCCCGGTCCAGCACCAGAAACTTGGTTTCCGCGTTCTCCACGCCCTCATAACGCGCAAGCTGGCTGGCGCGCAGCATCTGGCCGGGCGTGTAGCCGTCGCCGCTGGGGCGAAGCGTCACCAGGAACGGGCTGTCGGTATAGCGCGCGACATAGTCCAGGAAGTAGGGGGTCGCCGCCTCGGCGTGATATTCCTTGAGGATGACATGATTGGCCGCCATCCAGAAGGCGGCGTCCTGGCCGGCGTGAACCGGGATCCACCAGTCTGCGTGCTTGGCGATCTGGCTGAAGTCCGGCGAGAGCACAACCATCTTCGAGCCGCCGCTGCGCGCTTCGGAGATGAAATGCGCGTCCGGCGTGCGCGTCATGGCGACGTTGGATCCCATCGCCACGATGTACTTGCTGTTGTACCAGTCTGCGCTTTCGGCCACGTCCGTTTGTTCGCCCCACACTTCTGGCGAGGCAGGCGGCAGGTCGCAGTACCAGTCGTAGAAGCTGAGCACTGTCCCGCCCAGAAGCTGCAAAAAGCGGCTGCCGGCAGCGTAGCTGAGCATCGACATGGCCGGGATCGGCGAGAAACCGATCACGCGGTCCGGGCCATACTGCTGGATGGTGTAGAGCGTCGAGGCGGCGATCAGCTCCAGCGCCTCGTCCCAGGTGATGCGGCGGAATCCGCCCTTGCCGCGTGCCTGCTGGTAGCTGCGACGCCTGAGCGGGTCTGCGACGATGCTGCGCCACGCCTCGACCGGATCGTCGTGCTCGCGCCGGGCGGCGCGCCACAGGTCGATCAGCGCGCCGCGCCCGTAGGGGTATTTGACGCGGATCGGGCTGTAGAGATACCACGAGAAGCTGATCCCGCGCTGGCAGCCGCGCGGCTCGTAGGGCGGCAGCCCGCTTTCGAGCGCGGGGTAATCGGTCGCCTGCATCTCCCAGGTGACGATCCCGTCCTTGACGTAGACCATCCACGAGCACCCACCCGTGCAGTTGACGCCGTGGGTGCTGCGCACGACTTTGTCGTGCTGCCAGCGATTGCGATACAGCTCTTCCCACTGCCGCGCTCGCGGGTTGACCAGGTCTTTTATCCAGCCCATCGATTTTGTCCCCTCTCAATAATGGTGGCTCAGGCGGCGCGGCGGCTCAGCGCGCGGCGGCGATCCTGAGGCAGCCGGCGGTGCCACAGGAACAGCAGGATCAGGAACACGTCGAGCGCGGCAAACGCCAGGATCCCCTGCACCAGCGTGCGCCCCGTCCGATTTGGCGGCGCGGCGGCGTCTGCCGTCTGTAGAAAAGCGACCAGATCGGCCTGTTCCTGCGGGGTCAGCGGGCGTGTGGTGTAGATCGGCAGCATCGTCGGGAAGGGGATCGTCCCCAACACTGCCGACAGCCCGGCCTCGCCCCCGTAGCGGGTGACCACCCCGGTGAGATCAAGGCCCAGGCTCCCGCCGCCGGGCGCGGCCAGCCCGGCCATGTCGTGGCAGGCGATGCACGCCGTCCCGCCGTTGGCGAACCGGGCCGCGCCGGTGAACAGGTCCTTACCGGCCTGCGCGTTCCCCACAACGGCCGCCGCCTGCACCTGGGGCGAGGGTAGCGACGGCTGAGTCACACCCAGATAGGCCAGCAGCGCGTCGATCTCCGACAGCGTCAGGTTCTGGTTGGGCATCGGGATGTTGTTGTACTGGCGCAGCAGTTCGGTGGCGATGGGGTCGCCCTGGGCCAGCATGACATCCGGTTCGGCCAGCCAGTGCTCGAGCCATTCGGGGTCGCGCTTTTCGGCGACGCCCAGCAGGTCCGGCCCGGCCAGGTCGCCCCCGCCGATGGTGTGGCACGACGCGCACAGCCGCTCGAAAATCGCCTTGCCTTCTTCTGCGGACTGGCGCGGCGGCGCCGCGTGCACCAGCCACGCCGCCTGGAGCAGCAGAAACGCGCCCCCCAGCAGCGCCAGAACCGCCCAGCGATTCAGGTATCGGAACAGCGCGTGAAGGTGCATCAAGACCCGTCCCCCTTCGATCACTCGGCCAGTCCGTTATGCTTTGCGGTTGTCCCACCGGCAGGCAGGCTGCGAATCGTCGCCAGCAGGTCGGCGCGGCGGGCCGGCAAGATATGCGAGGTGAAGACCCGCACCATCGGGTGCTCGCCCAGCCCGACATGGATCACCGGCAGGTTCGGATGCTCGCGCAGCAGGCGCAGCGTCAGCGTGCTGACCGCTTCGGGATCGGCTTCCCCGGCGGCCAGCAAGACCGCGTCAGGAAGGAGCGCGGCCAGCGCGTCGAGCGTGAAGGCGGCCAGGTCGTGCGGGCCGAGCAGCTCGACGTCCGTCTCCTGGCGGAGCAGCGCCGCCAACCCTTCGCTCAGGAGCGGTTGGGCGCTCAAGAGCAAGATGCGCCGTTTGTGCATCATTCGTGTCTCGCCTGTTTGATCTCAGCATAGCCGACGGGGCGGCGCGGCGTAACCCGCGCGCGAAGGGAACGGCGATGAAAAAAGAGCGATCCGGCGATCGCTCTTTGGGGTGGCACGAACTAGTTCTTGCTGGGCGGCGCTCAGAGGATGCCTTTATAGCGCGCGTAACGCGCCGCTTCGTAGCGGTTGTTGACGTGCAGCTTGCTCAGGATGTTGCGCATGTGGCTCTTGACCGTGTGCAGGCTGATGCACAACTGCTCGGCAATGTCTTTATCCGAGGCGCCGGTCGCCACCAGGCTGAGGACTTCCTGCTCGCGGAAGGTCAGCGTCTCGACCGGCTCGCCGGAGTCGGCGGGCAGATCGCGGCTCAGGCGGCGAAACTCCTCAAGCATATACCCGGCCAGCGACGGCGTGATCGCGGCCTCGCCGCGCAGCGCCCCGCGGATCAGCTCGAGCATCTTGGCCGAGCCGATGTCTTTCAGCAGATAGCCCTGTGCGCCGTTCTTGATGGCCTGAAACAGCTTTTGCTCGTCGCTGTGCACCGTCAGAACGACGATCACGGCATCCGGCAGGGCCTGGTTGATCAGCCGGGTCGCTTCCAGCCCGTCGCTGCCCGGCATGGTCACGTCCATCAGGATCAGGTCCGGCGCCAGCTCGCGCGCCTTGACCAGGGCTTCCAGCCCGTCGCTCGCCTCGCCCACCACGCTCATGTCCGGCTGGGCGTCAATGATGCTCGCCAGCCCCTCGCGGAACAGGGTGTGATCGTCCACCAACAACACGCGGATCGTATCCATCCCTTGCCTCTCCTCTAGCTTGAAGCCACCAGCTCCCCCGCGCCTGCCGGCCAGCTCAAGACGACGCGCGTTCCCCGGCCCGGCGCGGATTCGACATCCAGCGTGCCGCCGATTCGCGCCGCCCGTGCGCGCATGATGCTCAGCCCGAAGTGGCCCTTCTCCGCCGGCACTGACGGGTCGAAACCGCAGCCGTTATCTTCGACGATGGCCCGCCAGCGTGAATCGTCGCGTTCCAGCACGAGACGAATATGCTCCGCCTGGGCGTGGCGGTGCGCGTTGTGCAGGGCTTCCTGCACCACGCGCAGCACCTGCACGCTGTGGTCGGGGTGCAGCGCCAGCGGCTCCGGGTGCAGCGCCGTTTCAACCGTCACGGCGCCGGTTGGGCCACGCGCTGCCGCGACCAGATCGCGCAGCTCGTCCTGCAGCGGGCGGCGGGGCGGCGGCGCCTGCAGGCTGGCGATGGATTGGCGCACGTCGCGGCTGCTGCGCTCCAGCGCCTGGCTGATGTGTGCCAGCTCGCGGGCAGCCGCTTCGCGCTCCCCAACCGCGATCAGCCCGGCAAGCTGCCCTGCCTTGAGCTGGAGATAGCTCAGGGTTTGCCCCAACCCATCGTGCATCTCGGCGGCGATGCGCTGGCGCTCTTCGAGAGCGGCCACGCGCTCGGCCTGCTCGAAGAGGCGCGCGTTCTCCAACGCGATCGCGGTCGTGTTCGCCAGCTCGGTCAGCAGCACCGCCTGATCGTCCGAATAGCTGGCAGGCTGCGCGCTGCCGACGCACAGCGCGCCGATCACGCGCCCGCCGACGCGCAGCGGCGCGGCCAGGTGGCTCACCTGGTAGCGCGATGCGATCGTCCGGCAGCCGCCCAGCGGGCAAATGATCGCCCGGTCGTGGGCCAGAATCTCGCCGGCAACCGAACGCTGAACCAGCACACAGGTCCCGCAGACTGCCTCGCGCGGGCCGTCAAACGCTTTCAGAACAAGCGTCTGCTTCTCTTCGTCCAGCAAGCACAGGAAGGCAACGTCGCTGCCCAGCAGATCGCGCGCCTTCCCGGTCACAGAAGTCAGCACGTGGTCGATCTCCAGCCGCGAGACGATCTCGCGAATGACGTCGTACAGCGCGGCCAGCTCGCGCGTGCGCTGGACAACCCGCCCTTCCAGCTCGTCGCGCGCTGCCTTAAGCTGAGCGCGCATGGCGTCCAGGCTGCCCGCCAGCGCGGCGAACTCCGACTGCTCTCCCAGCCGGACGGGCGCGTCCAGGTCGCCCTGGCCGATGCGCCTGGCGGCCTGGCGCAGCACGCCCAGGGGGTGGATGATCTGGCGGCGCACCAGCAGCAGGCCCGCCAACAGCAGCCCCATTGCGCCGAAGAAAAACGTCACCTGGATGGTGCGCACCCGCGCAATCGCCCGCGCCGACTCGGCTTCATAGGCCTGCACCACCGCGTCGGTTTGCTGCGCCAGGACCGGGGTCAGACGGTTGACCGTGCTCAGGGCCGCGGCAAAGAGCGGGCTGCCTGGCGGCTCGGCCAGGATGGTATCAAGCTGCGAGCGGAAGCCATCCCAGGTGGCGTGCACGATTTCCAGCGAAGGTCGCACTGCCCCTGGCGCAGCAGGCACGCTGACCGCCTGGCCGGGCAGATAGGGCGCCTCGCCACCATCGAGCAGGGCCGCGAGCGTCCGGTCGAACGTCCACGCCGCTTCGTCGAGCGTCCGCGCATGGCCGGCGGGGTCGCCGCGCGCCGCGAGCTGAAGCATCTCGCGGTTCATCTGCTGCACCAGCATCCGCTGGCGACCGGCCAGGTTGATCAGCCGGGCCGCCTCGCGTTGATCCGCGACAAGCCAGGCCGTCACCGCTGCTGATGACGACACCAGCAACAGAAACACCGCAAACAACAGGCCAAATCGAACGCGCAGACTCATTCTACACACCGTGTTCAGAAACGGGCAGGACGATGAACGCCGGCGGAATGGTAGCGGACCATCACAGGGTCGCATGTTAGATTGCTTCTATTGTACGCGATGAGTCACCGATCGCGGCTTGATCCGGGTCAAGACCGGCGCGTGCAAGCGTGCTATGATCGGTATCGTGAGCACCAGACCGGAGACCTGAGCGCCCGAACGATGAGCGACGATCGCCGCACGACCCCACTGGAACCGGAGCCAATCGAGCCGCAGATGTGCAGCGTCGACCTGCGGCTGCAGATCCTGCGCGGCTTGCCGTTTTTCGCCGGGCTGCCGGACGACGCCGTCGCCGCGATCAACCCGCTCTTCCGCGAAACGGGCTACGAGCCGGGCGAGCCGATCTACTACGCGGGCGACCCGGCCGGGCGGCTGTTCGTCGTCGCCGCGGGCAAGGTCAAGCTGATCCGCCACGCCCTCAGCGGGCAGGAGCGCGTGCTCGACCTGCTCCTCCCCGGTGATTTCTTCGGCAGCCTGCCCGTGCTGGGCGAGCCGGTCTATCCCGACACGGCCCAGGCGCACACGCTGTGCTGCGTGCTCGCCATCTCCGCCGAGGACTTCCAGACCATCTTCGACCGCTATCCGCCGGTCACGCGGGCGCTGCTGGCGATCGTGGCCGAGCGCCTGCGCGCTGCCCAGGCCATGCTCCACCAGACGGGCGCCGCCCCGGTGGAGAGCCGCGTCGCGGCGCTGCTGCTTAAGCTGGCCGAGCGACTGGGCGACGAGCGCGCCGAAGGCTGGCTGATCCAGACGCCGCTTTCCCGCCAGGATGTGGCCGATATGCTCGGCATCACGGTCGAGACTGCCAGCCGCACGCTGAGCCAGTTCCGCAAAGACGGGCTGATCCGCAGCGGGCGCCGCTGGATCGCGATCACCGACCGCGAGCGGCTGGCCGCGCTGGCCGAGCAGGCGGGCTAGCCCTCCATTTTCCCCCTGTTTTGCGCTTCCCTGCGCCAAATTGATCCGGATCATACAACCGCGCGCTGCCGGCGAGTATGCTTGGGCCAGTATCGCAAGGAAGACAGCCAGCGAGGAGACAAAGCCATGAAAACCGTTCTGCGCAGCCAGGAACTCTCGTGCCCGTCGTGCGTCGCCAAGATCGAGAAGGCGCTGACCGGGCTGGACGGCGTGACCACCGCCAAAGTCTACTTCAACACAGGCCGCATCGAGGTTGAGCACAACCCGGACCAGGTGGGAACCGACGCGCTGGTCGAGGCGGTACGCCGCGCCGGGTACAAGGCGTCTGTCGCGCCGTTCTAGTGCGCGGGCCGGGGCATAGGGGCAGACGTGGGGGCCGGGCTTGCTCGCGCGCCAGACGCGAGAGGCGAGACGGTTTGGGAGCGGGCGACGCAAGCCTCGCCCCTACCGCCCCAAGACAGGCGCTCCCCGTAACAGACAGAACGCCCTCTGGGCAATCGCACGCCCGGGCCATGTCGGCAGCGGCCTGAGCGCCACACCCACTATTGAACGCGGACGTATCGTGATCCAAGCCAGGAAGGGAATGCCATCCAATGTTCAGAAACCTCGTCGCTAACCCCGCGCAGCGCCGGCAGATCATCACCCTGACCAGCGGCAGCCTGATCGTGGCGGCGCTGGCCGCCGGAAAGCTACTCGAAATGGGCGCGCTGCGCGACGGGCTGATGTTTCTCGCCGCGCTGATCGCCGGGGCGGACATCGCCCAGCGCGCGTTGTACGCCCTGCGCAACCGCCACATCAGCATCGAGCTGCTGGTGACCATCGCGACCGCCGGGGCGCTCGCCATCGGCGAATACTGGGAAGCCGCCGCCGTGACGTTCCTGTTTATGCTGGGCGCCTACCTCGAAGCGCGCACCATGAGCCGCACCCGCCGCGCCCTGCAGGAACTCCTCGAGCTGACCCCGACCAGCGCGATCGTGCTGCGCGACGGCCAGCAGGTCGAGGTGATGCCGCACGAAGTGGCGCCGGGTGAGATCGTGCTGGTCAAGCCGGGCGCCAAAATCCCGGTTGACGGCGAGGTGATCGCGGGGCGCGCGGCGATTAACGAGAGCGCCATCACCGGCGAATCGCTGCCGGTGGATAAGAGCGAGGGCGACACGGTCTTCGCCGGGACGGTCAGCCAGAACGGTTTGCTCCAGGTGCGGGCAACCGGCGTCGGCGCCGACACGACCCTGGCGCGCATCGTCCGCCGCGTGGAAGAAGCGCAAGACGAGCGCGCCCCGACGCAGCGCTTCATCGAGCGTTTCGCGCAGTGGTACACGCCCTTCATCATCCTTCTGAGCGCGGCGGCCTACGGCGTCACCCGCAACGTCGAGCTGGCCCTGACCCTGCTGGTGATCGGCTGCCCCGGTGCGCTGGTCATCTCGACGCCGGTCTCGGTCGTGGCAGGCATCGGCCAGGCGGCCAAGCGCGGCATCCTGATTAAAGGCGGCGAGTACCTGGAAAACGCGGCCAAGATCTCGGCGCTGGCGCTGGACAAGACCGGCACGCTGACGCGGGGCGAGCCACGCCTGACCGACGTGATCGCGCTTGACCCCGGCGCGGATGACGCCCCGTCCGGCGGGCGCTACACCCCGGCGCAGCAGCGCGTCCTGCGCTGGGCCGCCATCGCGGAATCCGGCTCGGAGCACCCGCTGGCCGTCCCGGTGGTGGCCGAGGCGCGCGCCCTGGGCGAGCTTCCCCACGCGGACGCGTTCGAAAACCTGCCGGGGCGCGGGATCGTCGCGCGCTGTGACGGGCGCCGGATCGCAGTGGGGACCGGAGCGCTGCTAGAGGGGCTGGGCATCGAAATTGAGGACGCCGCACAAGCGCATCTCGCCGCGCTGAAATCCGCCGGTAAGACCGCCGTGCTGGTGGCGCTGGACGGCCAGGCGATCGGCGTGCTGGGCATCTCGGATGTGGCGCGCGACACCGCGCCGGAGATGGTCGCGCGGCTGCGCCGGGCCGGGCTGAAGCGCATCGTGATGCTCACCGGCGACGATCCGCGCGCGGCGCAGGCCATCGGCAGCGCCGTCGGGATCGACGAGATCTACGCCGGCCTGCTGCCCGAAGACAAACTGGAGCGCATCCGGCACTTGCAGCGCGAGGGGCACGTCGTGGCGATGGTCGGCGACGGGGTCAACGATGCGCCTGCGCTGGCCGCCGCCGACATCGGGATCGCGATGGGCGCCGCGGGAACGGACGTCGCGCTCGAAACCGCCGATATCGCGCTGATGGCCGACGACCTGCTGAAGATCCCCGAGGCCATCGAGCTGTCCAAGGCCACCCTGCGCAACATCCACCAGAACGTGATCATCGCCCTGCTGACCGTCAGCGGGCTGCTGGCGGGTGTCCTGGCAGGGCAGGTGCACATGGCAGGCGGGATGTTCATCCACGAGCTGTCGGTGCTGGTCGTGATCCTCAACGGGATGCGCCTGCTGCGCGGCAACGGGACGATCCGCCCGGCTGAGCGCGTCCTCACTCCAGACGCGCGCCCACAGCGCCAGTCTGTCGCGGACGTGTAAGACCGCGCCCGCTCGCTCCCTGCGGCCCTGTCTCAAAGCGAGACGGGGCTGTTGTTGGTAGCGCAGGGCGGCGCGACCGGGATCTCAAAAGTGAAGGTGCTTCCGGCGCCCGGCGCGCTGCGAACCGTGATCTGCCCCCCGTGCAGGCGCACCAGTTCCTGCGTGATCGCCAGCCCTAACCCCGATCCCCCTTGATCGCGCCGGCGAGCGTCGTCGGTGCGGTAGAAACGCTCGAAAACGTGCGCTGCCTGCTCGGTGGTCAGGCCGGGGCCGGTATCCGCCACAGCGAAGCGGACCACGCCCGGCCCGGCCTGCGCGCTGACCGTCACGTGCCCGCCGGCCGGCGTGTGCGCCAGCGCATTGGCGATCAGGTTGGCGAACACCTGCCGCAGCCGGTCCGCGTCCGCCCGGATCGCGGGAAGATCGGGCGCGACCGCCGTCTCCAGGGCGATCTGCTGATCCTGCGCCAGCGGCAGAAACTCGGTCACCACCCGCTGCACGAACGGCGCCGGATCGATGGGTTCCAGGTTGAGCGGCAGCCGACCGGCCTCGGCGTGGGTCAGCAGCCGCAGGTCTTCGACCAACCGGCCCAGATGCAGCGTCTCGTCGTAGACAATGGCGAGCTGGTCGGCGTCGAGCGGAAACACTCCGTCCAGCATGGCCTCAAGCTGGGCGCGCATCACGCTGACCGGCGCGCGCAGTTCGTGCGCAATGTCCGACGCCATCCGCTGGCGCAAGGCGTTGCTCTCGGCCAGCGCCATCGACATGCGGTTAAACGCCGCAGCGACTGCGCGGTACTCCGCCGGCCCCTCGACCGGCATCTGCGCGCCCAGGTCCCCCCGCGCGATCGCTTCGGCGGACTGGCGCAGCGCGCCCAGGGGTCGCACCAGCACCCAGGCCAGCACCAGCGCCAGCACGACCGCCAGCGCGATCGCGCCCAGCGCCGCCAGCGCCAGCGCATCGGACACCTCGTCCAGAAAACCCTGCTGGGCGCGGTCCAGGGCTTGCGCCTCGATGCCCGCACGGGTGAGGTAGCCAACCGTCCGGCCCGCAACGGTCAGGGTTACCGCGCGGCTGCGCTCGTCGTCCGTCAGCGCGCGCCCGATCTCGGCGTGGTCGTTGGCGGCGGCGATCACGCCGTCCGTCCCGGCCACCAGATAGCCTGGCCCCGCACCGTGCGCCTGGCCCTGCCCGCGCCCGGCGCCCCGGCTGCCCTGCTGGCCGGGAAGCAGGCTGTCGGCGCCGTCCCACGAGCCGCGCGCTGCGTAATGGGCTTCCAGCGCGCGCACCAGCTCGGAGTTGCCCCCGACGACGTTCTGCCGCCCCACATAGCTGCGGAAGCTGCGCTCCGTCGCCCGGTTGACCACCACTGCGACCGCGATCACGGCCAGCAGCGCCACCGCCAGAAACGCCCCCGCCAGGCGCACCCACAGTCTATTCATCGCTCCGCATCCGGTAGCCGACCCCGTACACCGTTTCGATCAGCTCGCTGGCCGGGCCAAGCTTGGCGCGCAGATTCTTGATGTGCACGTCCACCGTGCGCTCGTAGGCGGCAAAGGCGGTGCCTTGCGTGCGCTCCAATAGTTCCATACGGGTGAAAACGCGCCCCGGCCGCCCCATCAGCGCCGCCAGCAGGTCAAACTCGGAGCGCGTCAGATCGAGCGGGCGGCCATCGAGCGTCACCTCGTGAGTTTCCTCGCTTAGCGCCAGAGGGCCGACCCGCAGCACAGACGGCTCTGCGGCCAGATCGCCGTAGCTGCGCCGCAGCGCGGCCTTGACCCGCGCCACCAGCACGCGCGGGCTGAACGGCTTGGTCACATAATCGTCGGCGCCCAGTTCCAGCCCGGCCGTCTGATCGGCCTCGTCATCGCGCGCGGTCAGCATGATGATCGGGATGGCGCTTTCCTTACGGATCAACCGCGCCGCCTCGAACCCGTCCATCTCGGGCATCATGACATCCAGCAGGACAAGATCGGGCTGATCCTGCCGCACGCAAAACAGCGCCTCGCGGCCGTTTTCGGCCACCAGCACGCGGAACCCGGCGTCCTCAAGATAGGCGCGCACGGTGCGGCGCAACTGCCAGTCGTCATCCGCGATCAGAATCGTGCGTGGCATCGCTTGCTCCGGCCCCCTCTGGCGCGCGGCGCTGCGGCGTCTGATCTACTAATCGGCTGCCCACAACACCGGCCCACATTCCAACCCTTTACGCACAGTATAAACAACACCACACCCGGCGCGAAATCCGCCCCGGGCCACGCCTGCGCCATCCGCTCGCTTCCCGCGCTCGCGCCGCCTGACCCGCCCGGCGTGCAGACAGCCGCTTTGATTGTGCCAGACGAATGTGTGGAACTTGTGAAGGCCGCGTGATGATGCTGTGAAATTCGGGCATCGCCGCGCATTGATTGATCACAAGACATGCGCCCGGATTCCAGCGAAAGGAACGTGCCATGAACTCAAAGCCCGATCCGAAGCCGCGCCGCCCCAGCCCCAAGCGCCCCGAAAAACCGGCCCCCGGCGCCACGATCCGCTATCCGGACCCGGCGCGCTGGCAACGCCCTCCGGCGCGCCCCCCCGAACCCCCAAAACAGCCGCCCCACCCGCCCAAGCCGGGCAAGTGGAGCAGAGCGATCGACGAATGGATCGCGCAGCGCGAGAAAGAGCGCGAGCAGGAACGCGAGCGTGACGAGTGCGGCCGCGACCGCCGCAAGGTCCAGATGCCGCGCCCCTACCTGGACTGCACCAGCAACTTCGGGCCGCAGATCGTGGCGCTGCACCGCAACGAGCCGGGCACGATCTCGTTCACCGTCTGGAACGAGGGTAACTTCCCGGCGTGGTCATGTTACGTCGAGGTGTACGAGGGGCCGGGCGGCTACACCAGCCCGCTCTCCGACTATGAGCTGCGGGGCCGGGCCATCATCACGCTGCACCCCGGCGAGCGGCGCGAGGTCATCCTGCCCTGGATCCGCACCCGCGCCACCGGCCGCGTGGTCGGCATCGTCTACGACCCGCTGCTCGATCCGAAGGACTTCGCCGTCGTCGAGCAGTACAACCGGCACATCACCAGCATCCACTACCTGAACCTGGAGTGAGCGCCATGCCCAAGTATGGAATTCATCACATTGTGCTGACTGAAGCGATCGGCGCGCTGCTCGCCAGCCCGGATGCGGCGGCGCGGAACGCAGGCGCCGAGCTGGCGAGCAATCACGGGATGTCGATGCTGGGCGCGGTCGGGCCGGACCTGCTGTTCTGGGCGCCGGATTACGAGATCGTCGACAAGCTATACACCTTCTACAAGAACTATCAGGCGGTGGTCGACCTGTACAACCAGATCGTGCAGCCCATCCGCGACATCCGCGACGCGGTCGTCGAACCCATCGAGGATGCGGTCGAAACGCTGGCGCCCAGCACGGTCGCGCTGATCCGCACGCTGATCGAGGAAATGCGCGAAACCGCCGAGCTGTTCAAATCAACCATCAGCACCGGGCTGTTCGCCGGGGTCATCAGCGGCGCCAACCTGCTGACCGACGCCGCCGGGTTCCCCTCGCTGGCCGCCGGGTTCTTCTATCTGTTCCGCCCGCCGCTACAAGATGGCCTGCCCGAAGCCCAATGGTACTGGTTCGATATGCTTCACTATCGCAAGACGGGCGACTTCGGGCGGCGGCTGGTCGCCAACGCGCGTACCGGCAGCGCCCAGCAGCGCGCCTATGCCTACGGCTATCTGTCCCATATCGCGACCGATCTGGTCGGTCATGCCTACGTCAACCAGATCGTCGGCGGGCCGTACCGGCTTCAGGTGCAGCGGCACGTCACGGTCGAGAATTTCATGGACACCTGGAAGTTCCAGCAGTACTACGGCGAGAACATCAACCAGGTTCTGTTCGACAAGTTCGGCCTGCCGGATACGCTCCCCGCCGACGTGGGGGATTTGATTCACCAGACGCTGCGCGACGTCTACGCCGGCGTCCCACACCCGCAGCGCCTGCCCGGCGACGGCTTCCTGACCCGCGACCAGATCGACCAGACGTACGAGATCTTCTACGAGATTCTCAAGCTGATGCAGAACATGGCCGTCGCCCGGCCCGAAGAGCCGTTCTCCGGGGTGGCCGATATCCTCGAGGGGGCGCTGGAAGACCTGTTCGAGCCGCCACCCTCACCGCCCAGCTCGCCCAGCGGCGCGTGCTCGCTGGCAGACATCCTGTCCTTCGGGCTGACCGCCAGCTCGCGCGAGTGCTACGAGGAATTCTTCGACCAGCTTGAAGACTGGCTCAGCTACATCGGCGAACTGCTGGCGTGGGCGTTCGAGACGCTGCTCGATCTGTTCGACCTGTTGCTCTCGCTGCTGCTTTCACTGCCGATCATGGTCCTGCTGGCCATCCTCTATGGCCTGCAGCTGCTGCTCTACGAGATCTACCAGACGGTGCGCTCGGTGCTGGCGCTGCAGGGCTTCATCTTCCCCGAGCCGCGCGACCTGAACGACGCGCACGGCCGCAACCTGACGACGCCCTTCCAGTGTGGGATTGTCGGCTGCGTCGGCGAACGCCTGTCCGCCGTGATCGGGACGGTCAACTATCCGCGCTGGACGAACCTGACAACCAGCCACATGGTCTGCCCCGGTCCGCTGGTGGAGCAGCCGACGACCGCCCCGAACTTCGACCCGCCGCTGGACACCATCACGCCGGATCAGTTCATCACCCTGACGCCGCTCAACCTCGGCGCGCTGGCCGCCTACGCCGCCTCGCCGTCGCCCGCGCGGACGCGTGCGCTCTATCGCCGCTGCCTGCGCATCGGCAACGCGACCGATCTGACCGCGTGGATGATCGGGATCGCCAGCAATCCCGAGGCACCCGGCGCTGCGCGCGCCGTCGCTTTCACCAACTGGAACCTCGACAGCGATCGCGGCTACGGCTATAAGACGTGGCGGGGCATTCTGCCGCCAGTACCGGCGATCCCGGTCACCGACGAGTTTTACGTGAACGCCGAGCTGAGCACGGACTGAATCAGAGGGACAATCCGGAAACCGGCAGAGGCGGCGTCGCGTCTGCCGGTCATGAGCACACAGCGCGATCCGGGAAGGCTGTGCCGCTTTTCCCGGATCGCGCTTTCCGGCGATCAGACGCTCGCGCGGCTCACCGCCGGGTGCGTCTTGCGGATTTCCACGCGCCACACGTCCGGCCCTTCGTCGAGATACGACCACGCGAACTGATCCGGGCGGCGCAGACGGAAGAAGGCGTAGAGCGGCTGCGGGCGGTGATCGTTGATGATCACCAACGCGTCGCCGGGCAGCAGCGCGTCGAACGCGCGCAGGATCTTCGCGTGGCGCGCCATCGGAATGATCGGGCGCACGTCGAGGGTGGTGGACACACGGTCAGACATTGAGTTACTCCATATATCCTGGCTGCGAGCCGGCGCACGGAGCAGAAACCCACGGACGCTTAGTTATCGTCCGGCGCGTCGCGCCCGGCGAAACTGATCTGGTAGGGCAACTGGATCGCGCCGGACGGGCAGACTTCCTCGCACAGCGCGCAGTAGGTGCAGGCGTGCGGGCGAATGACCGCCGCCTTGCCACCCATCCAGTCCAGGGCCTCGGTCGGGCAGGTGGCGATGCAGTCCCCGCACGCGGTGCAGCGCCGGCGGTTGATGGTCGGGATCCAGCGGGCGTCCATGTCGGCGGCTTGCTCCATTGACCGGTCGATGGTACTCCCACGATAGACCGTTCGCCCGCGTCTCACCTTGATCGAGATCAAGTCGGCAGGCGCGGACAGCCGCCTGAAGACACCCTGGCGCGCAGGCGCGTTGCGTCCGGCAAGGCGCTATAATTCTCCGGTCGCAAACACTGCTGAGGAGGGTTTTTTTATGCGTATTGTTCGCAGGTTCATTCTCGCCGCCGTCGTCATCGTGGCGGCACTGGCGGGTCTGGCTGTGCTGGGGCTGCGCGTCCGGCCAAAGTCTCTGGCCGCCTACCCCGCCGGCACGCCGCCGCTCGATTCGGTCGAGATTCCGGCCAACCTGCCCGCCCCGGTGGCACGCTACGCCCGCGCCGCGTTCGGCGAGCGCATCCCGGTTGTGCGCACGGCGATTGTGTCGGGGCGCGGCTGGCTGCGCTTCGGCGGGATCAAGTTCCCGGCGCGCTGGCGCTTCGTCTACTACGCCGGCGAGGGCTACCGCCACTACATCGAAGCCACGCTCTTCGGGCAGCCCGTGCTCAAGGTGAACGAGTATTATCTGGACGGGCACAGCCGCCTGGAGCTGCCATTCGGCGTCGTCGAGAACGAGCCGAAAGTGGATCAGGCCGCCAACCTGGGCCTGTGGGCCGAGTCGCTCTGGCTGCCGTCGATCTGGTTCACCGATCCCCGCGTGCGCTGGGAGCCGATCGACGACAACAGCGCGCGGCTGGTCGTGCCGTTCGGCGCGGAAGAAGACGCCTTCACCGTCTGGTTTGATCCGGATAGCGGCCTGATTACCCGCATGGAAACCATGCGCTGGCGTGACGCCGGCGACACCGAGAAAATCCTGTGGCGCAACGAGGCGCTGGCCTGGATGCACGCGAACGGAGTCCAGGTTCCCGCGCACGGCACGGTTACCTGGATGGACGAGGGGCGTCCCTGGTTCAGCCTGGAAGCCGAAGAGATCATCTATAACGTCGAGGTGGACGACCTGATCCGATCAAAGACTCCCCAGGGACTGTAGGGGTGTTTGCCCCTCACCCCAAGCCCCTCTCCCTCTGCGACTGCGTCGCGGGGAGAGGGGCTTTGATTGACAGGGGCCGAGCAAGCTCGGCCCCTACACGCGCCCGGTTGAGGGGCGTTTTCAGGCCCTAGCCAACCGTGTAGTGGATCAGCAGGCCAATGTCGTCGATCCGGTCGGCACGCAGGCGCGTCACGTTCGCCCCGTCGATGGTCACCGTCTGACGTAGCGCGGCGGGCAGCGCGGCGACCGCTTCCGGCGCGATGCGCAGCGTCCAGTCTTCGGACGTCGCCAGCGCACCGCCCAGATGCGTGTATTCCGCATGCGGCAGCCCGCCGAACGCCGTCCCGGCGGTCAGCAGGTCCTCGGAGCCCGGCGCCCCGCCGCTGCGCGTCAGCTCCACGGCGAGCGGCTGCCCATCGTCGTAGAGCGCCGCGTCGCGCAGCTTGAGCAACAGCACCGCCCGGTCGACATCGATCGGTTGCCCCTGGAACATATAGGGCAAGTGGTCGCGGGCGATCGTCAGCGTGGTCGCGTGATCGGCAGCCCCGGCGGGATGCAGCAGTTGGTGCAGCGCGGTGCGCTGGTCGCGCTTGAAGCTGATGAAGTGATACAGCCCCGTTTCGGCGGTGGCGTTGACGATCGCGTTGACGCGCTCGGCCAGCGCAGGCACGACCTGGTCGCGCACGGCGCGCCCGCCGTCGCGCGCGGTGTAGCGCAGGTGAAGCAGCACGTCCGAGATGGTGTTGTAGTCGAACGCGCGATACTGCGCGTTGAGTTCCAACCGCCAGCGGCTGATCGCCCCCACACCTTCGAACGGCAGATAGCGCGGGTCGCTGTACGACAGCTCGAACAGCCCGGCGTCGTTGCGCCCGGTGCTGGTCGCGATGGCCTGGATGCCGCCCAGGTTGGTGATGAAGCGCGTGTCGTCCGGGCCGGTATAGGGCTGCTCCGGATCGACCGTGCTGACCCGGATGCGGTTGCTGAGCAGGGTTAGCGTGGCGCTGACGCCCGTGTATGGCCCGGCCACGCAAGGGATGGTTACCGCCAGCGACTTGATCCGGCGCAGGTAGTGGCCGGGATAGTCCAGGTTGAAGAGCGCCTCGGGGATCTCGAACTCGCACGATCCGGTCTCGCGCAGTTGAACCAGCGCCGCCGGGTCGATCTGGACCAGCGAGATTGTGCGCGTCAGTTCCAGCTCGCGCTTGTGGGCGTCCAGGTAAGCTGCTTCCATGCGCCGCAGATCGTAGTAAAGCCGGTCGCCGGCCAGCAGCCCCTTCTTGAGGCTGTCCCAGTAGCCGAACTGGATGAAGCTGGCGCCGTACTCCGCCAGCTCGTGCTGGTACGCTTTTTCGGCGCGCTTCGCCAGGTCGTAGGCAAGCTGGTAGCACTGGAAGTAGATGGTCGAAAGCTGCGTCACCATCCAGTTATACAGCTCCTGGCTGGTAAACTTGGTGCGCATGAAGTCGTCCACCTCGGCGGACTGCTCGATCTGCAGTTCCTGGTTGGCCAGCTCCTGCTCGGCGATGGCCAGCCGCACGCGCGCGCCCTCAAGCTGGCGCTCCAGCGCCTTGATTTCGATCTGCGCCTGGTCGCGGCTGAAGTTCCACTCCTCCTGGCGGCGGTCGTACCCGGCCAGCGTCGCGGCGCGCTGCGCGTCGCTGCGCTCGATCGACGCCAGCATGCTCAGAAGCTGGCTGCCGATCTGGGCCGCGCGCGCCAGATTGGTGCCGCCAAACGCCGCCTTGACCACCGGCGACGAGAAGCCGCCCTCGGCGCCGAGGTCGAAATCCGGGATGAGCGCCAGAACCGACGCAGCCAGCGATGATCCCTGTGCGATCGCGTCGTAGACCAGCGCGGCTTCCATCTTGCTCAGGTGCAGGCGCTCGTTGGGGATCAGCGGGTTGCGCGTGGCGTAGAACCGCTGGCGCTCTTGGGCCGATTGCAGGTTGAAGACCAGCGCCTCGATCGCTTCTTCGGCCTCGTCGATCTGGCGCTTGCGGATCGTCTTGACCGCCTTCAGCAGTTCGTCGGCGTGGCCGTGGCGCAGCAGCGCGAGTTTCTCAGCGTCGCGCTTCTCGAGCGCCGCGAGCAGCGCCCCACCCAGGCCGCGCACCTCGCCGCACAGTTCGATCGCCTTCTGGAGCATCGTGGTAAAGCGGTAGTGCGGGCGCGGCGCGTTGAGATCGTTGAGCACGCTGCTCAGGTCGATCCCGGCGGCAGCAGCGCGCACCAGCAGCGCCGGGTCGATGGGCGGCGCGAACAGCGCGAGCTGGCGTTCCACCCCCTCGATGTTCATGCAGTGCCGGATCTTGAACAGCCGGTCGGCGACCGTGTTCCAGTAGCCGAGCAGCTTTTCGTTGGGCGGGACGCAGAAGAACAGCGTCGAGGCGGCGATTTCGTGCACCGGCGCCTCTTCCGGCGTGGCGCCGTCGCCGCCCAGCGTCAGCGAGTCGCTGGCACTCAGGCCGCCTGTCGCGCTCAGCTCCGATTCGAGGCGCACCAGCACGTTATCCAGCGCGTCAAGGTGTGGCGCCAGGTCGTTGAAGGTGCGCACCGGGTTGCCGCCAATGGTCGGATCGCCTTTGGGCGCGGGCACGCGCTCCGGCTGCTTGCCCAGGATCTCCGCCGCCAGGATGTAAAGCTGCGTCGCCTCATTGACCGATTCGCGCGTGTCCTGCCGGAAGAGCATGTCGCCCCACGCGATCAGATTGTCGAGATACTTCATCACGATCGCCTTCTGGTAGGCGATCACGCGCTGCTCGGCGATCAGATGCGGCTGGAAGGGGTTGCGCCGCCAGTCCTTGACCTGATCTTCGAGCTGCTTGCGCAGCTTCTGGTCGGCGGGATCGGTCGAGCTAAGCAGGCGCAGAAGCTGCTCGATGGTCTGGATGTCCGTGTTGAGGAAAAACGGCTTGATCTTCCAGAAGCGGTAGCGGTTCATCTGGATCGGGACGTCCGAGTTATCGGTCGGGTCGAAGATGAAGTGATACCACTTCTGCGCTTCCTCAAAGCGCCGGTTCTGGCTGAGCCGGTTGGCGATCAGGAACGGGATGTGGAAAAACAGCTCCCAGTTGTAGATCGAGTAGGGCGTGCCGTATTCGAAGTCGAACTCCTCGACGGGCAGGTTATCGTCGTCGATGGCGCCGTCGAGCGTGTAGATGTCGTCGAACTCCTGGTTCCCCGGCTCGTGCAGAAGCTGGCGGCGCAGGTCGTGCGCCTCGCCGTGCTCGCGCGGGTTGAGGATGCCCTCGACGCCGTAGCGGTTGAGCTGCCTGATCAGAAACGGCACATAGGGGTGGTAGAAGGTATAGAACGTGTACTCGGTGCGGATGTAGATGTTGCTCCAGATCCACACCATCGGGGTCGAAGCCATCTGCCACGAGGCGTTCGCCAGCATCAGGTCGGCGGCTTGCAGCGCCTGCTGCGCGGGCAGCGTCCCGGTCATCACCTGCATCTGCGGCTGAGCCAGGGTGCTCATGAACGCCAGCGTCGGGGCCGTGCCAACCAGTGACTGCTCCAACACGCCGGCCGCACCCAGGCTGAAGCGGTTCTGCACCAAGCCCCCCAGGTCAAGCTGCTCGAACGGGACGCGCACATCGCCGCCCAGCACCGCGCCCGGCGCGCTGACTACGTTGAGCACCGGCGTCTGGCCGAGCAGCTTCGCCGCGCCGCCCAGCGAATCCGCGAGCGCGCCGGGATCGATCAGCCCACCACCCAGCGCGGGGAGCGTGTCGCGCAGCCCGTCGACCGGGCCGACCGGCACATAGACCGGGCCGTCGTCCGGCAGCGGAATCGGAATGCGCCCGCCCAGTTTGCTGCCCCACACCAGGTCATCGAGCGGGATCGGCTTGTCCAGCTCGACATAGATCCCCGGATTGAGATCGATGGTGTAGTCGCCCAGATAGGGCGGCAGCTTGCCAAAGATGTGGCGCGGCGCGATGAAGTAGGTCCGGTGTTTGTCCTCAAAGAACAGCGGCGCGGACGAGTTGTAGGTGGTGTACTGCAGCGGCGTTGTCACGCGGAACGGGTGGGGTACCGTCTTGAGCACCTTCTGCCACGACTGGTCGTAGCCGCGCAGCCGCAGAGCGGGCGCGCCGATCGAGGCGTAGTGGTAGGACCACGAGCCGCTGTTGTACACCGGACTTGAGATCGGCGTGAAGTCGTGATCGACCAGCTCGATCTGGCCATCGTTGACGAACAGGAACGAGTCCCGCCCCTGCAGCGTGGCCGAGTCCAGATAGCTGACATCGCTGCTCTCATAGCTGCGCTCGACGGCGAGCTTCAAGTCCCCGGTGGGCAGGATGATCGGGCGCAGCCGCCACGCTTCGGGCCGGAGCGTCTCGCTGGTCGCCGAACGGGTGCGGCTGGTCTGCACCGCCACATCCGACAGCCGCTTGGCGGTCCACTTGCGCTGCCGGAACTGGCTCCAGGCCAGCTTCAACTCCAGGTAGCGATTGGGCGCCCTGCCATCGTTGCCGCCCGGCACCTCTTCGTCGGCCATCGCCTGCGGCACCAGCCAGAACAGGTACAGGCGGCGGTTGTAGATCACCGGCGTGACGGTGGGCGCGTCGATGTCCAGCGGGATCGGCTGCCAGGGCGTCCAACGGCGCGCCTCGTGCCAGCGGCGGTAGTAGTACTGGTGCGGGATGCCCTTGGTGCGCCCGACGACGTGCAGCGTCTTGGTGTCGTTTTCGTTGAACGCGCCGACGATCTCCAGCCGCGCGACCTCGTCCAGCTTCTCCAGGTAATCCTGGTAGGCCAGCTCCGCCGTCTCGAAGGTGACGTCGTTTTGCAGCAGCTCGTCTTCCAGCTCGGCGAAGAACGGGGATTTTTCGGGTCGCAGGTCCGGCTCGATCCAGTTCTCCGGCGTGATGAACACCTTGACGTTGGCTTCCCACACCCGGTAGTTCTTCATCCACTCCCACTGCGCCGCGTCCTCGGTGGTGAAGGTGACGCCGTCTTCCAGGTTGAGGAACACGCGCTGGATGAACAACTGCACCGCGCCAGTGGCAAAGACCAGGCGCGAAGTCAGCATGCAGGGGGCCATCTCAACATCCATCAGGAAGTGGGCGTAGAGGTCGGCGGCGTCGCGGATGTCCGGATCGTTCAACTGCTCGATGGCGGCTTCGACCAGAGCAGCACGTTGCTGCTCGCGCAGGCTGTCGCGGATCGGCTCGGCCACGCTCAGCCACTGCGCTTCGCTGTACTTGGCGCGCGCGGCCTGTTTGATCTCCTGCGCGATCGCACGCGTCAGCGCCGGGGCAGTCCAGCCCCAGGCCATCGCCGCCGGCACGCCCAGCCGCCGCAGGACGCCAAACGCCTGGTGCAGGCGCATCAGGTGATCGAGCGCGCCCGCGCCGCTCCAATCCGCGTTGAAGTCGTCCAGGTCGAAGTGAGCGCCGTCGATCAGCGTGTCGAGGTCGGCGCGGTTCCAGCGCGCCCGCCCCGCCAGCGCCGTCAGGAACGCGTCGAAGGCGGCGGCGTTCCCGCCCGCGTCGGCCTGGCGCAGCAGGTCGTAGAGCGACGGCTGGCCTGCCGGAAGCTCCCGGCTGAGGATCGCCAGCCGGGCCATGCGCAGCCACGCCGCGAACAGCGCCGCACCGCCATCCGGCGCCAGCGGCAGCGCGTTGAAGTCCAGCCAGCCATAGTGCGCCTGTGTGGCGACGATCCAGGCCAGTTCCTCGGACGGGATCGCCAGCCGGTTGACCAGCAGCGCCACCTTGTGCAGGCGTGTGATCATGGCGAAGGCATCCGGGAAGGCGGCGGGGGTAATCTTGCCGGTCGAATCCAGGAACGCGTCGTCGAGGAAGATCGCGCTGGCCGGCTGCGCGGCATTGACCACCGAGCGGATCAGCCCGCCGAGCAGCAGGTCGCTCGCCCCAAGCTCGATGTCGAGGAAGTCCGCCGCCATCTGCTGGATGAGCGCGTCGCTGTTGATCTGGCGCAGGTGCGCGGCCAGGGGCGCCAGCACCAGCGCAAAGCGCGCCGCCTGCTCCAACTCCGGCTGGAGATAGCCGGGGTTGGTATCGTCCAGTAGCCGGGCGACCACGTCCGCGCGGGCGGTGGCGTCGGGCATAAACAGCGCGAGCTGTGCGTCAAGAAAGGCCGCCGGGTTGGCAGGCAGCTCGGACGCGGGCGCGACGCCGTACAGCAGCGCAAGCGTGGGCGGCAGATCGTCCGCCGCGACCAGCGCGCTGAGCATCTGCGCGGTGATCTCGCCGGTGGGGTCGGGCACGGCCTGGAAACTGGCGCGGATGCGCTGCAGCCCGGCGCGAAGCTGCGTCAGAAAGACGCTGATCTGCGCTTCGCCGGGCACCACGCGGCTGTTGGCCTCGAAACGGTGGCTCAGCACGTAGACCAGCTCCGGCAGGGCAAAGCCCGCCGCGTCGATCACGTCCAGCGTGTCGGCCACGCGCAGCGCGTCGTAGAGCGTCGCCGCGCTGAACGGGTTCAGCCCGGTCAGGTCGAGCAGATCCAGCAGATCGCGGACACTGATCTTCAGCGCGCGCTTGAAGGTGGCGACCCGGTGCATTTCGCTCAGGTTCGCCAGGCTCAGTGCGTCGTCGGCCAGGCGGCGCTGGCGGATCAGCGCCAGTTCTTCGGCGGTGATGATCTGCAGCGCGGCCAGGATCGCCGCCTCGTGATCGTCAATCGACGCCGCGCCCAGCGCGCCCGGCTCGAACGCGGCCAGCACATCTGCACCGCCCACCGTCCGGTTGAGGAATAGCGAAGCGTAGTAGGATGGATGCTCAGCGTCGTCGTCGCCCAGATACGAGCGCGTGTCGAGGTCGGCCACCCAGCTTGCGATCACAAGCAGATCGGTCCCCAGGCGCTCACGAAGCGCCTGCACGAACGACAGGTTCACCAGGGTGGGCGCGTCGATGGCGCCGCCCAGCGCGTGCAGCACAGCATCTAGCTCGTGGACGGTCCAGCCCAACGCGCGGCGCAGGCGCGTGAAACGCTCGATCCGGTTCAGGTGCGCCTCGGTCAGCGCGTCGATGCGGGCCTGCTCCAGATCGCAGGTGAACTCTGCGTCGTCCCCTTCGCCGACCACATAGTCGATCTCCAGCGTCCCGCCGGGGTTGACGAAGCGCGTGCCGAGCATCTGGCGCAGCTCCAAAAAGCTGATGCGCGCCGTGTCCAGCAGCGTCTGAACCGTCCGCAGGCTGGCCAGCGAGCGGTTGTCCCAATGCGACGCCTGAAAGGTCGCATCAAGCAGCAGATCGCGCTCCGCCGGGGTCAGGCCCAGGCGCTCGGTGGCGATTGGCAGCCAGGCCGCCGTGTCGCGCGCTTCGGGCAGCGCCGGGTTCAGGCGGTCCATGATGGTGTGGCGGGCCACGTCCAGCGGCTTGAGATAGGCGCGCGCTTCTTCGGCCCACAGGCTGAAGGGCAGCGCCCAGGGATACACCCGCGATTCCAGCAGGGTGTAGGCGTCCGGGTTGATATGCTCCGGATGCACGCGCAGATCAGCCGCGTCGCCTTCGGTCTGGTGGATAGCGGGCACGCCGGTCAAAAAGCCTTCCAGCACCTCGATCACCAGATCGACATAAGGCAGCGTCGTGTGCGTGTTGTGGCAGTTCAGCTCGACGTTGCCGATGTCGGCGCGGCGGGCGGACAGCGCCGCCAGCGCCCCGCGATCGCGCACGAACTTGAGCAGCGCAACCAGGTACGCTGCCGGGCTGAACACCGACCGGCAGTGCTCGCAGGCGCAGAAGTCCGTGCTGCCGAACAGGCTCTCCCAGGTCGGGAAGTCGATCGCCAGCGTCGGCCCCAGGATGTCGCCCACCGTCCCCAGGATGCCGGGCACGTTCACGCCGGGCAGCACCGCCATCGGCAGGGTGTTGAACTGCGCGCCGTACTTGGCAAACAGCGCCGTGGTCAGGGCGGTGGTTTGCGCGGCGTTGCTGTAGATCAGGTGGGCCTGCGTCTCGCCGAGCTGCTGGCCGAACTGCTGCATGAAGCGCCGCTCGCCCATCGTCTTGATCGCGTAGGCCGAGTCCACGCCCGCGGCGAGCAGCGGCTGCATCGCCTCATACCGTTCGAAGCGCGGCGCCAGCGCGAAGACGCGCTGCACGCTCTCCAACGCGGCGAGATCGTCCGTCCCGATCTGCAGGTCGTGCAGGCGGGCGTAGCGCCGCACGCTCATCTGGCGAAACTCGAAATCGGACGCCCGGCTCAGGAAAGCGCCGACCCGGTCTGCCCCGGCGAAGTCGTCCGCCTTCAGCCGCGCCGCGAGGGTGGCGGTCGGGAAGGTGTCCTCGATGACGCGCGCCAGCGTGCGGGCGTAGGCTTCGACCGGTTTCTCACCCTCGGCAACCGGCACGCCGGGCGGGATGACGGGCTTGCCATCCGGCCCGGTCGCCTGCTCGATCAGCGCCTGCCAGTCACGCGAGGTCATGCCCGCCAGGGCGCGCAGCGGCTCGTCCGCGTCGCCGTCGCGCAGGCGCCGGTGAAGCTGTTCCATGAGCGGCGCGTTGTTGAAGGTCAGCGCGCCAAGCTGAGCGGCCAGCCGCACCCCGCGCACCGCCTGGGCATCGAAAGCCGGGTTGGATTCGAGGCGCTGCCAGAATTCGCGCCCGCCCCCATCCGGCGCCTGTGCCAGCTGAACCAAGGCACGCTGCTGCGCGTCGTTCAGCCCGGCCAGCCGCGCAAACGCGCCGAGCGACGGCGTGCCATCGCTCAGCACCGGTTGCTTGACCAGCTCGTCGATGGCTTCGGTGCCAAGCTGCGTGACGAGCCGGGCGATCGCTTCTGGCTTGGCGGCCAGGCCGGGGTCGATGGCCCCGGCGCGCGACGCGGTTTCGAGTGCCTTCGCCAGCATCTGGCTGTCCTGCGCGGACAGTGCGATTTTGTTGACCGGCAGATTAGCGCGGAACAGGCCGTAGTAGGCCTCGGCGGGAACGCGCCCCGCCTGCGCAAAGCGCTTCGCCTGGACGTAGTGCGTGACCTGCAGTGGGGACAGCCCCGTCTTGCCGGCCAGCAGTGCCAGCGCGTCGCGGTCCAGCGCGGCCAGGTCGGCCTCGGCCAGCAGCGGATCAAGCTGGCGCCCGATCTGGGCGAACTCGCTCGGCGGCGGGTAGGCCGGGCTGCTGACGACCAGATCGACGGTGCGCTCGCCTACGGCCCCCAGAATCAGCGGCGAGCGCGTGATCACCTCGTCGCTGTTGGGCGCCAGCACCTGCACGACCAGATCGACACCGCCCGCGCTCACCTGCCGCACGCGGATCTCGTACAGCCCGGCCTGGTCGCTTGTCGCCTGGCCGAGCGCCCGGTCACCCGCGCCGGTTAACCCTTTCTCGACCGCCTGCAGGCGTGCCCCGGTGATAGGCGTGCCGTCGGCGTGCATCACCCGCCCGCGGATCACCAGCCCAGGCCGGGCGGGATCGGCCGGGCGGGGCTCAAACGGGTCGCGGCCCAGGATATCGCGCAGACGTTTGAGCGTGCGCTCGTCCAGCACGCCGGAAACCGGCAGATTGTGCTCGGCCTGGAAGGCGCGCAGGGCAAAGGCCGTTTCGCGGTCGAACACACCTTCCTCGTTGCCCGGCGCGTGGCCCGCAGCCCGCAGCGCATCCTGCAGCAAGCGCACGTCGGCGCCCTGCATCCCGATCTTAAGTTCGCGTCGAAGTGGTGACATGGTCTCTGCTCCTGAAGGCTGGCAGTCACACGGCGTGCGCGTGCTAATGCAGACTGAACGGGATCGTCAGGCTGGTGCCCAGCGTGAGGCCGCCACCTTGCGGCACCAGCCCGATACCAAAGCTGGTCAGCCGGCCCCGCGCATAGCCAAAATACGAGTAGCCGAGCGCCGGTCCGGACGGCAGCTTGGGATCATCTGGCAGGCTGTAAATGTCGCGTGCGATGGGCGGCACCGGCGATGGATCGGGCGCTGCCTCGATCGAAGGCAGGTAGGTCAGGCCGAAGACGTGCGCCGATCCGCTGAAGCCTTCTTCGGACGTGAGCGTAAAGCGTCCGGTGGCATAAGTCAGCGGCGGGATGTACCCCGAGGCCGTGCCCTGGAAGCGGTACGCGCCGCTGTATTCGACCGTGCCGGTCGTCGCCAGGCGCAGCGATGGAATGCCAAGCAGGGTCAGGCGCCCGGTCGCCTCGATATCGACGCCGCTCTCGCGCAACTGGCCGGACGCGCTGAGGTTGAACCGCGCCAGGTCTAGCGCGGTTGCCAGCTCGCTACGCAGCCGGAGCTGCCCGCCTTCCAGCAGCTCGCCGCGCCCGCTGAGCGTCCCCAGCGTGAAGCCCGGCACCTGCACCGCGCCGGTGAACCGCACGTCGCCGGTGGCCTGCGTGAGCGAGCTGCGCAGCGTCGAGCCGATGTCGCTGAACGCGATCCGTCCGGGAATCGGCGCCTGGAACTGCCCGCGCGCCAGGAAGCTCCCCCACACACCCTCGCCGACGGTGCCGACCAGCCCGAACGCCCGGCCGGTCGCGGTGGCGCGGCGCGCCTCGGTGTCGAGCCGCAGCACGGCCCCAGCCTCGGCCCGGACCGGCGTCCCGCGCTGCTGCGGCTCGCCCGCCCGCTCGGCTTCCTCGCGCGGGCTGGGGAATCGGTCGTTGGGGTCGGTCCCGCGCCCCGGATCGCCGCCCACGCGCAGATTCGCGTCCAGCTCCAGCCGCGCGCCGACCGTCAGGGTCCCACTGGCCGAGCGCGATGGGTCGAGCAGGTTGTGAAGCTGCACGCTGCCCGAAACCGGGATCACGTCCGTGCGCAGGCGGATATCGGTCAGGCGGAACGGCCCCAACTCGACATCGTCATCCGTCTGCATCCCGCCCCGGTCCGAACCCCGCACGGGGTTGTCGCGCGCGTAGCGGTAGAGGTTGGCGCCGTCCACCAGCCCGGCGGGGTCGGGGGCGGTCCAGCGGCCGAGCCACGGCGCGTAATAACGCGCGCCCATGGCGTACAGGCAGGTCACGTCGTCCTGCTCGCGCCCGGTGTAGCGATAGCGCTTGCGCTGGACCTCGGCCAGCGTCCGCCCTGCCTGATAAGACGTGGCGCCAAAGGGATAGAATTCCTCGTAGCTGACCACTGCCGCGGCGTGATCCAGCTCCAGCGCGGCGGAGTGCTGGTGGTTGCCATGCTGGTAGCGGTGCAGCGTCTCGGGGACGGTCCCCGGCGCGTCGGTGTCAACCGTCTTGGTCTCGACCAGCGCGATCAGCCGCCGGTCGTCCATGATCGGCAGCGTTTCGCGCTCCAGCCGCAGCGCGCCGGATGCCATCACCCGGCGGCGGAACAGCTCCAGCCCGCCCAGGTAGAGCCGCTCCTCGCGCATCCCACCGCGTTCCACCACCACGCGGATACGCTGGCCCTGCGCGTCGTAAACGAAGTACGCCTCGCTGGTGCCGCGCCGGACATGCCGCAGGCGGTCGTTGAAATCCCACTCGCTCAGGTCGAGGTGCGGCAGCATCAGGTTGCCGTGCGCGTCGTGCGCATAGGTGAACGTCGCGCCCCCGAGGCTGACCCGGTCAAGGCGGTTGCTATCCGGCGCGTAGGTGTAGCTCTGCGTCCACTGCTGCAAGAAGGCGCCGTTCCCCGCGTGGTGAACGATCTCAAGCAGGTTGCCCACGTCGTCGTACTCATAACGCTGCTGGTAGCGGCGCAGCGCGGCGCCGTCGCCGGGGTGCGGCAGATGGCGCCGGAACGTATCGCACGGGTCCGGCGGCTGGTTCTGGCCGATATGCTCGCGACCGCGCGCCAGCGTCAGCCGGTAAAGCGCGTCGTACTCAAACTGCTGCGCCGCGTCGACCACCGCGCCGTTGAAATACACCGCCGGCTGCGCGTCGTCGCGGATGGCGGTGATGTTGCCAACCGGATCGTAGGTGTAGCGCAGCCGCTGCAAGTCTTCAGTGACGGCGCCCTGCGGGCGCGTGGTGCGCAGCTCGATCAGGCGTAGAGTCAGCGGGTCGTAGGTGTAGGTCGTCACCGCGCCGTTGCCGTAGGCGATGCGCTCGCGGCTGCCGCGCGCGTCGTAGTCGATGTCCGTCACAAAGCGGGTGGGTGCCGCCGCGCCGCGCACCCGCACATCGACCGTTTCCAGCAGGCCCGCTTCGTTGTATCCCGGCGTGATGACGCTGGCCGGCAGCGCAGCGTGATGCGGCGTGCGCAGCTCGACTGGGCGGTTCAGCGCGTCGTAGGCGGTCCGCGTCTCGAACGTCTCCGCCTCAAGCAGCGCGAAAGGATCCGCCACGTTCCAGTCGATTGTGTCCGCGTAGCTCGCCGCCAGCCGCCGCGTCGTGTGCAGGAGATTGCCCTTGAAGTCATAGCGCTCGTTCGTCACCATGCCTGCCTGGTCGAACACCCGATAGACGCGCCCCAGCAGGTTGCGCGCCTGGGCGTCGGCGGGCGCGCCGGGCGACTCGCCGTAGATCGTGCGGGCGATCAGTTGCTCGGCGCCGCCCCCCGTGCGCAACCACTGGCGCACCGGGCGCTGAAGCGCGTCGTATTCCTGGCGAAAGCGGTGATCGCGGCTATCCCAGGCGTAGAGCGTGTTGCCCGCTGCGTTCGGAAGCTGGCGGCGCTCGCCGCCGTCCATGCTGATCTGCCGCGCGCGCAGGCCGCCCAGGCTGTAGGCGTAAGCCATAACCGTGTTGCCGCGCGCATCGATCACGGCGAGCTGGTTGCCTTCGATGTCGAGCACGGTGCGGGTCGGGATCGGACCGGACCCGGCGTCGGCGACGGTGTAAATCACGCGGCCCAGCGCGTCCAGGTGCTCGACGGTGGGCGTGTCGGCGTGCCGGGCGGCGAGCCACGCAGCCCGCCGGTCCGGATCTGCCGGCTCCGGATCGGCGTCCGGGTCCGGGCGGCCCAGCGCGGCATACCACGCGCTCTCAAGCACGGTGTCGTTGCGGTCGTAGCGGGCGATCAGCCACGGTGAGAACGCGACGCGCTCGAACGTGCCGTCCGGCTGCTCGACGCGCACCAGGCGGCCCAGCGGGTCGTAGAAATGCAGCGACGTCACGCCAACCTCGACCAGCGCGCGCTCGCGCTCGAAGTCCGGCGTGGCGCTGAAATACGGCTCGTACTGCTTGACCACGCTACCCTTGTTGTTGAACACGGTCCGCCCGCTGCCCACCCAGCGCAGCGCGGGCGAAGTATCGACCTCGATCACTGCGCCGCTCGCGTCGAGCACGCGCGCCAACCCCGGCTCGGCCTGGCGCTTGGTCATCACCAGCCGCCCGTGCCCATCGGTGTATTCCAAGGTCACCTGCACCGGCGCGGCGGCTTCGTGACGCTCTTTGCGCTCGGTGCGCACCACGTTAGGCAATCCGGCGTTGAGCCAGCGCGTCAGATCGTAGTCGTAGCGCACGGTGGGGTCGTCGAGCGTGTCCCCCTCGCCCGCGCCGTCCGGACCGGCCAGCGCCAGCGCGCGGACGAAGCCCAGCTCATCGGCGGCGATGCGCGTCCGGTTGAGGTTCGGCCCGGTCTCAACGACCGGTGCCAGCAGGCGATAGTCGTTTTCGTAGGCGGTCACGTTCCCGGCAAAATCGGTGCGCGCCTCGACCAGCAGGTGATGGGCGTCGTAGGCCACGCTGGCCGTGTCGCCAAACGGGTTGATTTGCCGCACCGCCAGCAAAAAGGGCGTGCCGTATTCCACGCGGTCGGATGGCTGCCACCAGTTGGCGTCGCCCTCGCTGTGGACATAGCCCCCCTCAAGCAGCATGACGTCGGTCACGTCCGCGCCGTACAGCGCGGCGAGCAGCCCCGGCGTGAACGCCAGCCGCAGCGACTGCCGGACCAGCGCCCGCGCCTGGATCGTCCCCAGTGGCAGCGCGGCTGTCCCGGCGTCGTCGTAGAACAGCGTGCGCGTGTGCTCGACCAGCCGCTTCTGCGGCGAGCCATCCGGCGCGGCCTCGTAGGCCAGCCCGGCGGCAGCTTGCGCGGCGGCGCGAAGCTCGTCCACCGCGAAGATCGCGCCCGCTGGAGTCACGCCAGTTAGCTCGTAGGTGCGCGCCTGATACGGCACGCGCAGGCGATAGGCGGCGGGTGTGATGACGTCGTTGGTGAAATCGGTGACGGTGTAGAGCACGCTCAACCGGTTCTGCTCGGCCTGGACGGCGGCGGGCAAGGCCGGGTCGCTCGCGCCGCGCCCATAGCCGACGCTGGCCGCTTGCGTCACGTTGCCGTACCCGTCCACCGCCAGGGTGAGCGTATGCGTCACACGCGGCTCGGCCAGGCCGCGCTCGTCGTGCACGGTCAACGCTTCGCGCTGCGTCACCAGGAAAACGGCGTAGCGGTTGCCGCCGCGCGGCTGGACGCGATCCACCCGGTAACTCGTCTGCGCGGCAGTGTACGGCTCCCCGGCTGCGGGCGTGCCGTCCAGCGCGTAGATCTCCTGGCGCAGCACGCGGCCCTTGCAGGCGCGCGCGGCCTCGCGCCGCTCGTCCGGCGACAGATCGGCGGGCAGCACGGGATCGGGCAGGCGCAGGCCGGGCGGGTCGGGGTGCGCTTCGTCGGTGAAACGGCTGATCAGGCGCTCGTGATCGAGCAGCGCGCCGGTGTGGTACCAGGTTCGCGTCAGAACCGGCGGCTGGTGCAGCGGCTCCTCGACCACGTTGGCCGCCCCGCGCCGCGCCCAATGCGCGAACGTCTCGCTGTCCACCCGGTCCACACGCCCAAACCCCCGAAACTCGCGCTCGGTGGTGTCGTAATAGCCGTGATGGTAGGTGTAATGAGTCACCAGCTCGGTTTCGGTCACGCCGTCGCGCACGGTGACGCCGGTCACCACCTGCACCGGGAACGGCAGCCGCGTCGCCCAGGGCGTGCCCGCCTGCTGATCGTCCAGATAGAAGCGCGTCGAAGGCGCGTACTCAACTGCGACCTGCTTGCCCATCCCGTTGTCGTATTCGGTCAACAGGTGCGGTTTGCGCCCGCCCATCAGGTCGATATAGCGCAGCGGCGACGCGGCGTCGGCGGGCGCAGGCGACGACCACACCAGGCAGACCGTGCCGCTGCCCAGCACATCGGCGGTCTGGACCGCCACCAACCCGTCCACGCCGGGGAAGGTGCCGATCACGCGCGGCTCGGCGCTCCAGCCGTTGCCGCTGTGATTGAGCCAGATGCAGCAGCCGCCCCGCCCGAAATAGATCGCGTCTGCCGTGCCGGAGCCGTCCACATCCGCCAGACGCAGCCAGCGCAGGTCGAAGCCGTCCGGCGCGTCAAAGTGCGGGGCGCGGTTCATCGCCACCTTCGCCCCGAACAGCCCATAGCCCAGGTTCGGCCAGTAGCACAGCTCGCCGTTGCGCACGCGCACGATGTCCACCAGCCCGTCGCCGTTCATGTCGGCCAGGTGGATCGCCTGCTCGGCGTCGGCGAAGATCACGGCGGGGCCGGTATCCTCGTCCATCGTCCGCCGCACAAAGCGCGACGCGCTCCAGCCTGCGTCGCCCAGGGCCGGGTACCAGACCAGCGCCTGATCTTCGGTGATGACCAGATCGGCGATGCCGTCGCCGGTCACATCGAGGAATTTCACGTTCGGGTCGGTCAGGTCGATGGACGGCAGCGAGGCAAAGGCGCGGAACGGCTCCCATTCTCCGCTCTGTGCCAGCGCGAAAAAGCCGCGCGGCTCGTCGCTCAGGCTGACCAGCGCGCGCGTCCCATCACCACGCACGTCCTGGATCTGCACCGCGCTCCCCAGCCCGGTGAACGAGGGTTTCGGTGCCACCTGCCGCGCCGGAGCAAACACCCCGCCGCCCAGGTTGTGCTGGTAGAACCAGCCGGTCCCCTGCTCGCTGAGGATGCCCGCCAGCCCCTCGCCGTAGAGGTCCACAAACTGGTACGCCTGCCCGTCTACCCCCGCAGGCAGATCGGCGCGGCTGTCCGCATCGAGCGTCCGCACCGTGTCGTCCCAGGCGTGCGGCTGATAGGCGAAGGTGAGCGGCGGCAGCGACCGACAGGTGTAACCGGCGCCATCGCGCCGGTAGCCGCGCAGCGTGATCGCGCGCAGGAACGAGAAACCCGGCGCGTCGTCGTAGTCGAGATCGAGCGAGCGCGCCAGCTCGACCGCATCAAAGGCGTGGAACAGCATCACGCGGCGGCAGCGGCGGTAGGTTCGCACATCGAACCCGGCCCGATACCACGAGAACGGATCGGGGCGCACGGCCCACGCGCCGCCGTCGTCGGGCATCGGATCGGCGTCGTAGCGGAACTGCCCGCCGCCCAGGTCGGCCAGCGCTTCGCTGTGATCGTGCTCGCCGTAGTCAAACACAAGCTGGAACAGGAAATCATCCGCGCCGGGCAGCGCCGCGCCAAAGACGTAGGGCGTGCGGTTGCCGTACAGCACGCGCTTGATGTAGCGCCCGCCGACCCCCGTCCGCCCATCCAGCCGGTGCGCCTCGCTGAGCGCGGGTGCGACACCGGTCAGGTCCTCAGCCTTGTAGAGGTAGTGGATGCAGTTGCCCCGGTCGTCGTAGCTCCATTCGAGCAGCCAGCGAAACACACGTGCCGGGTCAGCCGGGTCGCTCAGGCGAGCGGCAGACGAGCGCCCGAAGATGCTGGTCACATTCTGCGGCGTGACGCTGCGCCAGTGCGCCTCGCCCGTGTCGGCGTTTTCCCAGCGCTCGATCCGCGCGAAACCGCCCTCGACGCGCGGGCGATAGCGCCGCACCCGATGAAGCACGCCGTCCTCGTCGGGGCGGGTATCCTCGACGGGATCGCCGCCATCCAGCGCGGGCACGAGGTCGTCCAGGCCGGTCAGCACAAACGTGTCGCTGGCGTGCGCGTCATCGTACTGCGGCAGTTCGCGCTCGGTTTTGCGCCCCACCGAGGGAATCTCGACGGTCCACCCCAGCCCAAAGGGCCCGTTGCCCACGCCGGAGTTGTAGGCCAGCGCCAGCTCCGGCTGGAAGCCGCTCCGCGCGGGAGCGACCGGCAGCGGCAGGCGGAAGGTGGCCGCGCCGTTCATGGCGCTGACTTCAAACCGTTCTTCGACGCTGCGGATCGCCCCGCCACCTTGCGGCAGCGCCACAGCAGGCAGCGAAAAACGCGCGTCCGGGCGATCGGAAGCACCTTCTGGCTCGGGTGGCAAGGCGGATGCAGCAGGCTGTGGGAACATGGCAAACCCCTTCGGCTGGCACGAGTCAACGGCGGGCGGCGGACGGGGCAGGCCGCGCTTGTTTGTTCCGGTTAGGTTTAGTTGTATAAAAGCGCGCGCCGGGCGTTTATCACATGCGGGGACGGGATCGGGCCGTCAATCGCGGCGGCGCGGCGAGCGCCGGTACTGCGGGGGGATTGCCCGTGTGAGAAACGTTACTATAATATGTTTAATACATATCTATATTAAATCGCTGATGTCGTACTGTGAGAATTGAGAGGAGCGTATCGATCATGAAAAAACTGCTGGTTATCCTGGTCCTGATCGGCGTGCTTGTGCCGGCGGTGGCGCAGGCGGCGGTCAACAAGTTCAGTTTCAACGACGTCATCTTCCCGGACGGCACGCTGGGCGAGCTGGAAGCAGGCAGCAAGATCACCCAGAAAAGCACGTTCACCTCGTGCAGCTACTTCTCCGACGATTACGCAGACTATCTTGGGTATTTCCAGAGCGGCGAGTTCGCGTCCGAGGATGCCGCCGAAGTGCTGGCATTCTGCCTGGCGCACTACGACGAGCGCGAGACGTCCTAGCGATCGCACGCTGGCTCCGTGCCGCCCGTCGGACCGCTGAGAAGTCTGGCGGGCGGCACAATTCGCCCCTACCACCAGGACGGCCCCGGCAGCAGGGCTTCGCTCAGATACCACGCCACACCGGCGGCCAGGTGCAGCGCCAGCGCTCCCGCGCACGCCATCGCCCGCCAGGACGGGCCGCGCCGGTCCGTTCCCAACTCCTGCCGAATGAGCAGGCGCATGGTCACGATTACCAGGATCAGCAGCGTCACCTGCGCGCCCCAGAAGAAGTTGCCATCACCCGGCATCCCGGATTCGGCCAGTAGATAGACATATGCCAGCGCGACGCCCAGCGCCAGCCAGGCCAGCACCACAGACCAATCGCGGAGCGCGGGGCGCAGGTATAGCACGCTCACCAGGCCCGGAAACACCAGTGACAGGGCCAGCTTGGCAAAAATGTAGTTGGGTTCGAACATGCGCGCCACGGTCAGCGGCGAGAAGATCACACTGTTGTTTTCACTGGACTCATATGTAAACCAGAATTGCAGTCCAAGCACCACCACCCCCGGCAGCAGGATTCCAAACAGGATCAGTGGGGTGTCCACCGGCTGGCGGCGCAGCCAACGCAGGGCCAGCAATCCGCCCATCACGGGCAGCAGCGCAAGCGTGTAATTCGGCTTGGCGTACGTTGCCAGCACGGTCAGCACAGCCGCAACCGGCACAGCCCAGGCGCGATTCACACCCGCCGCTGCGTCCAGCGCCTTGACCGCGTAGAGGAACAGCAGCAGCGCGAAAGGTCGCAGCAGGGTGACGGTCGGGTTGTGATAGACAATGGGCGTGATGTAGCCCAGATACAGGTTTTCGCGGTGCCAGGTGCGGAATGTGAGCGGCGCCACCAGCAGCACCACGAGCGTGAGCAGCGCGGCGATCAATCCCGTTGTTGCCCGGTCCGGCTCCGGCAGCGCGCGATACAACAGATGATAGACGGTGAGAGCGAGCGCCGCGGTCGCCAGCAGGCTCACCACGATAGCGCCCTGCGCGTGGTCGATGCTCGGCAGAAGCGCCACACCGTAGACCAGCGCCTGAAACAGGTAGGCGGGCCGGTACGATCCTTCGATCTTGACCCCGCCCGGGTGAAACTCCCCTTCGGCCAGCAGGCGCGCCCAGCGGATATGTGTCGGATAATCGAACGGGCGCACGTAGACCTGGTTGAGCAGCGCCACCCCGTGCAGCACCATCACAACAGTCAACATCAACGCTACAGATCGCCACCAGCCGCGCACTCGCAGCCCCTCAAGCTGCACGCCTGCCTCGATCCGGTTGACCAGCGTAGTCATGACTCCCCCTCAACCAGTCGCGTAATAGAAGTATTTTGACAGCTACGTGCGTCTCAGCAGCCAGCGTATGCGGTCGTACGACGCCGCGTAATGAAGCACCACAATGATCCCGAAAATCAGCGCCGGGCGAGGCTGCCCCGCCAGCGCCAGCAGCCAGACCGCCCCGCCAAAGAAAAGCGCCTCAATTGCCAGCCGGACCACGCCCGGCACCGCGACCCGCACGTCGCGCGGCTCGGCAGGCGTGCGGAACGCTTCCCCCAGCGTGCCGGTCGATTCTTGAAAGGACTGTACCATGCGCTCCATGTCGCCCGGCACGCGAAACGTCACCCACAGCGCCGCCGCGATCAGCGGCAGGCCCAGCGCGGCGACCCAGCGCCACACGCCGTCGTTCTGCGTCCAGCCCCAGTACGCTATCGCGCCCAACGCGACCAGTTCCAACAGAAAGCGCAGCGTCAGATTTAGCGGATGATTGCTCATAGCGGTGTATTTGCCTCCTGGGATGTGACCCGACGCCAGCCGCGATTGAGTCTCTACTATAGCGAAATCAAGCCCTGCGCGACACCGCGGATAGCAATGCAGCGCGGCGCGGGTATGATTAACGCCGTGCGAGGTGAGGCGCTGAGCGTTCCCTCGCCTGCGTCCAGCCCTGTTTGAGGAGTGAGAGATGGTCAAGATTGCGTTTCTGGGTGCGGGCAGCACTGTGTTCGCCAAGAACCTGATGGGCGACATCCTGAGCTATCCGGAGCTGGCCGATGTCACCTTCAGCCTGCACGACATCGACGCGCAGCGCCTGCACACGTCTGAGATCGTGGCGCGCAAGCTGGCTCAGGCCCTTGGCGCGCAGCCTACCATCGAAGCGACCACCGATCGCCGCGCCGCGCTCGACGGGGCGGACTATGCCATCGCCATGTTCCAGATCGGCGGCTACAAGCCCTCGACCGTGATCGACTTCGAGATCCCCAAGCGTTACGGCCTGCGCGCCACCATCGCCGATACACTCGGCGTGGGCGGGATTATGCGCGCGCTGCGCACCATCCCGGTGTTGCTTGAGATGTGCCGCGATATGGAAGCGGTCTGCCCGGACGTGCTGCTCTTGAACTATGTGAACCCGATGGCAATGCTGTGCTGGGCGCTGAACAGGGCCACGCCGATCCGGAATGTGGGCCTGTGCCACAGCGTGCAGGGCACCGCCATGCAGCTTGCCCGCGATATCGGCGTGCCCTATGAGGAGATCAACTACCTCTGCGCCGGCATCAACCACATGGCCTTCTACCTGCGCTTCGAGCACGAGGGGCAAGACCTCTATCCGCTGATCCACCAGGTGATCGCCGACGGGCGCGTGCCGGACGACAACCGTGTGCGCTACGACATACTCAAGCGCCTGGGCTACTTCGTCACCGAGTCCAGCGAGCATTTCAGCGAATACACGCCGTGGTTCATCAAGCGCGACCGCCCAGACCTGATCGAACGCTATAACATCCCGCTGGACGAATACATCCGCCGCTGCGAGGCTCAGATTGAGGGGTGGGAATCCCTGCGCCACGAGTTGGAAGACGAGAACCGGCCCATCACGCACGAGCGCAGCCACGAGTACGGCAGCGCGATCATCCACAGCATCGAAACCAACACCCCGCGCGTGGTTTACGGGAACGTCGAGAACACCGCTTTGATCGACAATCTGCCGCAGGGCTGCTGCGTGGAAGTGCCCTGCCTGGTCGATGCCAACGGGATCCAACCGGTGCGCGTCGGCGCGCTGCCGCCGCAGCTTGCCGCGCTGATGCAGTCCAACATCAATGTGCAGGCACTCACGGTCGAGGCGGCGCTAACCGGCAAGCGCGAGCATATCTATCACGCCGCGATGCTCGACCCGCACACCGCCGCCGAGCTGGATCTGGACCAGATCTGGGCGCTGGTGGACGATCTGATCGCCGCGCATGGGGACTGGCTTCCCGAGTTCCATTGACACAGCACGCGACCGGCAGGCGCGCGGGGGTGATTCCGCCCGTGCGCCTGCCGTACCATCACCCTTCTTCCCCTGCCTGCGCAGAGCGTACTATTGTTATACTCACCTTAACCTAATCTATAATTGTAAATACAGGCTCAGGTGGAACCTTCAACCAGCAAATTGCGCGACTTGTTCAGTGGGTGCCCGGTTCGGAGAAAGGAGCTTCCGCACACGGTCGCGCCCGGTGATCGTGCCTGATGCCCGCTCGAATACGCTTCACACCAGCCAACGTAAACGTATAGGAGCCGTATGATGAGCAAACACATGTTACGCTTCACACTGTCCGCTCTATTGATTGTCGCTTTTCTGCTCACCACTCCCCTGGTCAGGGCGCAAGACGACCGCCCGACGCCAAGAAACGCCACTTCAGAAGATGCTGTGAAAGTTGATCTGATGTTTGTCGGGGCGCATCCGGACGACGAGTCCACCGCGACCGCCACGCTTGCCCGCTACGTGCTTGATCACGGAGCGCGGGCGGCGGTTATCACCGCGACACGCGGCGAAGGCGGCGGCAACGCGATCGGGCGCGAGCTGGGTCCTTCGCTGGGCATCCTGCGCGACTACGAGGAGCGCCAGTCGCTGCGGATGCTGGGCATCGACCAGCTTTACCACCTGGATGAAATCGACTGGGCCTACACCACCAGCGCCAGCGCCACCGAGCAGGCCTGGGGCTATGAGGAACCGTTAGGCAAGCTGGTGCGCTACGTGCGCGTGCTCAAGCCCGAAGTCATGATCACGATGAACCCATCGCCACGCGGGCACGGGCACCACCAGTACATCGCCAAGCTGGCGACGGAAGCGTTCTTCCTGGCCGGCGACCCGAACGCCTTCCCAGAGCAACTCAGCGAGGAATTCATCGAGCCGTGGCAGCCCAAGAAGCTCTACTACGCGCTGGCCTATGGCGCTGCCGGTCTGGCGCCGAGCGTCGCGATCCCGACCAACGAATTCTCGCCGTCCCAGTTCGCGACCTACGCCGAGCTTGAGGCGGTGGCGCTGGGCCGCTATCGCAGCCAGGGATGGAGCGCCGTGCTGCCGCCCTCGGAGCGCGCGCTGATGCCGGAGAACTTCACCCTCGCCGCGTCCGTCCTGCCGATGCCAGAGACGGAGACCAGCCTGCTCGAAGGCGTCTTCAGCGGGGTTGACCACGCCCCGGCGCGCGTCGAGCTGCACCTGGCCCCCTCGGAATTCTACGTCAGCCAGGGCGGTACGCTGGCGCTGGATATGACACTGGTCAACAACAGCGACATCGACCTGCACGACGTAGCGCTCAGCCTCAGCGGGCCGGAAGGCTGGACCATCAGCGAGGCTTCTGCGCCAGTCGATGTGCCGGTCGGCGGCTCCGCCAGCCAATCCTTCACCATCACCGTGCCGGATGACGCCGATGTGACGACCTTCACGACGCTGGTTGGCCGCTTCGACGCGGTAGACGACGCCGGTGCGCCGCGCTTTGCCAGCGCCCGCGCGCTGGTCCAGGTCACGCCGCCCGTGTCGGTCGAGTTGCAGCCTATCGAGAGCGTGCAGATCTTCCGCGAGTGGGCGCAGCGCAACAACATCGAGCACCTGATCCGGCTCGTTCCAGCGGAGATCGCGATCGGCGCGGGTGAAACGGCGCCGATCCCGGTCGTGCTGAACAACCGCTCGGCGTCTGACCAGGACGTGACGCTGAGCCTGACGATCGCCTCGGACGAGATCACGCTGGACACCCCGGAGCAAACCGTGACTGTGCCAGCCGGCGAAGTGATCACAGTGGACTTCCTGGCGACCGTGCCGGCAGGCATGGCGCAAGGCCAGTTCGATGTGACGGTCGAGGCTGCCTACGGCGACTACACGCTGAGTGACGCGGGCGTCGTCCAGGTCGTGCCGACCACCACGGCCTCGCGTCTGACCACCGCGCCCGCCATCGACGGCGACCTTAGCGAGTACGCCGGGCTTGAGGTGCTGGAGATCCCCTTCACAGCAATCTGGGAAGGCCAGACGACCGACGAGGCAGACCTGACCGGCTCGTTCAGCGTGGCCTACGACGATGACTTCCTCTACGTCGCGGTCGAGGTGATGGACGACGTGGTGGTGTCGAACATCGCTCCCAATGACGTGAAAGGACACTGGCGCAGCGACTCGGTCGAGATCACGGTTGACCCGGCCGGTCCAGGCGCCAGCGAGCACACGCTGACCACCTTCAAGACCGGCATCTTCCCGTTCGACACCGAGGGGAACGTGCAGGCCGAGCGCGACGCCGACGCGAACCAGGGCATCATCAGCCTGACCGCGCCGGACATGCAGGTGGCGTCCAGCCGGACCGACAGCGGCTATATCCTGGAAGTGGCGATCCCGTGGAACGCGGTTCCGGGCGAGGTGGCCCCAGGAGATACCATCGGCTTCAACGTGCTGCTCTATGACTGCGACAAAGCCGACGCCGCGATAGGCGAGAACTGCAACGAAGCTCGCACAGCCTGGAGCGCCTGGGGATCGATCCAGGGCCTGCCGCGGCTGTGGGGCCATCTGACGCTGGCTGAGTAGCGCCCGCAATACCAAATCGCCCAGAGCCTCGCCGGCTCTGGGCGAGCCTCTGCCTCATGCGCTACAATTGCAGACAGCGGCACCCGTCGCGCGAAAGTGTGTTATCTGCTTACAGCGAGGAGTCGTTTTGATGAAAAGAGCACGAGCGTTAATCACGTTAACCATTGTGGCCGTCTTGCTGGCGGCCCTGGCTCCCGCCGGCGCCCAGGAGCAGATCACCCTGGTCGTCTGGGACAACTGGACACGGGACGCCGAGCAGGCCATGATCGATCAGTTGACCGCCGAATTCGAGGCGGCGAATCCCGGCGTGACCGTGCAGCGCGAGCCGTACGATACCAGCGACCTGACCGCGCTGCTGCCCCTGGCGCTCTCCGAAGCATCCGGCCCGGACGTGGCGATGATCAATCAGGGCTACACGGGCATGGGCGCGCTGGTGCAGGCCGGGCTGCTGCTGCCTCTCGATGACTACGCCGCGCAGTACGGCTGGCTCGATCGCTATGCCGAAGGGCTGCACAGCCGCAACCGCTTCACCCCGGACGGCGCGACCTTTGGCGAGGGCAACCTGTACGGCGTCTCGAACACCGCCGAGGTGGTGGGCGCCTACTACTGGAGAGAGGACTTCGCCGAGCTGGGCCTGAGCATCCCGACGACTTTCGAGGAGTTCGAGGCCGTGGTGAAGGCGCTCAAGGACGCGGGCAAGACGCCCATCGTCTTCGGCAGTCTGGACGGCTGGCCGGCGATCCATACCTGGGGCGCCATCCAGCACGCTTATTCGACCCTCGAGGAGATCGACGCGTTCATGTATCGCCGCGAAGGCGGGACGTTCGACACCGAGGCCAACCTGCTCGCCGCCCAGAAGATGGTCGAGTGGATCCAGGCCGGGTACTTCTCACCGGGCTTCGAGGGCATGGACTACGACAACCAGACCTTCGCCGCGTTCCTCAACCACCAGGGTTCGATGTGGATCACCGGTAGCTGGATGACCGGTAGCATCATCGCCGAGCTGGGCGAGGAACCCATCGGCTTCTTTGTCATCCCCTCGGCGCTGCCGGACGCGCCCCCGCTGTCGATCGGCGGTGTCGGGCTGGCGTACGGCATCCGCGCCGGGACCGAGCACCCCGACCTGGCCGCGGCGTACATCGACCTGGTGACCGGCCCGCGCGCCGCCGAGCTGCTCTTTGAGCAGGGCTTCCTGCCCGCCGCCGAGGTCGATCCGGACCTGCTGGTCGAAGGCACCCTGACGGCCGATGTCGTCAACGCCTGGAACCTGATCAGCTCGCAGAACGCGGTCGGCCACTATCTCGACTGGACGATGCCGGACATCGCGGCCAACATCCAGGAGCTGATGGCGGGCCAGGTGACGCCTGAGCAGTTCATCCAGGACGTGGAGGCGGATTACCAGGCCGGCGGCTGAGCGTCCGGCAGGATATGCGTGTTTGCAGGGGGCTGGCCCACCGGCCGGCCCCTTTGTCTTGGATCACATCAGGACTAGGCTGTGTATGAGACTGCCCGCTTGGAACACACGCCTGAATAACCCGCCCTACCTTCGCCCCTACCACGCCTATCTCTTCATCTTGCCCGGTCTGGTGATCTACGTGTTGTTCGTGCTGTGGCCGATCATCAACACCGCGCGGTACAGCCTCTATGACTGGACGGGTTTCAGCGAGCCGACCTTCATCGGCTTCGACAACTATCGCGAGCTGTGGCGCGACAAAGATTTCTGGCTGGCGCTGCAGCACAACGCCTTCTTTGTGATCTTCTTCAGCATCCTGCCCATCATGCTCGGCCTGTTCCTCACCGCGCTCATGACGCGGGGGCGGCTGCGCGGCATGGCGATCTTCCGCTCCGGGCTGTTCATCCCCCAGGTGATGAGTTCGGTCGTCGTGGGGATCATCTGGCGCTGGCTGTTCGCCTACGACGGCCCGATCAACGAATTCCTGTCCCTTATCGGGCTGGAAAGCTGGGTCCGGCCCTGGCTGGGCGACTTCACCTACGCGCGCTACGCGGTCGGCACGGTCGGCCTGTGGGTGCAGTACGGGCTGTGCATGGTGCTGTTCATCGCCGGGGCGCAGTCGATCAACGAGGACCTCTACGACGCGGCGCGTGTGGCTGGGGCGAACGCCTGGCAAGAGTTCCGCCACGTCACCCTGCCGGGCCTCAGCCAGCAGATTCTGGTGGCCTTTGTGCTCACCTTTATCGCAGCGCTGCGCGTCTTCGACCTGGTCTTTGTGCTGACGCGCAGCGGCGGCCCCGGCAAAGAGACGATCGTCACCAGCCTGCTGATCTACCAGTACGCCTTCCAGCGCAACCGGGCGGGCTACGGCTCGGCGATGGCCCTGGTGCTGTCGATCATCATCATCACCGTGTCGGCGCTGGTGATGCGCCTGCAGGCACGCCGAGAAGAGGAGCGGACGGTCTGATGGCCGACATCTACTACTACCAGCGTAAAGCCCGCACCGCCCTGACCTACGCCCTGCTCACCCTCTTCCTGCTGGCGGCCCTGATGCCCTTCATCGGCATCTTTCTCACCGCGTTCAAGACGACGTCCGAGCTGGCGGCGGGGCCATTCGCGCTGCCCGAAACCTGGCGCTGGCAGAATTTCGTGGACGCCTGGGAAGGCGCGCAGTTCGGGCGCTATTTTCGCAGCAGCGTGATCGTCGTGGTCCCCGTGGTCGTAATCGCCACCCTGCTCTCGACCATGTCCGGCTACGCCTTTGGCATGATCCGCTTCTGGGGCGACAACGCCCTGCTGCTGTTGATCGTGCTGGGGTTGATGGTCCCCACCGAAGCAGTGATCATCCCCCTGTGGCAGTTCATGGGCCAGCTTGGGCTGCGCAACACGTACTGGGCGCTCATTCTGCCACAGGTGGCACTCAGCTTTGCCTTCGGCACGTTCTGGATGCGCGCGCACTTCAAAGGCATGCCGCGCGAGCTGGTCGATGCCGCGGTGGTGGACGGTTGCAACACCTGGGACGTGCTGTGGCGCGTGCTGTTTCCGCTCTCGCGCCCGGCGCTGCTCTCGCTGGTGGTGCTGCTGTTCATGTGGACCTGGAACGAATTTTTCCTGGTGCTGGTGATGGTCACCGGCGACCTGCGCACGTTGCCGGTCGGGCTGGCGCTGCTGCGCGGGCGCTACGCCGCCGACGTGCCGGTGATGGCTGCCGCGGCGACGATCGTCAGCCTGCCGGTGCTGGTGCTGTACGTTTTCTTCCAGCGGCACTTTATCCGCGGGATGGTGTCCGGCGCGCTCAAGGAATAGGAAAAACGAGGCGAGATTTGACACCCGCTGCCAGGGATGCTATAATCCAAATAGTTTATATGTGAACTAACGAGTCAAACGATGGCCGACCCGGTCATGATCAGCCGCCCATACCGGCGCAGCGTGCTGGCCTGGCTCCATCTGGTGCGAGTCTACCAGCGCGTGGTGCGCGTGGAGCAAACCCTGCTGGCGCAGTTCGGCCTGACCCGCAGCCAGTTCGATGTGCTGACCCACATCGCCACCGAGCCGGGCCTGTGCCAGCAAACGCTGGCCGAGCGGCTGCTGGTCACCAAGGGCAACGTGGCGGGCCTGATCGACCGGCTGGAAACCGCCGGATTGGTCGAGCGGCGCCCTGACCCGCTCGACCGGCGCATGCACCGGCTGTTTCTGACCGCAGCCGGCAAGGCCGCCTGGAACGCTGCAGCGCCCGCGCTGGAAGCGACGCTCGCCAGCCAGATCGAGGTGCTCAGCGCGCAGGAGCAGGCACAGTTGATGGCCCTGCTGGCCCGCTGGGATCGGGCGCTGCGCGACGGCGCGTGATGTGGACCGGATCGACCCACCCGCCGGGTGCGGGCTTTTTTCGGCTCATAAAGTTCACATATATACGGTCTATATAGAAACCATATCTATCGATCGGTACCGCAAGGAGGAACAAGCATGGCCTGGAAGATCGACCCTGCCCATTCGGCGATTCACTTCACCGTCCGCCACATGATGATCGCAAATGTGCGCGGCGAGTTCGAGCAGTTCACCGGCACGATCGAGCTGGATGTCGAGCACCCGGAGAACACCCGTGTCGAAGTCGAGATCGACGCTGCCAGCATCAACACCCGCGAGCCGCAGCGCGACGCGCACCTGCGTTCGGCGGACTTTCTCGATGTCGAAAACCACCCGCACATCATCTTCAAGAGCACCCGCGTTGAGCGCACCGGCGAAACAACCGCCCGCCTGCACGGCGATCTGACCATTCGCGGCATCACGCGCCCGGTGGTGCTGGACGTCGAGCACACCGGGATCGTCACCAGCCCGTGGGGTCATCGCAGCGCCGGGTTCGAGGCCCGCGCGAAGATCAACCGCAAAGACTGGGGGCTGACCTGGAACAAGGCCCTCGAAGCGGGTGGCGTTTTGGTGGGCGACGAGATTAAGATCGAGATTGAACTGGAGCTGATCGAGGAAGCCGCGGCTGCCGCCGTCTAGAGCGGTGCCGATCGCGAAGGGGCGGGGGATACCGCGCGGCGTCCCCCGCCCGCTTAAGGAGATGCCGATGTCTGTCGCTGTTCCGCCCCGTTTTGGGATCAACATTGACCCGACCGCCGGCGATCTGGCACTGCCGTTCGCACGGGCCGCGATCGCTGACCGAACCGGGCTGGATCTGATCGCGCTGCAGGATCACCCCTACAACCGCCGTATGCTGGAAACCTGGACGCTGCTGAGCATGCTGGCCGCGCGGACCGGGCGCGTGCATCTGCTCACCAACGTCGCCAACACACCGCTGCGCCCGCCGGCCATGCTCGCCAAGCAAACCGCCACGCTGGACCTGCTGAGTGGGGGCCGCTTTGAGCTGGGGATCGGCGCGGGCGCTTACTGGGCGGGCATCGCCGCCTACGGCGTGGACGAGCGCACGGCAGGCGAGTCCTACCGGGCGTTCAGAGAGGCGCTGACCATCATCCGCGGGATGCTTGAGCACTCGAACGGCTCGTTCAGCTACGACGGCGAGTACTACCGCGTGCGCGGCGCGCGGCCCGGCCCCGGTCCGAACCACGTCGTGCCGATCTGGACCGGCGCTGTTGGCCCGCGCATGCAGCGGCTCAGCGGGCGGATGGCGGACGGCGTCATCGTGTCCTACACCTACGTCCCGCCCGAAAAGCTGGCAGCGCTCAATGACGCCATCGACGAAGGCGCCGCCCAGGCGAACCGCTCGCCAGCGGCGATCCGGCGCGGCTACAATCTGATGGGCGCGATCGCGCCGAGCCGCGCGGGGATCAAGGCCGAGAGCGGCCTGGTCGGCCCACCCGAACGCTGGGTCGATACCATCCTGGCGCTGTATCACGAGTCGCGCATGGACACCTTCGTCTTCTGGCCGGTGGCCGGAGACGAAGAACGCCAGATCGCCGTGTTCGCCGAGGAAGTCGTCCCGGCAGTGCGCGCCGCACTTGACGGCTCCCCGCAGCCTGCAAAGGACCAAACCGCATGGCCGAAACGCTAACCGGGATTCACCACGTCACCGCCATCGCCAGCGATCCCCAGCGCAACGTCGACTTCTACGTGGGCGTGTTGGGGCTGCGTCTGGTCAAGCAGACCGTCAACTTCGACGACCCCGGCACCTATCACTTCTACTACGGGGACGAGCTGGGGCGCCCCGGCACGATCCTGACCTTCTTCCCCTGGCCCGGCGCGCGCCGGGGCCGCCAGGGGGCCGGGCAGATCGGCGCGACGGCGTTCAGCGTGCCGGCTGGCTCGCTCGGCTTCTGGACAGCGCGTCTGTCAGCGGCTGGTGTCGCGGTCAGCGGTCCGGACGTGCGCTTTGACGAAGACGTCATCGCGTTCGCCGATCCGGACGGCCTGCGGCTGGAGATCGTGGGCGACGAGGCCGCCGGGATGATCCCCGGCTGGGACGGCGGGCCGCTGCCGGCGGAGCACGCCATTCGCGGCATGCACAGCGTCAGCCTGTGGGCAGCAGACGCGGCCCTGACCGGTGCGATCCTGCGCCACACCCTGGGCTTTGCGCCGGTCGCCGAAGCAGGCAATCGGACGCGCTACCACACCGCCGGGTCGGGCGTCGGGACGCGGGTTGACGTCCTGCACGTGCCGGATGCCGGTCCGGCTGCCGGCGGCGCGGGAACGGTGCATCACGTCGCGTGGCGGGCGGCGGATGACGCGCAGCAACGGGCCTGGCGCGAGCGCGTCGCCGCGCACGGGCTGCGCGTGACGGACGTGCTGGACCGCCAGTATTTTCGTTCGATCTACTTCCGCGAGCCGGGCGGCGTGCTGTTCGAGATCGCGACCGATCCGCCGGGCTTCACGCTGGATGAAACGCCCGACGCGCTGGGCACGTCGCTCAAGCTGCCGCCGTGGTACGAGCCGCAGCGGGCCGCCATCGAGCGCGTCCTGCCGCCGATCCGCGTCCCGGCCGGGAAGGGCGCGCATGGCTGACCCGTCTGCCCTCGACCCGCACGCCGGGCAACCGGTCCGCGCCGCCGGCGAGCCGCTGGAGCGGGCGCGCGCCGCGCTGGTGTTGCTGCACGGGCGGGGCGCCACCGCCGACGACATCCTCGCCCTGGCGGACGCCATCGGGCAGCCGGGCCTGGCCTACCTGGCGCCTCAGGCTGCCGGTTTCTCCTGGTATCCATTCCCGTTTCTCGCGCCGCTGGACGCCAACGAGCCCTATCTCTCATCTGCCCTGGCGCTGGTGGATGCCGTTGTTGCGCAGGCCGGGCAGGCGGGTCTTGCGCCGGACCGGATCGCGCTGGCGGGCTTTTCGCAGGGGGCGTGTCTGGCGCTGGAATACGCGGCGCGCCACGCCCGCCGCTATGGCGCGGTGCTGGCCTTCAGCGGCGGCCTGATCGGCCCGGACGGCACCCCGCGCGACTACGGCGGATCGCTGGATGGAACGCCCGTCTTCCTGGGCTGCGGCGACCGCGATCCGCATATCCCCCTGGCGCGCGTCGAGCACAGCGCCGACGTGCTGGCGCGCCTGGGCGGCGAAGTCATCCGGCGCATTTACCCCGGCATGGGACACATGATCAACGAGGACGAGCTGGCGACCGCGCGCGAGCTACTGCGCCCGCTGGTCTCCTGAGCCGGGTCCGGTGTAAGCGTCGCACCCGGCGATCCCGCCCCCGCACACCAGGCTGGCGCGTCCACCGGCTGTTTGTCGCGCGCTCCGACACGCCGCGCGTTCCATCTTCACACCCTCCCCAAAACCCCATTTTGAACGAATTTCCCGATCGGGCGCTCCTGGTAAGCGCCCCGTTGTATACAGTTCGATATGCTAATTACAACACACTAGATTGCGCTCATAGCGTCTGGAGACGCAGAGCAGAATTCGGTACTGATGCACTATGGCTCTTCTGACGACCTACCACTGTAATCGCTGCGGCCAAGTCCTTCATGGGAAGGACGTACCGTGCTCAGACTGCGAGGACACGCCGGTGCCGCCCCGGGTCACCGCGACGCAGCCGCTGCGCCGCCGCCCGCTCACCGTCGCGTCCGAGCGCAAGGGGAATGAGCGCTTCGATTTCCATTCCAGCGTGCTGCTGCAGTTCTTCCCGTCGGGCGTGTGCTATACGCTCTCGCTGGCGTCGCCGGTGGTGTTGGGACGCGGCTCGGCGCCCGATGCCAACATCCTCGATCTGTCGGAGCTGGGCGCGCACCGTCACGGCGTGTCGCGCCAGCACTGCCTGCTGTGGCGGCGTGGTAAGCACCTTGTTGTGACCGATCTTGATAGCACCAACGGCACCTACCTCAACGGGGAATTGCTGCGCCCACATGAGGAATATCTGGTCGCCGATGGAGACCAGTTGATCCTCGGCACGCTTCACGCCACCATCTTCTTCAATCGCAACGGGAACAGCCACCGGCCCGCGTGAGAGCGCGGGTGTTGACACGGGCCGGAATCGGCTGTATGCTGTAGTTAAAGGCTTAACTACAGCCGCTCTCTTTTTTGGGACGATAGTTAATCGCTTAACTATCGCCACGCAGGCGAGGGCGAACATGCCAACCTTACAGGATGTCTCGCGGCGCGCCGGGGTTTCCACCGCCACCGTCTCCAAAGTGCTCTCCAACACGCCCTATTTCACCGAAGAGACGCGTCGCAAGGTCATGGAAGCCGTGCGCGAGCTGGGCTATGTTCCCAACCTGGCGGCACGCGCTCTGGCCGCCGGCAAGACGCACATCATCGCCGTGGTGTTCCCCTACGTCTACGAGCCGATCTTCAGCGACCCGCTCACCCTGCGCATCCTGGGCGGCATCGAGTCGGTCATCACCCAGCGCGGCTACAACATGCTGCTCAGCACGCCGCGCCTGTCGCCGTCCGGGCCGGACGAACACTATCGCCAACTGGTGCTCAGCGGCTATCTGGACGGCCTGATCGCGATCGACAACGTGCCGGAAGCGTCGGTGATCGAGGACGCGCGCGCCAAGAACCTGCCGACCGTTGTCATCGGCTACGACGTGCGCGACGGCGACTACTGGGTGCGCAGCGACGATTTTTCCGGCGGCGAGCAGATCATGACCCATATCCTGGGGCTGGGGCACCGCCAGATCGGCCTGATCACCGTGCCGGAGAATATGAACATGGCGCTGGAGCACCGCATCGAGGGGCTGCGCGCCGTGGCCCAGGCGCACGGCCTGGACTTCGACAGCCTGCCGCGCGCCAACGGCGACTTTTCGACCGAGAGCGGCGCCGCCTGCGCCGCCGACCTGCTGACCCGCCACCCTGAGATCAGCGCGCTGATCTGCCTGAACGACCGTATGGCGATGGGCGCGATCCAGCAGGCACGGCTGATGGGCCGCCGCGTCCCGCAGGATTTGAGCGTGACCGGCTACGACGACATCCCGGCGGCGTCCAGCTTCGCCCCACCGCTGACCACCATCGACCAGCGCGCGCCCGAAAGCGGGCAGGTCGCCGCGCGCATGCTGTTCGACATCCTCGAAGGCGCCACGCCCGAACCGACCGTGCTCCCGGTGCACTTCGTGCTCCGCGAGACCACCGCCCCACCCACTCCCGACTTCCGCCCATCGATGCCAACAAACCGATCCGAGTCACGAGAGGAGGAACCACCCGCCTGACGATCACCGAGAGTCTCACCGCTTCGCAGGACCATCCTGGCGCCTCTGACCCAGCGATGGCACACGCAACAAGATGGAATTAGTTGTTTCAAAAGGAGACCCAGCGTGAACAGATCCAAGTTCTCCAAGTTCGGTTTGCTGCTTACACTGTTGTTCGCAGTTGGGCTGCTGGTGCCTGCCGCGGTGGCGCAGGGACCGCAGTACATCACCTACAACTCCATGCACGGCGACCCCATTCCGCGCGCCTTTGACGAAGAGATGGTCGCCATGTGGAACGAGGCTCACCCGCTGATGCCGGTGGAGCACTCCATCATCGCGCACGAGGACTTCAAGCAGGCTATCCGCGCGTACCTGACCGCCGATCCGGCCCCGGACGTGCTGACCTGGTTCGCCGGCGAGCGCGCCCGCTTCTTCATCGACCGCGGGCTGATTGCGGACATCTCGGATGTCTTCGAGGAGTACGGCTTCAACGAGACCTATGCGCCCGGCTTTGTGGCGCTGGCCACGGTGGATGGCAAGCAGTACTTCCTGCCGACCTCGTACTACTGGTGGGCGGTCTACTACCGGCCCTCACTGTTCGAGCAGGCCGGGATCACCGAAGTCCCGGAGACCTGGGACGAGTTCCTGGCGGCCTGCGATACGCTGAACGCGGCGGGCATCACGCCGATCACCATCGGCACGCGCTACCCCTGGACGGCCGCCGCCTGGTTCGACTACCTCAACATGCGTATCAACGGCCCTCAGTTCCACATCGATCTGATGCTGCTCAAGGAGTCGTACACCGACGAGCGCGTCAAGACCGTCTTCGAATACTGGCAGCAGCTCTTTGATCACAACTGCTTCATCCAGGACGCCGCCGCCTACGCCTGGCAGGAAGCCCTGACGCCCATGGCTGAAGGCTCCGCGGCAATGTACCTGATGGGCCAGTTCATCGTGGACTCGTACCCGGACGAGCTGGAAGACGACCTGGACTTCTTCCGCTTCCCGATCATCAACCCGGACGTGCCGATCGGCGAAGACGCGCCGACCGACGGGTACTTCATCGCGGCCAATGCGCGCAACCTGGAAGGCGGCAAGGAGTTCCTGGCCTTCATCGGGTCGCAGGAGATGCAGCAGAAGGCCTTTGACGAGCTAGGCCGCCTGCCCACCCGCACCGATGTGGACGTCAGCGGCGCCGCTCCGCTCACCCAGAAGGGGATCGAGCTGATCCAGACCGCCGACTACGTCGCGCAGTTCTACGATCGCGATACGACCGCGCCGATGGCCGAGGCGGGCCTGAACGGCTTCGCGCGGTTCTGGAGCGACCCAGCCTCGATCGACCAGATTCTCGCCGATCTTGAGGCCGAGCGTCTGCGCATCCTGGAAGAAACCGCCGAGTAATCTCTCCCGCAACCCGGCCAGGCCCTGCGCCTGACCCCAGGGCACGGCCATCCGCACGGGTGGCCGTGCCGCTCCCAAGCATGACAAGGAGCGCATCATGGCTACAGCAATCAAATCGCAGCCACTGCGGGAGCCGCTGGACTTCGCCGGCGCGAACTTCCTGGCGATCCTCTACGCAGCGATCATCCTGGTGGCGTTTATCTTCATGCCGTGGATGTGGACCGAGATCAAATACAGCGGCGCGCGCCTGATGTCCGATGTGCTGACCGGGGGCAGCCTGAAGACGTTTAGCACCTGGCAGATCGTGTTCATCCCGGTCTCCGCCCTGCTGGCGTTGGGGGCTGGCCTGTGGGGATTGATGGCGCCACATCGCGGCGCCCTGGCCTCAGTCCTGGCAGCCGCCATCGGCCTGATGGGGCTGGTGTATTATATCGATCTGTATTGGGTGCGCGAGGGCGAGGTGGCCGAGTATATCCGGGCCAACCTGGGCGCCGGCGCGGACCTCACGCTGGTCGCGCTGGTGGGCCTGGTCGCCCAGACGGTGCTGCTTCTGCCCCCGGTTAACATCCTGGCGCAGCGCCTTGGCCGGCGCGCCTCAGCGTTGCGGCCACCCGTGCCGCAGAAATGGACCCCCTACCTGTTCCTGCTGCCGGCGCTGGCTCTGTACCTGGTCTGGATCATCGGGCCAACCGTCTACACGTTCTATTTGAGCCTGACGGACTGGGATGGGGTCAGCACGCCGAACTACATCGGCCTGAGAAACTATCGCATCCTGTTCAGCCAGAGCGCCCTGACCGAATCGTTAGGCAATAACCTGCGCTGGCTGGTCGCGTTTGTGACCGTGCCGACGACGCTCGGCCTGGGCCTAGCCCTGATCTTCAACACCGACATGCGCGGCGGGCGCTGGTACAAGGTCAGCTTCTATTCGCCGCTGGTACTGTCGTGGCCGGTCATTGCGCTGGTGTGGGCGTGGGTCTATCACCCCTCGAAGGGGCTGATCAACTCGCTGCTGATCCAGAGCGGGATCACCAGCGATCCGCCCGGCTGGCTGGCCGATCGCAACCTGGCGATCTACTGCATCATCGCGGCGGCGACCTGGCGGCAGGTCGGCTACGTCATGGTTCTGTATCTGGCCGGGCTGAAGAACCTCGATCCCACATTCATCGACGCCGGGCTGGTCGATGGGGCCAACCGCTGGCAGTTGTTCCGGCATGTGATCCTGCCGCTGCTGGCGCCGGTGACGACGATTGTGTTCATCATTTCCGTCATCGACTCGCTGCGCTCGTTCGACCTGGTGCAGGTCATGACCCGTGGAGGCCAGGGGACGCGCGTTCTGGCGAACTATATGTACATCGAGGCCTTTAACAATTATCGCATGGGGTATGGCGCGGCAATCGCGGTGGTGCTGTTCACCATCAGCATTGTCTTTGTCGGCCTGTACCTGTGGCGCAGCCTGAAAGACGAGCTGGAGTATTAGCCATGGCCACTCTCGCCAAACCACACGCGGCCAGCCGCGTCGGCCCCCTGGCAACGCGCAAGCACATCAATTCGGCGGCCAAATACATCGCGCTGACGCTGTTCACGCTGACCTGGCTGCTGCCTATCTTCGCCACGCTGCTGACATCCGTCCGCACCATGGACGACATCACGCTGCACGGCTTTTGGAGCCTACCGTCCAAGTTCGCGATCGAGAACTTCCGCAATGCGTGGGTGGCGGCGCGTGTCCGGCAATACCTGCTCAACAGCTTCATTATCACCATCCCCTCGCTGTTGGGCATGCTGTTTCTGGCGTCGCTGAGCGCCTATGCCCTGGCCCGCTTCAAATTCCGGGGCAACCTGCTCATTTACTTCATGTACGTCGCCGGCACGATGCTTCCGTTCCAAATCTTGCTGCTGCCGGTGTTCCGGCTGACCAACCGGCTCGGCCTCTACGACACCTATGGCGCGCTGATCCTGATTCACATCGCGTTCCAGCTCGGCTTCTGCACCTTTGTGATGCGCAACTTTATGCGCACCGTGCCGGGCGAGATCCTGGACGCGGCGCGCGTCGACGGCTGCGGCGAGTTCCGCATCTACTGGCAAATCATGCTACCGCTGAGCCTGCCTTCGCTGGCGGCGCTGGCGACGCTTGAGTTCACGTGGGTGTTCAACGATTTCCTGTGGGCGCTAATCCTGCTCCAGTCGGATTCGCTGCGCCCGGTCACCGCAGGGCTGGCGACACTTCAGGGGCAGTATGTGACTGACTGGCCGCTGATCACGGCTGGCGCGCTGCTGGCAACCCTGCCAACCGTGTTCGTCTTTGTCTTCTTGCAGCGGTATTTTATTCAGGGTCTGACCCTGGGATCGGGGAAATAGCGTCGCATCTGCGCTGCACACGGGCCTGGATGGGCGTCCGGGTCCAGCTTCAGAAAGGACACATCCTTGCGTACTGTGATCGCGTTCAACACCGGCTGGCTGTTCCGGCCCGAGCAGGTCGACGACGGCGTGCCGGACAGCCACTTCGAGCCGGTGACCCTGCCGCACAGCAACGTGCTGCTGCCTCACCATAATTTCGACAATGCCGAATACCAGTTTGTCTCGACCTATCGGCGGCGCTTCACGCCGCCCGCGCTGGAGCCGGGCCAGCGCCTGTTCGTCGACTTCGAAGGCGCGATGATCGCCTCGACGGTCTACCTCAATGGGGCGCGCCTGGGCGAGTATCGCGGCGGCTTCACGCCGTTCTCGTTCGACCTGACCGATCACCTTGTCCCCGGCGAAAACCTGCTGACCGTCCATCTCGACTCGCGCGAGCGGAAGGATATCCCGCCTTACGGCTTCGTCGTCGATTATCTGACCTTCGGGGGCATCTACCGCGAGGTGAGCCTGCGGGTGGTAGACGCCTGCCACCTGGCGGACGTGTTCGTCCACACAGCGGATGTGCTGAGCGAACTACCGCGCGTCGTGATCGAAACCACGCTGCGCAACGGGTCCGGCGCGGCGCGGAACCTGGTCCTGCGCGCCGACATGCTCGACGGGGACGGGACGCTGATTGCCCAGCTTGAGACGGCGGTCGCGGCCCCGGCAGGAGATAGCACCGCGCGGCACGAGATCGCGCTGAGGCGGGGGGACTTCCGCCTGTGGACGCTCGACGATCCGGCGCTGTATACCCTGCGCGTCGAGCTGCGCGAAGACGGCACCGCGCGCGACCGGCTGGACGCCCGTTTCGGCTTCCGCCAGGCACGCTTCGAGCCGGACGGATTCTATTTCAACGGCGAGCGCCTGCCGCTGATCGGCCTCAACCGCCATCAGACCTATCCGTACATCGGCGCGGCGGCTCCCGCCCGGCTCCAGCGCCGCGACGCGGACATCATCAAGTACGAGCTGGGCTGCAACATCGTGCGCACCTCGCACTATCCGCAGTCGCGCCATTTCCTCGACCGCTGCGACGAAATCGGGCTGCTGGTTTTCGAGGAAATCCCCGGCTGGCAGCACATCGGCGACGATGACTGGAAAGCGCTCAGCCTGGAATATCTGCGCGCGATGATCGTGCGCGACCGCAACCGGCCCGCCATCGTGCTGTGGGGCGTGCGCGTCAACGAATCGGCGGACGATGTCCCGTTTTATACCGCTACCAACGCGCTCGCTCACCAGCTCGACCCGACACGCCAGACGGGCGGCGTGCGCTACATCTGGGAAAGCCAGTTCCTTGAGGACGTGTTCACCTTCAACGATTTCGGCATCCCGCTGCGCGAGCCGAACCACACCCCCTACCTGATCACCGAGTTCGGCGGGCACATGTTCCCCACCAAGACCTGGGACCAGGAAGAGCGCGCGGTCGAGCACGCTCTGCGCCATGCGCGCGTGCAGAATCAGCAGCTTGGCATGGCGGGCGTGTCGGGCGCGATCGGGTGGTGCGCGTTCGACTACAACACGCACCAGGAATTCGGCTCCGGCGACCGCATCTGCTATCACGGCGTCATGGACATCTTCCGCCTGCCGAAATACGCCGCGGCCTTCTACGCCAGCCAGATCGACCCGGCGCGGCGCGTGGTGCTCCAGGCTGCGACCGTCTGGTCGATGGGCGACCGCAGCGGGGGCGGGATCAACCCGCTCGTCGTGTTCAGCAACTGCGACGAAGTCGAGGTGTTCATCGGCGACGAGCGCGTGGGTCGCTTCGCGCCCGACCGGGAAACCTTCCCGCACCTGCCGCGCGCGCCGTTTGTCATCCCGATGCCGCACCAGCACATGATCTGGGGCCGGGCGCTGGCCGATCTGCGGCTGGTCGGCTATCTGAACGGACAGGCGGTCGCAGAGCAGTGCATCGCCGCGGACGGCTTGCCGCACGCGCTGACGCTTGAAGCCGACGATTCGGAGCTGGCTGCCGATGGCGCGGACATGACGCGCGTGGCGTTCCGCATCGTGGATCGCTACGGCAACCGGCTGCCCTATACCAATCAGGTGATCACGCTGGAGATCGACGGGCCGGCGGACCTGATCGGCGAAAATCCGTTCGCGCTCGCGGGCGGGCAGGCGGCGCTTTACGTGCGCGCGCGCCACACGCCGGGCGTGGTACGCATCCGGGCCAGCACGCCGCGCCTTCCACCTGCCGAAGTGACGATCACGCTGCGCGAAGCGTAGAGCTAGCTATGCACCGTCGTGTCCGCTGCTGTGGGACGGACAGCAGCGGACACGACGCCCATCCCACGCGCGCCTGGCGCTTTGCCACTGGCTCCCGACGCACTACTTGCATTTCGCCCTCTAGCCGTGGTACAGTGCTAAAAATTAACACATTCCTAACCTCGCCAGACACCGGCACGACACTCGCCGAGGTGTGCAAGCATGGCCGATAAAATCCTGATCATTGACGACGATCCCGCCATTTTGAAGGTGCTGGGGATGATTCTGGAGCAGCGCGGCTTCGAAGTCCATAAGGCGCTGCGCGCCGAGGAAGGGCTGCGGGTGGCCTACCGCACCCAGCCCGACCTGGTTGTGCTCGATATCATGTTGCCCGAAATGGACGGCTACGAGGTGCTGCGGCGCCTGCGCGAGCTGTCGGACGTGCCGATCATCTTTCTGACGGCCGTGGATGGCCCCAAACAATCGGCCAAAGGGCTGAACATGGGTGCCGACGATTACATTGCCAAGCCCTACGATGTGGACGAACTGGAGGCCCGCATCCGGGCGCGGCTGCGGCGCACGACCAAGGACACCATCGCCGAGGAGCTGGTCTTCGATGGCGGCGCATTCCGCATCAACTTTATCAGCCGCGAAGTCCGCGTGCGCGGCGAGATCGTGCATCTGACGCCGAAGGAGTTCAACCTGCTCGGCGTGCTGGTGCGCAACGCCGGGCGCGTCATCACGCGCACCGATCTCGTCACCGAAGCGTGGGGGCCAGAATACGGCGACGCAATCGACAGCCTCAAGCTCTACATTCACTACCTGCGCCAGAAGATCGAGCAAAACCCGCAGCGCCCCAAATACATCCTCACGTCGCGCGGGGTGGGCTACCGCTTCGCAAATCTGTAGCGAAGAACAACGAAGAGCAGCTACAAGCAGCCAGGAACAGCTAAGCACGCCCGAAGCGCGGGCCGTCTCTTGCTGCTTCTTGCTGCTTTTGGCTGCCCTTAGCTGCTTTTTGCTGCCTGTCGCTGCCCCTGGTAATAGTCGCAGTGCGGCGCCAGCGGGCAGATCGCGCAGCGCGGATTGCGCGCGTGACAGATCTCGCGCCCGTGCCGGATCAGGTTCAGGTGGGCCGGGTAATAGTCCTCGGGCGGGATGATCGCTTCCAGCTCCGCGTGGGCGCGCTCCGCCGTCGTCTTCGGACCGATCAGCCCCAGGCGCCGGGTGACACGGTGCACATGCGTATCAACCGGGAAAGCGGGCCGGTTGAACGCAAAGAGCAGGATAATCGCTGCCGTCTTCGGACCGATACCGTTGATTCCGGTCAGCCACGCCCGCGCCTCGTCGAGCGGCATATCGTTGAGGAAATCGAGCGTGATCGCACCCTGCCGCTCGGTCAGGTAGCGCAGCGCAGCCTGGATCCGCGGGGCTTTTTGGTTCGCCAGCCCGGCGGGGCGGATGGCGTCGATCACGGCTTCGAGCGGCGCGTCGCGCACCGCGTCCCAGGTCGGGAAGCGCGCGCACAGCGCCGTATACGCGCGATCGCGGTTGGTGTCGGATGTATTCTGGCTCAGGATGGTGCAGACCAGCTCGTCCACCGGCGCGAGGTGCTGGCGCCAGGTGGGATAGCCGTAGGTGTCGGCAAGAATACGGGCGATGATCTGGTACTTCTCGCGGCGGACCGATAGCGTCTCCGGGTCGAGCGGCGATTGGTTCGATGGCATGATCGCTTTCCGGTATGAGAATTGAAACCCAACACAAAGAACACCCCATCACAGCGTCCAACCGTACCGCAGACATGCTGTGTTCCGGCGGCGCTGCGGCTGCGGCCGGGGCTAGACAACCAGCTGATCATAGAGCAGATCAAGCGTCAACTCCGGGTGAACGGACTCCCGCGTGCGCAGCGTGAGCGCGGCAGCGGCGACTCCCAGGCGCATCGCCTCATCCGTCGGCATATCGTTGAGCAGCCCAAAGATCACCGCGGCGGTCAGCGCGTCGCCGACGCCCGTGCGGTCGATCACCTGGGTGTTCAGCGCCGGGATGTGCCCCGCGCCGCGACCGTCCGCGTAGGCCAGCCCCAGCTCGCCCAGCGTCACGATTGCGACATCGACGCCCAGGCTGGCCAGGCACTGCGCCGTCTGGATGGCTTCCTCGCTGGTGCGCGGCGCATCCGGCTGGCCGCACAGAATGGCGGCTTCCATCGCGTCCGGCGCGACCATATACAGCTCGCCCAAAAATGGGATCAGCTTGGTCGCCAGCTCGTGCGATGTCGGATCGGCGCAGACCGGCAGATCGTAGCGGCGCCCCATGCGAAAGATCGAGCTGATGGCGCGCGGCGACAGGTTCGCGTCGATCACGATCATGGCTGCGTCGGCGAACAGGCGGCGGTGGCTTTGCAGATAGAGCGGCGAGATCGCGCTGACAATGTCGTACTCGCTCACCGAGTAGACAAGCTGCCCGTCCGGGTCGAGCAACGCGACATAGCTGCCGGTATGCACGCCGGGTAGGCGCAGCACGCGCGAGATATCGACCCCGGCAGCCGCCGTGTGAGCGAGCACATAATCGCCGTCGTGATCCTGGCCCACAGCCGAGAGCAGCACCGTCGGCACTTCGAGCCGCGCCAGGTTCTCGGCCACATTGCGCGCTACGCCCCCGACGCTGTTGCGCACCGTCCCCCGCACCGAGGTGCCGGTTCGCAGCGGTTCGGCTGCGTGGCCCTTAACGTCGATACCGGCCGCGCCGATCACGATGACCGGTCCATCCGGATTCATGGCGTCGCTCCTGGGTCTTCTACCGTGCCGGGTGGCCCCGCGCCGGCGCTGACGGGTGTCGTGACTCCATTGTGCCCTAAGCGAGGGGCGGCGTCAACGCGCCGGTGCGCCGCGAACGATTTGTCACAGGATCCGGAAAGGACTATATAATGGGGATGTGATGACTGGCCGCGCACGAGGGCACTGATGGATACTCGCCAACCGGACAACACCCCGAACCTGGAGCAGCTCATGCAGCTCGGGATCCAGAGCGCGCGTTTTGGCAACAAGGAAAACGCGCGTGTGATCTTCCAGCAGGTGCTCGACGCTGACAAGCAGAACGAGCGCGCCTGGTTGTGGATGGCCGCCGTCGCCGAGACCCCGGACGAGCGCATGCGCTATCTGAACACGGTGCTTCGCATCAATCCGAACCATCCAACGGCGCTGCGTGAACTCAAGCAGTTGCAGGCCAAGCAAGAGTCCAACGTGAGCCAGGCTATGCGCTACGGCTTTCTGATCCTGGCCGTCATCCTGGTGCTGATTGTGCTCGCCATGGCCGTCCTCATTCTGGCCTGAGACCTTTTACCCTCTGGCCCTGCGCGCCAACCCGGTATAAGATACATCCTCGGACGAGCCAGCCCGCCGGGACGGCCCCGCTCATCAGCCCAGGAGCGCCGGACGCCGCCCGGCAGACCTGCCAGGATCAAACGCGATGCCTGACGACGACCTGCAACGCCTGCTGCGATCCGGGATCGAGGCCGCCCGGAGCGGCCGCCACGCCGATGCGCGGGCGATTTTCGATCAGGTCGTCGCACGCGATCCGGATCAGGAACTGGCCTGGCTCTGGAAGGCAACGGTCGCCGAAACGGTAGACGAGCGCCGCGCCTGCCTGCGCCGCGTGCTGGTGATCAACCCCGAAAATCTGCAGGCCGGGCAGGCCCTTGAACGCCTCGCGCGCCAGGCGGCCCCCGGCCCGTCCGCCGACCGGGCCGCGCTGCTGGCCGGCGACATCCCCCCGCGCCGGAGTTCTCGCCTGCTGGCGACGGGGTTCATCGCCGGCGGGGTGGCGCTGATCGCGCTCGGCGCGGTGCTGATCGCCGGATCGCTGCTGGGCGGCCCGGCAGAGCCGACCCCGGATCCGGCAGCGCGCCCGGCCTGGGTGCTGACCGCCACCGTGCGCGCGCCGCTGGCCCCGGCCTATCCCGCCACGGCGACCCCGCTCGGCGGGGAAGTGCGCACCATTCCCGCGCGCGCCCCAGAACTGCCGGCGACCTGGACGCCGACCGCCACCTGGACGCCCTCAGCCGCCGGGCCGGATGCTACGCCGGCCACCACAGGCGAGATGCAGACGCTGAGCGAGAGCTGGCCGCCGGGAGTCCCTTCGCCCGACCCCTGCGACCTGTGCAGCAAGGAAGGCCGCCATCAATGACTCATCCTGAGACACCGCCGAGCACAGATGATCTTCTGCGGCGCGGAATTGACGCCGCGCAGTCCGGCGACCGCACTACCGCCCGCCACCTGCTGGAGCAGGCGCTGCAAATCGACGAGCGCAGCGAAAAGGCGTGGTTCTGGCTGGCTGCTGTGGTGGATTCGGTCGACGAGAAGCGCATCTGCCTGGGGAACGTGCTCATGATCAACCCCCTCAACGACCGCGCGCGGCGGCTGCTGGAGCAGTTGGAGCGGCAAGCCGCACCAGCAGCAGAGGGGACGCCCGCGTCAGAGGACAGCGAACCGGCGCCCGCAGCCCCCGCGCCGCCGAGCACGTTGAACATGGCGCTGATCGTGGGCGTGCTGGCCGTGATCGCGCTGGTAATTGTGATCGCGCTGCTGCTCAACCGGGGCGGCAAGCCCGAGCCGGAGCCGGTGGTCGTTCCGCCGGCAGGGCAGCTCGCCGCGCAGCCGACGCGCACGCCCGGCGCAGGTGCCGGGGTTCCGGCGACACCCGCCGAGACTCCAACCCCAGGCGGGCCAACCCGCACGCCGGTGCCGACCTGGACGCCGGCGCCCAGCGCCACGCCGCTCAACCGCGGCCCCGCCACGCCGCTCGCCCCGCCCCCCACCGGCCTGAGCGGGCGCATCGTGATGCGCTCCGGGCTGGTGCTCGGCGACGAGCGCCTTCAGCCGATCGTGCTGGCCGCGCCGGACGGCAGTCAGATGCGCACTGTCTCGGAAGGTGGCGAGCGGGGCACCGCGCCCGCTCTCTCCCCGGATGGCCGCTACCTGGCCTATGTCGAACTGACCAGCACGCGCGAGCAGATCCTCAAGGTGCTGCGCCTCGACCGGCCCGGCGCGGCCTGGTTCTGGGGCGGCACGCCGCGCCTGATTCTTCAAGACATGCCGTCGTGGTCGCCCGACAGCGCGTGGATCGTCTTTACCGCGACCAGCTTCAACGATCAACTCCCCGACCTCTACCGCGTAACCGGCTTCGGAGAGGGACAGGTTCCCGCGCTGGAGCGGCTCACGCAGGACAACGCCATCGAGAGCTGGCCGTCGTTCTCGCCCGATGGATCGCAGGTGGTCTACGCGGTAGATGACTCGGCAAGCGGCGGCGCGACCGAGCTGCGCATGCTCGACATCGCCTCGCGCCAGACCCGCGACCTGACCAGCAACGGGGACGCGCTGATCGAGTCCTCGCCCGATTGGTCGCCCAACCCCAACCGGCCCTTCATCGTCTTCCATGCCCGCGAAGCCGGCGCAGAGCACAGCGACATCTACTGGGTGCGGGCCGATGGCGGTCAGCCGCCGGAGAAGATTATCGCCTCGGACGCGTCCGACATCCACCCGCGCTTCTCGCCCGATGGCCGCTTCATCCTCTTTTCGTCCAACCGCACCGGCAACTGGGATGTGTTCATCTACGAAATTGCCTCGGGCGAGACGTTCCAGGTGACCACGGCGACGACGGTCGAGATCGCGCACGACTGGGCACCCTAGCGCCGCCCTCGTGCTCTCAACCCGCCGCAGAAAGCCGGGCGCGCGCCCGGCTTTTCGTTTATACTATGGGCTAGGACTCAGGTACTAACTTCGCGCCCGGTTGGCGCGCGAGGTGCGGGAAGGCAGCATGGAAGCATCCCCCGATTTGCTGAACACGTCGAAAGAATTTATCGAGTACTTCAAAGCTGGCAAAGAGGCCGCGCGCCAGGGCGATCGCGCTCTGGCGCACCGCCTGTTCCGGCAGGCGATCGAGATCGATCCCTACCACGAGCAGGTGTGGCTGTGGCTCGCCAGCGTGGTCGAGAGCGATGCGGACCGGCGGGTGTGCTTCGAGAACGTGCTGGAAATGAACCCGTCCAACCCGACGGCGCGCCGTCAGCTGATGATTCTGGACGAAAAAGCCGCTGCTGCGGCCCTGGCCGCCGCGCAGCCGCGCAGGCGCCGCCGCTGGTGGCGCTGGCCGCTGCGTCTGATCGCAGCCCTGCTTGGAGTAGCCGCCGGCATCGGTGGTGGGATGGCGCTTGGCTTCATCTAGTGGGGAATGACGTTGCCTGTCGGCAGCGGCGCCCTTTCTTGGCAAAATCTTGATAACCGCGTTCTTCTAGCAAAGGCGAGAGACTGGTTATGGAGTCACGCGTACATCTCGGCCGGGTGTGGGGGATCCCCATCGGTCTGCACACCAGTTGGTTCATCATCTTCTTTCTGATCACGTTCTCGCTGGCCGTAGGCTATTTCCCAGAGGAATATGAGGACCTGTCGCGGGCGGCCGCCTGGGTCCTGGGCGGCGTCACCAGCCTGCTCTTCTTTGGCTCGGTGCTGGTCCACGAGCTGGCGCACGCCTGGGTCGCCCTGCGCAACCGTATTCCGGTGCGCGGAATCACGCTGTTCATCTTCGGTGGTGTGGCGCAGATCGAGCGCGAGCCGCCGACTGCGGGCGCGGAGTTCCGCATCGCCATTGCCGGGCCAATCGCCAGCCTGACGCTCGCCGGTCTGTTCTATCTCCTGTACCAGATCGACCAGCCCATCATCTACCTGGCCGCGCCGAGCATCTATCTGGCGCGGATCAATCTGCTGCTCGGGCTGTTTAATATGATCCCCGGCTTCCCGCTGGATGGCGGGCGCGTGCTGCGGGCGGTCATCTGGCGCTTCACGGGTGACCTGCGCCGCTCCACGCGCCTGGCAGGCGGGGTCGGCCAGCTTGTCGCCTTCGGCTTTATGGGCTGGGGCGCGATCCTGCTGCTGAACGGGATGCTGTTCAACGGCCTGTGGATCATGTTCATCGGCTGGTTCCTGCAAAACGCAGCCACCAGCGTGATCCACCAGTCCGCCATCCAGGAAGCGTTGCAGGGCGTCCCGGTCAGCCAGATCATGAACCGCGAATGCGTGCTCATCCCGCGCGAGCAGTCGCTGCGCGAGCTGGTCGAGAATCGCATTCTGCGCGAGGGCGAGCGCTGCTTTATGGTCGGCAGCAACGATCGGATGGACGGGATGCTGACCCTGCGCGATGTGGCCGCAGTGCCACAGGTGCGTTGGGATGACCTCACGGCCGGCGAGGTCATGATCCCCTGGTCGAAACTGACGCGCGTCAGCCCGCGCACCGAGCTTCTGGACGCACTGCGCATCATGGACCAGCAGAATATCGCGCAGATCCCGGTGGTCGAGCACAACCAGCTTGTCGGCGTGCTGACGCGCGAGCAGATCCTGCGCTACATCAACCTGCGGTCGCAGTTGGGGGTCTGACCTGCCCACCGCCCGGTTGCAGGATCAAAGTCTGGTGGCTTATAATCCAGGTTCAACGCCGCTCCAGGGGTAGGGCCACCACGAATATGTCCGTTGTGGATGACGTCAAAGGCCGCCTCGACCTTGTTGACATCGTGTCCGGGTACGTGAATCTGCAAAAGGCGGGACGCAATTACAAGGCGTTGTGCCCGTTTCACCAGGAGCGCACGCCTTCGTTCGTCGTCTTTCCAGATACGCAGACCTGGCGCTGTTTTGGCGCGTGCGGCGAAGGCGGGGACGTGTTCGCCTTCGTGATGAAAGCCGAGGGGTGGGACTTCAGCGAGGCGCTGCGCGAACTTGCCAAGCGGGCCGGCGTCGAGCTAAAGCCCCTCACGCCGCAGCAGGTCGACCGGCAGGAAGCAACCGAGCGGCTACAGCGCATCGTCGAGGAAGCCGCCGCCTTCTATCACGAGCGTCTGCTCACAGCCCGCGACGCCGAGGTCGCCCGCGCCTACGTCCGTTCTCGCCACCTTAACCGCGCCACGGTAGACACCTTCATGCTCGGCTACGCGCCCAACGACTGGCGCGAGGCGGTCCAGCACTTGCAGCGACTGGGCTACGCGCTCGACGAGATCGTGGAAGCGGGCGTCGCCGTCCACCACGAGGAAAAGAACACGACCTACGACCGCTTCCGCCACCGGTTGATGATCCCCATCCGCGACGGGCGCGGGCAGACGGTCGGGTTCGGGGCGCGCGCGCTCGACCCGGCCGAGCGGGCCAAGTACATCAACTCGCCGCAAAGCCCGCTCTTCGACAAGAGCGCGCTTCTCTTCGGGCTGGACATGGCCCGCCGCGCCATCCGCGAAACCGAGACCGCCGTGATCGTCGAAGGCTACATGGACGTGATGCAGGCGCACCAGGCCGGCTTCGAGAACGTCGTCGCGCAGATGGGCACCGCGCTCACCGAACCGCAGCTTCGCCAGCTCGACAAATACGCCAGCCGGCTGGTGCTGGCGCTCGACCCCGACACCGCCGGGCTGAACGCGACCATGCGCGGCTTGAACGTCGCCCGCGAAACGCTCGACGGCGACCAGGCGATCTCTTTTGATCCGCGCGGCATGATGCGTTACACTGGCATGCTGGATATGGACATTCGCGTGATCACGCTGCCGGAAGGGAAAGACCCCGACGTGCTGATCCGCGAGGATCCGGGGGCCTGGCAGGCGCTGATCGACAGCGCCATGCCAGTAGCGGATTTCGTCATTCGCCAGGGGACGGCGCATCTGGGTGAGAACGCGTCGATCCACGAGCGGGAAGCCGCCGCGCGGGAGCTATTACCTATTCTGACCGCCACCGAGAGCGATCTGCAGCGCAGCGGGAATATCCAGGCCCTGGCGCGCCGGGTGCGCATTGACGAGCGCACCTTGATCGAATGGACCCAGCGCCGCCAGCCGGCCCGGACCCGCGTCCGGCCGTCCATCCGCGAACAGCGGAAGCAGGCCGCGCGGCCCGCGCCCGTCCCGCCCGCCGGCGGGCCGCCGGGGCAGTCGGACCTGCGCGAGGGGTTCTGTTTGTGGCTGCTGATCCAGCAGCCGGAGCGCCTGTTTGCCGCCAACCGGCGGCTGCGCGAGCTGCAAGGCGGCGATGAGCAACTGGCCGCAGCGCTGGCGCCGCTGTGCGCCCAGGATTTTCGCCGGCCCGACTATCAGGCGATCTTCCGCGCGCTGGAAGACTCGCTCTACCGGGACGAAGCGCAGCCTTTGGAGTACCTGATGCGGGTGCTGCCGCCGGAGTTGTGGGAGGTCGTCGAGCAGCTTCAGGTCGCGCCGCTCGACACGTTCAGCCGGCTGCTGCCGCGCCCGCTGGTGACGGAGCTGCAGTCCATTCTGCGCGAAAAAGCGCGCATCAACGCCCTGCCCGTGCCCGACGAGGGGCTGTTCATCCAGGAGGCGCTGACCCTGCGTCTCAGCCGGCTCGAACGCGAGCTGCGCGAGCTGTACTTTCTGCAGGAAGAGGCCGAACGTGAAGGCGGCGCGTCCGGCGGCGAATTCGCTGCTGCCATCGGCGTTCACGTCCGGGCACGGGGCGTGCTGACCCGCGCGCTCCGCCAACTGCGAAGCCTGCTTCGCGACATGTGACCACGGCAAGCAGCCTCAGGCGTCCGAGTAATCGCCAGGAGACCATGGCCCAGCAAGCGAACAAGAAGGACGACCAGCTAGCGGTCAAGGCGCTGATTGAAAAAGGGCGCCGCGAAAAGCAGCTTGATGAGAGCGAAGTCCTGGCGCTGTTCGAAGATCCGGATAGCGACGAAGCCCACGCCCTGATCGAAGAATTAGAAGAACTGGGAGTCGAGATTATTTCAGACAGCCACGATTCGGGCTACAACCCGGATCACGATGATGCGATGGACCAGGACCTCGAACTGAGTGAGATCGATGGCATCGAACGTGCCGGCGATTCGGCGCGTGTCGACGCGGGACTGCTGGCCGATGACCCGGTCCGGATGTACCTCAAGGAAATCGGCCAGGTCCAGCTCCTTGATCCGAACCGCGAAACCTGGCTGGCCGCGCAGATCGCCGCTGCCAACCTGCTGGACCGCATGATCCGCCAGCTCTCCACCGGCGCAGATGGCGACGTGGAACCGGCGCCCAGCGACGTGGTGATCGCGGTCTACACGCACCTGGACGAGCACTGGCGCCGGATGTGCAGCGCGCTTGAACGCTTCAAGATCGAACCGCCGCTGCCGGAGCTGCTCATCGCCGAGGTGCAGAACCTGCGGCGCAACTGGAACACCGGCCAGGAGACGTCCTACGTCCGCATCTTCCTGGAGCAGGGCAACTGGGGGCGCGACGACAACTGGAACCGGATTGCGCATGACCTGTTCGAGGTCTTCCAGTCTCTGTATCTGATCCCCGAAGGGCTGCAAAGCTGGCTGCGCGATTACTGTGTCCAGCACGGCACCTGGCCTGAGTGCGCGCTGTTCACCGCGCGCGTCGCCGAGCAGCGCGAGCAGATCGATCGCGAAGCCGATGAGGAGTTCATCCAGGTCAACGAGCGCGGCATCCAGGCCACCGAGGCGCTGACCCGCGCGAATCTGCGCCTGGTCGTCAGCGTCGCCAAACGCTATATGGGGCGCGGGATCAACTTCCTGGACCTGATCCAGGAAGGCAATATCGGCCTGCTGCGTGCGGTGGAGAAATTCGACCACACCAAAGGCTTCAAGTTCAGCACCTATGCCACCTGGTGGATTCGCCAGGCGATCAGCCGCGCCATCGCCGATCAGGCGCGCACCATTCGCATCCCCGTGCACATGGTCGAGACGATCAACCGCCTGATGCGCATCCAGCGCGACCTGATCCAGGAGCTTGGCTCCGAGCCAACCGCCGAACAGATCGCGCTGGAAATGGACTTTCTGACGCCCGAAGAAGCCGCCGAAATTCGCGCCGTGTGGGATGCCGACGAAAAGCTCGACCCGGCCCTGGCGCGCAAGCTGCGCCGCGCGGCGAATAAGGTGCGCCGCATCCTGCGCATCTCGCAGGAGCCGATGTCGCTCGATATGCCCGTCGGGCAGGAAGACTCAAGCCTGCTCGGCGATTTCATCGAGGACGACAAGATCCTCGGCCCGGTCGATGCCGCCGCGCGCCAACTGCTCAAGGAGCAGATCCGGGGTGCGCTCTCGGTGCTCAACACGCGCGAGCGCGAGGTGCTCGAAATGCGCTTCGGCCTGACAGACGGCCAGGAGCACACGCTGGAAGAAGTCGGCAGACACTTCGGCGTGACGCGCGAGCGCATCCGGCAGATCGAGGCGAAAGCTCTGCGCAAGTTGCGCCACCCGAACCGGAGCCACCCCCTGCGCGACTACCTGGAGCTATAGGCCAGGATCGGACCCGGCATAGTGGTATGTTGCCTGTCTCCCGACCGACCTTCTGCCCCGAATGTGGCGAGCGCCTAATCCCGCGCACGGTCGGGGGGCGCGAGCGGCTCACCTGCCCGCTGTGCGGCTATGTCCATTACGTTAACCCGATTCCCGGCGTGGGTGTGCTGATCGAGAAGGACGGCGGCGTCGTCCTGGTCAAGCGCGGCGGGCGGGTGAAGGCCGGGCACTGGGCGCTGGTGTCCGGCTATATCGAAGCGGACGAGAGCGTCGAAGAGGCGGCCATCCGCGAGTGCCGGGAAGAAACCGGGCTGCAGGTCGAGCTGGTCGATCTGCTCGGCATCTACTCGTTCCCCGAAGGCCCGCCCACCAGCGGGATCATCGTATTCTATCGGGCACGCGCGACGGGTGGCACCCTGCTCGCCGGGGATGATGCGGCAGATGTGCGCGTGTTCCAGCCGGATGAGCTGCCCCCGATGCCCTTCCGCACCCACCGTCAGGCGGTGCAGCGCTGGCTCACCCTGCAATCCAAACCGGGCAGCCCGCCGCCTGCCGCCTCGACCGGCGAGGGATTCATCATCCGCGAGGCCGAACGCTCCGACGTCGACGCCGTCATCGACCTGCTGCACCTGGTCGAAGGCAACCAGGGGCTGACCGAAGCGGAGTGGCAGGCCGCGGCCCAACGCTTCGTCGAGCGACAGACCATCGTCGTCTACGTGGCCGAGACCACCGCGCCACCCCGCCAGGTGATCGGGTTCGTCGCGCTGTCGCTGGTTCACACGCTGACCGGCGGGCGCGGCTGGATCGATGATATGGCTGTCGCTCTGGACTACCGGGGTGAGGGGATCGGCGCGGCGCTGCTTGAGGCGGCTCTGCGCCACGCCAACCGCCTGTCGCTCTCGCACCTGTACGTCAACATCGAGCGCGGCAGCCCGGCGGCGCGAGCCTTTGCCCAGGCAGCGGGCTTGCAGGAAAGCTCGATCTCGTACCTGCGCATCCGCTGACATACCGCCCGCCCGCGCCAGGATAGGTGGGGCATGAACCGTCCGCACTCTCTCATCGCGTTGCTGCTCGCCGGGCTGCTCGTGCTGGCCGCCTGCCAGAAAGCCGGCCCCGCGCCGACCGTCACCCCCGACGCCGCCCGCTTAGAGACCGCCGCCGCCTTGTTCGCCCAGCCTACCCGCGCTGCCCACGCCTCGCCCACGCCCGAACCGGCGCGCGACATCGAGCTGGCGATCAGCCGGACGCTGGCGCGGATGGAGCGGGCTGTCCTGACGGGCGATCGCGATGGGTATCTGGCGAACGTCTGGACCGGGGACACGACCTTTTACGTCGAGCAGTTCCGCTGGGCGCAGGACTGGGTCGAGCACCCGCTGTCTGCCTTCGACCTGTCAATCAGCGCGCTTGACGCACCCGCAGGCGCAACCGAGGCCCGCGCCCGCCTGACGATCACCTGGACACAGCGCGATCTGGATTCGTCGGGGGGCGCGACGCTGTCCGTCGTCTTCTACCGCGCCAGCGAGCGCTGGCTCTACGGCGGCGAGGACTGGCAGGCGATCGAGCTGGACGGCATCCGCCTCTATTACTTCGCCAACTCGCTCACCGATAACCGCGCTGAGGCTGAGGCCCTGGCCGGGGACCTGCCGGACATCCACGCCCGCCTGACGGCGCTGTTCGGCTTCACGCCTGCCGAGGTGCTGAAGATCCGGCTGTACGAGAGCGCGGCCACGCTGCAAACCGTCACCCGCCTGTCGCAGGCGAGACTCACGACCTGGAACCGGCCCGGCGAGGCGATCAAGCTCACGCTGGGGCCGAGCAACACTGCACCCCGCCCGCCAGATGTGGCGCGCGAGGTGGCGCGCTGGCTGCTCTATTGCCTGGACGCGAAGGCGCAGCGCAGCGGCGGCGAAGAAACGCTCATCCCCTGGTGGCTGGTCGAGGGGTTCGCGGAGTATGGCGCGATGCAGTTCCGCCCGGTCAGTCAGCAAAACCGGATGATCGGGCGCATCGCCGCGCTGGCTGCCGTGCCACAGCCCGCCGGGCAGCGCCTCTTTGCCTGGGACGAGCTGGCCGACCGTGACACGTTCGCCGCCGCGCAGCCCGCGCTCGGCCCGCCCCAGGCGTTCGAGCTGGCGCGCGACCAGAGCGCCACGCTGGTATACTTCATCGGCGAACGGTTTGGCATCCAGGCGCGCCGCCAGTGGCTCGAAGCCGTATCCAACGGCCAGTGGCTTGACAAGGCGACCGAAGATCACCTGGGGCAATCGTTCGCCGCGCTGGATGAGGCCTGGCGCGCGTGGCTGCGCGCGCAGGGAATGTAAAATGTAAGGGGACAACATCGTGATTTCTGCGCTACGCTCGCGCCCGGCGATCGGGCTGCTGTTAATTTTCGCGCTTGCGTTAGCGGTGCGGTGGGGCTATGCAGCGCTGCGCTGGAGCGACGATTTCAGCGCGTTCGATAGCGGCGATTATGCGCTGTACCGCATCGGCGGCGAGCATATTTTGGCGGAAGGCGACTTCACCAACAGCCTGTTTCTGATCCGCCCGCCGCTGTTCCCGTTACTGGTCGCGCTGTTGGGCGTGCGCGATGGCGCGATTTTGCTGGCAAACGCGGCGATCGGCGCGACGCTCGCCCCACTGACGCTTGTGCTCGCGCGCCAGTTGGGGCTGGGCGCGGGGCTTGCCTTGCTTGCCGGGCTGATCGTCGCGCTCGATCCGGCCAGCGTGGTCTATTCGAGCTTTCTGGGATCGGAGCCACTGGCGAACGTTACCCTGCTGTTGATGTTGATCGCGCTACTGGCGAGCATCCGCCAGCCAAACACCGCGCGCCAGCTTGCGGGGGGTGCGCTCGCGGGCGTTGCGCTGACGCTCTCGGTGCTCTCGCGTCCGGCGCCGTTTCTGATCTGGACCGGCCTGAGCGTCTGGCTGTTGCTCATGAGCCGCCGCCATTCACGCGCCGTGCTGGCCTATACGCTGGCGAGCGCGATAGGGATCAGCGCCTGGATCGCGCATAACGCCCGCGTCTTCGACAATCCGACCGTTTCCACTGTGAGCGCATACAGCCTGCTGTACTACCGCGCTGCGTCGGTCGAGCATTGGGCGACAGGTCATGACATGGATACGGTCTACACCGATCTGGCGCAGCGCGTCGAGGAGCGAATGGGCCGCGACACGTCGCAGGTCGATACCAGCACACGCCATCACCACTACACCGGTCCAGCGGAGCTAACCAGCGCCATGAACGCGGTCGCATTCGAGACGTTCGCGGACCACCCGGTAGAATACCTCTACACGCTGCCGATTGGCGTGGCGCGGATGTTCGGCTTCACGAACGTCCTGCCGCGTTGGACGCTGCCGTTCGAGGTTGCGTGGAACGGCGCGCTGATGCTTGGCGCCGCGAGCGGGCTGTGGATCGCATTCCGGCAGAAGCGCTGGCTTCTGTTTTGGAGCGTCGTGCTGGTAGCGGCATATTTCACGGTCGGGACGCTGTTCGTGCAGACATCCGGGCTAGACACGCGCATGCGGACCATGTTCGCGCCGCACCTCGCGGTAGCGTGCGCGCTGGCGATCGGCGCGTTGCTGGTCCGGCGATCGCGCAATTCTGCCGCCTGATCGCTGCACTTTTCGCCGCCAAGATGTTACAATAGCCCGCAGCTTCCCGATCAACCACACGACCCGCAGGGCATCATGACGACGCAGCGGTTGTATTACTCCGACTCCTATACCACCGCGTTTGACGCGCGGTGTATCGAGCACACCACGCTCGACGGCGCCCCGGCCGTCGTCCTCGACCGCACTTACTTCTACCCCACCAGCGGCGGCCAGCCGCACGACACCGGCACGCTGAACGGCGTGGCGGTGGTCGATGTGGCCGTGCGCGAGGGCGACGGCGCAGTCCTGCACGTGCTGGCGCAACCGCTCGACGCCGACGAGGTCCACGGCGAGATCGACTGGGCGCGGCGCTTCGACTATATGCAGCACCACACCGGGCAGCATATCCTCTCGCAGGCGTTCGTGCGCCTGGCCGAAGCCGAGACGGTCGGCTTCCACATGAGCGCGGACAGCATCACCATCGACCTCGATACGCCCGCCCTCGACGCGGCGCTGATCGAGCGGGTCGAGACGCTCGCCAACCAGATCGTGTTTGAAGACCGGCCGGTGCGCGCCTGGTTCCCGGACGAGGCGGAGCTGGCGGGGCTGGTGCTCCGCAAGACGCCTGAGGTTGGGGGACCGCTGCGCGTGGTCGAGGTGGCGGATTTTGACCTGAACGCCTGCGGCGGGACGCACGTGGCGCGGACCGGAGCCGTCGGCCTGATCAAGATTGTGCGCACCGAGCGGCGCGGCGAGGCGCTGCGCGTCGAGTTTCGCTGCGGCGGGCGCGCCCTGGCCGATTATCGCGAGAAGAACGCGATCATGAACCAGCTTGCCGCCGCCCTAACCACCGGGTATTGGGACGTCCCGGCGGCGCTGGAGCGGCTGCGCGAAGAAAATCAGGCACTCCGCCGCGAGCTGCGCGCCGCCCGGTCCGCATTGCTAGAACACCAGGCTCGCGAGCTGCGCGCCGCGACGCCGCACAACGGCGCCTTCGCGCTCGTAACCCAGGTGCTGGACGACGATCCGCAGACCGCGCGCGAGCTGGTGCAGAAGCTGATCGCCTACCCGCAGACCATCGTCCTGTGCGCTGTGGCGGGCGAGAAAGCCCAGATCATCGCCGCGCGCTCGGACGATCTGCCGCACGACATGGTCGCCGCGCTCAAGGCCGGGCTGGCGGTGCTGGGCGTTGATCGCGGGGGCGGGCGCCCTTCGTTCGCGCAGGGGGGCGGCGTCGCCGCGACGCGCGAGGCGCTGGCCGCAGCCCTGGCCGCCGCGGCTGAGTCCCTGAAGTCGGAACCAAACACATCGCGCTGAAAAGGAACAGGCCGTGCAAGAACTCGCACCAGGTATCTTCGCAGAAACCGGCTTTCACCGCGTCAATGTCGGAGCCATTTTGACCGATGACGGGTGGGTGCTGATCGACACGCCGCCCTATCCTGAGGATGCACGCCGCTGGCACGAAATGTTGATGGGCGTGGCCGAAATGCCGATCCGCGCCATCGTGACCACCGACTGCCACCGCGATCACTTCATCGGCAATTTCTGGTTCGATGCGCCCGTGATCGTGGCCCACGCCGAGACGATCAACCACCTGCGCAACCTGCCCGCCGCCTTCCTGGATAGCGCCGTCGAATCGCTCGCGCGGGATTCGGTCGAGCGCAGCCAGTTCGCCAGCGTGCGCGTGCGCCTGCCCACGGTCGGATTCACGCGCCGGATGCAGCTTCGCTATGGCCAGCGCGAGATCCCTCTGCTGGCGATGCCCGGCCCGACGGCGGGCAGCCTGTGGGTTCACCTGCCGCAACACAGTATTCTGTTTGCCGGCGATAGCATCATCACCGGCCAGCACCTCTACATTTCGAACAGCTCGACCAAAGCCTGGCTGGAAAACCTGACCAACCTGCGGCGCTCGCGCTTCGCCGCCGAGATCATCGTGCCGGGACGCGGTCCGCTGACCGACAAAAGCGCCACCGAGCCGATCTCCAATTATCTGCGGCTGGCCCGGCGCCGGGTGCACAGCCTCTACCACGCGGGCCGCCCCCGCGCAGATACTTCGACGCTGGTCCCCGAGCTGCTGCAGATGTTCCCCTACCAAGAACATGAGGTCGAGCGGGTGCAGCGCCGCATCAAAGCGGGGTTAGATCGCATCTATGAGGAGTTTAAGCTCGACGAAAAACTCGGCGACACAAGTGCTCGTTGAGGATTGTCCGGGCGATTTTTCAGGATTTTTTCAAACAACCGCGTGTCTCCGCATAGTGCGATCATGCTACAATGGAAAGCGATTGCTTATACCACAGATTAGACGCCAGTCTGCCGGGAACGCTGAGCCGCCGGGGAAGATCCCATGCAAGCGACCATCCTCTTTGTCGAGGACAATAAGGATCTTCGCAAGAATGCCGCGCTGGTGCTCGAGCTGGAAGGCTACGAAGTTCAGGTCGCGCGCGATGGCCGCGAGGCGTTGGACCTGCTCGAAGGCGGGCTGGTCCCCGATCTGATCGTCAGCGACATCATGATGCCCCGCATGGACGGCTACCAGTTCTTCGAGGCCGTCCGCCAGATACCCTCGCTGCGGGCCGTTCCCTTTATTTTCCTCACCGCGCGCGGCTCGCGGCGCGACATCTCGACCGGGCGGATGATGGGCGCCGATGACTACCTAGTCAAGCCGTTCGAGCCGGAAGATTTCCTGATCGCCGTTGAGAACAAGCTCAAGCGCACCGCCGACATCCGCGCGCACGCCGCCGAAGGGCTGAACGACGCCCGCCGGATGCTGATCCAGCTTCTCTCGCACGAACTGCGCACGCCGCTGACCTACGTCACCGGGGGCTTCGCGCTGCTGGCCGAGGAGCTTGAGATGCAGCAGGAACCCGGCCCCACCGACGACATTCGCGTCAGCCTGGAACTGATCCAAAACGGCACACTGCGCCTCAACCGGCTGGCTGAGCAGATGGTGCTCTACTCGCAGCTTATCAGCGGCTACATCGCGCAGCAGATCAGCGAGCTCAGCGACGAGCTGGAGCTGGAATTCGTGGTCGGCGACGCGGTTACCCTGCTCAACAAATACGCGGAAACGCGCCAGGTGACCGTCGACATCCTCGCCGCCGCGCCGGACGCAGTAACCGTGGTCGCCGGGATCAGGGACCTGCTGACGACGGCGTTCAGCGAGATCGTTCGCAACGCGATCCAGTACTCGCACGAGGGCGGCCAGGTCGAGATCGTCATCGAGCGCCAGGGTGACCGGGCCGTCGTGGTCGTGACCGACCACGGCCTGGGGATCAGCAAAGCCGACCAGGAAAACATCTGGAATGTGATGATCCAGTCCGACCGCGATCGCAACGAGCAGCAGGGCATCGGCATGGGGCTGCCCATTGCGCGCGGGATCATCGAGGCGCACGGCGGGCAGATCGAGCTGCACAGCGCCGAGGGCGAAGGCACGCAGGTGACGGTCCGCCTGCCGGTCCTATCCCCATCCCCCTAGACCGCGCCCGCCTCAGAACCCCAGCGACGCCCCCCCGTCGATCAGGATCGTCTGGCCGCGAATCATGGCGGCGTCCGCAGAGCACAGAAACGCGACCACCCCCGCCACATCCTCGGACTCAAGCACGCGCCCGGCGGGCGTCCGTGCCAGGGCATAGGCGACGCGCTCCTCGAAATGCGCGCGCATCCCAGGGAAGTGTTGCAGGGCATCGGTGCGAACCATCCCCGCCGACACGGCGTTGACCACGATCCCCAGCGGCGCCAGCTCGACCGCCAGATAGCGCGTGACTGCTTCGAGCGCCGCCTTCGAGGCGCCCACCACGACGTAATCGGGCAGCACGCGGGTGGCGCCAATGCTGGAGATGTTGACGATCGCCCCGCCGCCGCGCGCCTGCATCAGCGGGGCGGCACGCTGCGCCAGAAACAGCGCCGCGCGCGCGTTGATGTTCAGCGTCCAGTCCCAGCCCTTGACACGCTGCTCCAGCACCGGGCGGTTGTAGCCAGAAGCGGCGTTGTGCACCAGGATATCCAGCCCGCCGAGCGCGTGCGCGGCGCTATCGACCAGGCGCGCAATCGCGTCCGGGTCGCCCACATCGGCTTTGACCACTTCCACGCGCCGCCCCAGGGCGGCGATCTCCGCCGCCGTCTGCTCGGCCGGCTCGCGGTTGCGGAAGTAGTTGACCACCACATCCGCGCCCTCGCGCGCCAGGCGCAGCGCGATGGCGCGGCCAATCCCGCGCCCGCTGCCCGTGATCAGCGCCACCTTGCCGGCGAAACGCTCCGTCTGCATACTCGCTCCTCACCCCATCTCGATCACCACTTCGTCCAGCGCCAGCCACTGCTCGCGGGTGTTCGGCGTCACGCCGAAGCGAACGCGCCCCTGCGGTGTGACGATCGCGTACTGGTTGTCCATCCAGGCGATGAAACCCAGCGGGCCTCGCGGCGCCGCGGGCGCCTCGTGCACCGTCTCCCCGTCGACGCAAAAGCGCGCGCCGCCCGCGCCCCAGTCCAGCTCATAGGTGTGCGGCTCGCCCAGGTCTACCGGCAGGACCGCGCCGGAGATACCGAGCGCGCGCTGCGCGGTCGGCCACAGCCGCCGGTAGAGGGCCGGCACGCGCATCAGCAGCGCGCCGAGCGGCGCCAGGGGCAGCAGCGCCATCCCCTGCGGGCGTGTGGCGTCCAGTGTAGCTGCCTTCCAGCCCCAGCCGGGGACGCCAAACTCCAGCGCGATGTTGTGCGGCGGCGCGCCGAAGAAAAACCAGATCGCGCGCGGCAGGCGCGGCAGCCCGCGCCCCAGGGGAGCAAACGGCTCGTTCCAGAACCCGAACCCGGCCGTGCCGATCAGCTCGGCCTGAGGCGCGGACGCCCAGGCGCGCACGCGCAGGCGCAGCGGCGGCCGCCAGGTAAAGCGCTCGCCGCGCGGGCGCGCGTAATCGGTGATCTGGGCATCGCTGTACCGGCGCGCCCCGCCCGGCGGCAGGATACAGCGCAGCACGCCGCCGGCCTGCTGCACGATCCCGCTGCCATACGTGCGCGGGTGCCAGATCGCCGCCAGATCGGGGCCGTCGAAGGTATCGTGCAGCGTGGGCGCCGCCTGGGGAGCGCTCATGGCGCGTGCGAGGATGCGGTGCGCAGGAACTCGCCGAGCGTGGCGCGGAACGCCCCAGGCTGCTCGCGGTGGATGGCATGACCGCAGTCGAAGACCACCAGCCGCCCGTGCGGAGTCCGGTCCACGAATTCGCGCCCCAGTGCTACCGGGTTGAGCGTGTCGTCCCGGCCAAGCATCAGCAGCAGCGGGCAGGCGATCCGATCGGCCATGCCAAAGCTGACATCGCCGCCGCTGTCGATGATCTGCTTGACGGCAGTCACCCAGCCGAGCACCATCGCGTCGATGTGCTCCGGCCCGTGCAGGGCGCGCGTTCCCTCGTCCACCCAGGCCGCCGGGTAATTGCGCTGGACACGGGGGCGCAGGTCCGGCGTGAAATGCCCGACCGCGCCCCACACCGCCACCGAGCGCGCCAGGTCGGGCCGCAGAATCGGGATCAGCAGCGCGACCTCGCCGCCGTCGCTATAGCCGACGATGTGCGCGCCGGAAATGCCGAGCGCGTCGAGCCAGGCGGCGAGGTCCTCAGCATCGCGCCGGTAGAAATCGCGGGGATAGTCGCGCGGTTTGGGTCCGGAGCGGCCATAGCCGCGCCGCGTCGGCGCCAGCACGCGATAATCGCCCCGCAGCCACTCGATCTCCGGCGCCAGCGATTCCCAGGTACCAAGCCAGCCGTGGATGAGGACCAGCGGCGGGCGGTCCCCACCCGTGTCGGCGTAGTCGATGGTTGCGCCATTTGCTGCGATCTGGGGCATGTGACAACTCCTGCGGCGGCTCAGCGCGGGAGATCGGCGGCCAGGTGGCGCGCCAGCTCCGCGCGGAGATCGAGATCGGGGTGGAACAGGATCGCGGGCATCCCCACGGCGCGCGCGCCCTCGACGTGTGACGGGATGTTGTCCACAAACAGCACGTCCTGGGCGGGCATACCCAGCGCCGTGAGCGCGATGCGGAAGGCGGTGGGGTCTGGCTTCATGACGCCCAGCCGGGCCGAAACCAGCACATGGTCGAACAGATCCGCGATCCCGAACGCTTCCAGCCGGTCCGTCAGGTCGAGCATCGCGTTGCTGAGCAGCGCGATCCGCAAGCCGCTGGCGCGCAGCTCGCGGATCAGGTCTACCAGCGCTTCGTCGAGTTGGTCGCCGCCGAAATACGCCTCGCGCAGGGCGGGCATATCGCCGGGCTTGAGGCGCAGCATCTCGGCCACGCCGTCCCAATAGGCCTGAAAGCTAATGCGCCCCAACTGTGCCTGGATCCACAGATCGGTGCCGTGCAGCGCGTGCTCGACCGTGCCGGGCGGCAGGCCAAGCTGCGCGTCGAGCGCGGCGCGCGCGCCACGGTCATCGGCGCGCAGCAGCACCCCGGCAAAGCCAAAAATGATCGCGCGTATCATCGGCACGGAATCCCACCGCTGGCTCAGTTCGTGTACAATCATACCACAAGGGTTGAGACACGAGTGTAAACATGGCAAAGCAGCCAGCCAGCAAAAAAACGCCGTCCCCAGGGCTGCGCTTCTACCAGCGCTGGTGGATCCTCGCCAATGCGATGTCCGACGGCCTGCTGTCTCATCTGTGGCAGGCCATCGTCCGTTTCTCGAAGCACGGCACGCGCGAGGCGGCGGCGCTGTCGTATTACGCCATCTTCTCCCTGTTCCCGCTGTTGCTGCTGGTGATTATCGTGATCGGGACGCTGCTTGGCCCGGCGGCGGCGCGCAACCAGATCGACGGCGTGCTGCGCCTGTTCCTGCCGGCCAACACTGCGAACTTCCTGCAGGAAAACATCGCCGAGGCGCTCCAGCAGCGCGGCTCGTTCGGGCTGGTCGCCGCCATCTCGCTGACGTGGTCGTCGCTGGGGATGTTCTCCAGCCTCTCTTCGGCGCTGAGCCGCACCTTCCGCGACGAAAACCCGCGCAACACCTGGCACCAGCGCCTGATCGGCCTGATGATGATGATCGCGCTGGCGATCCTGCTCATCGCCTCGCTGGCCGCCACCGTGATCTTCGTCCTGCTCGATTTTCTGTTTTTCTACCAGCGCGGGTCGTGGATCTCGATGGGGGCGTTTATCATCCCCTTCAGCCTCAGCGTGGCGATCTTCGCGTTTCTGTACCGCTACGTGCCGCGCCAGCGCGTGCGGTGGGACGCGATCTGGGTCGCGGCGTTCATCGCCGGTGGGCTGTGGGAGATCGCCAAACGGGTTTTCACCTGGTATCTCGACAATCTGGCGTCGTACAACCTGGTCTATGGCTCGGTCGCCACGATGATCGTGCTGATGTTCTGGGCCTACCTGACCGGGATCATCATCCTGCTGGGCGCGGAGATCTGCGTCTCGCTGGACGACTGGATGACCCGCCGCGCCGTGCAGGAGCTGCGCGTCCCCACGCCAGAATTCTTCGAAGAAGCCACCCCGCCCGCCTGAGCACCATCGGGCTGAGGGAACCGGAAAAACAACAGGGCGCGCGCCGATCGGCGTGCGCCCTGCGTGTTGCAGCGTTCCGGTGCTGCGCCGCGCGCTGGCCGGGCTAGCCGCCGCGCCGCTCCAGCACGTAGACCAGGCCCGCCTGCGCCGGGTCGTATGGCTCGTCCGCGAAGGCGTTGTAGCGCCCGCAGACCACCAGCCCGGCCTGCTCGAACAGCGCTTCCATCTCGCAGTGCGACGGCCACCACGTCTTGCGCCAGAATTCCTCGCGCGCGTGGCCGGGGCCGAAGACCACCATCTGCACCTCGGCCATACGGCGCCGCGCGTCGAAGCGGTGGCGGTAGATCGCCGCGCCGCCGTTCCACTCGTCCCAGTGCTGCGAGCGACCCGGCAGCTCCGGGCGCCAGTCGTCCGTCCCGAAGAGCAGGCGCCCGCCCGGCCGCAGCAGGCTCGCCACCCGGCTCAGCGCGGCCAGCGTTTCGTCGCGCCCGGCGAACCAGGTGATCAGGTTGCCGCAGAACTGGGCCACGGCGTCGAACTCACCGCGCAGCGGCAGATGCGCGACATCCGCTTCCACCCAGTTGACCTTCAGACCGCGCCGCCGCGCCTGGTAGCGCGCCAGCGCCAGCAGTTCGTGAGACAGGTCCAGCCCGAAGACGTTCAACCCATACGAGGCCAGCTCGAGGCTATGGCGTCCCCAGCCGCACGCCAGGTCGAGGACCCGGTCGCCCGGCCGCAGACGGAGCTGTGTGACGGCGAACTGGACTTCCGCTTCCGTGTTGTGTGCCCATGCGCCTGGTGCTTCACCCTGCAACATCCGGCGAACCCATCTGGCCGCCTGATGCCGGACCCAGGCCTGGTTGTCTATCGTGATGGCGTTCACGGCTAGACCCTTTCCCCAGGCGCGGCGGGCTTGCTGCGCTTTAGCCGTTCCGCTTCAGCTTGCCCGTGCGCTTGGTGTACCGCTCCGCACGCTGGAACAGGTAGATGCCCAGCGGGAGCATCACTACCCCCATCAGCAGTAGGGGCCAGACGTAGCTCATCAGAGACTGATCGGATGTGCCGGGCAGCAGCGCGGCGCGCATGCCAGCCAGCACATAGGTCGCCGGCGAGATCTTCGAGACCGTCTGAAGCCACTCCGGCAGCACGCTCACCGGATAGTAGACCCCCGAGACCAGCAGGAAGAGCGCCTGCACGATGTTGGTCATCTGGGCGCCGCGCTCCGGATAGAGCAGCGGCAGGATGGACGCCACAACTCCGATCCCGACGAACGACAGGCTGCCCGCCAGCAAGATAATCACCGCGCCGGGCAGATCGGCGTCGCTGAAGTCCAGATCGAAGAAGCTCGAGACCACCAGGCCAATCGTCGCGGTGAAGAGCAGGATATAGACCACCGCGAACGCGGCCTGCCCGAAGATCTGGGTGTAGCGGCGCGTCGGCGCCATGAGCGTGTACTCGATCGTGCCTTCCCAGCGCTCCCAGGCGATCATCTCGCTGATGACGTTGAAGATGCCGGACAGAAAGTGCCACACCAGCGTACCGATCAGCAGGTAGGTGATCAGGAAGTTCGTGTTGATGTCCGTCTGCCCGGTGATCACCCCGGCGCCCGCCCCGATGAAGGTCACCGACAGCGCGTTGGCGATTGAGTAGGCCAGCCAGACGACTTCCCATCCCCAGTAGCGTTTCACGAGATTGAAGTTGCGCGCCACAAACGCGTAGGATTGACGCGCCTCGATTTGCAGACCCTTGATCATCGTCATTCCCCCTCTCAACCGGCCAGGATCTTCTCAGGCTGGTAGTCTTCGACGTCGTCTTTTTCCACCAGCTCTTTGCCGGTGAGCTCCATAAACACGTCCTCAAGTGTCGGCTCGTGGCCGTTGCGCCCCACCAGCTTCTTGAGGTTTTCCGGCGTGTCGAGCGCCACGATCTTCCCGTCGTCGAGGATCGCGATGCGGTCGCAGAGCGCGTCGGCCTCGTTCATATCGTGCGTGGTGATCAGGATCGTCGCGTCGTGCACGTCGCGCAGTTCGTTGACGAACGACTGCACTTCGAGCTTGGAGCGCGGGTCGAGGCCGGTCGTCGGCTCGTCCAGCAGCAGGAGCACCGGCTGCGTCAGGAACGCCCGCGCGATGGCCACCTTCTGCTGCATGCCGCGGCTCATGTCTTCCATCGGCGCGGTGTAGCTGCTTTCCTTCAGCCCCAGGCGCTTGAGGATCTCGCGCGCCTTGCGATCCGCTTCCTTGCCGGAGACGCCGTACAGGCGCGCCCCGTAGAGCAGGTTCTCGCGCGGGCTGAGCTTCTTGAAGAAGGCCGCTTCCACCGACACGCGGTTGATCAGCCGCTTGACTTGCATCTCGTCCTTCACCACATCGAACCCGAAGACCCGGATGTGCCCGTCGTCCGGCACAAGCAAGGTCGAAAGCAGGCGGATCAGTGTCGATTTACCAGAGCCGTTCGGACCAAGCACGCCAAAGATCTCGCGCCGCTCAACGGTGAAGGAAACGTCGTTGACCGCGGTTACCAGTTCCTTGCCGCGCCGCGCCTTGGGCGCGTGCCCGTTGCCGTTGGCCGGTGCTTCGGTTCCGTTCTGCGCCCGCCCCAGCGGCAGCACCCGCCGCCACCACGGCTCGGACGCCACGTTGAAGCGCTTGTAGACCCTGTCAACCACCAGGGCCGGCTCGCCGGGAGCAATTCGCAGGTGCGTCGACGTTGTCCTCTTGCTCGTGCTTACCTGGTCGATCTTTGTTGACATTGCTGCAGTCCTCATACGGTTGCGTCTTCTCATGTCCTTCGGGTTGGCGGCTGAAAGAAAAAGCCGCGAGCTGGGTGCCCACGGCTTCGGGTGCGCAGACTCCGGATCGGAGCGTGCTGCAACAAAAAACCGCGGGCGCTGCGCCCGCGGCTGGATTGATCAGGTCAGTGATCGCCTACCAGCGAACAGGCGCAATGCGACAAGGCACGGGCGCGAACATATCGGCGCCGCGACGAATACGAACAGTACTAAGAAGTACGATGTAGTTGGGCATTGCGCCTTCCACTCCTTTCGTAGGCTAGAGGACAGTGTATCACGCCCTCGAAACGTTTGTCAAGATGGGAAAAAGATCCTGTCCACGAAACCGGTAGATGCGCCGCTATCACATTACGGGATGCCCCGGCCAGCCCGCTGCTCACTTTTCGGCGTCCGGCGGCAGCGCGGCAGGCGGCATGGCAGCGGGCAGACCGGCCAGCGGCGTCGCGGTGAGAACGGCGCGGCGAATCGCCTGGCTGGTGGCTTCCGCGGCGAAGGCCCCAATCGCGCTGATATTGGCCCGGCCAGCCGTGCCCGTCGCCAGCGCGAAGATGGTGTCGCCATCGTGCAGCGTGTGCGAGGGGCGAATGGCGCGGGCCAGCCCGTCGTGGGCCATTTGTGCCATCTTATTCGCTTCCTCTTTGGTGAGCTGCGCGGTGGTTGCCACCACGCCGATCACCGTGTTCGAGGTCACGCCTTCCGGCAGCACAAGCGCCGACGCGGCGCGCAGCAAGTTGAGCGCCCCAAAGAACGCCTCGCTATCCGGCGTCTGGCGCATCCCCGCCAGGATCGTCCCATCTTCGGCGATCACGTCCCCGGCAGCGTTGACCACCATCAGCGCGCCGACCAGCAGCCCGTCGCCCAGATCGATCACCGCGCTGCCCAGACCGGATTTGGTCGCCAGCAGCGGCCCCATCGCCATGCCGATCCGCGCCCCGGCCCCCGCGCCGACACACCCCTCAGCGACCGGCTCGGAGCTGGCCGCCTGGCAGGCGCGGTAGCCGAATTCCGCGTCGGGCCGGATCGCGGCGCTGCCGACATCCAGATCGAAGATGATCGCGGCGGGCACGATGGGCACCTTTGCCACGCGCGTGTCATACCCAACGCCCCGCTCTTCCAGCCAGCGCATCACACCGGCGGCGGCGTCCAGGCCAAAGGCACTCCCGCCGGACAGAAGAACCGCGTCGACATGCTGCACCAGGTGCATCGGGCGCAGCAGGTCCGTTTCGCGCGTGCCGGGCGCGCCCCCGCGCTGGTCCACCCCGCCGACCGTGTTCGGGGGGCACAGCACCACCGTGCAGCCGGTTGGCCCGTCGAGATTGTGAGCATGCCCGACCCGGATCCCCGGAATGGCCGTCAGCGTCGTATTGGTATTGGTCGTATCGGTCATCGTCCCTTCTCTCTCGCCGGCAAACGACAAGCCGGACTTTTCGCACACTATCACAAACAATCCCTATAATCGTACCGGGTTCTTGGGAAAGTGTGGAAAGATGAGGGATAACGCGCCCATGCTGCTGGCGATCGACATCGGCAACACGAACATTGTATTTGGCGTGCACAACGGAGAAACATGGTCGCACCACTGGCGGGTGCAGACGGTCCGCAAGCGCATGCCGGACGAATACGCCGTGCTCTTCCGCGATTTCCTCAGCGAAGCCGGGCTGGCCCTGCGCGACATCGACCAATCGGTGCTGAGCAGCGTGGTTCCCCCACTCACGCGCGGGATTGCCGAGATGGTTGCCAGCCGCACCGGGCACGCGCCGGTGGTGGTCAGCGCTGCGCTCGATCTCGGCATCCGGATCGTCACCGACCAGCCGGAGCGCGTCGGCAGCGATCTGATCGCCAACGCCGTAGCGGGATACGAGCGCGCGCGGGGCAACTGCATTGTGATCGATTTCGGCACGGCGACGACATTCACCGCAGTCGCCGAGCCGGGCGAGCTGCGCGGCGTGGCGATCGCCGCCGGGCTGAATACCACCGCCGATGCGCTGGTCGGGCACACGGCGCAGCTCCCGCAGATCGAGCTGATCCCGCCGCCTTCGGTGATCGGGCGCAACACGATCCACGCCATGCAGGCCGGGCTGGTGCTGGGGCATCTGGCTATGGTCGAGGGGCTGGTGACGCGCATCAAGCGCGAGCTGGGCACAGCGCGGGTGATCGCCACGGGCGGCCTGTCGAGCGTGCTGGGTCCGCACACGGACTGCTTCGACGAGATCGAGCCGTGGCTGACGCTTGACGGCCTGCGCCTGATCGCGCTGCGGAATAGCTAAAAGCAGCTAAAGACAGCTAAAGGCAGCTAAAGACAGCTAAAAGCAGCTAAAAGCAGCTAAAGCACCCGCTGTATTCCGCTGTTCTTCGCTGCTCTTTGCTGTTCTTTGCTGTTCTTAGCTGTTCTTAGCTGTTCTTAGCTGTTCTTAGCTGTTCTTAGCTGCTCTTCGCTAAAAAACGCACCAGCCAGCCGACCACGATCTCGGCCACGGCGGCTTTGCTCGCCAGCTCGTAAGGCTGCTGCCCGCCCTGCGCGTCGAGCAACGTGACGCGGTTAGTGTCCACCTCGAACCCGGCATCGGGCGCGCTGATGTCGTTGGCGACGATCAGATCAAGGCCCTTGCGCGCCAGCTTCTCCCGCGCGTTCGCCAGCAGATTTTCGGTCTCTGCCGCGAAGCCGATCACCACACGCGGGCGCCCGGTCTGCGCCCGGCGCGCTTTGACGTCCAGCAGAATATCGGGCGTGCGCGCCAGAGTGAGCGTCAGCGTTGCGCCCGGAGCGTCGCCCTTTTTGATCTTCTGCGCGGCAGCCTGCGCGGGCTTGAAATCCGCCACCGCCGCCGCCATGATCAACGCGTCCGCTGCGTCCGCCGCGTCCAGCACCGCCGCCCGCATCTCCTCTGCCGACTCGACCGGGATCACCTGCGCGCCGACCGGCGGCGCCAGATGCTGTGCCGCGCTGATCAGCACGACGTCCGCCCCGGCGTCGAGCGCCGCCTGAGCCAGCGCGTAGCCCTGCTTGCCGCTGGAGCGGTTGGTCAGATGGCGCACCGGGTCGAGCCGCTCGCGCGTGCCCCCGGCTGTCACGATCACCTGCCGCCCGCTCAGCGGACCCCCGCGCCCCAGCACCCGGCGGATATGCCCCAGCAAGACGGGCACCTCTGGCAGGCGGCCCCGCCCTTCCAGCCCAGAGGCGAAGCGTCCTTCGTCCGGCGCGATCACGTACACACCACGCGCCACCAGCACCGTCAGATTGGCCTGCGTCGCCGGGTGGGCGTACATGCCGCCGTCCATCGCGGGAGCGACAATCAGCGGGCAGCGCGCCGCCAGCGCCGTCACCGCCAGCAGATCGTCGGCCAGGCCGTGCGCCAGCCGGGCGATCGTGTGCGCCGTCGCGGGGGCGACGATCATCAGGTCGGCGCCTTCGCCCAGGCCGATATGCGCGATATGCACCGGCAGCCCCTCGGCGGACTCCCACATCGACGTGTAAGCCGGGCGCCCGGTGAGCGCCTGGAAGGTCAGCGGTGTGACGAACCGCTGTGCCGCGCCGGTCAGGATGGTATCGACCCGCGCGCCCGCCTGGGTCAGCTTGCTCGCCAGATCGGCGGCCTTGTAGGCTGCGATACTGCCGGTCACGCCCAGCACGATGCGCCTGCCATCCAGCAGCGAAATCCGTTCCTGTGTCATGGCCCGTCGCTCCTCGCACCCAACAAAACAGGTCCCCCTGCGGAGACCTGCTCACCATCATCGCCGCAGGCGAGCCGCTCAGCCGAGCCGCTTGCGGACTTCCGCCGTCAGCGCGGGCAGCACCTCGAACAGATCGCCCACGATGCCGTAGCGCGCCAGCTTGAAGATCGGCGCTTCGGGGTCCTTGTTAATGGCGACGATCACCTTGGCGGTGCGCATCCCGGCCTGGTGCTGGATCGCGCCGGAGATGCCCGCCGCAATGTAGAGATCTGGCGAAACGACTTTGCCGGTCTGTCCGACCTGATGCTCGTAGGGAATCCAGCCAGCATCGACCGCCGCGCGGCTGGCGCCCACCGCCCCGCCAAGCGCCTCGGCCAGCTCGCGCACCGGGTCAAAGCCTTCCGGGCCGCCCACGCCGCGCCCGCCGGAGACGATGATCGTCGCGTCGGTCAGGCTGATGGTGCCCGTCACTTCCTGCATAGCCTCAACCTTCGAGGCGATCGCGTCCTCGGCCAGCACGGGCGCGACCGCAACGATCTCGCCGCTGCGAGATGGATCCGGCTCCGGCGCGGGGAAGGCACGCGGGCGCAGCGTCGCAAACTGCGGGCCGTCGCCCGTGATCGCTTCCACGCTGAGCACCTTGCCGCCCAGAACCGGGCGCACCGCCTGGAGCTTGCCGCCTTCCAGCGACAGATCGGTGACGTCGGTCAACAGCCCGGCGCCGATTTCTGCTGCCGCTCCGGCCAGCACCTCGCGCCCGGCAATGGTGGCCGCGGCCAGCACGATCGCCGGCTGGTGCTCCCGCACGATCTGCGCTAGCAGCGCGACGAACGGCTCGAAGCGGTAGTCGGCCAGCGTCGCGTCGTCCGCCACCAGCACGCGATCCGCGCCGCGCCGGATCGCTTCCTGCGCCACCGTCTCGACGCCCTGCCCGAAGACAGCCGCCGTCACCGGACCGCCGCCCGCCAGCGTGCGCGCCTGACCGAGCGCCTCCCACGACGCAGCCTGCGGCTTGCCCTTGAACTGCTCTACCCAGACCAGCACGCCCTGGCTCATAGCACTTTCTCCTCGATCAGCCTGTCGATCAGCTTGGCCGCTTTCTCCTGCGCGGTTGCGCCCTCGATGATCTCAACCGTGCCCTCGCGCTTGGGCAGCTCTTGATAGCGAAGCTGCTGCGTGCGCGGTTGCAGCGCCGCCGCGTCCAGACCGAGGTCCGCCGCGCTCCAGACCGGAATCTCGGCTTTGGCGGCCTTGCGGATGCCGATGAACGTCGGGTACTTCGGCTCGTTGATGTCCTTCACCACGCTGATCACAGCCGGCAGCGTGCTGCGCACGGTCTGCGTGCCGTACTCGGTCAGGCGGTTGACCGTGATCGATCGGGCGGCGACGTCAAGCGCCTGGATCTTCGCGACGTAGCCTAGCATCGTCCAGCCGAGCTTGCGCGCCACCTGATAGACGTGCTGATCGGTGGCGATGTCGGCCAGCTCGCGCCCGAAAATAACCAGGTCTACATCGCCCAGCTTGCGGATGGCCGCCGCCACCGCCTCGGCGTAGCCCAGGCTGTCGCAGCCGTCCAGCGCGCCGTCCCAGACGCGGATCGCCTGGTCGCAGCCGATCGCCAGGCCATGCTTCAGAGCTTCCTGGTGCTCGTCCGTGCCCACCGTCAGGACGGTCGCCTTGCCGCTGTGAGCCTCTTTGAGCAGGACGGCTTCGGTAATGGCGTATTCGTCCCACGGGTTGACAACCAGGCTGTCGCCCCAGTCGATCGTTCCGTCGCCCTTGACCGTCACCGTAGCGGCGGTGTCGGGCGTGTTCTTAGTGACCACCACGACGTGCAATTTCAAACCTCCTTGACGACAAACAAAAAGCAGCTAAGTACAGGTAAAAGATGCTGGCCGCCGTTTATCCCTCGTTCTGCCAGAACTCCGGATCGTAGGCGGGCAGCTCGCAGCGCAGCGGGCGATCCTTGCGATAGCCCAGCGCGTAGTCCGCCTGGATAAGCTGCTGGATTTCGCTGGACCCTTCGTAGATGACCGCGCCCTTGGCGTTGCGCAGATAACGCTCGACGTCGTACTCGTCGCTGAAGCCATACGCGCCGTGGATCTGGACGGCTTCCAGCGCCGCCTTGACGCTCATATCCGTGGCAAACCACTTGGCGACCGCGGTCTCGCGCGTGTTGCGCTGGCCCATGTTCTTCATCCACCCGGCGCGCAGAACCAGCAGCCTGGCGGCATCGTACCACTGCTGCATATAGGCGATCTTCTGCTTGATCAGCTGGTGGTGACCGATCTTCTGCCCGAACGTGACGCGCTCGTTGGCGTATCTCACGCTGTCTTCCAGGCAGGCGCGGATCAGCCCGACGGCTCCCGCGCCGACGGTGTAGCGCCCGTTATCCAAGCAGCTCATGGCGATATAGAACCCCTCGCCTTCTTCGCCGATCCGGTTCTCGACCGGCACCTCGACGTCCTGCATGGCGATCCAGCCGGTGGAGCCGGCGCGCACGCCCAGCTTGCCGTGAATGTCGCCAGTGGTCACGCCTTTCATATCGCGCGTGATCATGAACGCCGTGATGCCCTTGTGCGCCGGCTCGGCATGCGGATCGGTCTTGGCGAAAACCAGGATGTTGTGCGCTTTGGTCGCCAGACTGATCCACATTTTCTCGCCGTTAAGGATGTACACGTCGCTTTCGCGGCGCGCCGTCGAGCGCAGACGGACGGGGTCGCTGCCCGCGTCCGGCTCGGTCAGCGCATAGGCGGCGTACTTCTCGCCTCGCGCCTGGGGAACCAGGAAGCGCTGCTTCTGCTCCTCGGTGCCCCATTGCAGCAGAGCCATGCTGTTGAGCCCCATGTGAACCGACATGATCACGCGCAGGCTGGTGTCGACGCGCTCCAGCTCCTCGCACACCAGCGCCAGCGTGATGTAGTCGAAGCCCTGGCCGCCATAGCGCACAGGGATATTGATGCCCAGAATTCCCAGCTCGGCCATACGGGGCAGGACGGCGGGGTTGGTCTCGTGGCGGCGATCCCAATCCTTGATGGTGGGTGCGATCTCCTTCTGGGCGAAGTCGCGCACCATCTGCTGAGCCATCAAGTGCTCCTCAGAGAGGGTGAAGTCCATGACGGTTTTGTCCTTACAAGAATAGTAACGCGCAAGCATTTTCGGGCGGCGCGCCCGCCCGACAGGGCAGCGCCTGGAATTGAATCGCGGTTGGATTATAGCACGGGGCGCGGGTCTTCAAAACGGAGCCGGGGCGGTGGTGCGTACCGCCCCGGCTGTCCGGCCGCGTGAAGCCGCCGCTAGAGCACTTTGATCACCTGCAGGAAGCCGCCGCGCTCGGCGTTGGCCCGCTCGATGGCATCCTGCCCGCCCAACACCACGACCTGGCCGGTCTGCGCCAGTTCGTCCAGCACCTCGCCGAAACGCCGGAAGTCGTCGAGCGTGGTGTCCAGCACCTCGTCGCGCAGGCGCTGGCGCTGCTCGTCCGTCTCGCCGCGCAGATAGCGCACCAGCGAGGTAAAGCCTTTGGCATCCGGGAGCTGGTAGGCGTCCATGTTGCCGATCGTCCCGATAATGCTCTTGACCAGCTCATCCCGGCTCAGATCCAGCTCGCGCAGGAAGCGGCCGGTCTGGTCGTAAACGTTGAGCGTGTCAAGCAGGTTCGGGTCGCGGTACGAGACGTAGCCGAACACGCCCGAATAGCGGTCGAACAGGCAGAAGCCGCCGTACGCACCCCCGTGCACCCGCACGCGTTCCCACAGCCAGGTTGCCCGCAGGAAATTCTCGATGACCAGCGCCGAGCCGTCCAGCGTGTAGCCCAGGTCGTACAGATTACCGGCTTTGCCCACGTAGTTCACCTGCGCGGGGAGCACCAGCCCCTCGCCGCGTGGCAGCGCCGGAGCCTGCCAGGCGTGGCGCGCGCGTTCCGCTGCCGGCAGGTCGCCCAGGAACGCTTCCACCGCCGGCTGGACGGCCTGCCACCCGGCGCGGTCCAGAGTGATATTGGCGATCATGGCGCGACGGTTGAGCAACGCCTCGCGCATCGCTTCGAGCGTGGCCTGGACGGACGGCCAATCCTGCTCGATCTGTCCGGCGAGCCGCCGCAGGAAGAAGAGGTAGTCCAGCCCGCCGATCTGCTCGGCGGCCCAGTCCGCCGTGCTGAAGCGCGCCTTGAGACGGCTGGCGACCGTCGCGTGACCCGCCGGGACCAGACTGGCTTCCGCCTCGGCTTTTTCTTCCAGCACGATCTGGCGGAAGCGGTCGCGGTTGTCCAGGCGGGCGGTCAGCAGCACATCCCGCAGGATGTCCAGCAACTCCCCCGTGTTCTCGACGGTCGCCTTGCCGCGCAGGAACAACCAGGCCGTGCCCTGCGCGTCGTGGGGCAGCGCCGAGGTGAAGGTCGTCGGGTGGATCCCACCTGTCTTGCGCCCGATGCGCTGCGCCAGCTTGACGTAATCCTGCGTGGCGATTCCCATCTCCAGCAACGCCCGCCCGAACAGGCCGACGTAGGGCAGGTAATCCTGCGGCAACGCGTCGAGATCGAACCCGAGATCCAGATAGACGATGCCGTTGGTGAACAGATCGTGATAGAGCAGCGTGGTGTCGGCCAGCGTCAGCGCTTCGCAGGGAATGGTCTTAATCTTGCGATCGAGGTCGTCGAGCGTCAGGCTGGGGATGGTGGCGAGCGCTTCGGGCGGATCGGGCGCTTCTTGCATGGCTTTGAGTGTCTGCATCTCCTCGAATACCCGGCGCAGGTCCTCGTCCGTCATCCGGGCGCGCTCTTCGGCCAGGCGGGCGGCTTCCTGCGCTTCGAGCTGCGCCCCCAGGGCCGGATCCGGCTCCATGATCACCGTGTTGCGATGCGGGTTATTCAGCAGCCTGTCGCGAATCATCTGCTCGAACAAGCGCGGTTCGGCGGCCAGCCGCGCTTTGAGCGCGGCCAGCGGTTTTTCGAATGCCAGCGGCTCCAGCGGATCGCCGCCGTGCAGCCAGGTGCGCAGCGCGCGGATCATCAGCACCAGCCCGCGCGGGTAGGCGCCGGTGTTGTTTTCGCGCAGGGCGAACTCGGTCGTGTTGATGGATGCCTCGATCATCTCCGGATCGATGCCCTCGTCGGCCAGCGCCCGCAAAGTGTCGAGGATCAGCGCCTCGACCCGGTCGACGTTCTCCCGCGCGACGCCCTTCAGGCCAGTCGAGAAATAGACCTGGCGCGTATCCACTTCCAGCCCCACGCCGACCAAGTCTTCGCCCAGCCCGGAGTCGATCAGCGCCTTGCGCAGCGGCGAGGCCGGCGTGCCGATCAGGATGTGTGTCAGGATGCTCAGCGCCAGCACGTCCTCGCTGTCGAGCACATCCCCCACCACCCAGTTGGCCGTGACCATCGCGCGCTCGTCGCCGTCGCCCGCCGCGTACGGGTAGACCGTGCGGCGCGGCTCCGGGAAGGGCGGCTGGCGCTCAATCGCGATCGGAATTTCCTGCCGCTCGAAGTCTTTGAGATAGCTATCGAGAAAGCGCAGGCGTTCTTCCGGGTCGTCGTCGCCGTAGAAGAAGATCAGCGCGTTGGACGGGTGATAGTAGCGCCGGTGAAAGGCGATAAACTGCTCGTAGGTCAGGTTTGGGATCTCCGCCGGGTCGCCGCCCGAATCCACGCCGTAGATTGTGTCCGGAAAGAGGGCCTGTTCGATGCGGCGGTAGAGCAACCCCTCGGGGTCCGAATAGGCGCCTTTCATCTCGTTGAAGACCACGCCTTTATACGTCAGCGGGCTGTCGGGGCTTTCCAGCTCGTAGTGCCAGCCTTCCTGCTTGAGCGTGTAGGGGGTCAGGCGCGGGTAGAACACCGCGTCCAGATACACATCCGCCAGGTTATACAGGTCTTTCACGTTCTGGCTGGCGACCGGATAGGTGGTCTTGTCCGAGAAGGTCATCGCGTTCAGGAACGTCTTCAGCGAGCCTTTGAGCAGCTCGACAAACGGCTCCTTAACCGGGTACTTGCGCGAGCCGCACAAGACCGAGTGCTCCATGATGTGCGCGATACCGGTCGAATCGGCGGGCGGGGTGGCGAAGGTGATGCCAAAGACCTTGTTCTCGTCGTCATTTTCCAGCGAAAGAAGCTGCGCCCCGCTGCGCACATGACGCCACAAACGAGCGCGCGTGTTGAGTTCCGCCACGTGGCGATCGCTGATCAGCTCGAAACCGTGAAGCAGTGTCATGGTGTCGTCTCTCAATCCTCGTGCGGCGGCGCTGCACCGCCGGTGTGTGGATGGTCCAGGGTTTGTTCGACCCAGATTGTAGCATCGAGTGTAGCCGGGCCGGTAAAGGCGGCTGGCACGCGCCCGCGCGCGATCACCATTGACAAAGCGCTACCCCTCGGCTAGAATCCCGTCGTCTTAAGCTGAGGCACTCTCACCCTTGAGCCGTCGCCCGGGACATGGTAAAATCCTAACACCATGCCGACGTAGCTCAATACGGCAGAGCAAGCGCCTTGTAAGCGCTCGGTTATGGGTTCAAGTCCCATCGTCGGCTCTGGGGAGAGCATCCCCTCAGGGTGCGCCCGGTGAGCACGAAGAAGCCTTAACAAATGTAGATGGGTCAGTGTCCCGAGCGGCAAAGGGGGCGGACTGTAAATCCGCTGGCAGAAGCCTTCGTAGGTTCGAGTCCTACCTGGCCCACCATTCAAGCTCCGGCTTGGAATTGTGCCTACGTAGCTCAGTCGGCAGAGCACGCCCTTGGTAAGGGCGAGGTCATGGGTTCGAATCCCATCGTAGGCTCACCATTTCGTTAGAGGGTGCACTAGACATCCCTGCTAGGATCATTCAGGAGGATTCGATAGAGCATGAGCAAGGGCAAGTTCGAGCGAACGAAGCCGCATGTGAATGTGGGGACGA
>DYGX01000017.1:0-289 GCA_020724465.1 Thermoflexus sp.
AGATCATGATCTGGAGCATCCCCATCGGCTGGATCAACAGCGTGACCAACTACGTGATCGTCGCGCTCGACCGGCAGCGCACGCTGACGCTGGCCTTCGTCGCGGGGGTGGCCTTCAACCTGACGAGCAACCTGATCTTCCTGCCGATCTACAGCTATCGCGCGGCGGCGGTCGTCACCATCTTCTCGGAGCTGGTGCTGATGCTGGCCTTCTACTGGATCATCCGCCAGGAACTGGGCGGGATGGGCTGGCGCTACGCGCTGTGGCGCCCGGCGCTGGCCGGGCTGGT
>DYGX01000017.1:299-75169 GCA_020724465.1 Thermoflexus sp.
GGACTGGTGCTGGGGAGCGTGTTGGTGCTGCTGTGGCCGGTCGCGCCGCTGGCCGGGCTGCTGATCGCGCCGGTGGTCTACGGCGGGGTGCTGATCGCGCTGCGGCCATTCCGGCCCGACGAGATGGCGCGCCTCGCGCCGCTGCTGCCGGGGCGGCTGCGTCGCTGGGCGACGCGCGGCGTCCAGGCGGGCTGAGCATGCCGCACAAACAACAAATCCGGCCCCATGCCGGATTTGCGCCCCCTCGATAAGCAGTTTTCCTTAAAGTTCAGCAAGGTTTCTCGACGGTCGGGTTCTATCGTCCAATATCAGTTTTTCGGCGAAGCCACGCGGCGCTCAGTCTGCGCGCGCCGCTTCCGCACCCACAGCCGCCGTCTCGCGGGGGAGCATCACGATCTTCAGCCCGCGCTCTTCAATCAGGCGGCGAATGATGGGGTTGCTGTGCACCGGCACCACCATGGTGCGATCGCCTTTGGTCAGCTCAAAATGATAGACATCGACCCGGCGCACGCCCGCGTGCCAGTGCTCTTCCAGGCCAATGACCGGGCTGAGTTCCCAGCCATCCGCAAGAAAACCAAGCAAGACATCCGCCGGGGCGTAGTGCTGCGAGGATGGGGACCAGTGCCGCTTGGTGTCGGTGGTCCTCAGTTCAGCTTCTAAGAAACTCGGTCGCTGCCCTGCCATACATCCAACCTCCTTCAAGCCACAGTGCAAAGACTCATTCCATTACGCCAGACCCCCTGAGTGCATTGACAGCTCACATGGCCCGCCTGGGCGCCTTCGGCGCCCAGACCGGATGCCGCGGCCCCGGCGCGTCTCCGGCGAGGGGTGTCCTTGACCGCCTCTGGACCGCAGGCTAGAATACGCTCTAACTCATTTCAAATTATAGCATACACGAAAAGGGAAGCTACGTGGCAACGCTCATTCAGATCGCTGACATTGCGCAGCATGCCGGCCAGGAAGTCATGGTGCGGGGCTGGGTGTACAACCGCACAGACAAAGGCCGGCTGCAGTTTCTTCTGGTGCGCGACGGGACCGGGATCGCGCAGTGCGTCGCCTTCAAGAAAGAACTCGACCCCGGCGTTTTCGAGACCATCACCAACCTGACGCAAGAATCTTCGGTGATCGTGACCGGCACTGTCCGCGCCGACGAGCGCGCGCCCGGCACGCCCGGCGGGTTTGAGATCGGGATCACGCATCTGGACGTCATCCAGCTCGCCGACGAGTACCCGATCCAGCCCAAAGAGCACGGCGTCGAGTTCCTGATGGATCACCGCCATCTGTGGGTGCGGTCGCTGCGCCAGTGGGCGATCCTGCGCATCCGGGCCACGATTATCCGCTCGATCCGTAACTGGCTGGATGAGCACGGCTATCTGCTGGTCGATACGCCGATCCTGACCCCGGCTGCCGGAGAGAACACGACCACCCTGTTCGAGATCGATTACTTCGGCGAGCCGGCGTACCTGGCCCAGACCGGCCAGCTTTACAACGAAGCCAACATGGCCTCGTTCGGCAAGGTCTACTGCTTCGGCCCGACCTTCCGCGCCGAGAAATCGAAGACGCGCCGCCACCTGATGGAGTTCTGGATGGTCGAGCCGGAGATGGCGTTCTTTTCGCTGGAAGACCTGATGGCGATGGAAGAAGAGTTCGTCAGCGCGATCGTGCAGGATGTGCTGGCGAAACACCGCGCCGAGCTGGAGATCCTGGAGCGCGACACGGCCCGTCTCGAGGCCGTCCGGCCGCCGTTCGCGCGCATCAGCTACGACGAGGCCGTCGAGCGTCTCAACCGTCTGGCCGGCGAAACCGACGACCCCGAGCGCAAAGCCGAGCTGGCGATCACGTGGGGGGACGACTTCGGCTCGCCGCACGAAACCGCCCTGGCCGAGATGTTCGACCGGCCTGTGTTCGTCTATCACTACCCGACCGCGGCCAAAGCGTTCTACATGCAGCCGGTCGAGGGGCGTCCCGAGGTCTGCCGCAGCGTGGATCTGCTCGCGCCGGAAGGCTACGGCGAGATCACCGGCGGCAGCGAGCGCATCTGGGACGCGGACCTGCTCAAGCAGCGCATCGACGAGATCGGGATCAACCCCGACAACTACGCGTGGTATCTGTCGCTGCGCCGCTATGGCAGCGTGCCGCACGCCGGGTTTGGCCTGGGTGTGGAGCGCACCGTCGCCTGGATCTGCGGCCTGCCGCACATCCGGGAGACGATCCCCTACGCGCGGATGCTCAACCGCCTGTATCCCTAGCCCTGCGGCCGGATGCCCCGTGAGCCAGCCCGCCACCATTCACGACCAGCGCCGCCTGATCCGTCAGCTTCTCGATGACAGCAGCCCGTCGGACGCGCCGACCGCCTATTACGCGCTCTTCCACCCCGCCGCCCGCTCGACGCTGGTCACGCGGACGGATGCCGCCGGGCGCGTGCTGGGGTTCGCCGGGCGCTTCCAGACCGGCATCGACCTCTTCCGCCCGCTGGTGACGCTGCGCTGCCGCAGCGCTGAGGTCGCCGCCGGGCTGCTGGCCGATCTGCTCCAGCCGGGCCGCCCGTATATCCTGTTCGCCAGCCTCAACCAGTTCCCGCTGGTGGGGGGCAGCTTGCAGATCGCCAACGAGCAGATTCTGCACATCTACCGGCTGGATATTGCGCGCTTCCAGCCGGAGATCAACGTGCTGGTGCAGTGCAGCCAGGCCGAAGACGGGCTGCCGCGCTGCCGGATCGAATCCGGCGGGCAGCAGGCGCTCGCGGGGGTCAACTGGCAAAGCCCGGCCTTCGCCGAAATCTACGTGCAGACCGATCCGGCCGCCCGCCAGCGCGGGTGGGGGCGCAGCGTCGCCTCGGCCATCACCGAAACGGTTGTGCGCAGCGGGCGCGTCCCGATCTATCTGGTGGATCAGGACAACGAGCCATCGCGCCGCCTGGCGGAGAGCCTGGGCTACGTCGATACCGGCGCGCGCCAGATCTCGGCTGACGCGGTCTACCTGGGACACCCGAACGATCCGGAGCGCTGACCGGCTGCCGGACGCGCCGCGAAGAGGAGTGCCAGAACGGTGACGGTCGACTTCACGATGCAATTTCCGGCGGGGTTCCTGTGGGGCGCGGCGACGGCGGCGCACCAGGTCGAGGGTGGCAACACCAACAACACCTGGCATGCCTGGGAGCAGGCCGGCGGGCGCGTCTATCAGAACCAGACGCACGGGCTGGCCTGCGATTGGTGGGGCGGGCGCTACCTCGAAGACTTCGACCGTGCCGCCGAGCTGCACCACAACGCGCACCGCTTCTCGGTTGAGTGGAGCCGCATCGAGCCGGAAGAAGGGCGCTTCGACGACCGCGCGCTGGCCGTTTACGCGGACATGATCGCGGCGCTGCGGGCGCGCGGCATGGAACCGATGGTCACGCTCCACCATTTTACCGATCCGCTCTGGCTGGCCGAGCAGGGCGGCTGGACCAACCCGCAGACGGTAGACCGCTTCGCGCGCTTCGTGCGGGTGGTGGTCGAGGCGCTGGGCGCAAACGTGCGCCTGTGGTGCACCATCAACGAGCCGATGGTCTACGCCTCGCAGGGCTATTTGCTGGGGCGCTTTCCGCCGGGGCGCCGCAGCCTGGGCGCGATGTTCCGCGTCGCCGAGCATCTGCTGCGCGGGCACGCCGCCGCCTACCACGCGATCAAAGAGATCGACCCTGAGGCCGAAGTCGGCTTCGCCAAGCACCAGCTCAGCCTGAAAACGCCGTTTCCGCACGCGCTGCACTACGGCGCGCTGCGGCTGGTGCGCTCGGTGTTCAACCGCGCTTTTGTCGAAGCGATCACCACCGGCGAGCTGCGGCTGCTGCGGCGCCGGGTCCGCGTGCCCGAAGCGCGGGACACGCTCGACTGGATCGGCCTGAACTATTACTACCGCTTCCAGGTGTCGCTTCACCCGTTTTCGCCGCGCCAGCTTTTTCTGCGCCAGACCGCCCCGCGCGACGGGATACGCGGGCCGGGCGACGTGGGCGAGATCTGGCCGGAAGGGTTGTTCGAGCAGATCAAATGGCTGTGCCAGACCACCGGCAAGCCGCTGTATATCACCGAGAACGGCGTGCCCGATCCCGACGACGCGCTGCGGCGGCTGCATCTGGTGCGCAGCCTGCGCAGCGTGTGGAAAGCCATCATGCACAATTACCCGGTGCGCGGCTATCTGTACTGGACGCTGGTCGACAACTTCGAGTGGGCCGAGGGCTACGACCCGCGCTTTCGCTTCGGGCTGTTCGCCTGCGATCCGGACACGCAGCAGCGAACACCGCGCCCCAGCGCCGCGATCTACGGCGAGATCTGCGCGGCCAACGCGCTCAGCAGCGCCACCATCCGCCGCGCCATCCCCGCCGACGAATTCGACGCGCTGTTTCCCGGCGTGCCGGTCCAGCCGCAGGTGACGCTGCCGCCGCGCGGCACGTAGCCGCCCGCGCCGCGAGAGCAGGGGGTGAAGATGCTGAGGACAACGCTCGTGCAGCGGCTGGCCGGCGCGCTCGCCGTGGGGACGGTGCTGGCCGCCTGCGGCGGGGACGCCCCGGCACCCGCCACACCACGCGCCACCATCACGCCGGAGCCGGTTGCCTGGCAACGTCCCGCCGGGCCGGTCCAGGTCGAGGGCTTCGCCCGCGCCCGCCTGACAGGCATGATGCGCCAGCACCAGGCGACCGTCAACAGCATTGCCTTCGCCGCCAACGGCACGCGCATGGCAACCGCCTCCGCCGACCAGACGGTGATCGTCTGGAACCTGGCCAACGGCGAGCCGCTGTTTGTGCGCGGCGAGACCCCGGCGCGTTACGTCTTCTTCGGGCCGGGCGACGAGACGCTGATCACGGTGGCCCGCGATGGGCAGGCGCAGATCTGGTCGATGGACCTCAGCCCGCCGCGCGAGTTGCAGGCGATCGAGAGCTTCGGCGGGCACGACGAACCCGCCGGTCTGGTGGCGCAGTCCCCAGACCGGTCGCTGCTGGCGTTTGGCACGCTGAGCGGGCGCATCCGCCTGTGGCGCGTGCCGGACGCGGCGATCGCCGCCGACCTGCCGGGGCACAGCGACGTGATCCAGGCGCTGGTCTTCTCGCCGGACGGCGCGCTGCTGGCGTCGACCAGCGCGGACAGGGGCGTGCGTGTCTGGACGCTGCCCGGCGGAGAACTGCTCCACGACCTGAGCAGCGACGATCCGACGCTGCACGTCGCCTTCTCGCCCGACGGGCGCACCCTGGCCGTCGCCCGCTCCAATGCGCTGGAGCTGTGGGACCTGGCGAGCGGCGAGCAGCTTGTCGCGCTCGGCACGGCGGACTACGCGCTGGCCGGGGCGCTGGCCTTCTCGCCGGATGGGGCGCTGCTGGCAGGCTGCGGGCAGTCGGGCGTGGTGGGAGTCTGGCGCGCGGCAGACGGAGAGTTCCTGGGCGGGCTGCCGCTCAACGCCGCGGGCTGCGCCGGTCTCGCCTTTGGGACAGATGGCCGCCTGCTGGCGACCCTGCCCGCCGGGGGGCGTGATATCCTGCTGTGGAACGTCACGCGCATCACCGAGGACGTCCCGCCGGAACGGAAGATCCTCGACCAGCGACGCCGCGAGAATCTGGGGCTGCCGTCGGCGGCGCGGTTCTACGATCTGACCTGGTCGCCAGACGGGCGCTTTATCGCGCTGCTGGACGAGCTGGGGCCGATCTATCTGCTCAGCGCGGCGGAATGACAGATCCGGCCACCCGAAAACCCTTCTCGCCGCGGCGAGGGAAAAGGGGCCGGGGATGGGGACAAACAGCCCATCATACGCTCTAGCGCCGGGCCAGGCGCGCCATGACCGCCTCGCGGATGGCGGCCTGCACCGCCGCGATATCTCCCTCGCCGGGGATGCTGACCCAACGCTCCGGTTCCTGGGCGATCAACGCCTGATACCCTTCGCGCACGCGGCGGTGAAACGCCAGCCCGGCGGCATCCAGGCGGTTCCACTCGGCGCCGACACGCGACGCCTGCGCGCGACGCGCCAGCCCTGCCTCAACCGACACGTCCAGATAGAGCGTCAGATCAGGCTGCAGGCCGCCGGTGGCGAAGGCCAGGATCTGCCGCAGAGTGGGCAGGTCCAGCCCGCGCCCGTACCCCTGATAGGCCAGCGTGCTGTCGGCGTAGCGGTCGCAGATCACGATCTCGCCGCGCTCCAGCCGGGGCCGGATCTCCTGGGCGACAAGCTGCGCGCGCGAGGCGGCGTAGAGCAGAATCTCGGTGTGGGGGTGCATCTCGACGTTGCGCAGGTCGTGCAGCACCTGGCGGATCTGGTCGCCGATGGGCGTGCCGCCCGGCTCGCGCGTGGCGAAGACGCGATAGCCCAGGGAACACAGATGCTCCACCAGCAGCGGAACCTGGGTCGACTTGCCGCTGCCGTCCGGTCCTTCAAACGTGATGAACACTGCGCCTGCCCGCTGCCTACTGCACCGCAAAATCAAACGATTCGCGCCGCGCCTGCACCAACGGCAGGCCAAGCGGGCGCGAATCGACCCAGGCCGTGACCTCGCCGGTATACGCGCCGGGCGTCACGGCTTCCAGCACGAAGACCACATCGAGCGTGTCGCCCGGCGCGATCTGCCGGTCCAGGCCATATTCCTGCCACGCGCCCAGCACCGGATAGTCGCGCTCGCTCACCGGCAGGGTGGCTGGCTGGTCATCGACCAGGGTCTGGACCAGGGTTGCGCCGTCCAGCAGCCCGGCATCCAGCCCGACGCCGTTGAGCTGCACCGGATCGAGGCTCACGTTTTCGATGGTCACCTTGAGCGCCAGCGTCTCCCCCACAGCGAGGCGCGTCCGGTCGGCCTCGATGCGGGTCCGGATGCCGTTCGGCTCGCTGCCCAGCCAGACCAGCAGCGCGACCAGCACAGCGATCAGGACAATCAGGACCAGCACCGCGCTTGTGAAACACCCCCGTCTCATTCTCCTGCCCTCCTTAGCCGCCCGGTCGAGCCGGGTGGATCGACAGCCCAGACGCATCGGACGCACCGGCTGCACAGAGGATTGTACTGGGGGGATGCGCCGCGCGGCAACTTGCCGCCAGCGCCGCGCGCCAGGCAGCAAAAAGGCGGGGATGCCTCACCCCGCCCCAATGAACTGCTCCGGCAGCCTGACCGCGCTTACGGGCCGACCGGCTCGTCGCGGAAGATGCGCACGCGGCGGTTGGGTTCCTGCCCGTAGCTGTGCGAGACCAGCCGCGCCGCGCGCACCATCTCGTGCTGTTTGCGGCGGATCTGCGCCGACTGCGGCGACAGATCGATCGAGCGCGCGCCATTGCGAATCCGGCGGATCGCCTGCTCGACCTCAAGCATCGCCCGCCCAAAAGGGTCGAGTTCATCATCTCCGTACAACTGGAAGACATCGACCAGGAAATCTTCCATCTGGGTCACGGTGTTGGCCCGCAGCACGTAGATCGAAACCCCGCGTCGCTCGGCGTCCACGATCAGGCGCGGGCGCCGGCGGTAGTAGTTTTTGAGCGTTACGATGGCCTGCGCCTGGTCCAGGTCGTCGACGATCTCGACCGGGACGTGAAGCTGCCGGGCGACCTGCGCCAGACGGTTGCGCGCCACGCCATAGGGATAGACGCGCAGGGTTTGCATGCCGCGCCCGGCCGTCTGGGTGGACGGCTCATACGCGCCGCTCTGCGCGTCCGTCCCGTAGAGGCGGTCGTGTCCGGCACCGCGCGGAACCCGCGCGCCAGCCGGCTCGCGCCCCCCGGCGCGCCCGTCGCCCCGCCCGCCGTTGCGCTGCCCGAAGATGCGCTGCTCCGGCTGCGCGGACTCGATCGTGATCTCGCCGTTTTCCTGGCGGGTGCGGATCTCAACCGGCAGGGGGCGCCCGCGCAGGTTGGCGTCGACCGCCGCGGCCACGTCGTCGAGCACGACCAGACGGTTGCGCGTCTGGATCTCGATCAGCACGTTGAAGGTCGGGGGCGCGCGGCGTTCCAGCACGGTCTTCTGCGTCCCACGGCGGCGCGCTTCCTCGTCGGAGAGCGTCACCGATTCGATGCCGCCGACCAGGTCAGACAGCGTCGGGTTGAGCAGCAGGTTGTCAAGCGTGTTGCCGTGCGCCGTGCCGATCAACTGCACGCCGCGCTCGGCAATGGTGCGCGCTGCCTGCGCTTCAAGCTCGCGCCCAATCTCGTCGATGACGATGGTCTCGGGGTTGTGGTTCTCCACCGCCTCGATCATCACCTCGTGCTGGAGCAGTGGCTTGGCGACCTGCATGCGCCGCGCCCGCCCAATCGCCGGATGCGGCACGTCGCCGTCGCCGCCGATCTCGTTCGAGGTATCGACGATCACCACCCGGCGCGATTCGGCCAGGACACGCGCCGCTTCGCGCAACAGGGTGGTTTTACCCACGCCGGGCGGGCCGAGCAGCAAGACGTTGTTGCCAGCCTCGATGATGTCCTGGATGATGTCGATCGTGCCGTAGACGGCGCGACCCACGCGGCAGGTCAGCCCCACGATGTCCCCGCGGCGGTTGCGGATCGCGCTGATGCGGTGCAGCGTGCGCTCGATCCCGGCGCGGTTGTCGTCGTCGAAGGCGCCCAGGCGCTGGGCGACATAGTCGATCATGTCGGCGGTGACTTCGTGCTCATCCAGCACCACCTCGCCATCGACGAAGCGCGCGGTGGGCACCCGCCCCAGGTCCAGGATCACTTCCAGCAGGTCGTCATCATGACGGCCGACCGCTTCGAGCGCCCGAACCAGGCTTCCGGGCAAGACCGCTTTGAGTTTTTCCAGATCGTCTGTGATTCGACGTTCCATAGTTTTGTGTTGGATGATAGATTCGGTCACTGTGTGTTCTTCGGCCCGCAGTCTACCGGCGGGCATCGGTCTGACGAGATGCTACTGACCATCTCGATTATACGGCTGAAAATGGATCGGTCCGTCAACCGCCGGTGTCTGGCGGCGGTTCGGCTCCAGCGCGGCGACCGCGTTCAACTCAGGCCGCTCGGCGCGCACGACGGTGTATTTAACCAGCAAGGCCTGATGCGCCCATGGCAAGAACCCCTCTTGCTCCAGCACGCCGCGCAGCCAGTCCTGATAGGCGCGGGCGTAGACGTACACCGGTCGCTCGGCAGCGTTCGGGATCAGCATCAGGGCCGAGCGCATGACCGCCGCCGCCTGATCGTAGACTTCCGGATGGAAGTACGGCTTGATCACGATGCCACGTTTGCCTTCCACCACCGCCAGAAAACCCGCGATCTGCCCGTCGCGCTCGTAGACCAGCCCGTTCTCCGCCCGTTCGGGCAGCGGATCGGCCTGCTGAAGCAGGCGCGGGACCGTGTTGGTATGCAGCAGCGTGATGGCGAACGTGTCGCTGTCCAGCGCGGGCCGCAGCACGCCCGGATCGCCGGACGTGACCGCCGCCGGCGCGCGCCGCAGCAACACCTGGCGCGAGTAAACGGCAAACCCGGCCAGGCGGAAGGCGACAAATGCCGGGTGGTCTTCCGCGATTTCCGCGCAGACCAGATGCGCGCCTCGCCGCCCTGCCTGTCCGACGACGGCGTCCAGCAGGCGCGCCCACTCGCGGCAGTTGCCCTCTTCCGGTTCGGGCGCCAGGAACGAGAACTGAGCGATCGGATCGCCCAGACGGTGCCGGAACTGGCCGACATACCCGCCCTGCCCATTCCGCAAGATGAGGGTCGGCGCGCCCAGGTCGGTCAGCGGGACGGCAGCCAGCGCCGCCTCTTCAACCCCGCTGATCCCATCGGTCAGCGCGCTCACCATGTCGAGCGGCAGACTGCGCCCGGCCAGACGCCGGACGAGCAAGATGTCGAGCGCCGATACCGCGCGCGGCTCGGACTTTCCCACTGTCGTTACACTCCCCTTCCCTGACCCGGTGCCACAGCCGGAGAGCGCACAACAAGCGCCGCACCGCCCTTATCCAGCGCAGCGTTCTCTCTCGACAAGTTGCCGTGAAACCTTGTCAGGGGCTTTTCCGCACGGAACTGACGGAAAGAGAATGGGAAGCATCGTTTCATCTTGTCCCAATTTTAACATCAGGTTCCGGAGCCTGACAATACCGGGTCATTAGAGTCCTGTTTAAAAACCACGGCGATCTCATAAAAAATGTTGAGGGCGGCATGCGCCGCCCCCACGCTGCGTCATGCAAAGGGCGGTTACTCCACCGCGTAGGTGATGGTGATCGACATGCTGACGCTCAGCGCCCCCTGCTCGATCGGCGGAGCACCCGCGCCGCCCGCGCCACCACGACCGTAGAAGTCGCCCATGACGGACACCTCAGGGCCTTCGACCACCCGCAGCGGCTCGCCCACCGTCAGGCCGAGCAGCGAGGCGATCTCCTCGGCGCGCGCCCGGGCATCGGCGATCGCCAGCTCGCGCGCGTCGCTCTCCAGCGCGGCCCGGTCGGCGATGTTGAACTCGACGAAGTTCACGATGTTCGCGCCGGCGTCCACCGCTTCGGCGATCAGCTCGCCCACCTGGTCGGTATCACGCACGCGCACGTTCACGCTGCTCGACACGCGATAGGTCGGCTCACCACGCCCTTCAGGGCCGCCGCCATAGTAGTCCTGGTAGATCGAGAAGTAGTTGGTCTGGATGTCCGCTTCGGCAATCCCGGCCTCGCGCAGCGCTGCAATCACCGCGCTCAGGCGCGTGTTGGCCTCTTCCAGAGCCACCTGCACATCCGTGTTGCTGGTTTCGACCCCCAGCCCAACACGGGCGATGTCCGGCGAGCCATACGCGACGCCGTAGCCTGTGACCGTGATCGAACGCTGGCCGGACGGCTCCTGCGCGGCAACCGACCCGCCGGACAGCGCCGCGCTGCCCAACACCGGTACCGCCAGCATCACCAGCGCCGCGGCGACAAGCATGATCCTCTTCAACATGGGTTTCCTCTCCTTATGAGATTGCGAGCGATACCAACGACACGGGCAGGCGACCTGCCGTGATACATAGGATCGTAGCAGAACCAGCACCGGCGCTGCCGCACGGCCAGACACCGGCCACTGTGTGACTGCCTGCCGCGAGTCAGACGCTTGGACGCTGCCAAAAGTTCCATGCAGGCCAACGCAGGCGGCGGATCGCTTGACGCGCACGGCGCGATCGGCGACACTTTCCCCGGTGTCGATCGGCGCCGTGAAGGAAAACACGGATGCTGTTCTACGGGATTCTCGTACTGGCGGTGGGGGTGGGACTGCTGGCGGCGACCGCAGCCCTGGCGCGCGCGCTGCACCGCCGTTACGGCACGCCCTACGCCCTGCTAACCGTCGGCGTGATCACCTACACCGGCGCGCTGGCCGTGCAGTACGTGCTCCTGAGCACCTTCGGCGGCCCGTTGCTCGATCTGCTGGCGGTGCGCGCCGTGGTGTTCGGGTTGCTGGCCGGGTTCAGCGAGGAAATCGCCCGGCTGCTCGGCTACCAGTACCTGGCGCGCGGCGCGGTCACGCGGCCCCACGCGCTGATGATCGGGCTGGGGCACGGCGCGGTCGAGACGATCTACACCGGGGTGCTGGCGGCCGGGGTGGGGCTGTCGCTGCTGGGTTATGGCGCCGGGCGGCCCGACGATGCGGGGGCGCTGGTCAGCGGCGCGCTGGCCGAGGCGCTGGCGGGCGTGCTGCCGCTGGCGCAGCACGCGGCGCTGAGCTGGCTGGTGCTTCAGGTGTTTCTGCGCGGGGAGATCGGCTGGCTGTTCGGCGCGATCTTCCTGCACGCCGCCAGCGAGATCATGGTTGTGCTGCTGGGTCCGGATGCCGGCTGGGCGCTGGCCGCCTGGCGCGCCGTGGTCGCGCTGATCGGCCTGCTGATTATCGCCACAATCCAGCCGCGGCACGCCGCAGAAGGATGACCGCAGGCGATGCCCGCTCCACTGCTCAGCCGCGAGGAATGGGAGACGCTGACCCGGCTCTACGCCGCGGGACAGCGCGGGATCGACGCGCAGGGCGGGCGCTATCCGGCGGCGGGGCCGTGGGCTGCCCTGCGCGCGCTGCGCGATGCCGATCCACCCCTGGCGCGCGAGCTGTTCCGCCGCGACGAGTCCGCGCAAACCCTGGTCTTCTACGTGGCGATCACGGAAGCCGGCCAGCACTACTACGAGAAGAACCGCCGCCTGTATAACCTGTTCTATCCCCCGCGCTGACGCCAGTTTTTATTCGATCTTAATCCTCGTTTTATTGTACTTATATTCTTGACCGGTATCCTACAGGTGAGTTTATTCGGATTCATCTAGGGTACCGGCATGATACAGCAACTCCGATCCGCAACACAGGCGCGCGAGCAAGGGCAAGGGCTGGTTGAATACGCGCTGCTGCTGACGCTGGTGAGCATCGCGGCGCTGCTCGCCGTCGAAGGGTTCGGCCTGAGCCTGGAACAGGAATACTGCAAGGTTCTGAACGCGTTGGGGACGACTGAGGCGTTCTGCGCCACGGGCCAGGACGGCGATCCCGGCCTGCCGGAAGAGGAAGGCGGCCCCGGCACGCCAGACGACAGGGGCCATGATCCCGGCCCCGGCGACGAACCGGGTCCAGGCGACAGTGACGAGGGGCTGCCGACGCCTCAGCCGCCTTCGCCGCCGCAAGAGCCTGAGAACCCGCCCGACAGCCAGGATCCGCTCCCCGGCGTCATCACGCTGTTCCAGGTACAGGCCAACAGGAACCAGGGCAGGGTGTGGTTCACGGCGCAGTTCAACGGGGGTTATCAGCCGAACGTCGTGCTGACCGCCTATCTCGATGGTCAATCGAAAATCATGATGGAAGACAACGGCAACAAGTACCGGGCGGACTGGCAGAGCGTGACTTTCCCCGCCGAATTGCGGATCACCGCGACGGATTACGCGGGGCGGTACGCCGACGCCGAGCTGCGTTACACCATCACCGGGAACGAGCACGGCAGGGTCGACGACTGAGGCTGTTCCCCACACCAGCGCGCGAAACCGGGCGGCAGCGCCCGGTTTTTGTTTGCGCCGAACCATAGGACATTGCGCGCCAATGCGGTAGTATTGACGGCTGTACTGGCGAGGTCTGCCCTCGATACACCGCAACCGCACAGGGGGTTAAGCGATGAATCTGGAAGACCAGGCCCACATGCAGGCGCTGGATCCCGAAAACATGCTGGGGCACATCGACGCGCTGGCCGATCAGATCGAGCGCGCCTGGGCGCACGCGCAGGCGTCCCCGCTTCCTGAGACGCACCGCGCCCCGCGCCAGATCGTGCTGACGGGGATGGGCGGCTCGGCCATCGGTGGCGACCTGACGGCGGCGCTGCTGGCGGCCACCTCGCCGGTGCCGTTCCAGGTGGTGCGCGCCTACGATCTGCCTGCCTGGGTTCGGGGGCCGGACACGCTGGTGATCGCCAGCAGCCATTCGGGCAACACGGAAGAAACGCTGGCCGCCGCCGATCAGGCGCTGGCGCGCGGGGTTCGCCTGCTGGCGATCACGACCGGCGGCGCCCTGGCCGCTCACGCGCAGCGCCACGGCTATCCACTGTGGCAGTTCGACTACGCCAGCCAGCCGCGCGCGGCGCTGGGATGGAGCTTTGGCCTGCTGATCGGGCTGGCGCACCGGCTGGGGCTGGCGCCCGCGCTCGAAGCCGACGTGGCGGAAAGCGTCGCCCTGCTGCGCGACAGGCGCGCGATCTACGGCGCGGGCAGCCCTCTGAGCGCCAACCCGGCCAAGCGCACCGCCGGTCAGATGATGGGCCGCGTGCCGCTGATCTTCGGCGCCGGGATCTTCGAACCGGTCGCGCGGCGCTGGAAAGCGCAGTTCAACGAGAACGCCAAGTCGTGGGCCGAATTCGAGCCGCTGCCCGAAGCCGATCACAACGTGGTAGCGGCGATGGGCTTTCCGATGGATCACGGCGTTCAGCTTGCGGCGCTGTTCATCACCTCGCGCCAGCACGATCATCCGCGCGTGCGGCTGCGCCACGAGCTGACCTTCAAGCTCTGCCTGCAAAACGGCATCATGGCCGACACCTTCCAGCCTGAAGGCCAGAGCAGGCTGGCGCAGATGCTGCACGCGATCCAGTTTGGCGACTATCTGAGCTATTACACGGCCATCGCCTACGCAGTCGACCCGACCGCCATCCCGCAGATCGCCGAGTTGAAAACGCTGCTGGCTGAACATGGCTAACCATCCTGCAGACAACCGTCCTGCCCTGGCCGCCCGGCGGTCTCAGGGCCGTCATCGTGCCCGCTGCATAGAGCCATTGTGGAGGGAATTCGAGCATGTCACCCAAGCAGTCTGAACACGTCCGTCTGTTTATTCCCGGTCCGGTTGAAGTGCGCGAGGAAATACTTGAGGCACAGGCGGAGTGGATGATCGGCCATCGCTCGTCGGCCTTTGCCGAGTTGTATGCGCGCCTGCAGCCCAAGCTCCAGCAAACCTTCTACACCTCGAACCCGGTTTACATCTACACGTCATCGGGCACCGGGGTCTGGGAATCGGCCTCGCGCTGCGCGGTGCGCGACGATCGCAAGATCCTGCACCTGACCTGCGGCGCCTTCAGCGAGCGCTGGGCCGAAGTCAGCCAGTTGAACGGGAAGCAGGTGGACGTGCTGGCGGCGGAGTGGGGCCAGGCCAACAGGCCAGAGCAGCTCGCCGAGGCGCTGCGCCGGTCGGAGTACGACGCCGTCGCGGTTGTGATGAACGAGACCAGCACCGGCGTGATGAACCCCGTGGCCGAATACGCCGAGATTCTTAAGGATTACCCGGACACCCTGTTCCTGGTGGACGTGGTGAGCTGCTACGCCGGCGTGAAGATCCCGGTGGACGAGTGGGGTATCGACGTCTGCCTGACCAGCACGCAGAAAGCCTTCGCGCTGCCGCCGGGAATGGCCTTCGGCGCGGTGTCGCCTGCCGTGTTGGAGCGAGCCAGGCAGGTCACGAACCGCGGCTACTATTTCGACGTGCTGGAGATCGACCGTCACCACCAGAAGAACAACACCCCCGCCACCCCGCCGATCGCGCTGATGTACGCCGCCGACCGCCAGCTTGACGACATCCTGGCGGAAGGGCTGGAGAATCGCTTTGCGCGGCACGTGAAGATGCAGCAGATGACGCACGAGTGGGTCCGCCGCGCGGGGTTCGAGCTGTTCTCGGAAGAGGGCTACCACTCGCCGACTGTCACCAACGTGCGCAACACGCGCGGGATCGACGTGAGCGCGCTCAACAGCTTCTTGAAAAAGCGCGGCATGATGATCTCCAACGGCTACGGCAAGCTCAAGGACAAGGCGTTCCGCATCGCGCATATGGGCGATACCCAGCCGGAGCACCTGGAAGAGCTGTTCGCGGCCATGGACGAGTTCCTGGCGCAAGAGGGCTGAGGCCATGAGCTATTTCGTACTCATTCCCGACGATCTGGAGCCGGAAGGGCTGGAATACCTGCGCTCGCGGTCCGATTTCGAGGTCTACGCGCCGGGCAAGATGACGCGCGAAGAAACGCTGGCGCACATCGGGCGAGCGGACGGGATGATCGTGCGCAGCAGCACACGGGTGGACGCCGAACTGCTCGATCACGCGCCCAATCTCAAGGTTGTCGTGCGGGCCGGGGTCGGCGTGGACAACATCGACCTGGCCGCCTGCACCGCGCGCAAGATCGTGGTGATGAACGCGCCGGACGGCAACACCGTCTCGACGGCCGAGCTGGCGTTCGGGCTGATGCTGGCGCTGGCGCGCCACATCCCCCAGGCGGACGCGTCGATGCGGGCCGGGCTGTGGGAGCGCAAGAAGTTCATGGGCACGGAGCTGCGCGGCAAGACGCTCGGCATCATCGGGCTGGGGCGCGTGGGTCGCGCGCTGGCCGAGCGGGCGCAGGCGTTCGGCATGACCGAGATCGCCTACGACCCGTTCGTGCCGGAGCGGCTCGCCAAACACCTGGGGCTGCCGCTGGTCCCGCGCGTCGAGGAGCTGTACGCCCGCGCCGATTTCATCTCGCTGCACGCGCTCATCACGCCCGAAACGGAAGGCATGATCAACGCCGAGGCTATCGCCAAGATGAAGCCGGGCGTGCGGATCATCAACGCGGCGCGCGGCAAGCTGGTCAACAGCGCGGACCTGGCCGAGGCGCTGCGCAGCGGGCGGGTGGCCGGCGCGGCTATCGATGTCTACGAAGTCGAGCCGCCGCCGCCGGATAACCCATTGCTGGGCCTGCCCAACGTGATCTACACCCCGCACCTGGGCGCCAGCACCTACGAGGCGCAGGCCGCGGTCGGCATCCAGGCCGCCGAAGAGCTGGTGCACTATCTGCTCGAAGGCAGGGTCGAGAACCTGCGCAACAAGGAGCTGCTCGAGCAGTTTTAGCGCGGCACCCATCCCCCCGCGATGCGCCGCGATCCGGCTCTGGATCGCGGCGTTGTCTTGTGGGGCGGCTGCACGGCCCGCTCAAGATGTGGTATAAACAGGGCGACCTGTACAGTCTGTTGAGAGTGTCGTATGCCTGACGATCCGCACCGGCCACCGTCTGCCTCGCGCCCCGAGGGCGGCCCTGCGCGGCGCTCGCCGTTTGACGGGTTTTCGCGCGATGAGTTCGAATTCCGCCGCTTCGACACGGACGACCTGCTTGGGCAGACCGCGCCGCGCGACGAGCAGACGCGGGCGTCGTCCGAGGACGCGGAGCGCGACGAGGGCGACGCGGACGAAGACCCCGTCGAGGCTGCCGATCCGGACCTGTTCATGGCGGTGACGGTCGACGGCCAGACGCTGAAAGCATCACCTGCCCCGCCGATCACGCTGGCGCCGCGCCGCAGCGGAGCACAAGCCCGCGCCGCGCGGACGCGCCGGCGGAAGCCGCCGGCGGCGGCTTCTACGGGCTTGCAGGCCCTGCGCACGATCCTGATGGTGCTGGCCGCTGCGATCCTGGTCTCGACCATCTTCTCGCTGTGGACGCGCCCGACCTTCCTGCCCGACAACTTCCGCGCCGGGCTGAATCAGGTGCAGGCGACGCAACATCTGATCAACATCCAGCCCTCGCCCCTGCCCACAGACGTGCGCGAGGTGCGCATCGGGATCGTGGCTGGGCACAGCGGCACGCCCCAGGACGAGACCTTCAACGAGGACCCCGGCGCCGTCTGTCCCGACGGCCTGACCGAGCTGAGCATCAACACCACGGTGGCGCGCCTGGTCGTCGCGGCGCTGCAACGCGAGTCCTACACGGTCGATCTGCTGGAAGAGTTCGACCCGCGCCTGAAGAATTACCGGGCCGACGCGCTCGTGTCGATCCACACCAACGACTGCTCGGACTACGGCCCGGCCGGGACGGGCTACAACGCGGCCTCGGCGGCGGCGCGCCAGACCACACGCGGCGCCGACGAGCGCCTGCTCAACTGCCTGATCAGCCAGTATGGGGCGACGACCGGGCTGCCGCGCCATTACGGCATCACCAACGATATGACGCTCTATCACACGTTTTCCGAAGTCTCCAGCGACACGCCAACCGTGATCATCGAGCTGGGCTATATGCGCAACGACCGCGAAATTCTGACGCAGCGCCCGGAGCTGGTTGCGCAGGGTGTCGCCAACGGGCTCCGCTGCTTTCTGCGGCCGGACATCTACGGCAGCCCGCCGGTGGCCGGGCAGTAGGCGCTCGACCGTGGCTTTGCTTCACCTGCATCTGCGAGGAGTGAACCCGACCCGATGGACTATGAGATCGTGATGTACAGCCGCTTCTCACCCTGCCCCTATGTGCGCACTGCCAAACGCCTGCTCGAGCGCGAAGGCATCCCGTACCGTGAGATTTACATCGACGCAGACCCGGCCGCCAAACAGCGTGTGATCGAGTGGACCGGCTTCCAGTCCGTCCCGACGATCATCCTGGCGCTTCCAGGGGAGCTTGTCCCCTACGAGCCGCCGCAACCCCTCGCGCCCGGCGCCAGCCCGCGCGGGATCGATCGCGGCACGATGATCACCGAGCCGAGCGAAACGCAGCTCGAGAACTGGCTGCGCCAGCACGGATGGATCGAGTAAACCCGCCGGAGCGAGTATGCTGAGCCGCGCCCCAAGCCGCTTCCGCCGGCTGCCGCGCTGGGGCCAGGCGCTGGTTGTGTTGCTCGGTCTGGGCGGGACGGTGGGCATCGGCGCGCTGGCGGTCTTCCTCTATAGCCAGACGCAGAGCAACAGCGGCGCTGTGATCCGCCGCTGGTTCGCCGACCCGGCCAGCCGCCGCGCGCTGATCACCGCCCTGCGCGAGCCGTGCCCCGGCGCGCCGTTCCTGCTGCCGACCGACGGGCTGATCGGCCTGCTGTGGCGCGACCCGGCCGGCCCGTACCACATCTTCCGCCGGCACACCGGGCTGGATATTTTCGGCGATGGCGCGCCGGGGACCGTCCCGGTCGTGGCCGCTTACGAGGGCTATCTGACGCGGCTCGACGGCTGGCTGTCGAGCGTGATCATCCGCCACGACGATCCGCTGCGCCCCGGCCACACCATCTGGACCTACTATACGCACATGGCCTCGCGCGACGGGCGCACGTCCTACATCCTGGATGCGTTCCCACCGGGCACGTTCGAGGTGTGGGTCGAGCAGGGGACGCTACTCGGCTATCAGGGCGATTACAGCGGCGGGGCGCTGCCGGTCGGGATGCACCTGCACTTCAGCATCGTCGAAAGCGAGCCGGACGGGTCGTTTAAGAACGAGGCGCACCTGACGAACACGCTCGATCCCTCGCCCTATCTGGGGATGCCGCTCAATATTGACAGCCGCCCCGCCCGCCCAATCACCTGCCAGAGTTGATCGCCCGGCACAGCAGAGAAAGGGCATCCGCCGGTGAAAATCCTGGCCCTGGAAATTGAGAATCCCGACGCCTCGCCGGACGACTTCCAGCCGCACCTGATTGCCGAGGCGCGGCGCGTCTGGGCGCTGTATCTGGAAGGCACGCTGCGCGAGATCTACTTCCGCGCCGATCGCTCGCTGGCTGTGCTGGTGCTGGAATGCGCGGATGAAGCGCAGGCCCGCGCCGCGCTGGACTCGCTGCCGCTGGTCCAGGCGGGTTTGATCTCGTTCGAGGTGATCCCGCTCGTCCCGTATCCGGGGCTGGCGCGGCTGTTCGCGGACGCGCCCTGGCCCCCCGCGCCGAGGCAGTATTGACCCACCCCAGGCGCGCCGCTATAATGGCCGTGCGAACGGAGAGGTAGCATAGTCTGGCCTAATGCGCGCGCCTGGAGAGCGCGTGAGCGGTCATTCCGCTCCGCGGGTTCGAATCCCGCCCTCTCCGCCAGGACGATCCCTCACAACGGCAGCCGGACCGGCCTGCCGTTTGTGCTTCCCGCGCATCAGGAGACACCGATGATCCCCCTTGAGGTTGCCCGCACGTTCTACGCTGATCGTGACCCGGTGCACGACTTCGACCACGTGCTGCGCGTGCTGGTCCTGGCCCGCCGCATCGCCCAGGCCGAAGGCGCAGACCTGGCAATTGTTGAGACAGCGGTGCTGCTGCACGATATTCACCGCGTGACGGAAGACGAGGCGGCTCCCGGCGCCGGGCCGGATCACGCGCGGCTGGCTGCGGATCAGGCGCGCACCATCCTGGCCGCGCTCGATCCCGCGCCGTCCCCGGCGTTCATTGAAGCCGTGGCCCACGCTATCGCCGCGCACCGCTTTCGCGGCACCGTTGAGCCGCAGACACTGGAAGCCAGATGCGTGTTCGATGCGGATAAGCTAGACGCGATCGGGGCCATCGGCGTCGCCCGCGCCTATGCCTATGGAGCGCGCAACGGTCAGAAGCTGTGGGGCGAGGTCCCCGCCGGATACGACGGCGCGAGTCCGGATCACACGCCGCATCACGAGTTTGTCTACAAGCTGGCGCGCATCCCTGACCGGCTGATGACCGAGACGGGGCGCACCATCGCGCGCGAGCGCGCCGCCTTTATGCGCGCTTTCTTCGAGCGCCTGGCTGCCGAAGTGCACGGAGACGCATAGCACAACACCGTCCGGCACCTACCAATGGGTGCGGACGGTGGAAAAAACAAAAAAACAACGCCCGATCGGGAAGATGGGGCGCTGTGTGTCGGTGTGTGAGCGCGAGGATCACTCGCTGTCCGACGACTTGTCACCCGATGTGCGATGATCGGTGACGTAGAACCCGCTGCCTTTGAACACGATCCCCACCGGGCCGATCAACCGGCGCACCGCACCGCCGCACTCCGGGCAGAGCGTGATGGGTGCGTCGTGAAAGTGCTGGGTCCGCTCGAACTGCACCCCACACTCTTCACACCGGTATGAGTACCGAGGCATCACACACCTCCTGACACCCTCGTTGCTTCCACCCGCCTATTTTACACCGCTATCGTTAGAGATGAATAAGAGGTCTATCAGAATCTGCCGCACACGGCGCCCGCCGCCCATCGATTGCAGGATCCCCCTGGGTGCGGTACGATCCCCGGCTTCAAGGGGGAGCAGACGGCATGGCAGGGAGTTGCGCGGAATGACGCTCGAACCCGAAAACCACCCGGATCACGGCGCCAAGAGCGAGCCATCCAGCCTGGACGAACGGCTGCGGCGCGAGGAGCCGCCGGTTTCCGACGACGACACCAGCCCCAGCCGCCGGCTGGCTGCTGCCCAACACCTGGCCGCCGAAGAACCCCCGCTCGCCGACGGCGACACCCAGCCGCGCCCCGCCGTGCGGGTGTCCGAGCACCTACTGGCCGAGGAGCCGCCGGTTTCTGATGAAGACACCAGCCCATCGCGGCCCTCGCGTCCGGCGCTTCCCGCCCCGCCAGCGCCGCGCGGGCCGGGACGGGTGTTGTGGATCACGGTTTCGCTGGCTGCCATCCTGTTGATCGCCGTCGGGGTGGGCATCATCGTGAATGCGGCGCTGTCGGAGCCGGCTCCGCCCGCCGCGCCGACAGAAGCGGCAGCCGCCGTCACGCCAACCGGAACCGACGCCCCCCTGGCCGTTCGCGAGGTGGCGACCGCCGCGCCCACACCGGCCGCCAGCGCGACCCCCGCCGCCGTTGCTCAGGCCGGGGTCGAAACCGGGACGGTGCCTGCCCCGCTGGTCCTGCCGACGGCTGCCGCAGACGAGATCGCCGCCGCGCTGCTGACGCCCGCCGCCAGCCAGCCGCAGACGCGCGTCATCCGGCGCGACGCGGCGCCCTTCACCGTCCGCCCGGACAACAAGCGCGCCGGGGTGATCGTGTACACCGTTCAGCCCGGCGACACGCTCGAATCGATCACCAGGCAATTTGGCCTCAAGGACCATTACACCCTGATCTGGTCGAACAGCTCCAACAAACTCGCCGAGCTGGCCCCCGGCACGCAGATCAACATCCTGCCGGAAGACGGGGTGTACCACGAGGTGACCGAGGAAATCACCATCCGGGAGCTGGCCGAGAAATACGGCGTCGATCCCTACGACATCATCGACTCGGAATACAACGAAACGCTGTTCGGCTCCGTGCCGGATACGCGCCTGCCGAAAGGGCTGTGGGTCGTGGTGCCCGGCGGCGAAGGCGAGCGCTTCAACGCCCGAATCGCCGGCGCCGGGACCTTCACCGAGGGCGGCACGGCGGGCGGCCTGCTGAGCGGGACCTACTCACTGTGGGGCTGCACCGCCAACCTGGAAGGCGGGACCGAGCCGTACAACCGCCCGCTGACCGGCTACACCTGGATGCGCGGCTTCATCCCCGGCTATCACGACGGGGTCGACCTGGCCGGGCGGCCCGACCAGCCGGTGATGGCGGCGGGGGCAGGGACCGTGGTCTACGCGGGGTGGAACAACAATGGCTACGGGCGTGTGGTGGTCATCGCGCACAGCGCGTCGTTCAGCCTGTACGGGCACCTCAATTCGATCAATGTGCGCTGCGGGCAGTACGTCTCGCAGGGCACGGTGATCGGAGGGATGGGCAACACCGGCAACAGCTCCGGCACGCATCTCCATTTCGAGGTTCGCGACGTCGATTTCAACCCGGTCAACCCGCAGAACTATGTCGGCTTCTGACGAGCGTACCGAGGTCGCCGATGACCGCGCCCGGTGGCCGGTCATCGGGCACGGGTGGGCCGTGGACCACCTGGCCCGCGCCCTGCGCCACGGGCGCGCCCGCCACGCGTACCTGTTCGCCGGGCCGGGGCGCATCGGCAAAACCCGGCTGGCGCTGGCTTTCGCGGCGGCGCTCAACTGCACCGGGCCGGAGCCGCCCTGCGGAGAGTGCCGCGCCTGCAAGCTGACCCTCAAACGCGCGCACCCGGACGTGATGATCCTGGAAGCGGCGCGGGAAGGCGGCACGCTGAAGATCGACGAGGTGCGCGATCTCCAGCAGATCCTGGCGCTGCGGCCCTACGAGGCGCGCTATCGCGTGGCGATCCTGCGCAACTTTCACCAGGCCACCCCGGCAGCCGAAGATGCCCTGCTGAAAACCCTCGAAGAACCCGCGCCCAGCACCGTCCTGCTGATCACCGCGGACAGCACCGACCGCCTGCTGCCCACCATCGTCTCGCGCTGCCAGACGCTGCATCTGCGCCCGCTGCCCATCGAGACGGTGCGCGCCGCGCTGGAACGCGAGCGGGGCGTCGATCCCGCCATGGCCCGCGAGCTGGCCCAACTTTCCGGCGGGCGCATCGGGTGGGCGTTGGCGGCGTGCGAAGACCCCGCCGAACGCGCTACCCGCGACGAGGCGATCACGCTGCTGATCACGGCGCTGCAGGGCACGCGCCACGAGCGGTTCGCCCTGGTCGAGCGGCTCGCCAACGACAAGCCCGCGCTGCTAATCTGGCTTGGCTACTGGCTGGGCTTCTGGCGCGACGTGCTGCTAGCGGCGTGCAACAGCCGCGCCCCGCTCACCAACATCGACCACGACGACACCATTCGCGACCTGGCCGCCCGCGCCGGGCACGAGGCCGCGCTCCGCGCCCTGGACGCGACCCGGCGGACGATCAGCGCGCTGGACCGCAACGTCAACATCCGGCTGGCGCTGGAAGTGTTGATGCTCGACTATCCGCCTGCGCACGCCTGATCGGCCTTCCGCGCCGGTTATCAACACCGCGCCCCAGGATCAGATCCCTCATGACGAGTTTCTTTTTTAGAATAGTCGAAGCAGTAGGGCGTGTGGACATGTTGAAAAGCTCGCGCCAGATGCGTGCCCGGCATGACCCGCCAGATATGGGGCCGTATATATGGCCGGGGTGCATCGGATCGGCACCCACATCTACCCCCCACCGCGACTAGCCTCGCAAAATGACCTCCGCTAGCTTGTCGACAGCCCCTGTCGACAACCGGCAGCGGTTATCCACAGTGTTGACAGCCAGCGATCGGATGCTTGCGGGCGCTTTGGCGGGCCGCCGCTATATCGGTCCGTACGGCGCTACTACCCCCAGATATCGGATCGCGCGGGCGGGGCCTGCCCGCGCTGCGCACAGCTTGTCAACAGCCTGCGGTGGCTATCCACACCCGCTGCGCACAGCGTGCACCGGCGAGGAATCTGCGCGCTGGTCGCGCCGCGCGCTGCGGCGCGAGCGGCCCTGTATGCGGGCGCAGCGCGATGATTCGGCCCCCATATCTGGCGCAGGGCGCCGTGTGCGGCGCGGCATGTTAAAACAACGGGCAGCGATAGCGCTGTCGACAAAGCGGGCGGGTTATCCACAGAGAGGCTGGCGCGTGCGAACTGACCGGCGCAGGGTCATCCGCCGGAAAAACTAACGCCGCGCGGGGTTGGACGCGGCGCGGCGGAGGCGATATATGGGGGATGGGGAATCCGATATGCAACCCGGGGTCAGTTCGGCATGTGGTAGAGCTGCTGGCGGATAAGGTTGAGTTCCTGGCGCAGCGATTCGTCGAGCGCGATCTCCCCGGCGATCTTCTGGTAGCCGTGCAGGATGGTGCTGTGGTTGCGCCCGCCCAGCGCCTCACCGATCTGAGGCAGCGAGGCGTCGGTTTCCTCGCGGGCCAGATACATCGCGATCTGGCGCGCCCGGACGACCTCTTTGGTGCGGCGCTTGCTGAGCAGATCGTCGAGCGAAAGCTGGTGGTAGGTGGCGGTCGCCTTCAACACATCGGCGACGTTGGTCTTGCGGCGTTTGGGCGGCGTCGCGGTGCGCTGCAGGGCCTGCGCGACCAGGGCTTCGGTCAGCGGCTGCCTGGTGAGCGTGGCGCGCGCCGTAACCTGGGTGAGCAGCCCTTCCAGCTCGTGGACGTTGCTCGCTTCGTGCCGCGCGATAGCCTCGGCGACGGCTGCAGGCAGCGCAATCCCCTGCTGGGCGGACTTGGCCTGAACGATCTTCAGGCGCGTTTCGTAGTCCGGCGGTTGCAGATCGGCCAGCAGCCCGCCTTCAAGCCGCGCCCGCAGCCGCACGTCGAGGCCGGGGATGTCGCGCGGCTGCGCGTGGCAGGCAACCACGATCTGCCCGTGATTGGCGTAGATAGCGTTGAAGGTGTGGAAGAACTCCTCTTCGGTGCTGGTCTTGCCGGCCAGGAAGTGGAAGTCGTCGAGCAAGAGGACTTCGGCGCCCCGGTGCCTGGCGCGGAACTCGTCCATCGTCTTGGCGCGGATGGCCGCGACCAGCTCGTTGGTAAAGGCTTCGGCGGTGAGGTAGATCACCTGGCGCCCTGCCGCCGCGCAGGCCTGACCGATGGCGTTCAGCAGGTGCGTCTTGCCCAGCCCGACATCGCCGTAGATCACCAGCGGGTTGTACTTCGGCTCGGCGCTCTCGGCGACGGCCTGCGCCGCCATCCACGCGAACTGGTTGCCCGGCCCGGTCACGAACGACGCGAAGGTATAGCGGCGGTCGAGCCTGGGCATCTCCAGCGGCGGCAGCGGGCCGGGATGGCTGCGGCGAATCTCGTTGAAGCGCGGGTCCCACTCCGAATAGTCCGGCTCGGCGGCGCGCGCCGGCGCCACCGGCCCCGGGGCGGAAACCGGATCGGCCGCAGCGGTCGGGGTCGCCGCTGGATCGGTTGCGGCGGGGCGCTTGGTGCGGATCCGGCGCTTGGGACGCGGCACGGCGGGGCTGGTCGGGCGTGCCGGCGCACGATCCGCCGCCGCCGTCCCGGTTTTGCTCACCACGCGAGCGGCCGGGTCCGGCGCTTCGCTGGCGACCGGGGTCGCTTCGGCGGCTTCGCCGGCAGGTTCGGCGAAGAGCGGGCCGGTCTCAGGCAGGTCGGGGTGTTTGCGGTTGGGCAGGAAGACCACGAAATTGACCTGGGCCGTCTGGCCGTAGATGGTCGAGAGCGTCTGCGTAATGAGATGTTTGAGGTGCCTGTCCAGCCAGTCTTTCGCGTAGGCGTGCCGCACCCGGATGGTAAAGAGACCCTCGTCATAGGCCAGCAGCTCCGAGCCTTTCAACCAGGTGTCGAAGGTCGCGCGGTTGAGCTGAAGTTGAAGCTGGCCGAGCGTGGCCTGCCATGCCTGTTTCGGTTCGAGCATCTGAGCGCGTCCTGCTTCCCGTGCGATCGATTGGCCTGTCGACGGCGACAAAAAGCCCCCAGAGACACCGTCGAAGGGTGCACTACGGCAGTCATTTATCCCGTTGAACTGCTGCAATGTTTGCGATAGTCGGAGCAGCGGCGCGAGTGGGGCCGGTTGAAATTGTGGGTTTGCATCCGGTTGCTGGCCGATGCTGGCTCCGACTGGAGTACCCCGATTCTACTCGATGAAGGGCCAGAAATTCAATCGGAATCGGGCTTTGAACCTTAAAGAATTCGTTTTTTTAAGATTCGCGAGAGTCGATTCCAGGTTTGAATCTAGCAAGTGCTGAAAGCCTGTAGAGTCGCACAGAGTCACACTGAACCTAAACGCCATATCTGGGGGTGAAGCGCGGCGGGATGGTGAATTTGTTGGGGAATGCGGGTTATGTGGGAAAAATCGGGCTTATCCCACCTTAAAATTCACGGCCCGAGTCAAAACTTTAAGGTTTGAATTTTTTATACCGCGTCGTGAATCTGGCGGGCGCGCGCCGGCGCCGGAGTGTGTTTTTGAGGGAATCAGCGCCGGGATTTGGGATTCTTTTGCGCCGGTGCGGACCCCGTCAATCACCAACCCGGAGGCCTGGCTCCGGGTTGGCGATCTGCCAGGGTAATTCGTTTGGCTCCGGTCAGACGCGGTGCTCGTCGCCAGGCAGGCCGAAGGTGTAGCCGCGATGTTTGGGGTCGAAGGCCATCGCCAGGGTGGTGTGATCGCGCGTGTGCCAGGTCGTGACGATGTCTTTCGTGAAGCTGTAGAGCAGCTCCCACGCCAGCGCCTCGAAGTCGGTATGCGCGATCGAGTCCTGCTGCTTGGGCCAGCCGTAGCCCCAGGCGAACCAGGAATCGTCCTGGAAGATGATGAAGTCGTAGAAAGCCACGGCCTGCGGGTCATCGGTGAGGAAGACGGCGATGCGCCCGCACGGCTCTTTGAACTGGATCGGCGGGATGCGTGCTTCATCTGCGGCGTTGGGCCGGGCGAAGTGCAGCATCGGCACGAAGATGATGCTCCAGTCTTCGATGTAGATTTGCAGCGCTTCACGGTCCCCGCCGGATGGATGCTTCAGGCGGCGCGATTTGCCGATGCCGGGCGTGCCGCGCGTGCTGATCTCGGCCAGTGCTTTTTCCAGCGCCGCAAACAAGCGAGCTGTGAACTCTTGCAGCGTGGCGTTGAGCCGCTCGCGGGTTTGCTCGCGCTCGCGCATAATCCGGTCGAGTGAATCGAACATCTTGAGGCGATCTTCAGGATTCACGGTGCGACTCCTCGTTTCCGTTCGTGTCACAAGCCGATAGGGATCACCGCCGAGCATTTTCCGCCAAGTCATGGCGCGCGGCAAGCGCCCCGCGACGCATGCCCCCCAGGCGGCGCGGCCTAGCCGTAACGCTGCATGAAGCGGCGCATCCGCTCCAGGGCTTCCTCGAGTTTCTCGTAGGACGTAGCATAGCAGGCCCGCACAAAGCCCGCGCCCGTTCTGCCGAACGCGCTGCCGGGGATGACCGCGACGCGCTCTTCCTTGAGCAGCTTCTCGCAGAACGTCTCGTCGTCCATGCCCGAGGCGCGGATATCCGGAAAGGCGTAGAACGCGCCGCGCGGCTCGAAGCAGGTCAGGCCCAGTTCGTTGAATCCGTCGACGACCAGGCGGCGCCGCCGGTCATATTCCGCCCGCATGCGCTCGACCTCGTCGTCCACTTCTGCCAGCGTTTCGGCGACTGCGATCTGCGCGGTGGTCGGCGCGGACATGATGGTGTACTGGTGGATTTTGCGCATCGCGGCGATGATCTCCGCCGGGCCGACCGCGTAGCCCAGGCGCCAGCCGGTCATGGCGTGGCTCTTGCTGAACCCGCTCAGCACCAGCGTGCGGGGGCGCATCTTGGGCAGGGTGGCGAAGTGCGTGTGCTGGATGCCGTAAACCAGCCGGTCGTAGATTTCATCGGAAATGACGAACAAGTCATGCCGCTCGGCGACGGCTGCGATCTCCAGCAGCCGCTGCTGTGTCAGGACGGCGCCGGTCGGGTTGTTGGGGTAGCCGATCAGGAGCGCCTTGGTCCGCGGCGTAATGGCCTGCTCGATCTCCTCGCCGGTGACCTGAAAGTCGTGCTCGGGGTAGGTGTCGATGACCACCGGCACGCCCCCCGCGAAGACCACTTCGGGTGCGTAAGAGACGAAGCATGGATGCGGCACGATCACCTCATCGCCGGGGTTGACCAGCGCGGTCAGCGCCAGGTAGAGCGCCTCGCTGACGCCGACGGTGATCAGGATCTCGGTTTCCGGGTCGTAGTGAATCCCGTAGAGGCGCTCAAGATAAGCCGAGACTGCCTGCCGCAGTTCGATGGTTCCGCTGTTGCTGGTGTAGTGGGTATGCCCGGCTTCCAGCGAGCGGATGCCCGCCTGGATCACGGCGCGCGGCGTGACGAAATCCGGCTCGCCAATGCCGAGCGAGATCACATCATCCATGGTCGCGCTGATGTCGAAAAAGCGGCGGATGCCGGACGGGGGAACGGACAGAACACGCTGAGAGATGAAATCACGCATCGGAAAGCTCCTGACCAGAGAAAGAAATCTACTCGGGGCGTACCGAGTATAGCATGATTCAGCGCGGGGCCATGGGATCCGCGATCAGCCCGCATGAACCGGCTCGCAGGCCGAGATGGGCAGCGTGCCGGCTTCGTAGTTAATGAACCCGCCGTTCGCAGCCGGTTCGTACAGCCCAAAGCGCACCGCAATCGCGCCGCGCTTGCGCGGCAGGATATAGTCGTCCTCGACGCTCTGGCCGGGCAGCCACTGCGGAAAGGCATAGACTCCGTACACCGGGGACCGCATATCCGCCTGGGCCAGCGGCGGGCCGGGATCCTCGCCCAGCAGGTGGACAAAGACGCTGAGACTGCGGTCCGGCAGGCTCTCCACATGCCAGATCACATGCAGCACGATCGCAGCGTCGTCGCAGCGCAGCCAGGCGGCACGCACGCCGATCCCGCCCGCCAGGGGCGTGATGCCCAGATCGCCGGTGGTATCCAGCCTCGGCGCGCGGTCGATCGCCACGTAGCCGGGCGCGCCGGAGCGCACATAGAACGTTCCAATCCGGTCCGTCCACCATGTCGACGGCGGGCCGAAGACGCTCGGCCACGGCGGGGGAAAGGTATAGAACGTCTCCGGCTCGGTCAGGATGGCATACCCCTCGTCCAGCAGGCGACGCAGATCCGCTTTGTGATGGACGACCAGCAGATCGGCGTACTGGCGCGTCACCAGCCGGGCATAGGACGCCGCCGCGTAGCGCGGACCCCAGGGATAGAACACCGCGACGCGCTCGCCCTGGGGGATGTGCTCCAGCCGTGCGATCGTTTCGACGCCGCTCGGCTCGCGCACCAGTTCGTCGACAAACGGGTAATGCGTGATGCCCAGCGCGACCGCCCAGGCAGCCAGCCCGGCAGCTCCGGCACTCAGAGCGCGTGGGTGACGGCGCGCCAGCCCGTCGAGCGCCAGCACGACGCCGAAGACCAGCGCCGGCACCACCGGCATCAGCACAGCTTCGGGCATCACAGCGGTGTGAAACGCGACGGCGAACGCTGTCGGCCCCACCGCGGCCAGAGCCATCAGGCGGGCGGCCCGGCGCCGCTCCGTAACCGTCATGGCGAGCGCCAGCGCGGCCAGCGCCGCCAGCAGCCCTGGCAGCGTCAGCTCTGTCGCCAGGATGCCGGCGCTGCGGCGAGCGTTGTCGAGCCAGCCCGCGGCGTCCGGGGGCAGCGTCATCAGCCAGGACGCCTCGCGCCCGGTGAACTCAATCCACAAGCCGCGCCAGGTCCCCGGCTCGCCATATACCCATTCCGCCCCCTGCCACGCGCGCAGCGGCAAATATATATAAGGTATGAAGCCCAGCGCGGCGAGGCCGGTTGCCGCCAGCAGAGTTGGCCCCCAGCGCACCGGCTCGTCGCGGCGGTGCAGCCAGGCCGCGGCCAGCGCCGCCGGCGCGACGAACGCCACCGCCCGATGATGCGCCACGCCGATCCCGCCCAGCAGCGCCAGCATCAACACGCGGCGCCGCCAGCCCCAGGCGCCCCGCCACGGACCCGGCCACAGCGCAATTGTCAGGATCACCATAGTGATCGCCAGGCTCATGCTGTACACTTCCGCGACGACGTTGTGCACCCAGATCGAGCGCGCCAGCCCCACCACGCCCGCGCCCAGCGCGGCCAGCGCCGGTCGCCCCGTCAGGCGCCACACCAGCGCCGCGAACGCGGCCAGCGCCACCAGGCCCCAGGCCAGGGCGTACAGGCTGGCGGCGGCGGCAGGCTCCACGCCCGCCAGACGCAGCGGCAGGGTGAACAGATTGCCCAGCACGGCGAAAAGGGGATAGCCGGTGTGATGAATCGTGCCCCAGACGTTCAGCGCCACCTGGATTTCGCTGACATCTTTGATATATTCGTTTTTGAGTCGCAGCTCTGGCGAGCGCCGCTCGTCGAAGCTGCCGGCGATGTGGGTTTGCAGGGTGAGAGCATAGGCTGCACCCAGCCCGCACACCACGAGCGCGATCAGCGCCACCCGGACGAGCGCGGTCCATCGCGGCGGCGCGACTGAAGATGGAAGCATAGGGCGAACCTTCGGTAGCCGGCAGCGCACACCCGGATTGTACCATTCCAGGGGCGCACCCGCTGCGGCAGGCAGCGGCTCCCCAAATACCCGATGAGAAAGTGAGGTCAGCTATGGTGGCTGACAGATTGATTGACTGCATGCAGGCCGTCCCGCTGTTTCGCGAGCTGCCCCCGGATGCGCTCGGCCCGGTCTGCGATCAGGCACGGCGCTTCACACTCAAACAGGGCGAACTCCTGTTTCAGAAGGGGGACCCCGGCAACGCGATGTTCATTATCGAGTCCGGCAGCCTGCGCGTCTACACGTTGGGCGAAGCAGAGCGCCAGGTGCTGCTGGACGTGCTCGGACCCGGCGACGTGCTGGGCGAGCTGGCGCTGCTCGATGGGCGCCCGCGCACGGCCTATGCCCAGGCCGAGACGGACTGCGAGATCGTGGCGCTGGATCGCGAGCCGTTTCTCGCGTACCTGCGCGAGCATCCGGAGACGGCGATCGCGCTGCTGAGCACCCTCAGCGCGCGCCTGCGCCAGACCGTCATCCAGGCCGAGTCGACTGTCGCGCACGGCAGCGCGTCGCGTCTGGCGCACGTGATCCTGTTCCTGGCCGATCGCGACGGCGAGCCGGTCCAGGGGCTGGTGACGTCGCGCCTGAACCGCAAGGATATTGCCGCGGCGATTGGCACCAGCGAGGAATGGGTCATGCAGGCGCTGACCGAGTGGAGCCGCGACGGGATCATCGGCATGACCGGGCCGCGCCGGCTGATTCTGCACGATGTCGAGGCGCTGCGGGCGATCGCAGAGCGGAAAGAGTGAGCGCCGCGCGAACACGAGGCCCCACCCAACCTGGTGCGTGCTCGCGATTGGGTGGGGCTGAGGTCTGGGCAAATTCGGTGGTGGGGCCAGGGGGACAAACAACGGGCTTAGGCCGGGCGCGCCTCAGCGCGGCTCGACCACCATCCTCACTGCTGTGCGCTCCTGGTCGTCAATGACTACCTCGGTGAAATAGGGAATGGCGATGACGTCGATGTTGTCCTCGCGCAAATAGCCACGCGCGATCGCCACAGCCTTGATAGCCTGGTTGACCGCGCCCGCCCCGATGGCCTGAACTTCAGCGCGCTGGTGCTCGCGTATGACGCCTGCGATCGCACCGGCGACCGCCGTCGAGCGCGAGCGCGCCGAAACTTTGATGATGTCAGCCGCGTCGGGTTTCTGTGAGAGAAGATCGTCGTCCGGAGCCAGATCGGGAGGATGAGATGGTTGCATGGTAGCCCCCTCAGGACTTGAGTGATACGTGCAAGTGATTACGGGCAAATGTTTTCGTGCAATCCAAAACTGTCTAGCGTGCTTTCATTGTACCCAATTTCACCAAATAGGCCAATGGTCCCATCGGCCGCAGCGGCGCCCGAAAACAGGGGCGCGCCACGCCCAGGCCAGGTATGCAAAGGTTTGCAATGACGGCGGAAGATTGCTATAGTACCTGCTATTCTGGCGTTCTTGCCGGGATATTTTCAACATTTTTATTCGAAATTAACCGCGGCGCACTATGCTGAGCATAGGCGAAGTAGAGGACCTTTTCGGGGGTCGAAGGATAGTTCGCTTATGATGATCCACACGGAGCGTGTTCAGGGGACAGTTGCCGCCTTTGATCGTTTCGACGGCGCGGGGATCATCCGGCTGCCGGACGGGCGGGAAGCCCTGGTGCGCTATTCGGCGATTCGAGGCGACGGCGTCCGCTGCCTGCGCGAGGGGGATCAGGTGTCCTTCCTGCTGCAAGAGACGTCGCGCGGTCTGTACGCGGTCTGCGTCGAGCAAGAGTAAACGCGTTTCGACGGCAGCGGCGCCCGGCCCTGCCTGCAACCCTCTACACCATACCCCGGCACGTTCGTCTCGCGTGTTTCTGCTGCCATGCGCTAAAATCAGCCTGTTCACCTTGCGACTGGCGGGGTCGCGCCGACCCCGTTTGTGGTTATTCCGTCCGCACGTTTGACTGCGCCGGCGCCCGCCGGTGCAGTTCGAGGGAGCACAAAGCCTATGCAACCTTTGAAAGTCATTCCCCTGGGCGGGCTGGGGGAGATCGGCAAGAACATGATGCTGCTGGAGTACGGCGACGAAGGGATGATTATCGACGTCGGCATCATGTTCCCCGAAAACGATATGCTGGGCATCGACTACATCATCCCGGACTTCGGCTATGTCGTCGAGCGCCTGGCAGAGGGCCTGCACATCCGGGGCATTGTGGTCACGCACGGCCATGAAGATCACACCGGCGCGATCGGCCACGTGCTGGACTCGATCAGCGCGCCGGTCTACGCAACCGCGCTGACCGCCGGCCTGCTGGAGATCAAGATGCGCCAGTCCGGCCACAGCGACCACCCGCTGATCATCTTTCGCGCGGGGGACACGCTCGACCTGGGCGTGTTTCAGGTCGAAACCTTCCACGTCTGCCACAGCATCCCGGACGGCGTGGGGCTGGGCATCACAACCCCGGTCGGGCTGATCGTGCATTCCAGCGACTTCAAGTTTGATCACACGCCGGTCGACGGCTGGCCGCCGGACTTCGCCAAGCTGGCGGAGTTTTCGAAGCGGGGCGTGCTGGCGCTGCTGTCGGACAGCACCAACGCCGACAACCCCGGCTGGACGCCATCCGAGAGCGTGATCGACGCCGCGTTCGACGAGGTCTTCCGCAGCGCGCGCGGTCGTGTGATCGTCGCCACCTTCGCCTCGTTGATCTCGCGCATCCAGCAGGTGGCGAGCGCCGCCGAGCGGCACGGGCGCAAGATGGCGATCGCCGGGTTCAGCATGCAGGAATACATCAAAGTCGCCACGCGGCTCGGCTATCTGAACCTGCCCCCCGACGTGATGATCAACATCGAGCAGGCCAACAAAATGCCGCCGAGCAAAGTCGTCATTATGGCAACCGGCACGCAGGGCGAGCCGTCGGCGGTGCTGGGCCGGCTGGCCTGGGGGCGCCACCGCCTGCTGGAAGTCGAACACGGCGACACGGTGATCATGTCGGCGCACCCCATCCCCGGCAACGAAGAACTGGTCCACCGCACGATGAACAAGCTCATCCAGCGCGGCGCGACGGTCATCTACGATCCGCTGCTGCCGGTGCATGTTTCTGGCCATGCCAGCCGCGAAGAACTGAAGCTGCTGATCAACCTGGTGCGCCCCAAGTTCTTCATCCCGGTCCACGGCGAGCTGCGCCATCTGACCGAGCACGGCCGGCTGGCCGAGTCGCTCGGCATCCTGCCCAAGAACATCGCGGTGGTCGAGAACGGGACGGTGATCGAGTTGACGCCCGACTCGCTGACCGTCGGCGAGCGCGTGCCCGGCGGGTATGTCTTCGTCGATGGCGCGGGCGTGGGCGACGTCGGGCCGATCGTCATGCGCGACCGCGAGATCCTGGGGCGCGATGGCTTTGTCGCCGTGCAGGTGCTGATCGACCGTCAGACGCGGGAGCTGATCGAGCCGCCCGAGTTCGTCTCGCGCGGGTTTGTCTTCCTGCGCGAAGCGACCGAGCTGCTAGACGCCGCCGAGCGGCTGATCGAGGAGATCGTCGCCACCAGCCCGGACGGCGACCTGACCCGCACCATCCAGGACGCGCTCTCGCGCCTGTTCTACAACGAGACCAAGCGCCGCCCGATGACGTTCGCCTTCGTCAAGCAGATCTGACGCGCTCGCCGGGGTGCGCCGGGTGCCGGGCGCACCCCGGCGCTCTTTCGCCCGCCGGCGCCGATTTGCCAGCAATCTGCAGCCTCTGCATAATAGGGAAGCCGGGGCGGATCCCGCCCCCGCTGGCGGAAAAGCAACCGGCAGCCTGGATTTTGCGACAGAACACCGAGGGACGATTGTGCGCTTCTTTCCGGTGAACCCAACCCGCTTCGGCCTATCTGCGGCGCTGGCGATGGGGATCCTCGCCGCGCTGCTGGCCGGCTGCGGCGGTGACGACAGCGCGTCCAGCGCGTCGGGCAGCCTGCCTGCCAGAGACGGTCCCGCTGCCAATACCAGCGGCGGCAGCGTCCTGGCCGCGCAGGAAAACCCGCCGCAGATCACGCCGACCAACCTTTCGCCCCAGGGCGAGCCGCTGGCGGCCACGGTCAACGGCGCGCCGATCACCATCGCCGAGCTTGAGCGCGAGCGCGACCGGCGCATGATGGGCCTGACGGTGGAGCCGGCCACGCAGGACGCCTTTACCGCGACCGTGCTGCAAAGCCTGATCGACCTGCGCCTGATCGAGCAGGCCGCCGAACAGGCCGGGATCGTCGTGACCGACGCGGAGATCGACAACGAGCTGGCGATCCAGGCCGAGCTGGCGGCGGCGAACAACACCACGCTCGAGCAGGTGCTGGCCGACCAGCTCTACACGATGGACGAATACCGCGAGGCCACGCGCCAGATGCTGCTGTGGAACAAGGTCAGCCAGATGGTGACGGCCAACGTCTCGACGGTGACGCTTCAGGTGCACTCGCGGCATATCCTGGTCAAAGACGAGGCGCTGGCACGCGAGCTGCTGGCGCAGATCCAGGCGGGCACGGCGGCGTTCGAGGACCTGGCGCGGCAGTACTCGCTCGACAGCTCCAGCGCCCACAACGGCGGCGACCTGGACTGGGTGGGCCGGGGCGACCTGCTTCAGCCCGAAGTGGAAGCGGCCATCTTCGCGCTCCAACCGGGCGAGCTGGCGCCGCAGCCGGTCCGCAGCAGCCTGGGCTATCACATCATCCAGACTCTCGAGACGGCCGAGGGCCGCCCGCTGGACCCGGCGGCGCTTGCCCAGCAGAAGGAGCAGGCGTTCTTGCGCTGGCTGGACGATCAGCGGGCCGCGGCGGACATCCGGATCTTTGACGTCTCTGGCGCGCAGTAGGCGTCGCCCACACAGGGGGGAGGGCAGCGACCCGATGCGGGGAGCCAACATTCTGTTCAACCTGATCACCTTTATCTTCGTCGTCCTGACGCTGGTGGTGCTGGTCTACGCCCTGGCGATCGCGGGGGGGATGGTCGAGCCGCCCTTCCTGGCGCCGCCGACCGATTTCCCGACGCCGACGCTGGTCGACGATCTGGACGAGGAGCTGCCGACCCCGTTCCTGCCGACTTTCACACCGTCTCACACACCTGAGCCGACCGCAACGCCGGAGCCGTCGGCGACCCCGCCGCCTCCCACGCCCGAGCCGACCGTACCGCCCACCGACGAGGCCGCCCCCGAGGGCGGCGGAGCAGAGCAGCCGGGCGAATCCGGGCAGGATGGTGTCGGGAGCGCAGCACTAGCCGCGCTCCCTGGCTTTACGGCCACGGCGCCCCCGGCCGCGGCGCCGCGCCGCAGCCCTACGCCGACGATCACGCTGACGCCCGGCCCGCCGCCGACCAGCACCGTCACGCCCACGCCGCCCGGCCCGCCCCCCTCGACGCTCTCGCCGTTTCCGTTCATCGTCCAGCCCGGAACGCCCCTGCTGCGCGAAAGCTTTGCCGACGGGACGACCGGCTGCGCATGGCAGGGGCTGGCGGGGACGGTGGTTGACCAGCGCGGAGAGGCCGTCGTCGGCGTCGAGGTGCGCGTGAGCGGGGACACGATCGGCGAGCAGATCGCGCTCTCCGGCACCGACACCGACTACGGCCCCTCGGGCTGGGAAGTGCGCGTGTCCGGTGCACCGGGCGCCGGGCGCTACACAGTGTCGCTGTGGTCGGGCGGCAGGGCGGTCTCGCCGGGGGTGGAAGTCCAGTTTCCGGGAACCTGCGCGCAGAACCTGGCGCTGGTCAATTTCGTCCAGACCCGGACGTTCTGAGCGCGGTCTGCCCGCCGGTTCAGGGATAGAGGCACAAGGTATGGCGTCCAGGCGAAACTCACCGGTGTTCGATGTGATCACGGCGCTGTTCGTGGTGCTGACCGTGCTGGCGTTGGGTCTGATCGTGCTGATCGCCAGCGATCCGCAGACGGCGCTCAACCCCTTCCCGCCGCCAACCATCGCGCCGCGCGTCATCCTGCCGACCGCCACCCTGACTCCGACGCCGACCGATACCCCGCTGCCCACCGCCACACCCACCGCCAGCGCGACGCCAACCGCATCCGCCACGCCGACCGAGACGCCAACCGCCACACCCACCGACACGCCGACCGTCACGCCCACGCCGGTGCTGTCGGGCGCGCTGTCGCGGCTCCCCGCCGGGGAACTGAGCACCTTCACGCCGCTTCCCCCGCTCGATGATGGCAGCGGCGGGGCGATCCCCGGCAGCGCGGGCGGTCCCGCAGCCATGCCGACGCGCTCGCCCTTCCCCTTTGACCCGCTGCCGGTGCGCTACACGGCCAACGACAACGAGCAGGGCTGCCAGTGGCGCAGCATCGCCGGGACGCTGACGACGCTCAGCGGCGATCCGGTTGTGGGCCTGGCGGTGCTGGTCGAAGGCGAGACCTTTCGCCAGGTGGTCTACTCCGGCGGGGCCGAGCGGTGGGGCGCGAGCGGCTTCGAGGCGCGGCTGGGGTCCGCGCCGCGCGCGGCGAGCTACACCGTTCAGGTGCTCGGCCCAACCGGCGCGCCCATCTCGCCGCCGGTGACGGTCGAGACGGGCAGCACGTGCCAGACCAATATCGCGCGCATCGACTTCGTGCAGAACCACGCCTTTTGAGCGCCCGCGCGCGGGGCGACTGTGCCGGGTCAGAACGGCGGTAGATCGCCCCGCGAGCCGCGCTTCGCGGTTGACAACCCCCTGTGAATCCGCTAAGATGCAGCCATCGTCGCCTGATGCGAGGCTGCGTTTTGCATGCTCGACCAGCGGGTGATTGCTGGCAAGTTGCTCGGACTGGGTCCTGCGCGGCAGGGCATCCGAACCGTGTCAGGGCCGGAAGGCAGCAGCACTAAGGATTTCCCCCTGGGTGCCGCAGGAGTGCCTGGCCCGAGCAGCCTGCTCGCAATCCCCGCTGTTGCGTTAAGGGGCTAGCCTCTGACTGTGGATGCTCCATCTCCGAACATCCAGCGCCTGCCGGGGCGGTTGATCACCGGCGCGGGGATCGCGCTTGGCGCGGCGCTTGTGGTGGCTGTGGCTGCCTACACGGTGTACCGGCTCACCTACACGCGTGTGACGCTGTCCATCGGCGAGCAGACACAGCGGGTCGAGACGCGCGCCTCGACCGTTGGCGAGCTGCTCGCCGAGTCGAAGATCGTGCTCAACCCCGGCGACATCGTCTCGCCCGCGCCCGATACGCCGCTGGAGCGCGGAATGACAATCGCCATCCATCGCGCGCATTACGTCGGCCTCGAGGCCGATGGCGAGGTGCGCCGCGTGCGCACCCAGGCGATCCACCCGCTCGATATTCTCCGCGAACAGGGGATCCAGGTCGGCAGCCGGGACATCGTGCGCATCGACGGGCACGACTGGCGGCTGGAGACTCTGGAGCGCGCCCCCTGGGACGAGCCGCCGCTGAGCATCTACGTGATGCGCACCGCCACCCTGCACGTGATGGACAGCGGCACCTTGCGCGTGATCCACACCACACAGCCGGACGTCGGGCGGGCGCTCGACGCGGCAGGCTACGAGCTGTATCTGGCCGACAGCGCCGAGCCAGGCTTCAGCACGCCGGTCGAGGATGGGATGACCGTTCGCCTCAACCGCTCGCAGCCGGTCACGATCGTGGTGGATGGGCGGACGCTGCACACCCGTGGCACCGGCCTGACGGTGGCCGACATCCTGGCATCCGCCGGGATCGCGCCGGTTGGGGAAGATTACACCGAGCCGCCGCTCGAAGCGCGCTTCGAGGCCGGGACGAGCATCCGTCTGGTGCGGGTGGTCGAGCGGCTGGAGCTGGAAAGCGAGCCGATCCCCTTCATGTCTGTCTACCGGCCCGATTTTTCGCTCGCGGCGGGCGCGCTGCGCGTCGATCAGCCGGGCCGCCCTGGGGAGCGGGTGCGCCAGGTGCGCGTGCGTTACGAGGACACGACCGCCGTGGAGCGCACGGTGATCGCGGATGATGTTAAGGCCCGCCCGCGCGCCCAAGTGATTGCCTACGGGGTCCGGCCCGGCTAACCCCCGCTGCCCGCCGCCACCGTCTTTTCCCCGACTCCACCGAAACGAGCGAGTGATGAACGACCGCGAGCTGCTGCACTTTCACGCCATTCACCCCAAAAAGAGCCTGGGGCAGAACTTTCTGCACGACCCGCACGCGCTGGAGAAGATCGTCGAGATCGCGGATCTGCCGCCCGGCGCGGAAGTGCTGGAGATCGGGGCAGGGACGGGCAACCTGACGCGCGTCCTGGCGCAGCATGCGGGGCGGCTGGTCGCCGTCGAGACGGACGAGCGCATGCTGCCGATTTTGCGCGCGCAGTTTGGCGGCGTGCCGTCGGTGGAGCTGGTTCACGCCGATATCCTGGCGCTGGACCTGGCCGCGCTGTTCGACGAGCGCCCGTACTACGTCGTCGCCAACCTGCCCTACTACATCACCAGCGCGATTCTGCGCCACCTGCTGGAAGGGCATCCGCGCCCTCAGCGGCTGGTGATCACCGTCCAGCGCGAGGTGGCAGACCGCCTGATCGCCCAGCCGGACGACATGAGCCTGCTGACCGTCAGCGTGCAGTTCTACGGCGAGCCGCGTCTCATGATGCGCCTCAACCCGGCGGCGTTCTGGCCGCGCCCGGATGTCGAGTCGGCAGTGGTGCGCATCGACGTCTATCCGCGCCCCCCGGTTGAGGTGCCGGATGAAGCGACGTTCTTTCGCGCGGTGCGGGCCGGTTTCAGCCAGAAGCGCAAGCAGCTTCGCAACGCCCTCGCCGGCGGCCTGCGAATCGACAAGACAGCGGCGGACGCGCTGCTGGCGCAGGCCGGGATCGAGCCGCACCGGCGCGCCGAGACGCTGACGCTTGAGGAATGGGCGGCGCTGGCCCGCGCGCTGGCCGCAGCAGGGTTGTGAGCGCGGCAGTCAGTTGAGCACCAGCCGGCTTTCGGCGAAGGCCGTAAAGGCCACCGTGTTCGGCCCTTGTGGAATCGCCTTGACCGTCACCGAGAGCGACTCGCCCGGCTGGATCTGGCGCGACCGGTCCAGATACACCTGGCGGAAACCGGTCACCTGCCCTTCCTTATCCAGCAGCGTCAGCGTGACGACGATTCGATCCGCCGGGTAGCGGCTCTTGTTGAGGATCGAGAGCGTGATCTGGTACAGGTCGTAGACGAACACGCCCGACGTCTGGTTGAGGACGAGGTCGGCATAGCGTTGCTCGACGGCTTCCGCGACGCGGCCCGATGCCACAAACGCCGCTGCCTGGGCGTATCCTTCGGGGACGCTGTCGAACAGCACGCGGTAGGGGCCTTGCAGGCCCGCTGGAAGAAGCTGGCGCGCCAGGAACGACTGCCCGCTGGCGAGGACGGTCCCATCCTGGCTCAGCAGTTGAACTGTGACCACGACCTGCTCTACAGGCACGTCGAGGCGGTTCTGCACCTGACCCAGACAGACCAGGCTGCCAACCGGGGTCTCATAGCACGCCGGGCCGCTGACCGCCAGGTAAAGCATCAGCGGTGGGCCGAGTCCGTCGACGGAGAGCAGCGGCGTCGCTGTACCGACCCCCCACAGGCCGGGCGTTAGCGTCGGGGGTAGCAGGGTATAGCCAAATAACGGAAGCGTAGGCTCCCGTGTCGGGGGGGGTGGGGGCGTCTCAGAAGACCATAACTGGCCGCAGCCTGCAACCAGAAACCCCACCCAAATCCACAACCAACGCCAGCATCGCCGTTGCATAGCTCGCGCGGAAATCCATCATTTTCCAAAAACAGGCCAGATTATCCCACATTATAGCCTATGTGGAATATCCGGAAACCGACAGAATCGGCCAAATTCCCAAATCTGGGCACCTCTGAGGCGGAGCGACCCCCAGATATAGTACGAAGGTCTTAGAAGGGTGGCGGAGCTATCGGCGCTGCGCGGGCCGGCTTTGACGGGCGAGGCGTTTATGGTAAAATTCCTGCATAATGGCGCTGCCCCGGCAGCGTCCAGCCAGAGAGACCTAGCGAACGTCATCGTGTCAGACGACTTATCCGACCAACCTCCCTCTCGACGCAGCCGAAACCCAGGGCGTGCCGTGCGCGTGCGGCATGGCCGCGAGCCATCCCTGACGGCTCCGGCACGCGCCCGCCTGGCGGCTGCCATGCACCACCCACCTCAAACAGGAGTGAAGGACAACTCGCGTGGACGATAGCTTAACCGGCTTAGTTGTGCTGGGAGCCTTCATCGCGCTCAATGCAGCCTCGAAGATGGCCTATGTCGCGCTGATCAATGCCAGCCGCTCGACGCTCCGCGAACTGGCGGATGAGGGGAACAGACGGGCCGAAGGCGCGCTGACCCTGGCCAATGACGCGACGCGCCTGCTCGCCTCGCAGCAGTTGATCGACCTGCTGCTGCGCTTCGCGATTGCGCTGGTGACGGCGGTTGTGCTGGTTCCGCCGCTGCGCGCCGCGTTGATCGACGCCGCGCTGTCGCCGGCGGTCGCCAGCCTGCTGAGCTACGGCGGGATACTGCTCCTGGTGGCGATGTTCACCCTGATCTTCGGCGAGATGCTCCCGGCCAATATCGCATTGGGTCACGCCACGCAGATCGCGCTGTGGTCGGTGGGGCCGATCAACGCACTGTCGCGTGTGCTGGCTCCGGCGCTGCGCGCCATGCAGTGGATCAGCGGGCGGTTCGCCGCGCCGTTTGTCGAGCGCCGCGCGTCGGCGCTGGTCACCGAGGAAGAGATCATGATGCTGGTCGACGCCGGGTCCGAGGGCGGCGCGATCGAAGACGAAGAAAAAGAGATGATCTACTCGATCTTCCAGTTCGGTGACACGCTCACGCGCGAGGTGATGGTTCCGCGCATCGACATGGTGGCGCTGGAGATCAACACGCCGCTGAAGGATGCCCTTAACGTGATCGTGGAGGCGGGCCATTCGCGCATTCCGGTCTATGAGGAGTCAATCGACCATATCCGCGGCCTGCTGTATGCCAAGGACCTGCTCCAGGCCTGGCGCGACGGGCAGCTCGACCGCCCGATCCGCGAAATGCTGCGCCCGGCATATTTCGTCCCGGAATCGAAGAAAGCGGTCGACCTGCTGACCGATCTGCAACAGCGCAAGATTCACCTGGCGATTGTGGTGGACGAGTACGGCGGCACCGCCGGCCTGGTGACGCTCGAAGACCTGATCGAGGAGATCGTGGGCGAGATCCGCGACGAGTACGATGTCAACGAGCAGGAAGCGTACCAGCAGATCAGCGAGCACGAATACCTTTTTGACGCCGGGATCGATCTCGACGACTTCAACCGTCTGCTGGGCGTCGCGTTGCCAACCGACGAAGGGGATACGCTCGGCGGTTACGTCTTCAGCAGGCTGGGCCGCGTGCCGCTGATCGGCGAGACGATTGACACGGAGCGGCTGCGGATCGAGGTGGTCGATGTGGACGACCGGCGCATCCGCAAGATCCGGGTGGTCGTCGAGCCGGAGCCATCGCGGCAAGAGATGGAAGACGCCCGCGACGAAGTCGCCGCGGCGCCCGATTGAAGAGCGTTCGCCCGGCGCGAGCGCACGCCGTCGGGCTGGCGGTTCATCCTGTGATCGCGCACCGGCCCCTGGGCTTGTCCTGGGGCCGCTTGTGTTTGGATCGGCGCACGCGGCGCAGATCGGGTATACTGGGCGATCCCTCGATGGCGTGCCGATCCTGTCTGGGCCGGCTCCAGTGAATGAACGAAGGACTCCTATGACGAATGTGCCCCCTCTCCATCTCACCGACGACCGGCGCCGCCAGTTGATCGAAGCGGCGGCGGAAGCTCGCCAGCGGGCCTACGTCCCGTATTCGCACTATCCGGTCGGTGCGGCGATCCTCACCGCGTCCGGCGCGGTCGTCACCGGCTGCAACATTGAGAACGCGAGCTACGGTGCGACCATTTGCGCCGAGCGGACCGCGGCGGTAAAGGCGGTCAGCGGGGGCGAAAACGGTTTTGAGGCGATCGCGGTGGTGACCAGCAACGGCGCCTCGCCGTGCGGGGTCTGCCGCCAGTTCCTCTACGAGTTCGGCCCGGAGATGGTCGTGATTCTGGCGGACGAGCAAGGCGCGGTGTGTTGGGAAGGCCCGCTGAGCGATCTGCTGCCGCTGGGGTTTGGCCCTGCCAAGCTGGCCGAGGGCCAACGAGAGGCCGCGCGCGACTGATGCCCCGCCCCGAGCGTGTCTTTCGGACCGAAGCCGTCATCTTGCGGCGCCAGGACTTCGGTGAGGCGGACCGCCTGCTGACCTTGCTGACGCCGGAGCACGGCAAGCTGCGCGCCATCGCCAAAGGCGCGCGCAAGCCGACCGCGCGCAAGACCGGGCACGTCGAGCTATACACGCTGGTCGACATGCTGATCGCGCGCGGGCGCGAGCTGCACATCGTCCAGCAGGCGGAGACGAAAGAGCCGTTCTTGCGGCTGCGCGAGGACCTGCTGCGCGGATCGTACGCGGCGTACCTGGTCGAGCTGCTGGACCGCTTCACCGCCGAGCAGGATCCGGGGCGCGGCGAGTTCCGGCTGCTGGTGCAGGCGCTCGGCTGGCTGTGCAACGAGGACGATCCCCGGCTGGTGGCGCGGTACTACGAGCTGCGCCTGCTGGAGCTGGCCGGTTTCGCTCCGGCGCTGCACACCTGCGCCATCGGGCAAGAGCCGCTTGAACCGCGCGATCAATTCTTCAGCCCGGCTGATGGCGGCGTGGTCTGCCCGGATCATCGCGCCGGGCTGGATCGCGGTCTGCCGCTAAGCCTCACCGCGCTCAAGGTGCTGCGCCACTTGCAGCGCCAGCCGTGGCACGCCGTCCGCCAGCTTCAGGTGGGCGGCCCGCTCCACCAGGACCTGGAGCGGATGATGCACGCCTACATCGGCTATCTGCTGGAACAGCGCCTGCAAAGCGTGGAGTTTCTGCGCAAGCTGCGCCTGGAAGAGATGTAGCGAGGGCTACGGTTCTACGCGTCCGCGAGGCGCGCGGCGAGCGCTTTCGCCGGGGGGTCTATGAACTGGATCGACATTCGCCCGCGATCACACGCTCGCCGCCTGATAGAACAGCGCGAACGCCAGAATGGCGGCCAGCAGCAGGGTCAGTGCGATCCACAGCGATACAAAGCGGAGTTGGGGCGTAGTCTGCACGGGTCGTCTCCGTTCGCTCATGACGGCGGGTGTCCTCATAGGGTAATACGCAGCGTGCGCCGAAAAGTCGCCGGGGGGCGCGGCAGCGTTGCCCAGCAGCCGCGCACGCGGTGGGCGGGCGGCGCCTTTCCGTAGAATTAGACGCCTGCGCGCGCACAAAAGTTCCTCATTCCCCGCCCGATTGCCTGTGTTATAATGCTCGCGATCTGCTCTCATCCACCGCCGGCAGGCGGGCTTGCGAGGATGAACCGGATGACAAAGCCGCTTTCTTTCCAAGACGTGATCATGACGCTGCACCAGTTCTGGATGGCGCAGGGCTGCGTGATGTGGCAGCCGCACAACGTGCAAGTCGGCGCCGGAACAGGCAACCCGGCGACGCTGCTGGCTGTGCTGGGGCCGGAGCCGTGGCGCGTGGGCTATGTCGAGCCAAGCGTCCGCCCGGATGACGGCCGCTATGGCGAAAACCCGAACCGCATGCAGCTTCACTACCAGTACCAGGTCATCCTCAAACCCGATCCGGGGAACCCGCAGGAGCTCTATCTGGCGAGCCTGGAAGCCCTGGGGATCGACCGGCGCGCGCACGACATCCGCTTTGTTGAAGACAACTGGGAATCGCCGGCGCTGGGCGCGTGGGGCCTGGGCTGGGAAGTCTGGCTGGACGGCCAGGAGATCACGCAGTTCACCTATTTCCAGCAAGCGGGCGGGATCACGCTGGACCCGGTCAGTGTCGAGATCACCTATGGGCTGGAGCGGATCGTGCTGGCGCTGCAGGGCAAAAATTCAGTCTGGGAGATCGACTGGAACGATCGGGTCACCTATGGCGACCTGCGCCTGCAGAGCGAGATCGAGCACTGCCGCTATTACTTCGAGATCGCGGATGTGGCCGGGCTGAAGCAGACGTACGATGTCTACGAGCGCGAGGCGCAGCGCGCGCTGGCGGCAGGCGCGATCGCCCCGGCGTACGATTATGTGCTCAAATGCAGCCATCTGTTCAACGTGCTGGACACGCGCGGCGCGATCGGCGTGACGGAGCGCGCGGCCTACTTCCGCCGTATGCGCGAGATGACGCGCCGGGTCGCGCTTGCCTACGCCGAGCAGCGCCAGCGCCTGGAGTATCCGCTGCTGGAGCGAGCGGCGGGCTGGGCGGAGACGACTCAGCGCATCCGCACGCAGCCGGCCAGCGTGCCGCCGGCTGAGCCGTCGGACTTTTTGCTGGAGCTGGGCACCGAAGAGCTGCCCGCCGGCGATCTGGCGTCTGCACTGGCGCAGCTTGAGAGCGCCGTGCCCGCGCTGCTGGCCGAATTGCGGCTCGATCATGGCGAGGTGCGGGTGATGGGTACGCCGCGCCGCCTGGTGGTGCTGGTGCACGACCTGGCTCCACGCCAGCGCGACGAAGAGTCGTGGATCAAGGGGCCGCCCGCCGGGCGCGCGTTCGACAGCGACGGCCGCCCGACGAAAGCAGCGGAAGGTTTCGCGCGCGGCAAGGGCGTGAGCGTAGACGCGCTCGAAGTGCGCGCGGTCGATGGCGGCGAGTACGTCGGCGCACTGGTGCGCCAGGCCGGGCGCCCGACGGTGGACGTGCTGGCCGAGGCGCTGCCGGACCTGATCGCCGGGGTGAAGTTCGCCAAGTCGATGCGCTGGAACGAGAGCGGCGTGAGCTTTTCGCGCCCGCTGCGCTGGATCGTGGCGCTGCTGGGCAGCCACCTGATCCCCTTCAGCTACGCCGGGGTCGATAGCGGCGCGACGACGCGCGGTATCCGCCCGCTTGGCTCGCCGGAGATTGTGCTGGGCAGCGTCAAGTCGTATTTCGAGGCGCTCGATGCGCAGGGCGTTATTCTGGACGTGCGCGCCCGGCGCGAGGCGATCCGCGCCCAGGCGCAGGCGCTGGCCGAAGAAGTGGGCGGGACGATCCCCGACGACGACGATCTGCTGGATGAGGTGACGAATCTGGTCGAGCGGCCCACCGCGCTGCGCGGCACGTTCGACCGCCGCTATCTGCATCTGCCGCGCGAAGTGCTGGTCGGCGTGATGCGCAAGCACCAACGGTATTTCCCGGTTGAGGATGCGCAGGGGCAACTGCTGCCCTATTTTATCGCGGTGCGCAACGGCGACGCGGAGCAGCTTGAGACGGTGATCGCCGGCAACGAGCACGTGCTGCACGCCCGCTTTGCCGACGCAGCCTATTTCTACCAGTCCGACACCCAGAAGCGGCTCGACGACTTTCTGCCGCGCCTGGAAACGCTGACCTTCCAGGAGAAGCTCGGCTCCATGCGCGACAAGACCGGGCGGCTGGTCGCGCTGGTGTCCCCACTGGGCGATCTGCTTGGCGTGCGCGGCGCGGATCTCGAGGCGGCGGCCCGCGCGGCGCAGCTTGCCAAAGCCGATCTCGCCACGCAGATGGTGGTGGAGATGACCTCGCTGCAAGGGAGCATGGGGCGCATCTACGCCCGCCACCAGGGCGAGTCGGACGCGGTCGCCGACGCCATCTTCGAGCACTGGCTGCCACGCAGCGCGGGCGATATCCTGCCGCGCAGCGCGCCCGGCGTGTTGCTGGCCCTGGCCGACCGGCTCGACAGCCTGGTGGGGCTGTTTGCTGCCGGGCTGGCGCCGACTGCCAGCGCCGATCCCTTCGCGTTGCGGCGGGCGGCGCTGGGCGTGGTCCAGATCGTGCTGGAGCGCGGCCTCGATCTCGATCTGCACGAGGCGGTGCAGCGCGTGGCCGAAGTCCAGCCGCTGGATGTCAGCGAGGCGGTTCGGCGCGAGGTGGTGGACTTCATCGTCGGGCGGCTCGACGTGCTGCTCCACGAACAGGGCTGGCCCCACGACGTGATCGCGGCGGTGCTGGCCGAGCAGGGGCACAATCCGGCGCGGGCGCTGCAAGGCGTGCGCGAGCTGGCCGCCTGGGTCGAGCGCCCGGACTGGCCGCTGATCCTCGACAATTACGCGCGCTGCGTGCGCATCACGCGTGGGGACGCGGAACGGTACGCGGTCGATCCGGCGCGCTTCGAGGACGATGCCGAGCGCGCACTGTATGAGGCCCTGCAGGCTGCCACCGGGCAACTTGCGCCCGATGACAATGTGGACGCGTTCCTGACCGCGTTCGAGCCGCTGGTCCCGGTGATCCAGCGTTTCTTCGAGGCGGTGCTGGTCAACGCCGAGGACGAAGCGCTCCGCCGCAACCGTCACGGGTTGCTGCAAGCGGTCGCCGCGCTGGCGGATGGCCGCGCCGATCTGAGCGAGCTGGCGGGGTTCTGAGCGAAGAGCAGCAAAGAACAGCTAAAGACAGCCAAAGACAGCCAAAGGCAGCGAAGAACAGTAAAGCGCTTTGCTGCTTTTAGCTGTATCTGGCTGTTTTTGGCTCCTTCTAGCTGCTTTTAGCCGTTGACAACCGCGCGCCCGTTTCTTACAATGAAGGGCGTCGGGGCGGGAGCGCGGCAAAGCGCTTGCCACTCCGTCTATCGTCGAGCGAGCGAAAGGTCACCTATGGTGCGCAGCGAGGTTCCTCAGCGCTAAGACCCCTTGGGCTGCTTGTGCTGACCTTGTCGCGCGCCACCTGACGTTTTGCTGCTTGCCGTCACATCACTGCCGACTTGCGCCGCACCGGGCTGTCCGGGGCGGCGTTTTTTGTTGGGTATCGCATCGCAGCCGGCAAGCAGCACGGATCGACGAGAAGGGCAAACCCGTTATGCTAACCGTCTCCAACCTGAGCAAAACCTTCCCCGGCGCCGGTGCGCCGATCCTCGACCGGATCAGCTTCACCGTCAACGCGGGCGAGCGCGCCGGCCTGATCGGCCCGAACGGCGCGGGCAAAACCACCCTGCTGCGCCTGATCGTGGGTGAGATCGCGCCGGATGCGGGCAGCGTTCAGTTCAATCCGCCCGCGCTGCGCATCGGCTATCTGGCGCAGGGACTGAGCGTGCCGGACCATCGGACCGTGGGCGACGTGCTCTATCCCGACGCGGCGGCGTTGCGTGCCGCCGAAGCGGAGCTTGAGCGGCTGGCGGACGCGCTGGCCTCGGCCCCGGATGGCGCGCTGGATCGCCTGACGGCAGCGTACAGCGCCGCGCTGGAGCGTCTCGAAACGCTCAGCGCGCAGTTTGACCCGGCGACGGGCGAGCGGATTCTCGCCGGGCTGGGGCTGGCGGATGTCCCGCTCGACTGGCCGGCGGCGGCGCTCTCCGGCGGGCAGAAGACGCGCCTCGGATTGGCCGCGCTGCTGGTGCGCGATCCGCAGCTTTTGATCCTGGACGAGCCGACCAACCATCTCGACGTGACCGCGCTGGAGTGGCTTGAGGGATGGCTGGCGAGCTTCCCTGGCGGCGCGTTGATCGTCTCGCACGACCGTACCTTCCTCGACCAGACGGTGAACCGCATTGTCGCGCTGGACGATCACACGCACACGGCACGCGTCTTCGAGGGCACGTACAGCGACTATGTGGCGGCGGTCCAATCGGAGCTGGACCGGCAGTGGGCGCGCTGGCGCGATCAACAGGTGGAGATCGCGCGCTTGCAGAGCGACGCCCGGCAGACAATGGCGCGCGCGGTCCGCAAAGAGAACGCCACGAAGGACAGCACGCAGCGGCGCTATGCCCGCAAAGTCGCGCAGCGCGCCAAGGCGAAGGAAACGCGCCTGCGCCGCTATCTGGAAGCCGCCGAGCGGGTCGACAAGCCGCGCCAGACCTGGTCGCTCAAGCTCGACTTTGGCGATCTGCCGCCGACCGGGCAGGATGTGGCCTTGCTGGAAGACCTGGCGATCGGCTACGACCCCGCCGCCCCGCTGCTGCGCGATCTGAATCTGACGCTGCGGGCGGGCGAGCGGGTCGCCGTGCTGGGTCCGAACGGTCACGGCAAGAGCACGCTGCTAAAGACCATCGTGGGCGAAGTGCCGCCGCTGGCCGGGCGCGTGCGGCTCGGCGCGAGCATCCGCATCGGCTATCTGGCGCAGGAGCAGGAGATTCTGGACCCGGACAGCACCGCGCTGGCGATCATCCAGACCGAGGCGCCGTTGAATCACACCGACGCGCGCTCGTTCCTGCACTACTTCCTGTTCAGCGGGGATGACGTCTTCACGCCGGTGCGCGATCTGAGCTACGGCGAGCGGGCGCGGCTGATGCTGGCAGTGCTGGTGGCGCGCGGCGCGAACCTGCTGGTGCTGGACGAGCCGATCAACCATCTCGACGTCCCCTCGCGGGAGCAGTTCGAGCAGGCGCTGGCGGCCTTCCAGGGGAGCGTGCTGGCGGTGGTCCACGACCGCTATTTCGTGGATAAGTTCGCGACGACCGTCTGGCACATCGAAGACGGCAGGCTGACCGAGCACGTCCGCGAGCCGCTGCTGGCGTGAGGCGTAAAGAATCAACCAGGGCGTGCAGTCGCTGAACCGCACGCCCTGGTTTTTCTTCGCGCAACAATCGTGCTTGTTACTCCCACCCTTCCAGCCGCTTGACGATGTCCGCCATGAACCAGTCGGCGGACGCGCCGTCCAGCACGCGGTGGTCGAACGTCAGCGTCAGATAGACCATCGGACGCACGGCGATCGCGTCGTCGTCCAGCACGACGACCCGCTTCTGGATCGCGCCGACGCCCAGGATAGCGGTCTGCGGCTGGTTGATGATCGGCGTGGCGAACAGGCTGCCCGCGACGCCGTGATTGGTGATGGTGAACGTGCCGCCCTGGACCTCGTCGGGCTGCAAGGCGTTCTGCCGGGCGCGGCCCGCCAGGTCGTTGATCTGCCGAGCAAGCCCGATCAGCGACAGCTCGTCGGCGCGCTTGATGACCGGCACGATCAACCCTTCGTCGAGCGCCGTGGCGATCCCCAGGTTGACTTCCGGCTTGAGCAAAATGCCGTCGTCGGTCCACTCGCTGTTGACCAGCGGGTGGCGGCGCAGGGCTTCGGCGGTCGCGGCGGCGAAATAGGCGGTGAAGGTCAGGTTGACACCCCGCGCGGCGAAATCCGCCTTGTGCGCCTCGCGGTGGGCGACCACGCGGCTCAGATCCGCCTCGAAGACGGTCGTGACGTGCGGCGCGGTTTGGAGCTTGCTGCGGACCATATGCTCGGCGATACGGCGGCGCATGGTCGAGAGCGGGATCAGCTCGCCGGGCTTGCCTGGCGCGGGCGGCGCCTTGTGCACGTGGTCGGCGGGCGCGGGACGGGCCTGCTCTGCGGCGGGCGCGGCAGCCGGTTTTTGGTACAGGTCGTCGGTCGGCTTGAACAGATCGCCGGTGCCGGGCTGTTCCCAGGGCGGAAGTTCCACCTCGGCGGTCTGGGGCGCGCCGCGCTCAAGATAGGCCAGGACGTCTTTCTTGGTCACGCGGCCGCCGCGCCCCGTGCCGCGCACCCGGCTCAGATCGATGTTGTGCTCTGCCGCCATGCGCGCTACCACCGGCGTGACGTGCGGCATCCCCGCGCGGTTCCCGCTCGACGAATCACCCCCGGCACGCGGGGGCGCGGCACCGGCCTGTTGCGCGGCGATCGCCTGCGGCGCCTGCCCGGTGACCGGCTCCGGCACGGACTCGGACGGCGGGGCGTGGTGCGTCTCGGCGGGCGGCGCCTGGGCCGGGATTTCCTCGCCCGGCTGCCCGATGACCGCCAGCACCGTTCCGGCGGGGACGGTCTGCCCCTCGCTGACGTAGATTTTCAGCAGCGTGCCGCTCGCCGAAGCGGTGACCTCGGACGTGACTTTGTCGGTTTCGACTTCGAGCAGCGGCTCGTATTCCCTGACCGGGTCGCCTTCCTGCTTGAGCCACCGGCCAACGGTCCCCTCAACCACACTCTCGCCCATCTGGGGCATGATCACGCTGGTTGGCATCGCCGTCGCTCCCTCAGTACGCCGCCAGGTCGCGGATGGCGTCCGCGATGGTGTCCGGGTTCGGCATATAGAAGTCTTGCATCGTGTGGGCGAACGGCACGCCCGGCCGGTCGGGGCCGGTCAGGCGGCGGATCGGCCCGTCCATGTACTCGAACGCCTCGTCGCTGAGCAGCGCCGCGATCTCCGCGCCATATCCCAGAAAGCGGTTGTCCTCGTACACGATCAGCGCCTTGCCGGTCTTCTTGAACGACTCCAGCACGGTTTTTGTGTCCAGCGGGACAAGCGTGCGCAGGTCGACCACCTGGCAGGAAATCCCGTCCCGTTGGGCGACCATCTCCGCCGCCTGAAGCACGTAGTAATGCATCATGCCATAGGCGTAGACGGTGACATCCGTGCCCTCGCGCGTCACCGCCGCCGGACCGATCGGAACGGTGTACTCGCCGGGGGGCACCTCGCCTTTGATCAGGCGATAGCCCTTTTTCGGCTCGAAGACCATCACCGGGTTCGGGTCGCGCACGGCGCTTTTCAGCAGCCCTTTGGCGTCGTAAGGATTGCTGGGGACGACGATCTTCAAGCCCGGCCGGTGCGCGAAGAACGCCTCGACGCTCTGCGAGTGATACAGCCCGCCGCCGATCCCGCCGCCATAGGGCGCGCGGATAACCATCGGCACGTTCCAGTCGCCGCCGGTGCGGTAGTAGATCAGCGCTGCTTCGTTGACGATCTGGTTGAAGGCCGGGAAGATGTAGTCCGCGAACTGGATCTCGCAGATCGGGCGCATCCCCACCATCGCCGCGCCGATGCCGATCGCGACGATGCTCAGCTCGGCCAGCGGGGAGTCGATCACCCGGTCGGGGCCGTACTTGTCATACAGACCCTGCGTGGCGCGGAACACGCCGCCGCGCCGCCCGACGTCCTCGCCGGTGATGAAGACGCGCTCGTCGCGCTCCATCTCCTCGTCCATGGCCTGGCGCAGGGCTTCGATCAAGGTGATTTCAGGCATTCAGTTCCAGCTCCTCAAATAAACACATCCCTGGTGGCGGCGCTCAGCCGCGTAACGATTTTTTTCCTCAGTATCAGACCCGGTCGTCCGGCGCGAAGACGGGGAAGAGCGTGTCTTCGGGCGGCGGATAGGGCGCGGCTTCGGCGGCGGCGTGCGCCTCGTCCACTTCCTGGCGCACCCGCTCTTCGATCTCCGCGATGGCGTCGTCGTCCAGCAGGCCGCGCTCGCGCAGGTAGACCTGGAAGCGGAGAATCGCGTCACGCTTCTTCCACTCCTCGACCTCGTCGCGCGAGCGGTAGGTGCGGTCGTCGTCGTCGGACGAGTGCGGCACCGGGCGGTAGGTCTTGGCTTCGACCAGGGTCGCGCCCTGGCCGGAGCGCGCCCGCTCGACGGCCTCGCGCATGACGCAGTACGAGGCGAGCACGTCGTTTCCGTCCACGATGGCGCCCGCGATGCCGAACATCGGCGCGCGGTCGGCCACGTTGGGGACCGCCATCTGCAGGTGAACGGGCACGGAGATGGCGTAAATGTTGTTCTGAACCAGGCAGACCAGCGGGAGCTGGTGGACCCCGGCCCAGTTAAGCCCTTCGTAAAAATCGCCTTCGCTGGTCGAGCCTTCACCCAGGGTCACGATCACAACGCGATCGTCGCCGCGCAGCTTGCAGGCCAGCGCCGCGCCTGCCGCCTGGGGGACCTGCGTGGCAACCGGGCTGGACGACGAGAGCATGCCCAGCTTGCGGCTGCTCCAGTGCGAGGGCATCTGGCGCGAGCCGCTGGTCGGCTCGCCGGCCTTGCCGAACACGGCCAGCATGAAATCGAGCGGGGTCAGGCCCAGCGAGAGGCTGAAGGCCAGATCGCGGTAATACAGCGACGCGTAGTCATGGCCGCGCCGCATGGCGTAAGCCGCGCCGACCTGCACGCCCTCGTGCCCGATGCCCGAGATGTGAAAGGCGATCTTGCCCTGGCGGTGCAGAATCCAGACGCGCTCGTCCAGCCGCCGGGCGCGCACCATCTGCCAGTACATCTCCAGCAGCGTCTGATCGTCCAGATCAATCCCCGTGTCATCGATCTGGTGCGCGGTCTGTAAATCGGTGGCCATAGGCTGCTCCTAAAACTAAGTGTCGGGAGAAGTGCGGATCGACTGTGTGGGGCCAGCAGAGGGGGCGGTGATGGGGTGAATGGCGCTACACGCAGCACCCAGGCGGTGGGACTCTGACTGGCCCGTTTGATCCGATTATATACGATAATGATGAAAATATCCGACTTTATTGCCCGTGCGCCGGGCCGCGTTCCCCTCTGGCGCAACGGCTCCCCGCCCCGTACAATGAGGGGTTGGCTTGTTTGTGGATTGCCTGGCTTGCTGATCGAAAGCAGAGTGATACGTGTCTGACCCGCTCCCCACGCCGCCCGGCGCGGCGGCGCTCTCACCGGCGGCGCGCGAGCGCGCTTACCGGCGCAATTTCGCGGTATTCCTGGCGGATTTCGTGCTGTTCACGATCGGGATCAGCCTGATCGGCGCGACGACGGTCATCCCCGATTTCATCCGCCGCCTGACCGACGTCGAAGTGCTGATCGCGCTCTCCAGCCAGATGTTCGAGATCCTCTGGCTGCTGCCGCAGCTTTTGATCGCCCGGCGGCTGGTGCAGGTGCGCCACAAGAAGTGGTGGTTTGTCGGGCCGAACCTGGCCGCGCGCCCGATGCTCGTGCTGTATGCTCTGCTGATCGTGCTGGCCGGGGCGGAGCGCCCCGGGCTGCTTCTGGGCGGCTTCCTGCTGTTCTACGGGCTGGCGGCGCTGGGAGATGGCTTGGTCGGCGTGCCGTGGCTGGACCTCGTCGGGAGCAGCCTGGACGACCGGCGGCGGGCGCGTCTGTTCGGCTACGGGAACGCGGCGGTCGGCGTGGCGATGCTGGGGCTGGCCCCGGCGGTGCGGCTGATCCTGGATCACGACGGGCTGGGGTTTCCCAATAATTACGCGCTGCTTTTCGCCCTGGCCGGGGCGTTGATGCTGGCGACGATCCCCTTCACGCTGTTCATCAAAGAGCTGCCGGGCGGCGAGCCGCGCGCCACCATGCCCAGCCTGCGCGAGTATCTGCCGGAGCTGGGACGCGTCTTGCGGCACGACGGACCGTTCCGCGCCATGATCACCGCCCGCCTGCTGTCCAGCCTGTACCTGATGGCCGCGCCGTTCTACATCGGCTATGGCACCGAGGTGCTCGGCATGGCGAGCAGCGTGGCGGTCAGCCACCTGCTTTTCATGCAGACCCTGGGCGGTGTGGCCGGCGCGCTGCTGTTTTCGCGCCTGGGCGAGCGCCGCACCCTGCGCTTCATCCGCATCGCGATGGGCGTCGCGCTCGCGCAGGTGACGCTGGCGCTGACCGCCGGCGCGTTGGGACCGGCCCCGCTCTATCTAGCGTTCGCAGCGGGCGGCTTCGTCCAGGGGTCGCTGGGCATCAGCTTCATGAACTGGGTCATCATCTACAGCACGCCCGACCAGCGCCCGATCTATTCCGGATTGTTCAATTCGATTTCGGCTGTGTCGCTGCTCAGCGCGCCGCTGATCGGCGGGACGCTGGTCGAGGAACTGGGCTATCAGGCGGTCTTTGTAGCGGCGCTGATGGTGATGGCGGGCGGGCTGTGGGTCGCGCTGCGCTATGTGCAGCCGCCGAAAGAAGCCGCGCAGCCAGCCTGAACGGGTGGCAGGGCGTGCCAGCCGCCCGCCCCGCCGGTTGGGTGACGTCGCCTGAACCGGTCAGTCACAGCTCGCTGTCACGATGGCCTGCTCGCCGCCCGGCAGCGCCGCCGGGTCCAGCCAGACCAGGCTGAACCGTTCCTCGCCCTTCCACGCCTGCGCGCGCTGCTCCGCAGCACCGGTTTCCAGATCGAGCGCCCACAGCGTGCTTTCGCCTGTGTCCGGGTCTGCTGCCAGCGCGTAGAGCGTGTGACCGTGCAGCAGGGCATACATCGGCGCCAGCTCCGTCCACAGACGCTCGTCCAGCCTTCCGAGCACGGCGCTCACGCGCAGGATGCCGCCTGCCTCGCCGGGGCGATAGAGGTACACGAAGCCGTCGCGCGCGCCGGCGACCTCAAGCGCGACGCCCGGCTTGCCGAGCGGGCGGTCTTCTTCATCCTTTAGCTCGAAGCCGCGCCAGGGGTTGAAGGCGAGGTCGGACAGGCTGAAGCGATAGACATGCTGCCCGTCGACGACGTAAACCGCGCCTCGCGTGGTATCCCAGGCGGCGCGATACACAGCCCCATCAGGCATCGCGCCGAGCCTGCGATCGGTGACGTACTCCCCCAGGTAGGTGTCGAACAGGCCGAGCCAGGTCTCGCCCGCGTCGTGGCGCAGCGTGGCGACGTATCGCCCCTCCGGCGAGGGGAAGTGTTGCACCGCGGCGGTGGCGGTGGACACCGGGATCGCCTGGCCGAGATCGAGCGTGTCCGCCGGGCGCACCTCGATCTGTCCCGATGGCGCCTCGCCCGGCCTGGCCTGCCAGCTTGCGACGATCAGATTCTCGCCATCCGGCGCGGCGGTGACTACCTCGCCCGGCATCTTCACCGGGCAGGCGCGTGCGTCCGCCAGGTCCAGCCGCAGCGTGCTGAACGCGCCTGCCTCGTCCAGCGCATCGAGGAACAGCGCGTCCCCGCGTGGCGCGGCGGTCGCCCGGACGAGCGACGGCTGCGACGCGCCGATCTGCCATGCGGCGGCGGTGTCAAGCGTCGCGGGGTCGATCACGCGCAGCGCGCCGCCGGCGCTCAACAACGCGAGGTACGGCCTGACCGTGAACGCCAGCACCTCGAAGTTCGCACCGTGCGCCGATAACACGTCGCGGAGCATGCGCTCGCCGCTCGGCTGGATGTGGAACCAGCGCCCATCGTACTCCGACGAGCCGTTGACGATCCCCAGGTAATGCACGAGGCCCGGCTCGCCATCCGGCGCGGGGTGGTAAACAACCTGATCGAACGGCACATACTGGCCCGTGTTCGTTTCGAAATAGCGTGTCAGCTCAAAGCCCGGCGTGGGATGCGCAGGCGGCTCCGCCGGGCGCATAAAGTCTTCCAACGCCGCCATCGAGAGAGCGCCGAGCAGGACAGAGTCGTCCACAAGTTCCAGTTCGCCGTCCAGCCCTGGCCCGACGATGACGATCCGGCTGGCGGGGCCTTTCGCGGAAGCGAATCCCGGCAGCGCAAGCGCCACCAGTGCCGCGAGCACCAAAGCGAGTCCGATGCGTGTGCGCATGATGCGATCTCCTATGCTCACTCCAACGATTCAGCGATGCGGCGCGCGTCATCCAGTGTCAGGTTGCCTTCCAGGCGATAGGTCACGCTGTCCTGCTCCCAGATCAGGACCGGCGTGGTGACGGCCAGGCGCAGCGGCTCGCCCGGCCCGGCGGGAATCACGAGCACGTGCGGCTCGGTCACCCACAGCGCCGGATGCCCCCCGACCGACGTGCCTTCGATTGGGGCCTCGAATTTCAGCGCCAGGTTGCCCGGTCCCAGCGCGTAGAGGCTCAGGCGCACCGCGCCGGGGTCGCCCGGCTCCAGCCAGGCCAGCGCCACCGTTGCGCCGTCCGGCGTGGGGACGAAGACGCGATCGGGCGGGCCCAGATCGGGCGGATAGGCGGGCAGGCGGATCGGGAAGGGGGCCGCCTGACGCGCGGCGTCGAGCGTGGTCTCGCCGGGCAGGTCCAGCACGGACGGCAGCGCACCCGGCGCCAGAGGCCAGAGGGGGCTTTCCGTTGCGGCGGGCGTCCCGGTCGGTGACTCGACGAAGCGCACCGCGCCGATCTGCAAAAAGTCCAGCGCGCGGCTGCGCAGATCGGGGATCAGCAGCACGGCCAGCAGCAGCGCGATCGCGGCAACGGCCGCGGCGCGGATGGCTCCGGCGCCGGCGCGCATCCGGGGCCGGTCCAGCCGCGCCCGCACCTGCCCGGCGATGTCCGGCGTCGGGGGGAACGCCAGGCGGCGGCTCAACAGATCGACGCGCATCTCCCACGTCTCGTCGTCATCTGGCAAACCGGTCGGGACAGGGTGCTTGCTCACAGGCTCCGTCCTTCTACCAGCAGCGGAAAATCGTGCAGCACCACGCCTTTGAGCCGCCGCAGCGCCCGGCTCAACCGCGATTTGACCGTGCCTGGCGCCACGTCGAGCACCTCGGCAGTCTCCTGGACCGACAGCTCCAGAAAGTAGCGCAAGTAGATGATCTCCTGCTCCTGCGGCTCCAGGCGCCGGATCGCGGCCCACAACGCCTGCGCTTCGAGGTGCGCCAGCTCGTCGCTTTCGGCGCTGGCGACGCTCTCCGGCGCGCTGGTGAGCCAGTGCCGGGCGGCAGCCAGATAGCGGGCGAAGGAGCGCCGCTGGTTGCGCGCCAGGTTGCGGGCGATGCGCAGCACCCACGGGCGGAATGGGCGCGCGGGGTCGAAGCGGCTAAGCTGCCGGTAGGCCCGCAGAAAGGTGTCCTGCGCCACATCCTGCGCGGCGTCGGCGTCGCCCACGATCAGATACGCCAGCCGGAAGACCGCATCTTCATGCTGGCGGACCAGCTTTTCATAGGCCGCGTGGTCGCCGCCCTGGGCGCGCACGATCCAGTCTGATTCCAAGCGCCGTGCCTTTCGCGTCTGCGCTGTCTGAACGGCCGCGTTTCACTAACCTTACACCGGGTGTGGCCTGGGGGTTCCATTTTGGGGGAAACAAAACGGGCCGGTGCCACCCGGCCCGGCAAGGCTGCGGTCAGTCGGCGGCTGCCGGCTGCGGAGGGCGCGCGTCGAGGTCGTCGCGGGCCAGCGCGGCGTAGTCGGGCAGGTCGGCTTCCATGCGGCGGGTGCTGCGGCGACTGTAGACGAAAGCGGTGAGCAGCGTGATCGCGCTGCCCGCTGTGAGCATGATCAGGCCCATGCCCGCGCCCGGCGCTCTGCCGACCAGCGGCGCGACCAGGTCCCAGCCGGGGCCGCCGACCGCCGGCTCGAAGACGCGGTCGGCCAGCGGCCCGACCAGCGCGAATGCGACCGGCATCAGCCCGATCGAAACCTGGCTCAGCGCGGCAAACACGCGCCCCTGCAGATCCGGCGGTATCTTCGCCTGCATGATCGACATAAACGAGGCATTGACCATCGGCAGGGGCAACATCAGCGTGAACAACACCGCGCCCATCGCCAGCGGCGAGCGGCTGACGCCGTACAGCGCCAGGCAGGCGCCGGATAGCCCGATCCCCGGCATGATGGTGTGGATGCGGGGCCGGGTGCCGCCCCAGGCGCTCATGATCACCCCGCCGACGATCGCGCCGCTGCTCATCACGCCGAGCAGCGTGCCGAGCGTCGCCTCGCTGCGCGTAATGGTCAGGATGTACGGCGTGTTGAGGGCGAACGTCCCGCCGATCAGAAAGTTGACCAGCGACACGTAGAGCGCCATCGACAGCAAGATCGGGCGCGAGCGCAGATAGCGGAAGCCGACCAGCGCTTCGCGCCACAGCGCCCCGCGCATCGCCCGCCCTTCTTCGGTGGCCTGAGGCTGGGGGATGTGAACGAGCAGCACGACCAGCGCCGCAACCCCGAAGGTGGCGAGATCGATCAGCATCACGCCTGTGGCGCCGACCACGGTAAACAGCAGCCCGGCCAGCACCGGCGCGACGATCCCGGAAGTGGGCCCGGTCAACTGCTGGAGCGCGTTGGCGCGGTCGCGGTGCGCATCGGGAACGAGCATGGTGATCGAGGCGTCGAAGGCCGGGCTTTGAAACATGGCGAAGAACGCCTGGATGAACGTGACGACGTACAGCAGCCACAGTTCGAAGGTGCCGGTCGCGAAGCTGACCAGCAGGACCGCCGTCCCGGCAGCCTGGCCGATATCAGCGATCAAGATCACGTAGCGCCGGTTCCAGCGGTCGGCAAAGACTCCGGCCACGCTGGCGGACAGCAGTGAGGGCAGGGTCGAGAAGAAGGCGGTCAGCGCCAGCGGGGTTGCCTGGTTGGTATCGGTGAAGACTCTGATCCCGATCGCCAGGCTGGTCATCCGGCTACCGATCAGCGATAGGACCTGGGTGGCGATCAGGATGTAAAAAGTTTGGAGCGGAGAGATCCGCATGCTCTCTTATCCATGACAGCCAGCAAGAATTAAAGTGTCCGTTGAGCTATAGTACCAGGGTATACGATTTGATCAAAATTTTCAAGTACAATCTTGAATTTCATGTATGATCAAGCAAGATTTCTTGAGCTGGGGATTAAGGACGGGCGCGGGCCTCGCCGCCGGACGCGGGCGCGCGGCGGCAAAAAGGTAAAAATTGTGAAGACGGCCTGTTATTTTATATTTAGGTGAGTATAATATTCTATAAACTGAGATTCGGTACGGTCCACAACCAAGACGCGTCACCTTCCCGCGGCCCCGCATCCTTTCCCGGTGACGACCCCAACCCGTAACGTGTTCCGGTTGCGGCCGCTGCGATGAGCAGTGGCGCCGTGTCTTGAGAGCGGATCGGTGCCGGATCGTGGCGTCAGCGCGATGCGCTTAGGACAGGTCAGGTGAAGTCGTATGACGCAACTCGTTCGCAGCCGGTGGCTGCTGGTCGTGGTGGGCGGCGGGGTCTTGGCCCTGGCCGCAGCCGTTCCGCAGGTTGCCTGGGCGCATGGCCCGGCAGATGGCGGCGCGCCGATCGACACGGTGCGGGAACTGTTCAACATCACCCTGCTGATGGCGATCCCCATCTTTCTGCTGGTCGAAGGCTTGATCATTTATGCGATCTGGCGCTATCGCCGCCGGCATCGCGACGAGATGCCCGAACAGGTCCACGGCAACACGGCGCTGGAAATCACCTGGACGGTGCTGTCGTTCGTCATCATCGGCGTGCTGTTCGTGCTGACCCTGCGCGCGCTTCAGACTGCCTATCGGGCCGAGGCCGACCAGGACGAAACGGTGCCGGATTACGCCATCACCGTGACTGGCTACACCTTCAACTGGGACTATGAATACTACATCGGCCAGGATCAGCCGACCGGCGTGCGCACCACCCGCCGCCTGACTGTCCCGACCGATCGCAACGTGCTGCTGACGATCACCTCGCGCGACGTACAGCACAGCTTCTGGGTGCCCGCGCTGGCGGGCAAGGTGGATGCCATTCCCGGCTACCAGAACACGATGTGGCTGCGCGTCCGCGAGCCGGGCCTGTACACCGGCAACTGCGCCGAGTATTGCGGCCTGCTGCACCACAACATGCTGATTGAGGTCGAAGCCCTGCCGCCCGACGAGTTCGACCGCTGGCTGACCGAACGGATGGCCGGAGCGGGCGCCTTTGTGCCGATTGGCGACGATCTGGACAGCGAATTGCCGGACGGCGATGCTGCTTCGGGCGAGACCGTTTTCCACGAGTTGGGCTGCGATCACTGCCACACTGACCGCGACAGCGCCGGACCGGCCCTGCCCGGGATGGGCCAGCGCGCGGTCGAGCACGGCGCGGCGCACGGTGGCATGAGCGCGGAGCAATACCTGCGCGAGTCGATTCTGAACCCGTGCGCGTATCAGGTTCCAGGCTTCAACTGCGTGGTGATGCCGTCGGATTACGGTCAGAAGCTGGATGCCCAGGCGCTGGCCGACTTGATCGCTTTTCTGCAAAGCCAGTAACGCGGCTTTGCGCCCGCTCCATCCAGTTAAGTAGCGGAGTATCGTATGGCGACTCTTGCAACCCACCCCACCACACGCCGGCCACAGAGCAAGCTGCTCGAGTGGATTACAACGGTCGATCATAAGAAGATCGGGATCATGTACGTCCTGACGACGCTGACGTTCTTCGTCATCGGCGTCGCGATGGCGCAGGTGATGCGCGCCGAGCTGACCGCGCCCGGCGGCCAGTTCGTCAGCGCGGACACCTACAACCAGCTCTTTTCGATGCATGGGACGACCATGATCTTCCTGTTCATCATCCCGATCGGCGCCGGGCTGGCGAACTACGCCGTGCCGCTGCTGATCGGCGCGCGCGATATGGCCTTCCCGCGCCTGAACGCCCTGAGCTATTGGCTGCTGCTGTTCGGCGGGCTGACCGTCTACAGCGGGTTCCTGGTGGATGGCGGTGCGGCCGCCAACGGCTGGACAGCCTACCCGCCCCTGAGCAGCAAGCAGTTCTCGCCCGGCGCGGGTACGGACCTGTGGCTGATCGGCCTGGCGCTGACCGGAACCTCGTCGCTCATCGGGTCGATCAACTTCATCGTGACCATCACCCGCATGCGCGCGCCGGGCATGACCTGGATGAAGATGCCGATGTTCGTCTGGACGACCCTGACGATGGCCTTCATGATCCTGCTCGGCACGCCGATTCTGACCGGCGGCATGGCGATGTTGCTGGCGGACCGCAACCTGGGGACGCAGTTCTTCTCGGTCGAGGCGGGCGGCGACCCGGTGCTGTGGCAGCATCTGTTCTGGTTCTACTCGCACCCGGCGGTCTACATCATTATCCTGCCGGCGATGGGCTGCGTGTCCGAAGTGCTGCCGGTGTTTTCGCGGAAGCCCCTGTTCGGCTACACCGCGATGGTGGCCTCGACCATCGCGATTGGCGTGCTGGGCTTCACCACCTGGTCGCACCACATGTTCACCGTGGGCCTGCCCCGCCCGATCGAGGCCATCTTCGTCTTCTCCACAATGCTGATCGCCGTCCCGACCGGGGTGAAGGTTTTCAACTGGGTCTTCACCATGATCGGCGGGTCGCTGCATTTCGCCACGCCGATGCTCTACGCCATCGGCTTCCTCGTCTCGTTCCTGATCGGCGGCATCACGGGTGTCTTCCAGGCGATCCTGCCGATTGACGAGATGGTGCACGACTCGTACTGGATCGTCGCGCACTTCCACTACACGCTCTTTGGTGGCGGCGCGTTTGGCATCTTCGCGGGCCTGTACTACTGGTGGCCCAAGATGTTCGGCCACAAGCTCGACGAGAAGATCGGGAAGCTCCAGTTCTGGACGCTGTTCATTGGCTTCCACGTTACCTACTTCCCGATGCACATCCTGGGCCTGATGGGGATGCCGCGCCGCATCTACGACTACCCGGCGGACCGGGGCTGGACCGGATTGAACGTGCTGTCGACGGCGGGCGGGGTGCTGATGGGCATCTCGGTCATTCTGCTGGTCTACAACATCTTCTACAGCGCGCGGCGGCGCGTGCCGGCGGGGAATGACCCGTGGGAAGGCGACACGCTGGAATGGACGACGACCTCGCCGCCGCCCGAGCACAACTTCGACACCATTCCGGTGGTGCACAGCCTGCGTCCGGCGCGCGATGCCCGGCTCGGCCTGGTTCCTGAGGGGGAGAAATCCGCATGACGACTGACCTGAGCGTGGCGCCCGACGATCTGCAGGAGCACGTTTCCGAGGACGAGTTCATCGAAAACGGGCACGCCATCCCGGCTGATGGACACGATCCGGAACACGAGATTCATCTGCCCCAGCCCAGCGCGGCGCCGATCATCGTCGCGGGCGGGTCGCTGTTGTTGCTGCTGGCGCTGCTGAACCCGCTCTTTTTGCTGGGGGCGCTCCCGGTGCTGGCCTATGGCACCTGGCGGATGATCCACTTCCCCGAATTCGACCTGAGCGCCAAGTGGCTTCCCCCGCTCAGCGATCGCAAGTTCGGGATGTGGATTTTCCTGGCGTCCGAGGTGATGTTTTTCTCGTCGCTCATCGGCGGCTTTATCTACTTCAAGCTGTCGCGTGGCTTCGAGGAAGCGCAGGAGATCCTCAGCCTGCCGCTGGCGACGGTCGGCACGTCGGTGCTGATCGTCAGCAGCTTCGCGGTCGTGATGGGCCTTGAGGCGCTCCAGGCGGACGACCGCCGCGTCTTCCGCAACTGGATGCTGGTTGTGCTGGTGCTGGGCGTGACCTTCCTGGGTATCCAGGCGTTTGAGTGGTACGAGCTGATGCATCATGATGTGACCGCCAGCGATCTGTTCGGCACGGCGTTCTACGTCACGACCGGCTTTCACGGCCTGCACGTGCTGGGCGGCGTGATCTGGCTGGCGATTGTGCTCTACCGCACGCTGGTACAGGGCGTCTACACGGCAAAGAACTATCTCGGCGTCGAGTTGTTCGGCCTCTACTGGCACTTCGTCGATGTCGTCTGGATCGCGCTGTTCACCGTTATCTATCTGGTGCACTAGGCCGCAGCGAGGGGACGAGAGGGAGCTATGGATCAGATGTTGCTCTGGATTGTTCTGTGGATCGCCAGCGGCGCGTTTGTCGGCGGCGTGGTGACCCCCGTGCTGGCGCAGGGCCGCCGTATCGATGATTGGGCGGCGATGGCGCTCGGCCTGGTGGTGGGCGCGGTCGGGAACATATTGCTGCTGGTTCCGGTCTGGCTGGGGCTGACGCGCGTGGCGCCCGCCGAGGCGACTCACGGCCCGGCCTGGCAGCGTGACGCCGTGACGCTGGACGAGCTGCTTGCTGCCGAAGCCGCCGGTGCCAGCGTGGGATTGCCCGGCAACCCGCTGGTCGCGCTGAAGCGCAACTTCTGGCCCGCGCCGCGCGCCGATCACGCGCACTCGCACCGCATGACCTACGTCGGCGTGTTTGTCGCCCTGGCGGTGGTGACGGCCATCGAAGTTCTGTTGAGCGTGCTCGACACGCGCGGCGACCTCGGCTTCTCGGTTGTCGCGCCGCTGGCGGCGCTCTCGACGCTGAAGATCCTGCTGGTGGTGGCCTACTTCATGCACCTGCGCTGGGAGAACCGCTGGTTCACGCTGGTCTTCGTCGCGTCGGTCCCCTTCGCGGCGATGGTGCTGGTGGTGCTGGCGGCGGTGGCGTGATTTGTACGATTCGACCGGAGCGAATTCGTTGACAGCCGCCGGGCGCGCCGCTATACTGAACAGCATGAAACCAAGCTTGCCGCACGTCCATGCGCACCATCATGCAAACCGCACCCCAGGCACCCGGCCCGGTGGTGATGGCTGCGTGCGCGCCTAGCGAGCTTCTAGGTCACAGGCATCCTGACGCCTCTCGGTCCGCCGAGGGGCGTTTTTGTTTGGGCCGGTGTGCGCCGGTCGAGGAGAGAGCCTCTTATGATGGAGCATCAAGTGCGGATCGCGCTGCCCAGCAAGGGCCGGATGGAAATCGAGACGCTGGAGTTTCTGGCAGGCTGCGGGCTGCGCGTGGATAAACGCAATCCACGCCAGTACACCGCCACCATGCCCGCCCTGCCCGGCGTGCTGGTGCTGTTTCAGCGCGCCAGAGATATCCCGGTCAGCGTCGCGGCAGGCGACGTGGACCTGGGCATCACCGGTTATGACGCGCTGGCCGAGACGATCGGCGGCGAGGCGGACACGATTGTGACCATTCACGACGCGCTGCGCTATGGCGATTGCGCGCTGGTCGTCGCGGTGCCGGACGACTGGGACGAGGTGATCACCGCCCGCGATCTGGCCGCCCATGCCCGCCTGCGCCCTCTGCGCGTGGCGACCAAATACCCAAATCTCGTTGCGCGCTTTTTGCAACAGGCTGGCGCGGACTCCGTGCGCGTGGTGCTGGCGGATGGCGCGCTCGAATCGGCGCCGACGGTCGGCTACGCCGACTTCATCGCAGACATCACCAGCACCGGCACGACGCTGCGCGAAAATCGCCTGCGCCCGCTGGAGGACGGCGTGATCCTCACCTCGCAGGCGATTTTGATCGGCAACCGCGCCGCGCTGTCCGACCGCGACGAGGTGCTGCATGTGGCGCGCAAGATGCTGGAGTTCATCGAAGCGCACCTGCGCGCCCGCGGCCAGTACATGATCTTCGCCAACATGCGCGGCGAGTCCGCCGAGGCGGTCGCGGCGCGTGTCTTCAGCCAGCCGGACCTGGGCGGCCTGCAAGGGCCGACCGTCGCCCAGATGATCACGCGCCAGGGCGCGGGGAACTGGTGGGCGATCAACCTGGTCACGTCCGCCGACAGGCTCTACGACGCCATCCAGCAAATCCGCGCTATCGACGGCAGCGGTGTTGTCGTGACGCCGGTCACGTACATTTTTGAGGAACTACCCGAACGCTACCAGCGGCTGCTGGCAGCCCTAGACCGCGAGGAAGACTCCCGATGACTCCCACTGCGATCCTGCCGATTTACGACGATCTGAGCGCCGCGCGGGCGAGCATTCTGCGTCGCGGCTCGCTGCGCGAGTTCGAGGTCCCGGCGCGTATCGCGGACAGCCTGCGCGCCCTGTTCGGCGAGCCGGTGTCGCCCGACGAAGCCGTGCGCCGCATCATCCGCAGCGTGCGCGAGGGCGGCGACGCGGCCCTGCTGGACTGGAACCGCCGCCTTGACGGCGCGGACCTCGACGCGCTCGCAGTGTCGCAAGCCGACATTGACACGGGGTTGGCGCGCACGCCCGACGACGTGGTCGCCGCGCTGACGCTGGCCGCCGGGCGCATCCGCGCCTTTCACGAAAAGCAGCCGGTCACCGGCTGGCTCGACGCGGCGGGCGAAGGCTCGCTGGGCCAGCTTGTGCGTCCGGTCGAGTCGGTTGGTGTCTACGTGGCCGGGGGCACGGCCCCGCTGCCGTCCTCGCTGCTGATGAGCGTCATCCCCGCGCAGGTGGCGGGCGTGCCGGAGATCGTGGTCGTCACGCCGCCCGGTCGGGGAAACGGCGCCGTGCCGGATGTGATCCTGGCGGCGGCGGCGGTCTGCGGCGTGCGGCGCATCTACCGGGTGGGCGGGGCGCAGGCCATCGCCGCGCTGGCCTATGGGACGCCGAGCGTGCCGCGCGTGGCGAAGATCGTCGGGCCGGGCAACCTGTTCGTGACGCTCGCCAAGCAGCAGGTCTACGGTGATGTAGGGATCGACGGGCTGCCGGGGCCGACCGAGACAATGGTCATCGCCGACGACAGCGCCGATCCCGCCCTGGCTGCCGCCGATCTGCTGGCCCAGGCCGAGCACGACGTGCTGGCGTCTGCCATTCTGGTCACGCCGAGCCGCGACCTGGCGGAGCGCGTCAGCGCCGAGATCGGGCAGCGCCTGGAGACGCTGAGCCGCGCCGAGATCATCACCCAATCGCTCGCCAGCCGCAGCGGCGCGGTGATCGTGGTCGACCTGGACGAAGCCTTCGAGGTCGCCAACGACTACGCCGCCGAGCACCTCTGCCTGCTGGTGCGCGATCCCTGGGCGTGGCTGGGGCGCGTGCGCAACGCGGGCGGCGTCTTCCTGGGCGAAAGCTCGTTCGAGGTGCTGGGCGATTACGTCGCCGGGCCAAGCCACGTCATGCCGACCGGCGGGACGGCGCGCTTCGCCTCGCCGCTGAACGTGCTGGACTTCGTGAAGATCACCAGCGTGATCGGCCTCGAGCCGCGCGCCGCCGCCGAGCTGAGCCGCGCCGCGTCGGTCCTGGCCCGCGCCGAGGCGCTGACCGCCCACGCCGCCGCCGCCGAAGCGCGTATCGACCGGGAGCCGGGGCAATGACGGGCGACTCGCGCACACAGACGGCGCAGCAGGTCCGCATCCGGCCCGATATCGCGGCGCTGGCGCCCTATTCGCCGACCGCCTCGCTGGAAGTCTTCGCGGCGCAGCTGGGCCGGCCGGTCAGCGCGCTGATCAAGCTGGACGCGAATGAGAACCCCTACGGCCCCGCGCCGCAGGCGCGGGCGGCGCTGGCCGCGCTGGACACGACGCACATCTACCCGGACCCGGAAGCGCGCGCCCTGCGCGCCCTGCTGAGCGACTATGTGGGCGTGGATGCGGCGCATATCCTGGCGGGGGCGGGCGCGGACGAGCTGATCGCGCTGATTTTGCAGCTTTTCGTCGCGCCGGGCGACGCGGTGATCAGCACCCCGCCCACTTTCGCCATGTACGCCTTCGACACGCCGCTGGCACATGGCCGCGTGATCGAGGTGCCGCGCCGCGACGACTTTTCGCTCGATGTGCCCGCCATCGAGGCGGCGGCGCTGGAATCCGGCGCCAAGCTGCTGTTCCTCTGCTCGCCCAACAACCCGGACGGCAGCCTGATCCCGCCGGAGACGGTCGAGCGGCTGCTGGCGCTGCCGCTGGTCGTCGTGCTGGACGAAGCTTACCTCGAGTTCAGCGGGGCGGAGAGCCTGGCGCAGCGCGTGCCCGACACCCCCAACCTGATCGTGCTGCGCACGTTCAGCAAATGGGCCGGGCTGGCCGGGCTGCGCGTGGGCTACGGCATCTTCCCGGCGGAGATCATCACCCACTTGTGGAAGATCAAGCAGCCGTATAATGTCAATGTCGCGGCAGACGCGGCGGCGCGCGCCTCGCTGCTGGACCTGGCGCCGCTGCAAGCCAACGTCCGGCGCCTGATCGCCGCGCGCGAGCGGCTGGAGCGCGAGCTGGCGGCCATCCCGTGGCTGCGACCGTATCCGAGCCGCGCCAACTTCGTCCTGTGCCGCGTGCTTGGGCGCCAGGCCGCCGAGGTCAGGCAGCGGCTGGCGCAGGAATACGGCATCCTGGTGCGGCACTACAACACGCCGCTGCTGCGCGATTGCATCCGCATCAGCGCCGGAACGCCGGAGCAGATGGATGCTCTGCTGGCCGCGCTGCGCGAGATTGGAGAGCGTCATGCCTGATCCCATTCCTTCCGGCCGCACGGCGGCGGTCGAGCGCCGCACCAACGAGACGCAGATCGCCCTGACGCTGAACCTGGACGGCACCGGCCAGGCGTCAATCGAGACCGGCGTCGGATTCTTCGACCACATGCTGCATCACGTCGCCGTGCACGGACTGTTCGACCTGGCCGTGCGGGCCAGCGGCGACCTGCACATCGACGCGCACCACACCGTCGAGGACGTGGCGATCTGCCTGGGTCGCGCGCTCGACGAAGCTCTGGGCGACCGCCAGGGGATCGCGCGCATGGGCGCGGCCTACGTCCCGATGGACGAGGCGCTCGCCCGCGTGGTGGTCGATCTCAGCGGGCGGCCCTACGCCGTGATCCGCGCCGGGTTCGACACGCCGGCCATCGGGCAGATGCCGACCTCGCTCGTCGCGCACGTCTTCGAAACGGTCGCCGTTCACGCCCGGATGAACCTGCATGCCGAGGTCTTCTACGGGCGCGACGATCATCACAAGGCCGAGGCGCTGTTCAAGGCGCTGGGCCGCGCGCTGCGGGTTGCCGTCGAGCGCGATCCGCGCCGGACGAACGTCGCCAGCACGAAAGGGACGCTGACCGGATGACCGCCGCTACACCCGGACCGATCGAGGGGAGCTACTGGGTGCAGCCGGGCCGCTTGCTGGCGGGGCCGTATCCGGCCGCGCGTTCCGAAGCCGAGACGCGGGCGCGCCTGCGCGCGCTGCTCGAGGCGGGCGTGAGCGTGTTCGTGGACCTGACCGAGCCGCACGAGTACGCCCCCTATATGCCGCTGGCGCTAGAAGAGGCGGGACGGCTGGGCCGCCGCGTGCGCCATGTGCGCCTGCCGGTCGTCAATTTCGACGTGCCGGAGCCGGACCGTATGCGCGCCATCCTCGACACGATTGACGCGGCGCTGATTGCGGGCGAGACGGTCTACGTCCACTGCATGGGCGGGATCGGGCGCACCGGGACGGCGGTCGGCTGCTGGCTGGTGCGGCATGGTCAGGCGGGCGAGGACGCGCTGCGGGCCATCGAGCGGCTGCGCGGCGACGGAGTCGAATCGCCGGAGACGCCGGAGCAGTTCGCCTTTGTGCGCGGCTGGCGCGAGGGAGAGGGTCTGCGATGAACGGCTCGCCTGATGCGGCACTGCTCGACCGGGCGCGCGGCTGCGCGGTCGGGGCAGCAGTCGGCGACGCGCTGGGGATGCCGCTCGAATTCAAACCCCCGCGTCCGCTGCACGGCCTGGCGCGCGAGATGGGGGAAGGCCGCCTTCCGCCGGGGAGCTTCACCGACGACACGGAGATGGCGCTCGCCCTGGCGGAAAGCCTGATCGCCCATCGCCCGCTCGATCCCGACGACCTGGCGCGGCGCTTCGTGGCGTGGGCCGAGACCAACCCACCCGACATTGGCACGCACACGCGCCGCGTGTTGAGCCGCATTGCGCGGGGCGTCCCGTGGCGCGAGGCGGTGAGCGCGGTCCAGGCGGCGAACCCGGACTCGGCGGGCAATGGCTCGCTGATGCGCTGCTGGCCGGTGGCGCTGGTCTACTGGCAGCAGCCGGACGCCCTGCGTGCGGCGAGCATTCTGCAAAGCGACGTCACCCACCCGCATCCGGACTGCGCGGCGGCGTGTGTCTTCGCCAACTCCCTGATCGCCGCTCTGCTGCGCGGCGCCGCGCCCCGGGTGGCGTTCGAGCGGGCGCTGGCCTCGACGGAACTGGCGAGCGACTTTCGCGCGGTGATCGAAGCCGCGCCGGAGCGGGCGCGCGAAGAGTTGGCGAACTCCGGCTGGGTGCGCCACACGCTCGAAAGCGCGATCTGGGGCCTGCTGACCACCTCGTCGTTTGAAGAAGCCGTCGTGCAGGTGGCGAACCTGGGCGACGACGCCGATACCGCCGCCTCGGTGACGGGGGCGCTGGCCGGCGCCGCCTATGGCCTGGGCACGATCCCGGCCCGCTGGCGCGACGCCCTGCGCGGCGCGTGGCCGGTCGGCAGCGACACGATCTGGTCCGCCGCGGATTTTGTCCGGCTGGCGGATCGCCTGGTGACTTTGGAGAGCGCAGCGACATGATCGCCATCATCGACTACAGCGCGGGAAACCTGCGCAGCGTGCGCAACACGCTCACCTATCTCGGCGCGGATGTGCGGACGGTTCGCACGCCGGACGAGCTGGACGGGGCGGCCAAGATCGTGCTGCCTGGGGTGGGCGCGTTCGGGCGGGGCATGGCGGCGCTGGACGCGGCGGGATTCATCGCGCCGCTGAAAGAGGCCGCCGCCCGTGGCGTGCCGCTGATCGGCATCTGCCTGGGGATGCAGTTCCTGTTCGAGCAGAGCGACGAGATGGGGCTGCACGCCGGGTTGGGACTGCTGCCTGGCCGGGTGACACGCTTCCCGGCGACGGGGCCGAAAGTCCCGCACATCGGCTGGAACCAGCTCCACCGCCGCCGCGACGATCCGCTGCTGGCGGGGGTGAGCGACGGCGCGTATGCCTACTTCGTGCATTCGTACTATGTGGACGCCGCCGATCCGGCAGACGTGCTCGCCACGACCGACTACGGGATCGAGTACGCGGCGGTCGTGCGGCGCGGTAATATCTGTGGCATCCAGCCGCACCCGGAGAAAAGCCAGGCTGTCGGCCTGCGGATTCTGCGCAACTTTCTGGAGCTGGTGCTGTGATCGTCTATCCCGCCATCGATCTGCGCCGGGGGCGCGTGGTCCGGCTGGTACACGGCGACCCGGCGCGCGAGACGGTGCACGGCGACGACCCGGTCGCGGTGGCGGCGCGCTGGCAGGCTGCCGGAGCGGCGTGGCTGCACGTGATCAATCTGGACGGGGCGCTGGGCGAGGCGACCCTGGCGCTGGACGCGCTGCGCGCGATCGTGGCGCTGGGCGTGCCGGTTCAGTTCGGCGGCGGGCTGCGCTCGCTGGACGACGCGGCGCGGGCGCTCGACGCCGGGGCCGCGCGCGTGATCCTGGGCACGCTGGCCGTGCGCGATCCCGATCAGGCCGGGGAAGCGGTCGGGCGCTTTGGGGCGGACGCGGTCGCTGTGGCGCTGGACGCGCGCGGCGACCGGGTGGCGACACACGGCTGGCAGCAGGTCAGCGCCTGGACACCTGCCGATCTGGGGCGGCGCTTCGCGCAGATGGGCGTGCGGCACGCGCTCTATACCGACGTGGGCCGCGACGGCGATCTGTCGGGCGCGGCGGTCGAGGCGACGGCGGCTCTGGCGCGAGAAACCGGGCTGGCGGTGATCGCGTCCGGCGGCGTGGCCTCGCTGGACGACATCCGGGCGCTGCGGGCGGCGGGCAACATCGCGGGCGTAGTGACCGGCCAGGCGCTCTACAGCGGCGTCTTCACGCTCGAAGAGGCGCTCGCCGCGGCGCGGGCCTGAGCGCGTGCGAAGAAGGAGTGCCGATGATGCTGATTGTCCTGGGCGTGTTGGTGTTTGTGGCCGGGCTGGTGTTCTACGAGGCGCCCGAATGGCTCCGCCAGCAGTACGTCAAGGGAGCCAGGCGGCGCGGCGAGCAGCCCCGGCGGCGTGTCGACTGGCAGGCACGCGAGCGGCGCATCGGGCAGGCGTTTCTGGTCGTCGGGACGGCGCTGATCGTGCTCGGCGCGCTGTTTGACGCGCTGGTTCTGGATTTCGTGGCGGTTATTGTGGTGTTCGCGCTGGTCGCCTGGCGGATGTTCAGCTTTCTGGGCGGCTGACGCGGCGCGCCCGGTGTGGTGAAGGAGATACGGATGCTCGCCAAACGCATTATCCCCTGCCTGGACGTGCACGAAGGGCGTGTCGTCAAGGGCATCAACTTCGTCAACCTGCGCGACGCGGGCGATCCGGTCGAGCAGGCGGTGATCTACGATCACGAGGGCGCAGACGAGCTGGTGTTCCTCGACATCACCGCCACGCACGAGGGCCGCGAGACCCTGCTCGACGTGGTGCGGCGCGTCGCCGACGCGATCTTCATCCCCTTCTGCGTGGGCGGCGGGCTGCGGACGGTCGAGGATATGCGCGCGGCGCTGCTGGCCGGGGCGGACAAGATCGCCATCAACAGCGCGGCGGTCCGCACGCCGGATGTGATCACCCAGGGCGCGGAACGCTTCGGCTCGCAGTGCATCGTCGTCGCCATCGACGCGCGCTGGAACGGGACGTACTACGAGGTGTATATCAGCGGGGGACGCACGCCGACCGGGTTGGACGCGGTCGAGTGGGCGCGCGAGGTCGAGCGGCGCGGCGCGGGCGAGATCCTGCTGACCAGCATGGACCGCGACGGCACGCAAGACGGTTACGAGATCGCGCTCACCCGCGCCGTCAGCGACGCGGTGAGCATCCCGGTGATCGCCTCAGGCGGCGCGGGCGCCCTGCCGCACTTTTACCAGGCGCTGACGGAAGGCAGCGCCGACGCGGCCCTGGCGGCGAGCCTGTTCCACTACCGGCAGCTTAGCGTGGGGCAGGTCAAGCGCTATCTGCACGAGCGCGGCGTGCCGGTGCGCCTGGTCGAAGGAGCAGAGCACGATGCCGCCCGTTGACCCCGACACGCTGATCGCGCGGCTGGCGTGGGACGCGGACGGGCTGATCCCGGCCGTGGTGCAGGACGCGGCCACCGGGCAGGTGTTGATGGTCGCCTGGATGAACGGCGAGGCGCTGCGCCGCACGCTGGACACCGGCGAGACGCATTTCTGGAGCCGCAGCCGGGGCGAGCTGTGGCACAAGGGTGCGACCAGCGGCAACACGCAGGCGGTTGCCGGCATCTGGGCAGACTGCGACGGCGATACGCTGCTGGTCCAGGTGCGCCCGGCGGGTCCGGCCTGCCACACCGGCGCGGTGAGCTGCTTTTTCCGTACACTGGAGGACCTGGTTGGCTGAGCAGAATGAGCGCGGTCGCTCGATTCTGGCGCGCGTTTTCGCCCAGATCGAGGATCGCAAGGCGCATCCGCGCGCCGGGTCGTACACCAACCGCCTGCTCGATGCGGGCGAGGACGAGATCGTCAAGAAGATCGGCGAAGAAGCGATCGAGGTGGTGCTGGCGGTCAAAGGCCAGGGCGACCAGCGCGTGATCGAGGAACTGGCCGACCTGACCTACCACTGTCTGGTGCTGCTGGCGCAGCGCGGCCTGACGCCCGGCGACGTCGCCGCCGAACTGGAGCGTCGCCACCGGCCCAGCTAGGGGCTGTTATGAACTTTGCAGGCCGGGTCACGGGCGATCTGGTGCCACGCGTCGGGGCCGAGCTTGCTCGGCCCGTGCGAAAGACGGGGGTCAAACGCGCGGTGGTGGGGCGGCGGGCGATGCTTGCATCACCCCCACGAGAACACCCAACGCCGCCGCTCCCCGACAAGCGCATGACACGCTCTAGGCCGGCCAGATTTTGCGCCCGCCGCCCGGCGGCACGATCTCGTTGATGCGGATCATCTCGGCGGGCGTCAGTTCCGGCACCGTGAGCGCGCCCAGGTTTTCGCGCAGTTGGGCGGGCGTCTTCGCGCCGGGGATCACGGTCGAGACGGCGGGATGCGCCAGCACGAACTGGAGCGCAAGCTGCGCCAGGGTGCGCCCGTCGGTCGCCAGCGGTCGCAGCCGTTCCACCACCGCCAGATCGTGCCGGTAGATCGCGTTCTGCTCCGGGTCGGTCAGCCAGTTGCGGCGGAAGTCCCCGTCCTCGAAGACGGTCTCGGCGCTGAACTTGCCGGTGAGCAGGCCCATCGCCAGCGGGCCGCGCACGATCACGCCGATCCCGTGCGTCTGGCAATAGGGGAAGATCTCGCTCTCCGGCGTGCGGTTGAGGATGCTGTAGTCGATTTGCAGCGTGGCGCAGCCGCCATCGGCGTTGAACGCCTGCAAGTACTCGAAGTCGCTGGTGCTGACGCCGTAGGCGCGCACCTTGCCCTCGCGCTGCAACCGCTGGAAGCCCTCGAGGAACACTTCCATCGTCGGGTCGCGGAAATTGATGTGGCTCTGAATCACGTCGAGGTAGTCGGTTTGCAGGCGGCGCAGGCTGCTCTCGACCCCGGCGATCAGTTTCTCGACCGTATCATAGGCGGTCGTGCGGCGCGCGTCGTCGAAGCCGCGCCAGCCGATCTTGCTGGCGACGATGAAGCGATCGCGCCGGCCCTGCATGGCCTGGCCGAGCAACTCTTCGCTGTGCCCGTTGCCATAGACATCCGCTGTGTCGTAGAAGGTGATCCCCGCGTCGAGCGCGGCGTCGATAGTGTCGAGGGTGCTGCCGTCGTCGACCTGCCCCCATTGGTCGCCGCGCACAGCCCACAGCCCCAGCCCGATGACGGTCACGTCGATCCCGCTCTTGCCGAGCGGTCGTGTCGGTAGAGAAGTCGCTGGCATAGTCTTGCTCCTTACTGGACACGCAGGAAATGGCTCCGCCGTCCGCGAGAATATCTCACGCAGCGGGCAGATGCCGGCTGGTTTCAGCCGCTCTGATTCAGAATATAGTTCAGAACAAAGCCATGTGGAACGGAGAAGCTACCAGCAGCGAGCAAAACGGCGCTGCGCGCATCGCCCGCTACCGATCCCCGGAGCGCGTGATACACTTTGCGCGAAGCGGCGGTGTTGGATTATCCCGCAGGGGCGCAGCTTGCTGCGCCCGCCACCCAACCCCCGCGCGTTTGACCGGGTATGTGACACAGGCCGAGCTTGCCCTGCTCCTGCGCGTGGTGCCAGGTTTCCCGACGAGCCGTCCGTCCGGTTCATCACAGCCGCCAGGGCCGTGCTCACGCCTCGCCCCAGACCAGCGCCAGCCCAGCGTTGACATCGTCCACCACACGCTCGGCGAGCGGAGCCAGCGCGGCGCGTTTGTCCGGATGCGACGAGACGCCGATTGCGCGCGGGTGCACGTCCAGCCCGGCCTCGCGCAGCAGACGGACGGCGGTCTGCACAGCGCGGATGCCGCCGGTCGCGTCCTCAAAAACCGTCACGCTCACGTGCTGCCCGCGCAGCGACGCCAGAGGGTCTTCGAGCCGCCCGTCCTCGGCCAGCGCCGCCGCAGCCCACAGCGCGGCGCGTTCGTCGCCGGAGATGGCCGCGCCGATGGCGGCCAGCGCCTGCACTGGCGAGGGCTTGATATAGGCTGCCGCGCCCCGCCCGCGCCGGTGAGCCAGCCAGGCGACGCGCCCCTGCCCGACCAGCGGGAGCTGCCCGTCCAGCCCAATGCGCTCCATCGCCAGCTCGGCTTCGGGCGCGTACCCGTTGGCCGGGGAATCCGGCTCGCCGGCAGGGGGCAGGCTGGGCCGTGCCGTGAAGATCGCCGCGCCGTGCCCCGGCTGGCGGGACCAGGCCAGCAGGCGCTCGCGGCTGCCGGCCGAGAGCAGCGGGGTATCGTATTCGGCCAGGTAGCTGGGGCGTTGGATGGGCGGCGGGGCGCCGTAGGTGGCGGTGTAGCGCGCGCTGCCGAGAGTATGCGCCTGGAAAACGCTCGTCGTCGGCGTGGCAGTCGTATAGACATCGGCCAGCAGCGCCGCCAGCAGGGGCAGCCAGCCCGCATTGGCCCGCTCGCTCAGCAGCGCCAGATAGCGCGCCGCGGGCACGCTGTCCTGATCGGGCGTGGTGTCGAGGATGCGCCGGGCCAGCGCTGCGTAATCGGGCCGCTCCAGGCGCGGGCGCGCGCCCTGGATCGCGGCGAGCGTCTCGTCCAGCGTGGCGCGCCGCAGGCCGGGATCCGCCACCAGGGCCGCGTTGAGCAGCGTGCTCACGCAGATGGCGCCCGAATCCCACTCGTTGGTGATGCCGCACGCCTCAAAGACGGCGATCTCGTCTTCGGTGGGCGCGTAGTCCGGCAGCCCCATGAGAGACGTGAAATGGCGCACCGTGTCGCGCAGCGCCGCCTTGTAGCCGACCGGATGGATCAGCACGCCGTCAACGTCGAACAGCAGCACAGAATGCGTCTGGTCCATGGGCATCTGCGCGCTAGGTGCCGGACGAAGCCTGGCGCCCGGCCTGATACGCCTGATAAGCCTCGGCGTCGACCAGTTCCCCGCCGATGATCTCGCTGTTCACAAGCTGGCGCTTCGTGTCAAAATCCAGGTGGGCTTCCATGCGGTCGAAGCTTTTCTCGCCCACGATCACCTTGCGCACGAAGTAACCGTCGCCGGCTTCGTTCATCGAGAGATCATTGTAGCGATGGATGCGCACCCGAACCACCTCGCCCGTCTGCCTGGAGCGGACGTACAGATACAGGGCGTCCTTGTCGCTCTCGCGGTCTGCACCGCCGAACAATCGCCTGAGAAACCCCACAAGCCTGCCCTCCAACCTAAGCGTGACTGCGCGCCTAGCATACCACAGACTGCCGCCCTCAGCGACCGGTTGCCGGGAAGATTTGTTTACCGCCGCGGCTGAATACAGCTATAATAAGCGCAAGGTAGGGGCCGGTTCCGCCGCGGACAGCCCTTGTCACAGCACCAGGGCAATGCTATAATGCGAGCATCTTCGGGCGCGTAGCTCAGCTGGTTAGAGCGCACGGTTCACATCCGTGAGGTCAGGGGTTCGAGTCCCTTCGCGCCCA
>DYGX01000008.1 GCA_020724465.1 Thermoflexus sp.
GACCACAAAAGTATGCCAGATGAACCCTTCTTTTTTCTACTGTCGCCCCCTCAGCGCAGCTGCCGCCGGGGTGGAAGGCGCGGCAGCGCGCGCCCCCCAGCCCCGGCCCCAGCCTGGTGAGCGTCAGTCGGTCGAGCGCTCGGCCAGCGGGGTGCAATCCAGCGTCTCGCTGCTGCGATCGGCCCCGGCCTCGCACGGAATCTCGTCGATCTCGATCTCGGCCAGCAGCTCGTAGAAACGGAACTCCGGATCGGTCAGGTTGGTGATGCGCACCGCATACATGGGCATCAACGCCTGATGATCTTCGGGCCGCATCGTGTAGGTGCCTTTGGGGCCTTCCCACGAGCCGATGTTCTCCAGCGCCGGGATGAGGTCTTCGGTCAGGGTCGAACCGCCCGACGCTTCCAGCCCCAGCACCAGCGCCTGCGCGTTGGCAAAGCCGCACTCGGTGAACAGGTCCGGCACGTCGTTGTAGACTTCCTTGTGCCGCTCGACCAGCCAGTCGTTGACCTCGTTATCCGGCAGGGTGTAGTGGTAGACGATGAAACCGTCGCTGGGGATGATGGTCGCGTCGGCGAAGGCAAGCTGCAGGTCGTTCGAGTTGAAGAACGCCAGCGCAGGCATCGCCTCGGTCACGCCCATCTCCTGGATCTGCTGCACCAGCGGGATCGTCGTTGCGCCGGCCCAGATGTAGATCACGCCATCCGCGCCGGAGTCCAGAACTTCCTGCAGGTAGGGCGTGAAGTCGGTCGTGTCCAGGGGCGCGTAGATTGTGTCCTTGACCTTGGTCACGCCTTCCTGTTCCAGGTAGTACTCAAAGGCTTCGGCTTCTTCGCGGCCAAAGGCATAGTCGGCTGCAAGCTGGATGTAGGTGTCGCCCACCGCTTCGGCCCAATAGGGCGCCAGGACCTTCGCGTCGTGCCACGAGTTGCGGCAGGCGCGGAAAGTGGTCGGCTCGAACAGCTCGCCGGTCAGGTTCTTGGCGGCAGCCGGTCCGACCATCAGCACGACATCGTATTCGGCGGCGATGCTGACCAGACCCTGCGCCACGAGCGAGCTGGGCGCGCCCGCCAGCACTTCGACGCCCTCGACTTCGAGCAGCTCGCGCGCCTGGGTGGCGGCCAGCTCTGCGTCGTTGGCGTAGTCACGCACGATCACCTCGATGGGGCGGCCCGCCACTTCCATCGTGCCGTCGGTGGCATATTCCAGGCCCAGCATGAAGCCGTTGTGCAGCTCCACACCGTAGATCTGCAGGGCGCCGGTCAGGTCGGTGATCAGGCCGATCTTGAGCGGCTCGCCCTCTTGCGCCTGCGCCGGCCGGCCGAACAGCGGCAGCGCCAGCGCCAGGGCCAGAACAAGGGTCAAAACAGTCAGTTTACGCATCGGTCAGGCTCCTTTTTTCTCTCATAACGATCTTAAATGAACCGGGAAACGGTGGTGGATGTGATCCGAACTCAGCCGCGCCTCCTTCCACTCGTTCGCCTCTCCAACTGTCTCGCCGGTCCCGCTCACCCCCCGCCGAACCGCTCGCGCAGCTCGCGCTTGAGGATCTTGCCCGCCGCCGAAATCGGCAGCGAGTCCAGAAAGACAACCGATTTCGGCACTTTGTAGCCCGCCAGATGTTCGCGCAGAAAGGCGAGCAGCTCGTCTTCGGTGGCGGACGCGCCCGGCTTGAGCACCACACACGCCTTGCCGACCTCGCCCCAGCGCGGATCGGGCACGCCGATCACGGCGCACTGGTGCACGGCGGGATGGCGGTACAGCGCCTGCTCGATCTCGGCCGGGTAGACGTTCTCGCCCCCGGAGATGAACATATCCTTCTTGCGGTCGACGATGTAGAAGTACCATTCCTCGTCATAGCGAGCCAGGTCGCCGGTGTGGAACCAGCCCTCGTCGTCGATCACCTCGTCCAGCGCGCCGGGCAGGTTGAAATAGCCGGAGCAGATCGACGGGCCTTTGAGCACCAGCTCGCCCACCTCGCCGGGCGGCAGCGGGCGATTGTGGTCGTCCACCACGCGCGCGTCGACGAAGAAGTTCGGGCGCCCGATGCTGCCCGCCTTGCGGATGGCGTCTTCTGGCGCCAGGGCGAAGATGCCCGGCCCGAACTCGGTCATGCCGAAGCCCTGCTTGAAGCGCACGCCCTTCTCGCGCCGAAACTGCTCAACCAGCGTCACCGGCAGCGGAGCGCCGCCGCTGGTGCAGAAGCGCAGGCTGCTCAGATCCGCCTCGGCCCAATTGGGCGCCTGCGTCAGCATCTGGTACATGGTCGGCACGCCGGCGAAGAAATCCGCCCGGTACTCCTGAATCAGCTTGAGCACCAGCTCCGGGTCGAAGCGCCGCACCAGGATCACCGTCCCGCCGACGATCATCAGCGGCGCGGTGTAGACCAGCAGCCCGCCGGTGTGGAACATGGGGAAGACGTTGACGGTCGTGTCGCCCGGCAGGATGTCGTGAATGACGGTGTTGAGCGTGTTCCAGCCGATCATGCGGTGGCTGATCTGCGCGCCTTTGGGCAGGCCGGTTGTGCCGCCGGTGAAGATCAGCGCGACGATGTCTTCCTCGGTGATGGTCTCGTTTGTCACCGGCGCGGGATCGCCCGATTGCAGCGCGTCCTCGAAGCGCCGGCTGCCGGGGATGCCCTCGCCCTCGATGTGCAGCGTGTGCGTCACGCTGGGCGATTCGGGCAGCAGCGCCGCCACCTTCTCGCGGAACTCGTCCGAGAAGATCAGCAGCCTGGGCGTGGTGTCTGCGATGACCTGCGCCAGCTCGCGCCAGTGCATGCGCCAGTTGTAGCAGGCCAGAATCGCGCCCAGCTTGCCACAGGCGTAGAACGCGTCCAGAAACTCGACGCCGTCGTGCGCGATGATGCCGATGCGGTCGCCCTTGGCGATCCCGACCTCGTCGCGCAGCCAGTTCGCGAAGCGGTTGGCGCGCTCGTTCATCTGGCGATAGGTGTAGTGCGGGCGGCCGGGCTTGCCCGCATCGACCACCGCCAGCCGGTCGGGGGTGTAGATCGCGCGCCGCCCTAACGTGTCGCCGATGTACATCTCAGCCCCCTTGCGCCGTCCACTCGAACGCGGCGGCGGCCATGGTGTAGCCCGCGCCGCTCGCGCAGAACACCACCAGCTCGCCCGGCTGCGGCCCGATCCCCTGCGTGATGGCGTCGTCGAGCGCCAGCGGCACGCACGCCGAGCCAGTGTAGCCCCATTTGTCCATCGTGGTATGCGTCCGCTCGCGCGGGAGGCCCAGCGCGTCCATCACAGACTCGATGGTGCGCAGATTGAGCTGCGTGAAGTAAATCTTGTCGATCTCGCTCACCTGGCGCCCGATCTTGCGCATCAGATCGCGCACCAGCGGCGGCCAGTTGTCGTTGTTGGTCGTCGGCGGGAACCGCTTGCGGATCTCCAGCACCTGACGGCGCGTGCCCGCGCCGCCGGTCGGTTCGACCGTCCCGCCGATGAAGACGCCCATATAATCGTGGAACGAGCCGTCCGCCTTGATGTTGGCGCCCAGAAAGCCGGGCCGGTCCCCCGCGCCGAGCACCACCGCCCCCGCCCCGTCGCCGAACAGCGTCGCGGTCTTCTTGTGGTGCCAGTCGATGTAGCGCGTCATGCCATAGGCGCCGACAACCAGCACGTGCGCGTAGGCCGGATCGGTCGCGATATAGCGGCTGGCGATATCCACGCCGACCACCCACGCCGCGCAGGCGCAGTTGACATCGAACGTCGCGGCCCTGGTCGCGCCGAGCTTATACTGCACCACCGACGCCGTGCCGGGCGAGATGTAATCCGGCGTGTCGGTCGCCACGATGATCAGATCAAGCGCCTCGGGCGGCACCCTGGCGCGCTCCAACGCCTGCCGCGCGGCGTTCACCGCCAGGTCGGACGTCACCTCGTCGTCGCCGATCAGCCGCCGCTCGCGGATGCCAACGTTCTCGATCAGCCACTGGTCCACCTCTTCGCCCAGGATCGCCTCGAGCTCGGCGTTGGTGCGAACCTTTTCGGGCAGGTAGCGCCCGGTGCTGATGATCTGCGCGAAACGTGCCATCGACCCGCTAGGCTCCCGCCCGTTCCAGGTGCTCGCGCAGCAGCGCGACCCACTCGTCTGGCGCCTCAACGTTGGGCGAATGGCTGGCCGCCACGATTTCCACATAGCGGGCGCCGGGCAGGTGGTCGAGAATGCGCTGGCAGACCGGCTGCGTCGAGAGGTACTGGTCCTGCGCCCCGCGCACCACCAGGGTGGGGATGCCCGCCAGCTCGTGCAGCCGGTCGGCGACGACCCACGCCTGGAGCGCCGCCGGGCCGCGCAGGCTGGCTTCGTCGCGCTGCTTGAGGCTGGCCGCTTCCAGGCGCTGCCACGCCTCATCGACCGGGTGCAGCATCGCCACGCCGCGCAGCGCCATCTTCAGCAAGTCCTTGTTCTCGACCATCTGGCGAATGCGTTCCATATCGGCCAGCTCCGCCGGCATATCGCCCGCCACCCAGCCGGGGTTGAGCAGCGTCAGGCTCTTGACGGCGGCGGGGCGGTCCAGCGCCATTTGCAGCGCGACGTTCGCTCCCAGCGAGTGGCCGACCAGGTGCGCCGCGTCGATGCCCAGCAGATCGAGCAGGCCGCGCACGTCGCGCGCCAGCATCTCGACCGTCCAGTCGGCGGACGGCCCTTCGGTATCGCCGCGCCCGCGCAGGTCCGGCGCGATGAGATGATACTCGTCGCCCAGGCGTGCCAGCGTTGGCTCCCACCACACGCTGCTGGACGTGTTGCCGTGGATCAGCACGACCGGCTCGCCCTGGCCCTGCTCCAGATAGTGCATCGTCAAGTCGCCCACCTGAGCGGTTGGCATGTTCGCACTCTCCTCACGAACTGTCCCGCGATCCGTAACGCTCGATCAGGGCCTTCTTGTCGATTTTGCCTGCGCCGGTTTTCGGCAGCGCATCCACAAAAACAACCGACTTGGGCACCTTGTAATGCGCCAGATGCTCGCGCAGGAACGCGATCAGCCCGGCCTCGTCGAGCGGATGGCCCGGCTCGCGCACCACGATGGCGCGCCCCACCTCGCCCCACAGCGCGTCCGGCACGCCGATCAGCGCCGCTTCTTTGATCGCGGGGTGGCGGTACATCACGCTTTCCACTTCGGCGGGGTACACGTTCTCGCCGCCGGAGATGATCATATCCTTCAGCCGGCCCACAATCGTATAGTAGCCCTCTTCGTCGCGCACGGCGAGATCGCCGGTATACAGCCACCCATCGCGGATCGCCTGGGCGGTAGCTTCCGGGTTGTTCCAGTAGCCGGGTGTGACATGCGGCCCGCGAATCAGCAGCTCGCCCGGCTCGCCGGGATCGCACTCGGAGCCATCGGGCCGGACGACGCGCACGTCGACGTGCATCAGCGGGAAGCCGACCGCGCCCGGCTTGCGACGCACGTCCGCCTGCGGCAGCCAGAAGGTGTTGGGACCGGCCTCGGTCAGCCCGTAGCCGGTCTTGAAATCCACGCCTTTTTCCCAGAAGCGCTCGAAGACGGGCATCGGGCACGGCGCTCCCCCGTTGATCACCAGCTTGAGGCGCGAGAAATCCGCCTCGGCCCAGCGCGGGTGCTGCTGCAAGACGATCCACATCGTCGGCACGCCGAAGAACAGCGTCACCTCGCCGCTCTGCACCAGATCGAAGACCTGATCGGCGTCGAAACCGGCGCACAGGATGCTCGTCCCGCCGCAGTGAACGAGCGGCAGAGTGAAGACGTTCAGCCCGCCGGTGTGGAATAGCGGCGCGTTGAGGATCGCCACGTCGTTGAAGTCAAGCTGCCAGCTCATGACGGTGTTGACGCTGTTCCACGTCATGTTGCCGTGCGAGAGGATCGCGCCTTTGGGCAGGCCGGTCGTGCCGCCGGTGTAGCAGATCACCCAGGGCGAGTCCCAGTCCAGTTCGGGGCGCGGCGCGGTCAGCGTGTCCGGATAGGCGCTGCGTTCGGAGAAGGCGCGGTCGGTGTCGTCCGCGCGCTCGCCCAGCGCGACGAAATGGCGCACGCCTGGCACCCGATCGCGCAGCCGGTTGACCGGCTCCACGAACTCGCCGGAGTACATCAGCACAACCGGCGCGGCGTCGCGCAGCAGCCCTTCCAGCTCGCCAACCGCCAGCCGCCAGTTGAGGTTTTGCAGCACCGCGCCGATCTTGCCGCACGCCATCCACACGTCGAGATAGTCCATGCTGTTGGTGGCATAGACCGCGACGCGATCGCCCGCCTCGACGCCCAGGGCGCGCAGATAGTTGGCGGTCTGGTTCGCCTGCGCGTTCCAGGCGGCGTAGGTCACGTCGCGCCCGGTGATCGTGTCGCGGATCGCGATCTTGTCCGGCGAGAGCTGCGCGCGGCGCTGCAAAAAGTCTGTGATGTAAATCGATTTCTGCTTCATCACCCGCACAACGGCACACTCATAGTGGCGAAACAGGGGCAGACGGGCCGGCGCCACCTGCCCCTCTACTTTCATATTACAGGACCAGCCCGCCGTCTACGCTGAGCACCACGCCGTTGACAAACGACGCCTCATCCGACGCCAGGAACAGATAGGCACTGGCGACGTCTTCCGGCGTGCCCAGGCGGCGCACCGGGGTGCGCTCGATGAAGGTTTCGAGCACTTTTTCCGGCACAGTCTTGAGCATATCGGTGGCGATGAAGCCGGGCGCGACGGCGTTCGCGGTGATGCCCTTCGGCCCCAGCTCGCGCGCCCAGACGCGCGTCATGCCGATCACGGCTGCTTTGGCCGCCACGTAGTTCGTCTGCCCGAAGTTGCCGTACAGCCCGACAATCGACGAGGTGCTGATGATCCGCCCGTAACCGCGCTCGATCATCGGCCCGGCGACCGCCTGCGTCAGGTTGAAGACGCCCTTCAGGTTGACGTCGATCACGCGGTCGAAGTCTTCCTCGGTCAGCTTCACCAGCCGGGCATCGCGGGTGATCCCGGCGTTGTTGCCCAGGATGTCGATCTGCCCGTAGGCAGCCAGCACGCGCTCGACCAGCGCGGCGATCTGGTCGCGCCGGGTGACGTCGCACGGCACGGCGAGCGCCTCGCCCCCGGCGGCGGCGATCTCCCCGGCGACGGCGTCCGCCGCCGCCTCGGCCACGTCCACCACCACGGCCTTCGCGCCCTCCGCGGCAAAGCGCAGCGCGATCGCGCGCCCGATGCCCTGGCCTGCCCCGGTGATCACAGCCACACGGTTTTCCAGTCGCTTGCTCATGAGTCCCTCACTCCAGATGACACACGCACTCTCTCGCGCCGGGCGCTCAGCCCCAGCGGATCGCGCTGGCGCTCCAGGTGTAGCCCGTCCCGGCGCCCGCCAGCACGATCAGATCGCCCGGCTTGATCTTGCCCTGCCGCAGCCCCAGCGACAGAGCCAGCGCCTGATCGACGCTCTGGATATGCCCGTAATCTTCCAGATAGACGGATTGCTCGGGCGTCAGGCCGACCGCGCTCAGAATCTCCAGGTAAAACGAGCGCTTCATGTGAGTGATGCCCAGGAAGCGCAGGTCTTCCAGCCGGTAGCCGCTCTCCTCGACTGCCTCGCGGATAACCTCGACGAAGCGGCTCAGCGACACCTCGCCCAGGCGCTCGGCCATATACTCGGCGTTGTGCACGTCCAGCCGCCCGTGCAGCGTGCCCATCTCGCCCGGCAGCAGCGCGACGCCCTCGGCAGCCGGCGTCATGACGACCGTGTCGGCCAGCGAGCCATCCGTCCGCACCGCCGATTCGAGCACGATGTTGTGCGGCTGCCCGCGCCGGAAGATCAGCGCGCCCGCCCCCGCGCCGAAGTTGAACATGAAGCGCGTGCGCATGTTGCTGAAGTCGATCAGGTCGTTCTCGCGGCTGGCACTGACCAGCAGCACGTTCTCCAGCCGCCGGTCAAGGCGCATCATGTTGCGCGCCGCCTGGAACGCAATGGGCGCCCCGGCACACAGCGCGTACATCTCGAAGGCATAGGCGTTGGTCGCGCCGATCAGGTGCTGAATCTTGGACGCCGCCGACCAGACGATGTGATCCTTGTATTCGCTGCCGTGGTAGAGCACGAGGTCGAGGTCCGCCGCCGACAACCCGGCATCCGCCAGAGCGCGCTCGGCGGCGCGGGCGGCCATCGCCGTGATCGTGTCTTCCGGTCCGGCGACATGCACCTTGCGGATGCCCATCTTCTCCAGCACGACGAACTCCGGCAGGCCGCTGCGCGCGGCGATCTCCTGGCCGGTGAGCACCCGCTCAGGGAAGTAGAGGCCGAGGCCGGCGATGCCAACAGGGGGAAGCGCGGTTGATGCCATCCATCCGAATCCAAACCATGGGAGCGAAAGAATCTCTACGCTGCTTCCAGCCTAGCGCCCGCCAGTTACGGGCGAGTTACGGGGAGCGAGAGACGGACTGGAGCGGTGAAGAACGAGAGGGGAACGACGCTCAAAGTCCCAGCGCCACGCCGAGCGCGGTCAGCAGCACCGTCAGCGCGCCCATCCCAAGCTCGAGAAAGCCGATCGTCTGCGGGCGGGCGGGCCGCCGCCAGGGGGAGACGCCATAGGCGGCGCGCACAAACAGAGACGCGAGCGCAACGGTGGCCAACCACGGCACCCATCCGAGCGCGGCCAGCGGCGCGATCGCCACCAGCGCCAGGGCGTTCAGCGCCAGCACGGCGCCGCGCGCGGCGGGCTTGCCTTTTTCCAGGCGCAGGCGCTCGCGCACGTACACAATCGAGGGAACATCCCGCGCGGCCAGCACCGCCCACAACCCCAGCGCGGTCTGATAGGCCGCGCCACCCGCCAGCGCGATCGTCGCGACCAGCGCCGCCAGGGTCAGCGCCCCGGCCAGCTCGCGCGCCAGCTCGCGGCCCCGGTTGCTCAGCAGGCTGATCACCTGCACCAGAGCCAGCGGCGCCGCCAGCAGCAGCGGGATCAGCGGCGCCAGTCCGCCGAGCGCCAGCGCCGGAAGCAGCCCGGCGAGCGCCAGGGCCAGATAGGCGAGCAAGACACGCTCGGCAGCCACCGTCCGGGCGTAGCGCCGCCCCCGCCGCCGGTCGGTGTAGGCCAGCTTGAGCGGGTGCTGCATCAGAAACGCGCCGAGCGCCGCCACCCCCCAGAAGAACCCGGCCCACGACGGCGCAACCAGCAGCCCCAGCGCCACCGGCTCCAGCAGAAAACCCCACCCACCGTGCTCCGGTGGCAGCGCGACAGCTTTCCAGCGAACCTGTGCAGGCGGTCCCAGCGTGAGGTCCATAGCGTTTTCGGGATCGGGCAACATAACAATGCAGGGAAGTATATCGAATCGCGGGCGCAGCGTCTTGATCAGGATCAATTCACCGCTGTTCGTCGCTACGCGTCGCTGCTTCCCGCTCGACTTGCCAGCCACGCGCCGAGCCGGGGCCAGAGCTGCGTGTGAGCGTCCGAGCCGACCACCATCCCGATATGCCCGCTCTCCAGCACGATCAACTGCCTGTCGGCGCTGGAAACGAGATCGTGCAACACGGCGACCGACTCCCACGGCGCGATGTGGTCCCGCCGCGCGGCGATGGTCAGCGTCGGCGCGGTGATACGGGCCAGATCGATCCGCTCGCCGCCGATGGTGAAGATCCCATCTATCAAGGCGTTGCGCTGGTAGAGGTCTTTGATGTACTTGCGAAAGGCCTCGCCGGGGAACGGGGTTGGGTCGTTGGTCCAGAGCTGCATCGCGGCAAAGCGCCGCACGAAGGCGTCGTCGTCGCGCCGCTCCCAGTAGTCCAGCGCGCGCAGCACTTCGTCGGTGGGGCGCACCATATGAAACGTGAAGTTGAGCAGTTCGGCGGGGATGTTGCCCAGCGTATCAACCAGCAGATCGACATCCAGATATTCGGGCCGGGTCCAGACGCTGTAGATGCCGTCGTCGTGGTAGTTGATCGGCCCGGCCAGGTTCACCAGCGCGGCCACATCCGCCGGGCGCAGCACGCTGTAGACGGCGGCCATCATGCCCCCCATGCAGTACCCCAGCAGCGCGACGGCCCGCGCCCCGCTCTCGCGCTGCACCGCCTGGACGCAGCGCCCCAGCAGGCCGGTGATGTACTCGTCGAGGGTGCGGGCGCGGTCGGCGTCCGTCGCCACACCCCAATCGAGCATGTAGACATCCAGCCCGCGCCGCAGCAGCGAGCCGACCAGCGACCGCTCGGGCGTCAGGTCCATGATGTAATAGTGGTTGATCAGCGAGGGGACGCACAGCACCGGGACCGGATGCCGGGTTTCGGCTTGCGGGGCGTAATGCAGCAGGCGCAGACGGCCCTCGGTGTAGATCACGCGCGCGGGCGTCTGGCCGACCAGCGTGCGACCGTAGGCGCGGATCGCGTCTTTGGCGGCGGTGTAGCTGCGCCACACCTGAGCCATGCCCGCGCCCCACAGCCCGGCCCAGCGTTCCAACAGGTCATCCATCGCCCACTTGCCGCTCCAGCCGGTCCAGGCGGGCGGCCAGCGCGTCCAGCCGGGCCTCAAGCTGCGCCAGCGCCGCCAGCTCGCGGGCGCGCTCCTGCCGGGCGGCGGCCAGGTTCCACGCGGCGGCCTGCAACGTGGCGCGGATGTGTTGCTGCGAGCGCAGCGACGCGCTGAGCTGCCGCCCGACCCGCGTCAGGAACTCCGGCGAGCGCGAGACGTCGTTCCAGTAGGCCGCGACCTCGCGCTCCCACGCTTCGACGCTCTGGCGCAGCGCCCCCGCCAGCGGATCATCCACCGCGCAGCCGCTCCTCAAGATCGTCCACCTTGGCGCTCAGCACCTCCACCTGGGCCGTCAGGCGCTCGATGATGCTGATCAACTGCGCCTGCTGGTCCGGGCTGGTCTGTTGGGCCGACGCCGACCAACGCGCCAGGCTCTCGGCCATTGTCTCGCCCATGCGCCGCCCCTGCTCCAACATCAGCTCCATCGATTGCAGCATGATGTCGGTGTAGCGGGGAGCCATCTCGCCCCACAGCCGGGCCGTCTCGGCGAAGATCCGTTCCGGCGAGAGCGGTTCGTCCCCGGCGAACGCCTGGCGAATCGTCTCGTTGACGTGTTCTTGCATGAAGGCCAGCGCATCGCTGAAGCGCGCGAAGTCGGCGGTGTGATCGCTCTGCACATGTTTGATCACGCCGCGCCAGCGCGCGGGCTGCCCGTCGCTCTCCTCGCGGATGAAACGTAAGACAAACGACACCACGTCCTGGTTCATGCTGCGCTCCGACACGTTCGACCTGCTTTCAACTCCTCTTATATCCCGCTCTGGTTGCACGCTGGTTGCAGCGCTCCGCTAGCGCGGCAGCAGCGCCTCGGGCGGATCGCCCCGCGCGATCGCCCGGTATAGCGCCGTCGTCGCGGACATCGGCTCCAGATCCAGCCCGTCGCGCAGCGTCTGGCGGCACTGCTCGTAGACGCGCAGCGCCAGCGGGCGATTGCCGCGCAGCGCATGGCTGATCATCATGATCCGGTACGCTTCTTCCCAGTACCGGTCGAGCGACAGGACGGACTGGCAAAGCTGGATCGCCTCTTGCAGGCCGCCGCGCGGCACCAGCAGCGTGGCGAGCCGCATCGCGCCGGAGAGGTACAGCGTGTGCAGGCGCTCGCGCTCCAGGCTGGACCAGTCCTCATAGAGCGCGTCGGGCAGATAGTCGCCCTGGTAGAGATCGAGCGCGGCGCGGTACACCTCGATCGCGGCGTCCGGGTCGTCGGCTTCCAGCCGGGCGGCGCGCTTCAGCCCGTCGCGGAACTCGGCTGCGTCGATCACGATGTCGGCGTCCGGGTCCAGCCCGTAGGCCAGGCCGGAGCGGCTGATGTAGGTCGACAGCGAGCGCGCCGAACGATCTGGCTGGAGCGCGTCGTTGAGCGCGTTGAGCGCCACCTTAAAGTCACGGTCGGCGCGCTTCTCGTCCAGCGACGGCCACAGCTCGGCCACGATCCGCTCTTTGGGCATCACCTGATGGCTGTCGTTCAGGCGGATGGTGATCAGGAACTGAAACAGGCGTTGGGCTTTCTCGCGCTTCCAGACGACCGGGGGCAGCGGTTCCCCGTCGATCCAGACGCGGAACAGACCGAGCGTCTGCACGCGCAGCGAGTCGCTCATCGTTCGTAGAATTCCTTGCGGGCGTGTGCCGCCGGCGCGGTTCAATCGCTTTCTAGTGTATCACGCTCCGGCGAACGCGCCCGCGAGCGAGGCAAAGCGCAGCCATAAAGCGGCTAAAGACAGCCGAAAAGCAGCAGGCGGTACCCGGCGGTCTCCGCTGCCCAACTCCTGCGCGTCCGACGCCGTTTTTCACACGGGCCGAGCAAGCTCGGCCCCTACATGTGGCGCCGTCCTTCACCCTCTAGCTCCGCCCATAGACCGGGATCGCCGCGCCGTGGATCGCGCGCGCCGCGTCCGAGCACAGAAAGAGAAACACATCCGCGATCGCTTCGGGGGCGACCCACTTGCTAAAATCAGCATTGGGCCGCTCGGCGCGGTTCTCCGGCGTGTCGATCGTGCCGGGCAGCACGCAGTTGATGCGGATGCCCTCGTCGCGCAGTTCGGCGGCCATGCTCTCGGTCAGGCGGACGACGGCGCTCTTGCTGGCCGTGTAGGCGGCCACGTTCTTCGAGCCGCTCAGCGCGGCGCGCGCGGCGGTGTGCACGATCGCGCCCTGCCCCCGGCTGCGCATCGGCGGCACAACAGCCTGCGTCAGCACCAGCGCGGTCCGGGCGTTGAGGCTCAGCAGAAAATCCCACACGTCCAGCGACATATCCCCCGCCGCCGGTCCGGAGCGAAAACCGCCGACGGTGTTCGCCACCGCGTCGATCTGCCCGAAGCGATCCAGCGCGGCGCCGACAAGCCCCTGCGCCGACTCCGGCTGCATCAGGTCCACTGCATGGACCAGGAAGCGATCCGGATCCGTTTCCAGTTCGGGGAAGATGCCCGGCAGGTCCTCGGTGGTGCGGTCGGCCAGCACCACCCGCGCCCCGGCCTCGTAAAAGGCGCGCGCCACGGCGCGGCCCAGGTTGCCCCCCGCGCCGGTGACCAGCGCAACGCGATCGGTGAAATCAAACATCGTGGTTCTCCTCAGTCAGCATGTCTCTGGTGCCGGTCGAGATACATCTCCATCAGTTTGACGAGCATCGACAGCGAGATGGTCAGGACCAGATAGGTCAGCGCCACAATATTGTACGCCTGGAAGAAAGTGAAGGTGCTTGAGGCGTATGTCTGCCCGCGGCGCGTGATATCCTGCACGCCCAGGACGGACACCAGCGAGCTTTCCTTGAGCATAGCGATAAAGTCATTGCCCAGCGGGGGCAGCACGACGCGGATCGCCTGGGGCAGCACGATCAGGCGCATCACCTGCCAGCGCGTCATGCCCAGGCTGCGGGCGGCTTCGTGCTGGCCGATGCCGACGCTGTCGATCCCGGCGCGGAAGATCTCGGAAAGAAAGGCGCTGTACGAGATCGCCAGCGCGATGATCGCGCGGTAGGTGTTGCCGAACTGGCGCGTTTCGAACTCTGCCATGCGCCGGCCCAGCGAGCGGAACGTCAGGTCGAAGCTCAGTTCGTCGGTGATGATGAAGCTGATGGTCAGGTGCTGGAGCGTGCTCCCCAGTTCGTTGCCCAGGCGGATCATTTCGGGGATGAAGGCCAGCGCCATCCAGTAGACCAGTACCAGCGTCGGGATGCCGCGCACCGCCTCGACGTAGAACGTCGCCGTCTGATAGATGAGCGGGTTAGACGAGCGGCGCAGCAACGCGATCATCAACCCCAGCACCAGCGCCAGGCTGTACGCCACAACCGACACCCAGATTGTCGTCCAGATACCCTGCCGGACCGCATTCCAGATCACCGGGTAGGGGTGGTTGCCGCGCACCGACAGCACAAAGACGATGACCAGCAGCGTCATTGCCAGCAGCCACCAGGGCGCGCGCGCCAGGCGGCGGATCAGGATGTTCTTTTTCTGCGGGTTCACGCGCGGCGTGACCGGGGTATCGAATACGACTGTCATGCGTACCAGCACTTCCATGCTTGGCGCGCGCCAGACGGCGCGGCGCGCAGACTCAAATGCCAAAACCCAGGACAAGCGTGCCGTCGACAATCCGGCGGGGGAGTGGTCTAATAGGGCGGCGCCTGGCCCGGCGGCCAGATTATAGCCCCAAACCGGGCCGGAGTCGCGCCGGACTTTCCCTGGGGCGCCGGAAGGCCGGCGAGCCGTCCGGCCGGTCTGAAGGAGAAAGCCGCAGCCACCGATGTTCCGCATCACCCGCCGCCAGTGGGCCGTCACCTTCGGCCTGATGATGGGTCTCTTCCTCGCCGCGCTCGAAGGCACGGTCGTCAGCGATTGAGGCAGCCACCGAGAGATGGCTGGAACAACAGTCTCTTCCTCGCCGCGCTCGAAGGCACGGTCGTCAGCACCGCCATGCCGACTATCGTCGCCCAGCTTGGCGGTCTGGAAGTCTATAGCTGGGTTTTCTCGATCTACATGCTCGCCTCGACTACAACCATCCCCATCTTCGGGCGCCTGTGCGATCTCTACGGGCGCAAGCCGATCTATTACCTGGGCGTCACGCTGTTTCTGAGCGGGTCCGTCCTCAGCGGGCAGGCGCAGAACATGACCCAGCTTATCCTGTTCCGGGCGCTGCAAGGCACCGGCGCCGGGGCGTTGATGCCCGTTACCTTCACGATCATCGGAGACATTTTCACGCTGGAACAGCGCGCGCGGATGCAGGGCTTTTTCTCCAGCGTGTGGGGTGTATCGAGCGTGATTGGGCCGCTGGTGGGCGGGTTCCTGGTCGATCACGTGTCGTGGCGCTGGGTCTTCTACCTCAACCTGCCGTTCGGGCTGCTGGCCGTCGGGCTGCTGGCGTTCGTCCTGCGCGAGCCGCTGGAGCAGCGCGAGCCGGGTACGGTCGATTACCGGGGCGCGGCGCTGCTGGTCGCCGCCGTCCTCAGCCTGCTCTACGCTCTGCTGCAGGGCGGCCAGGCATATCCCTGGACCGATCCGCGCGTCGTCGGGCTGCTGGTCCTCGCGCTGGGGGCGCTGATCGCGTTTGTGGTGGTCGAGCGCCGGGCCGCGCACCCGCTGATTCCGCTCGATATATTCGGCGACCGCCTGTTCGCCGTGGCGATGGTGCACGAGTTCCTGGCCGGCTTCGCGGCATTCGGCGTAATCGCCTATATTCCGCTGTTTGTCCAGGGCGCGCTGGGCACCAGCGCGACGCGCGCCGGGGCAACACTCACCCCGATGAGTCTGGTTTGGGGTTTGGGCAGCATCCTGGCCGGTCAGCTCTTGCTCCGTCACGGCCCGCGTCGGCTGGTCACCGCCGGCACGCTGAGTCTGCTGGGGGGAGCCGGGCTGCTGGCGCTGCTCGACGAGAACAGCAGCCAGCTCATCGCCGCGGGCGCGCTGGCGCTGCTCGGCCTGGGGATGGGGCTGATCCTGACCAGCTTTCTCATCTCGGTCCAGAACCGGGTTCCCCGGAGCCGGATGGGCGTGGCGACATCCAGTCTGCAGTTTATCAGCCAGATCGGCGGCACGGTGGGCGTCAGCATGCTCGGCGCGGTGATGGCCGCGCGCCTGAGCCGGGGGCTGGCGGCGCTGCCCGGCAGCGCGGGACTCGATCCCGTCGCGCTGCTGGACCGGTCCGGCTCGGTTGCACTGCCGCCTGAGGTCGATGCTGCCTTCCAGACCCTGCTGGCGGAATCGCTGCACCCCGCCTTCCTGCTGGCGTTCGGCGTGGTGGCCCTGGCGCTGGGAGTCGCGCTGCTCACGCCGCGCGGCACGCTGGCGCAGTGGGAGCGCGATGAGCAGCCGCACGAAGCCGCGCCGGAGCCGGTGCTCGAAATCTCCGTCACCGACGAGAGCGTGTGCTCATGACCCGGCGTGCGCGCCGCGCGACGCTGTCGACCGCCGGAGCGGTGGCTGACTGAGCGCAGCTAGAGGCGGTTATGGATTTTGCAGGCCAGATCGCGGGGGAAAACCCCCATCACCGGCGCTTCCTCTCAAGTCCATAACACGCTCTATTCGCTCTGCCGGCCCTGCCAGCGGCGCCACGCCAGCGCGATCCCCCCGGCAACCAGCGCCAGCAACACGACCCGCACCAGCATCAGGATCGGGTCGGTATCCGCCAGCAGCAGGACCACCAGCGCCAGGCCAAACGCCGCCAGCAGATAGGCCAGCAGACGCTCGCGCTCGCTTTGCAGCAGCAGGACGCGCGTCTGAATCGTCTGCATCATCAGCTCGATCCGGCGCAAAGTCGCTTCCACCGTCCGGGCTTCGGCTTCGACTTGCTCGACCTGCACGGCGACCTGCGCCACCCGCGCTTCCCAGATCGCCGGAGCAGCATCCCACAGGCCGGACTGCATCAGCGCCAGCCGGTACTCGCCCGCCAGCCGGTTGAGGGTTGTGGCGGTGGCGCGCGTCATGTCCAGATCGTGCAGCGTGTGATGGTAGGCCGTCTCCAGCGCGACGATCTCCTGGTTGAGCGGCTCCAACGAGCGCAGGCGGTTGCGCCCGTTGGGCAGCGTCCACGCCTGGACGGTCTGCGCCACGCGATCCAGGGCGGCGGGCGACGCGCGCCCCACCTGGGCGACGTGATCCTGATAGCGCGCCAGGCTGTACCCGGCCTGCACCGGATACCAGTCCAGGCGCGGCATGACGGCGCTGAGGAACTGGCGGGCGCGGGCTTCGCTGCGCGCGTCGGGGTAGAGCAGCACGTGGGTGTCAGCCTCGCCCGGCGCCAGCAACCCAAATTCCAGGCGCATCGACTGCGGGAACGCGTCGCCGAGCTCGTCGGGCAGGCGCGAGGCGATCCCACACCAGTAGCGCATCGTCGCCAGCCAGGTGGGTGTCGTTGGCATCTCCCCCAGCGTCTCTTCGAGCATCCGCCAGACGCTGTGCTCGTGGTCGCCGGGGCGCCCCAGCACCACGCGCAGCAGAAGCATATTGCGCAGCGCGTAGGCCTGCAGCCAGGCCGCCGCGTTGGTGTGCCCGCGCAGCTCGGCGGGTTCCATCAACGGCTGGAGCACCAGAGGCGTGCGGTTGACCGGCGCCAGCGGGGGCAGATCGGGCGCCGGCATCGACAGCCAGCCCGCCACCGAAGCCAGCATCCGCTGCGCGTCTTCCACGAACACCTGGTAACGATCCTCACGCCGGCTAGACGGCTCGCCCGGCGCTTCGTGCAGATAGTAATAGGTCGCCTGGATATTCGGCTCCCGGATGATCATGCTCGGCCTTTCGGGTTCGGTTCAGGACAACCGGCCAGCAAAACGCGCAAGACGAAACCATCGACGAGATGGTACAGTTTGATTATACAAGGTTGACGCGCCTGTCGAGGGTCACTACAATCGCGGCGTTGATTTTACCGCACACCGGAGCGCGGCATGAACGACCGAGCGGGGCGCTGGCTGATCGCGATCTGCCTGGCGGCCCTCGTTGTGCGCGCCGGGCTGGCGCTGTTCGCCGAGCATCCCGGCGTGGCCGATCCCAATCACTACTACAACCTGGGGCGCCAGCTCGTCGCGGGGCGCGGCTTCGAGACCGATTACCTCTGGCACTATTACAACCCGCCCGAAACGATCACCCATCCCGACGACTTCTGGATGCCGCTGGCGGGGGTGCTGGCCGCAGGCGGCATGGCGCTCTTCGGCGAATCGGTGCAGGGCGCGCTGGTGCCTTTCATCGTCCTGGGGTCGCTGCTGCCGCTGGCCGTCTACGCCGCCGCGCGGCAGTTCGGCTGCGCGCCGGAGTGCGCGCTCTACGCGGCGGGCTTCGGCGCGGCCCTGCCGGAATATGTGATGAATTCGGTGCGCACGGACACGCTGATCCCGAACGCGCTGTTCGTGACGCTGGCGATCACGCTGCTGGTCGCCGGGTTGCGCCGCGGCAGATGGCTCGCGTTCGCGAGCAGCGGGCTGTTTGCCGGGCTGGCGTACCTGACACGCGGCGACAACCTGCTATTGATCCCGATGCTGCTGGTCACGCTGGCGGTTTACTGGCTGGCGGCGCGCTTCAGCGCGCATGCGTTCCCGCGGCAGCGCCTGGCGGGGGCGCTGCTGGCGCTATTGGTGGCGGGCACAATTGCAGCGCCGTGGCTGGCGCGCAACGTGGCGGAAACAGGAACGGCGCTGACCCCGAATCTCAACCGGGTATTCTTTCTCACGGATTTCCGCGATCATTATGCGTATGGGCGCGATCTGACCTGGGACACGCTGCGCGCCAGCCAGACCTGGGGGCAGATTGTCGGCAAGCGTCTGTTTGAGATGGCCGCCAGCGTCAAACTGACGTTTACCACGCTGGACACCGTCCTGCCGGTCGCGATCGGCGGCGGATTGCTTCTGCTGCTGGCGCGCCGCGATGCCGATCGGCTGCTGGTCCTGGCCCCCACCCTGATCCTGCTCGGCGGTATGTTCGTCTTTTACAGCGTGCTCACGCCCTACGGCAGCCAGGGGGGCAGCTTCAAGAAGGGCTATCTGTCGCTGGTGCCGCTGCTGCTGCCGGTGGGCGCGTATGCCTTCGAGCAGGCGATCCCGCGCCTCGCCTACCGGCGCGCCGCCGTCCTGCTGACACTTGGACTTATGACGGCGAACGCGGTTGAGCTGACTCGCGCCGACATCCGCTTCAACACCACCTACCTGCGCGAGATGGAAAAAGTGCGCGACACGGCGCTCGCCCTGCCCGATACCAACGGCGACGGCGAGATCATCCTGATGGCGCAGGACCCGTTTATGCTCTACTTCCTGGGGCTGCGCTCGGTCATGATCCCGATGGAAGACCGCGACACCGTGCTCGAAGTGGCGCGGCGCTACGGGGCCGACTATTTGATGATGCCCCCCGCGCGCCCCTCGCTCGACCCGCTCTACACCGGCGACGATGCCGACCCGCGCTTTGTTCGCGCCGCCGAGATCCCCGGCACGCCGGTTGTGCTCTACCGCTTCGTGCACGACGCGCCCGCGTCCGGGACGGCCTCGCCATGACTTCCGGCACGCTTCCCACGCGCCGGGCGCTCGTCGCCCTGCTGGTTCTCGCGCTGGCGCTGCGGCTGGCGTACGCGCTCGGCCTGGACCCGCTCGCCCCCTATGAGGATCAGGGCGGGGACATGGGCTGGTATCTGGACGTCGGCTACCGTTTTTCGCGCGGGGAAGTGGACGTGGTGGTGCCGAGCGGGCCGGTGTACCTGCTGTTTGTCGGCTTCTGGCAGCATCTTCTGGGGCGCGGCGCCGGGGCCGTGATCGCCATCCGCATCGCGCAGGCGCTGCTGAGCACCGCCACGGTCTATTTCGCGTTTCGCATGGCGCGGCGGCTGATCGACGACGCGCGCGCAGGGCTGATCGCGGCGGGCGTGCTGGCGATCTCGCCCGTCTTCGTGCTGGAACAGGCGCAGATCCTGACCGAGACGCTCTATCTCTTCCTAGTGATGGGTGGGCTGGCGCTGTTTCAGGCCATCGCGGGGCGCGTGCGGGACGGCGAGCCGATCCCTGCCGGGGCCGCCGCCGGAGCGGGCGCGATCTTCGGGCTGGCGACGCTGACCCGCGCGGTCTTTTTGCTGTATCCGGTCGCGCTGGCGATCTTCCTGGGATGGCTTGGCGGGCGGCGCGCGGCGCGGCTGGCGGCAACCCTGCTGGCGGTCTACGCCGCGGTGGTGCTCAGTTGGACCGCCTACAACTGGATACGCTTCAAGGAAGTGGTGATCGGCGCGCAGGGGATTACCTCGTTCGCCTACATGGGCGCGCGCGGTTGGGGCGGCCCCCAGGAACTTGACGCCCGGCTGCTCGAAGACGTGCCCGGGCATGCGGAGCAGGACCCCTCGCTCAACAACCGCGATCCGGCGTTGATCGAGGGCACGCTGCGCACCATCCAGGCCGATCCGCTCGGCTACGCCTGGCGGCGTGTCTCGGAACTGGGCAGCGCGTACCTGCAGCCGCACGGGACTGTGCTGTTCCCCGGCGAGAGCATCAAGGCCCTGGCGCGGGCCTGGCTGCAAGACGATCGCTCGCCGGGCGGGCTGCTGCGCCTGGCGCGCGGGGATTGGTTCGGGGCCAAGCTGGCGCTCTATCTCTTCCACTATGCCGCGCTGATGCTCGGCCTGGCGGGCATCTGGCTGACGCGCCATCGCTGGCCGCTGATGCTGCCGCTGGCCGGATTGATCGCCTATCTGACGCTCGTGCACCTGGTGCTGATGGTCACGCCGCGCTATCTCTTCCCGCTGGAGCCGATCTTCGTGATCTTCGCGGCGTGCGCGCTGAGGCTGCTCTGGGCGCGGCGGGACGCTCAGCGCACCGCACGCAGCGCGGGATAGAGCGCCTGAAACGTGGCGTGTAGCTCGGCATAGGTGGCCTGCGCGCCGAACTCCGGCATCTCCGTCGGGCCATAGCGCACCACCCGCGCCACTGCCTCGGACAGGTCGAAGAACAGGTGCGCGCCCAGCCCGCCGAGCATCGCCGCGCCGACCGCCGTGTGCTCGGTGCCCTCGATCGTCTGGAGGGAAACGCCCAGCACGTTCGCCAGGATATGCCGCCACAGCGCCCCCTGTGACCCGCCCCCGCCGATCAGGAAATGATCGGGGACGGGTCCGGCAGCCTGAAGCGCCTGCAAGCAATCGCGGAAGGCATAGGCCACGCCTTCCAGCACCGCGCGCGTCATGTGGGCCTGGGTGTGGCGCGTCGTCAGCCCGACGAAGGCGCCCGTCGCGCCGGGGTCCATGTGGGGCGTGCGCTCGCCTTCGAGATAGGGCAGGAAGAACAGCCCCTCGGACCCGACCGGGACCTGGCTGGCCCGCGCCAGGAGATCGGGATAGGCCAGCGGGTTCTCCGGGTCGATCACGTCGCGCCACCAGCGCAGCGCGATCCCGCCGTTGAGGATAGCGCCCATCGTGTACCAGCGGTTCGGGACGGCGTGGCAGAACGTGTTGAGCCGCAGGTCCGGGTCGACCTGGGGACGGCTGGAGACAACCGTGATCTGCCCGCCGGTGCCGAGCGTGATCGAGCCGCGCCCCGCTTCGACCACCCCCGCGCCCAGCAGCAGGGCCGCCTGATCGCCTGCCCCGGCCACTACCGGGATCTCCGCCCGCAGGCCGAGCGCGTCCGCCGCCGCCGGGCGCAGCGTGCCGACCACCGCCGCCGACTCCGATACCGGGGGCAGAATCTCCGTCGGAACGCCGCACGCGCCCGCCAGCGTCTCGGACCAGCGCCGCTCGCGGATGTCGTAGAGCCAGGTCGCGGAGGCGTCCGACGGGTCGGCGCTGACCACCCCGGCCAGGCGCAGGACGACGTAGTCCTTGGGCTGAATGACCGCACGCGCCCGGTCGAGGGTCTCCGGCTCGACCTCGCGCAGCCAGGCCAGCGACGCCCCGGCGAACCCCGGCGAGAGCCGGTTGCCGGCCAGCCGCACGATCTCGTCGTGCGACAGGCGGCTCTGCACGATCTCGCACAGATTCGCGCTGCGGCGGTCCATCCAGATGATCGCGGGCCGCAGCGGGGCCAGGTCCGCGCCGAGCACCACCGCCCCGTGCATCTGGCCGGTGACGCCGATGCCGCGCACCCGCCCGGCCATGACATTGGCGGCGCGCAGCGCGTCGCGCACGGCAGCAACCGCTGCGTTCCACCACGCCTGCGGGTCTTGCTCAATCCACTGCGGGCGGGGCGTCAGCAAGCCGTACCCCTGCTGGCCCACGCCGCGCACCTGCCCGTTCGCGTCGAGCACGACGCACTTGGCGCTTTGCGTTCCGATGTCAATGCCCAACACCACGTCGCTGCGCTCTGCACTCAGCCGCATGAAAACCGCTCCTTCTCGGCCAGAGCCACGCGGGAAAACCAGCTACCGCGCTGCTGCCTTAGTATAGGTCGTGTGCGGATTCCTCGCACGCCGCAGCGCGGGCGGTCCGGCGCGATTCTTGCGCGTTTTTTTGCTTCACCGGGCTTGTGAAGCCGCCGGAAGGGGCGTATAATTGGGGTTTGGAATAGTGTCCGAGGTGAGTGTATGCCAGTCTATACGTACGAGTGCGAAGAGTGCGGCGTCCGCTTTGACGCACGTCAGCGTTTCTCGGATGCCCCCATCACCGTCTGCCCGGAGTGCGGCGGCCACACCCACCGCGTCCCGCAGCCGGTCGGCATCGTGTTCAAAGGTTCGGGCTGGTACAGCACCGACAGCCGCGGGCGGAATAACCTGGCGGTGCCACCCGCTAAGTCGGACGCGGACACAAACGGCAGCAAGAGCAGCAAGGGCAGCGCGCCGGCCAGCACTGAAGGCGGCACGTCGGCAGCCACGCCGGACTGATCCGGCGACTGCCCCCGCCATCTGGCGGGTCCGCACAATTTCAACGAAAAGGCGCTCTGGGCAGGAACGCTTTTTTGTTAGCGAAGCGCAGCAACGAACAGCGAACTACAGCAAAAGACAGCTAAGAACAACCTCTCACCCGGCTGCTTTTAGCTGTCTTTTGCTGCTCTTTGCTGCTGCTTGCCGTCTTTGGCTGCTTTTCGCTGCTCTTCGCTTAAATCTGAAACCCCGCGTTGGCCCGGACAATCTTCTGCTGGTAATGATCGACGTAGGTCAGCAGCTTCTCGTACAACTGCTTCCAGGTTTCGCTTTGCAGCAGGTCGCGCATTGTGTCCAGGTCTTCGGTGATGCCTTCCATCAGAATCTGCGGGCAATCCCCATAGACCGCGAACCACGCTTCCGTCGGCTTGAGGCCCAGACGGGTGATCCCCGGCGCGAACTCGCGCACAATAAACTCGAAATATTCCTGATCCCGACCGGGCTTGATGTCCCAGCTCAACAGCAGTTTGAACATGGCGCGTTTTGGTTTCTCCCCTCAGGGGTTCACGCGTCTGGAGCCAAGCGGCAGCGCGCCCGCTGGCTCAGTGCTCGTAATCCAGCACGATGACCTGCGTTTGGTCGGGCAGCCCGCCCTGCGACAGGCGTAGGAACGGCAGCGGCTCGATCGAGTTGACGCCCATTTCCTTCAGAAAGCGGTCCACCGAGTCAAGCTGGACGCCGGTCAGGTGCGGGGTCTGGTAGTGCATCGGGATGACGATCGCCGGCTCCAGCAGGCTGACGATCTCCGCCGCCTGCCCGGAGTTCAGGCTGCTGCCCCCACCCACCGGCACCAGCGCCACATCGACATGGCCGAGCTGGTCGATCAGCGCCTGAGGCGGCACATGGTCCAGGTCCCCCAGATGCGCGACCGTGATCGAGTTGAAGTCGAAGACGTACACGACGTTCAGACGCGGGTCGGGCGTGTCCGGGTTATAAGCCGCCACGCCGATGACAAACACGCCGCCGATCTCGTACTCGCCGGGCCCGTCGATCACATACTTATACTCGCGCAGCGAGTCGAGCGCGTCGTGGCCCGGTGCGTGGTGGCTAATGGTTGCGATATCCGTCTTCAAACGGGGTACTTCATACCCCAAGTGCTCGCCAAAGGGATCGGTCACCACCGTCGCGTAGCCGCGCTCGGTGATACGAAAGCAACTATGCCCATACCACATGATTTCCATGACGATTACCTGTATCCGCGCAGCACGGCGATTTCGCTGTTCAACACCCCACTGGCAAACCGGAGCGGTGCCCACCAAAGCTCACTGATTATACCGTATGGGACCCCTCTCGCAACCACTGTTGGCGGCGCGCTTTCTATGCTATTTCTTATTCAATGGAAACAGATTATTTACAAATCGCGGCTTAAGATCGAGAGCGGTATGCAGAAATAACACGCTACGATGTGTGTAGTAGAGGGATGAGACGTATGAAGAAGCAACTACTCGCGCCTCTGATGGGCGCACTGGCGATCGTGCTGGCGATCACGCTGGCCATGGGTGCGCTGGGGATTGGCTGGGTGGCGGCGCAGGGCGGCAATAACACCACGACCACGCTTGAGCCACTGCCCGCAGGCGCAGCCTACACCGCCTCGGACAGCGAGCTGCAGCTCGCCCGGGTCTACAACGAGGTTATCCGTTCGGTGGTGACTATCACCACCGCAACGCGCATGGGCGGGGGAACCGGCAGCGGGTTCGTGATCGACACCGACGGTCACATCGTGACCAACAACCACGTGGTGGAAGGCGCGGCGATCATCCAGGTCACGTTCTCGGATGACACCATCGTCGAGGCGGAACTGGTCGGCACCGACCCCGACGCCGACCTGGCCGTTATCCGGGTCGATCCATCCGTCACCGAGCTTCGACCGGTAACGTTCGCCGACTCGCGCCAGGTCTTCATCGGGCAGAGCGTCATGGCGATCGGCAGTCCGTTCGGCGAGCAGCAGGCGTTCACCCTGACTACCGGCGTCGTCAGCGGGATCGACCGGAGCCTGCTAACCCAATCGCGCTATAGCATTCCGGAGCTGATCCAGACGGATGCTGCGATCAACCCCGGCAACAGCGGCGGCCCGCTGTTCGACATGGCGGGGAACGTGATCGGCGTCAACACAGCGATCCTCAGCCGTTCGGGAACCGGATCGGGTGTCGGGTTCGCGATCCCGTCGAACACGGTCCGCCGTATCGTGCCCTACCTGATCGAGTTTGGCCGCTACGAGCATAGCTGGCTGGGCATCTCGGGCATGACCCTCATGCCGGCGCAACGCAGCTTCATGGAGCTGCCCGACTCGTTCCGGGGTGTCATGGTCACGCTGGTTTCGCGGCAGGGGCCGGCGGCACAGGCGGGCCTGCGCGGGACGAACCGCGCCATCAACACGCCGCTGGGTACGCTGCCGATCGGCGGGGACATCATCACCGCGATCAACGGCGAGCCAATCGCCCGCATGGACCAGTTGATCAGCTATCTGGAAGACAAAACCCTGCCCGGCGATACCATCACCCTGACCGTGTGGCGCAACGGGCAGACCTTCGACGTCGACGTGACGCTGGCTGCGCGTCCGTGACGGGGCCGTTCTGAGCAGCCTGGGGATGATGCGCGCCGCCCGGAGCAGGTGCTCCAGGCGGCCGCGTTTCTGCCAGCAGAGCGCTTCGATCAGTTCCGCTCAGGCGCCGCCGCAAGCTCCGGAAGATCCAGAGTCAGGCCGTAATCTGCCAGGCGGTTCCGTGTCGCCAGCACGCCCAGCAACACCAGCAGACCCGGCCCCACCGCCGCCAGCGGGATCGGCAGGCGCAGGGTCCACGTGACGATCAGCGCCGCGACCCCGGCCACAATCAGCGTGAAGACCGGCGCCGAGAGCGCCAGCAGGAAGGCGCTGCGCCACGCGCCCGGCGCCCGGCAGCCACGCTGGATCAGCAGGATCGGCAGGGCGTACAACTGCAGGACGAACCAGATCAGCACGGCCAGATCGAGGGCCAGCGCCACCCGCGACGACACCCGCCCGGCATAGGGCCTGATGACATACAGGGCGATGGCCGAGCCGTTGACAACCGCCCACACATAGCTCGCGGCGAGGCGGCGGCGGACGGCCTGCATCACCACGCGCGGGCGCGGTACCGCTCCCTGCGCCAGCGACAGGGCGACGATTGCCAGCCCCAGTGTGGCCGGTGGAAAGAGGATCACGGTCGCGCTCAGCGCCAGCCAGACGACCGTCGCGGCGACCAGCGCCAGCCCGTGTCGGGCCAGCACACCGACCGCCTGCACCAGCACCTGCCCGGCTTCGAGCATCACCCGCCCACTTTCATGCCGGGGGGCGCAGGACGGGCACGGTCGCGTTGGCGAACGTCAACACGCCGATGCGCGCGTCCGGCGGCAGCGCGTCCGCCAGCGCCCATACCGTCGCGGCCAGGTCGGACACCGGCTCAAGCAACAGGCCGCGCACGAAATCCGGCGCCATTTCGGATTTGAACAGCACGCGCAGGCGTATCGCATCCCGTGCGATCTGGAAGGCTTTATGCGGCCCCAGGCGGAACGGCTCGCGCGCGAAGCGTTCCAGCACCGCCTGGTGCGAGGTTACCCCCGCGATCCACTCTTCATACGCGGCGCTGCCGGTTCCCTCGTCGCACGCCGCCACCAGGATCACCGTGCCGCCGGTGCGCGTCACGCGGGCCGCGTGCGCCAGGCCCTTCTGCGCCTGGTAGAGGTTGATGTCCTTGGGATAGCCACCGGGCGAGGCGATCACCAGGTCGAACGGCGCGGGCACCTCGACCTCGACCAGCGCGCGCAGCAGCGGAATCCCGGCGCGCATCACGGCCACCGGCTCCCCGGCCAGGGCGTGCACAATCTCTTTGCGGCGGTTGAGAATCGCGTTGAGCGCCAGATGGATTCCCATCAGGCGCCCGATCCCCTCGACATCCTGGCGCAGCGGGTTGCCGTCATAGACCCCAGGCTGCGCGGCGGGGCTGGTCAGCATGGCGTGGTTGGTCGCGATCGTCTCGCGGCCCGCCAGCCCGATCGCCGCCCCTTTGGCGCCGCCTGTGAAGCCCATGAACTGGTGAGGCTCCAGGTTGCCCACCACGATGCGCAGGTCTGCCTCGGCGAAGATCCGGTTGGTCCAGACCGGCGTGCCGCGCGCCGTGCGTCCCTGATAGACCAGATTGTCCGGGGCATCGCAGTTGTGGCTGAACACGCGGTAGTGCGACAGGATATCGTGCGGCAGCACCAGCGGGAACTCGTCGCGGCGCATGGGGGTATGCGTGCCGGTCGCGATCAGGAGCGTGATGGTCTGCGCCGCCACCCCCAGGCTCGCCAGCCATTCCAGCAGCGGATACAGCATCGCGTGAGCGACGGGGCGGGTCTTGTCCGGAATGGCGATCGCGACGCGGCGCACGCCCTGAAACATCTCCGGCGAGACGTCGCCAACGGGGGACTCCAACGCCTGCGCCACAAGGGTATGCGGGTCGCGCGCGCCGGGCACATCCGCCGGGTTCAGCACGGTCACGTTGCGGCTGTCCGGCAAGGTGAAGCTCAGTTGGGTTTTGCCGTAGGGAACGCGATACTCAGCCAAGGGGCGCTCTCCGGCACAAGCATGCTGCGCGATTAACAAGCATACCGCAAGGCGCACGGGCGGGCGAGACGGGCCGCGCCCGGCGCCCGAAGCGCGAACGCGGCTCGCCATCGCGACGTGCTCAAATGCTGATCCCGACGCGGTGGATGGCGAAGCTGTTGTCGTCGCGCAGCGCCTCGGACTTGGTCAGCCGCCCGCTGGCAACCGCGACGACCTCGTCGAAGATCATCCGGCCCGCTTCTTCCAGGGTCAGCTCGCCGCGCAGCACGCCAGACACATCCAGCTCCACCGTATCGCGCATCAGCTCGAACGAGCGCGCGTTGCCGGTCACTTTGATGGTCGGCATGATCGGGTGCGACGCGGTGTGTCCGCCGCCGGTGGAGAAGACCAGCACCTGGCAGCCCGCCGCCGCCATGCTGCTGATCGACTCCGCGCCGTGCCCCGGCCCGTACATCACGTACAACCCCGGCTCGGTGCTGGCGGGGCGCTCGGCGATCTCCAGATAGCCGACCACCGGCGCGCTGCCGCCCTTCTTGACGGCGCCCATCGACTTCTCTTCGATGGTGGTCAGCCCGCCGACCATGTTGTCGCCGGTCGGCTGCGAGCCGCGGATGTCCTCGCCGCTCGCCAGGGCGCGCTGCTCCATGTGCTGCACCCCCGCGATGATCTGCTGCGCGATCTCCGGCGTGGCAGCGCGGCTGGTCAGCCATTCCTCGCAGCCCATCCACTCGGTGCATTCCGCCAGAATAGCGCGCCCGCCCTCGGCGATGATCCGATCGGCGCAGATGCCTGTCGCCGGGTTGCTGGCCAGGCCCGAAGTCGTGTCCGACGTGCCGCACTCCGTCCCGAACAGCAGGCGGGACAGCGGGACCGGCTCGCGCCGCAGGTCGCTCAGGGCGCGGGCGAAGTCCGCCGCGTAGCGCACGCCCTGCTCCAGCGCCGCGATCATCCCGCCGGACTCGCGGATGTTGACCACCGCGACGGGCTTGCCGCTGGCCTGCTGGATGTCGTGCGCGATGTCTTCGGCGGTCGCGCCTTCCTCGCGGAAGTGATCGATGACCACCACCGCGCCCACGTTGGGGTTGATGCCGGTGTTCGACAGGAACAGCCGCGTCATCCGCAGGTCCGGCCGGACCTGGCAGCGCCCCAGCGGGTGGGTGATCGCCACCGCGCCGTGCACCAGCCCGGCGACTTTGTCGCAGACCTTGTTGGCGTAGACGGTGCCGGACAGGATCAGCACATGGTTGCGCGCGCCTGCCGAGCCATCCGGCCGCACATAGCCCCAGAATTCGGTCATGGCTGCTCTGCTCCTTTCTGCGCCTGGGCGGCGGCCCGGTCGCCGCGCCCACGGTTGCTCTCGACGTTGTGCACGTGGACGTGATCGCCGGGCAAGATGTCTTGCGTCGCGGTCCCGATGCTGAGGCCGTACTTGATCACCTGCTCGCCGCGCGCGATCGGGCGCAGCGCGATCTTGTGGCCGTAGGCGATGTCGGCGCGGGCGACAACCGTCACGTCCGTCACGCGGCCCTCGGTGCCCACCGTCTCCCCGGCGCGGATCGCCTCGCCGACGGCAGTCCCGACGTTGTCCTCTTTTTCGACGACAAACACTTTTTTCATGGCACTTCCCTTCACCTCTTCGGGCAGCCAGCGCCCGGCTAGGCAAACTGCGGCAGGTATTCCGCAAACGAGCACAGAAAATCGTCCAGGATGGCGCGCGCCGTATCGAGGTCGTCCACCATCGGGTCGAGCAGCATGGCCTGGAGCGCGAGCTGCCGGTCGCCGGTCGCCGCCGCCTCGACCACCAGCGCGCTGAGCGCCAGCTCGCGCCGGCACAGCTCCGCGATCCCTTCCGGCAGCGGCGGCATGCCCAGCCCCTGCACGCCCGCGCCCGAAATCACCCCCGGCACCTCGACGATGGCGTCGTGCGGCAGGTTGGGGATCAGCCCGCCGGTGTTGGGCACGTTCAACTGCTGGACATAGAGGTTATCGTTATAGTGGATCGCCTCAATAATCTCCGCGACCGGCTCCTCAAGGATGTTGAACTGCCACAGATCGCGCAGCTTCTCGACCGGCATCTCACCGGACAGGATCGAGCGGGCCAGCTCCCAGCGTTGGGCGCGGCGGCGGCGATTGCCTTCCCAGCTTTGCAGCTTGAGGCCGTACTTCTCCCACGGCCTGGTGCGCGGATCGACCACGAAAGGCAGGAACTCGCACAGGTGGCTGTCACCCGGCGTGGGCATCAGCCCGAACGTCTCGAACATGGCGCGCGTCAGCGGCTCGAAGTCCGCCCGATAGCCGCCCAGCCACCGCTCGCGCAGCAGCGGATAGAGGTCTTCGCCCGTCGCGCGGTCGCGGATGTCGAGCGCCCACGAGAAGTGATTGATCCCGGCGGCTTTGATGTCCAGATGTTGCAGACCGGCGCGGGCCACCGGGATAAAGTTCGGCAGGTTGTCGGCGTCGGTGTGCACGTGGAAGCCCGGCGGCACGGGGATGTTCCAGCGGTCGGCCAGCACCGCGGCGGCCATCGCGTAGCCCCACAGCAGCTGGTGGCACAGCCCCAGCACCTTGATCGAGGTGTAGCGGTGCACGCCCAGCGTCAGCCGGATCAACGGGTTGACCAGGTTGAGATACCACGCGTCCGGGCAGAGCTGCTCCATATCGCGCGCGATGGCGAGGATCAGCGGCAGGTTGCGAAAGGTATGCGCGATCGAGCCGGGGCCGCCGTTTTCGGCGTAGGGCTGGCGAACGCCGTGTTTGAGCGGGATCTGCCAGTCCATCTCCCACACCGTCTCGCGCGGGCCGACCTGCACCGAGACCACGACGAAATCGGCCCCGGCCAGCACGTCGCGGCGCTCGGTCGAGCTGGTGATTGCCATCCCCGCGTCCCAGGCGGCGTTGAGCTTGTGCGCCAGCGCCGTCATGGTCTCCAGCGCCGGCTCGTTGATGTCCACCAGCGCCAGCTCGGCGCCGCGCAGCCGGGGCGAGCGGATGAGCGTCGCCATCGCGCCCAGGCCAAAGATGGCGCTCCCCGCGCCGAGGATCACGATTTTGGGTGGATCAGGTGGTTTGGACATGGCGGGCCGCACTCCATCTGGTGCGCGTGCTAGTCCCCGTAGGGAGTCTGGTCCCAAAAGCTCGCGAAGCGCGCCAGCCCCATGTCGGTGTAGGGATGGGCCAGCGCGTCCTGGAAGACCGCAAACCCGGCGGTCACGATGTCCGCCCCGGCGACCGCGGCATCCGCGATCTGGCGCCCGTTGCGCACCGCGGCGACCAGTACCTCGGTCGGGAAACCGTAGTTGTCGCGGATGGTGACGATCTCCTCGATCAGGCGGAGCGTCTCCTCGGCGTTGGCTTCCTTCCAGCCGATGAAGGGCGAGACATACGTTGCGCCCATGCGCATCGCCTGGAGCGCCTGCACCGCCGAGAAAACCAGCGTCAGGTTGACGCGCACGCCGTGCTCGGCCAGCAAGGGAATGGCGCGGAAGCCCGGCTCGGTGGCGGGCAGTTTGATCAGGAAGTTGGGCGAAAGCGCCGCCAGCCGCAGGCCCTCGTCCACCATCGCCCGGTAATCGGTGTGGTGGGGGTTGACCTCGACCGAGACGGTGCGCTCGGTCCCCTCGACCAGCCGCGCGATCTCGCGCAGCACGGCCAGAAACGGCTTGCCCGACGCCTGCACGTGGCGCGGGTTGGTCGTCACGCCCTCGAAGCCCCACACGTCAAATGCATGCGCGATCTCGCTCACAATCGCGCTGTCCAGAAAGAATTTCATGGCTCGTCATCCTCGATCTCGGTCTCAGGCGTCGGGCGACACACGCCAGGCTAGAGCAGCCCGCCGCTCAGGTTGAGCACCATCAGCTTCATCTCGGTCATTTCTTCGATGGCGTAGCGCGGGCCTTCGCGCCCCACGCCCGACCCCTTGACCCCGCCGTAGGGCATCTGATCCACGCGGAAGGTCGAGACATCGTTGATTTGCAGCCCGCCGACCTCGATCTCTTCGAACGCCTGCATGATGCGGTTGACGTTCTGCGTGAACAGGCCGGACTGCAAGCCGTAGTCGGTGTCGTTGGCCAGCCGGATCGCGTCGTCGAACGTGTCGTAGGGCGTGACCGTGATCACCGGGGCGAAGATTTCTTCGCGGTTGACGCGCATGGCGGGGGTTGTGTTACCGAGAACGGTGGGCTGGAACAGACGCCCGTCGCACGTGCCGCCCAACAAGACCTGCGCGCCCTGCTCGATGGCCTCGCGCACGCGCGCCATCGCCTCGTCTGCCGCGCCCTGGTCAATCATGGGGCCGACGTCGGTAGCCGGGTCGCGCGGGTCGCCCGTCTTGAGCTGGCTGATGCGGTCAAGCAACAGCTCCAACGCCTGGTTGTAGATGGGGCGGTGGAGCAGCACGCGCTGCACCGCGATGCAGTTCTGCCCGGCGTTGGTGAAGCCGCCCACCGCGATCCGGCCGGCGGCGTATTCGAGGTTGGCGTCCTCATGCACGATCGCCGCCGCGTTGCCGCCCAGTTCCAGCCCGACCCGCTTGCGCCCCGCGATGTTCTTGAGGTGCCAGCCGACCTCGCTGCTGCCGGTGAAGGTGAAGAAGCGAATGCGCGGGTCCGCCACCAGCTTTTCGGCTTTGGCGCCCCGGCAGACCACCACGCTCAGCGCCTCGGGCGGGTAGCCCGCCTCGAGCGTCATCTCGGCCAGCAGCAGCGCAGAGAGCGGCGTAGCCGAGGCGGGCTTGAGGATAAACGAGTTCCCGGCGGCGATGGCGGGCGCAAGCTTGTGGCAGGCCAGGTTGAGCGGGTAGTTGAAGGGCGCGATGCCCAACACCGGGCCAAGCGGCAGCCGCTGCACAAAGCCCTGGCGACGCTCGCCCGCTTCGGTCCAGTCCAGGGAGATGATCTCGCCGTGGATGCGCTTGGCTTCCTCGGCGGATACGCGCACCGTCTCCATGGCGCGCGCCACCTCGCCCGCGGCGACCTTGCGCGCCTTGCCCCCTTCCAGAATCAGCGTCTCGATCAACTCCTCGCGGCGCTGCACCATCTGATCGAGCAGGTTCATCAGAATGCGCGCGCGTTGATGCGTCGGCAGCTTGCGCGTGATCTGGAAGCCGCGCTGTGCCGCGACGATGGCGTCTTCCAGGTCCTGGTCGCCGGCCTGGCAGACACGCCCAATCACCTCATTCGTGTACGGGAAGCGCACGTCCAGCACGTCGTCGCTGGTGCGCCACTCCCCACCGATCAAAAACGGACGCGGATCGGTCATGGTCGTTCCTTTCCACTCCCTTCCACACGTTCCACACCGCGCTCACAGGCGCAGCACGGGGATATCCACCAGCCGGGCGAAGGCCAGCAGCGCGTCGACGTGATCGCCGTAGGCCAGGGCCATGTGATGCTCCAGCCCTTCGCCCAGCAGCGTATCGAGCACGGCCCGCGCCGGGCGGTCGAAACGCAGCACGCCCGAGGTCCCGGTGAAGCTCATCGGCGCGGCGAGCATCTCGCCCGCGCCCACCACCAGACGAAAGGCACCGGTCGCCTCGCTGATCCGCGCCAGCGTGACGCGTCCTGGCTTCAGCGGGAACTCCATCAGCAGCGGCTTGACGCGGTTGGGGTGCGCGGCGGCGCGCGGCGCGACCGCCGGATCGGCCATCGAGAGCGGGGCCTTGCCGCAGTGCCAGACCACCACGGTTTCATCGTCCAGATCGAAATCGACCAAGTCGGTGTCGAAGGCCGGGCCGCCGCTGATCGCCTGGAGAAGAAGCTGCGTCAGCGTGCCGTTGACGTCCGCCTCGCAGCTTGCCGGGATGTGGTCGTCGGCCAGCAGTGCCAGCGCGCCGCACGCCGCGCCGCCCAGCTCGGTGAAGAAGTGCGGCCAGCAGCGCACCGCCAGCGCGGTGAAGCCCTCGCGGGCGACCAGATCGCGCAGCGCGACATAGGCGCTCAGCGTGCTCCGCGTGGCCACCGGATCGACGGCGTCCAGATTCGCCAGCCGGGTCCGCAGATCGTCCGCCACTGCGTCGACCGCCGCCGGATCGGCAGCCCGCGCCTGCTCGAACAGCGCATCCAGTTCAAGCTGGATCAGACGCACGCCGAATGTCTCGCGCAGCGCTTCGGCATGCGGACTGCACGTCTCGAACCCGTCCGGATGCACGCCGATCCGCCCGATGCGCGCGCCCCGTAGCACCCGGCGCGCCCGTCCAGCGCGGGCCAGCGCCGCCAGCCGGTCCAGCGCCGCCGGGTCGCCGGGCGGGGCGTAGATCGCCTCGTAGACACGGCCCGCCCGCTTCAGCGCGTGTCCGCTGAGCGTGATGCCGCACAGCGCGTTGGAGCGCAGGCGCTCGCCGGTGCGCGGCTCCGGGGGTGCCCACAGTGCCAGCGGCGCATCGATGCCGCCCGCCAGAGCTGCGCTGAGCGTGCTGTCGACAAAAGTCGCGTGGAACACCAGCAGCGCGTCGAGCGGCTCGCCGGACAGCGCGCTGACGGCTGCCTGCGCGTCAGCCTGCGTGGTGATCAGCGTCTCGCTGCCCGCCACGGCAAACCCGGCGTCTTCCAGCGCGGCACGCATCCGGCGCGCAGCCTCAGCCGCCAGGGGGATGTCGAACGTCGTGCGGGCGATGGGCGCGAAGCCCACGCGCAGCGTTGTAACATGTGGCGAATGGCTCACAGAGTTCCCTCGTTCACCTCGTAGAAGAATGCATCGAGCGCCAGCGCCGCCGCGCCCACGATACCGGCATCGTCGCCAAAGGTGGGCGGGATCAGGCGCACCCGCTCGCCCAGGCCGGCGAAAGCATGGCGGCGCAGCGTCTCCCGCACCGCGCCAAACAGAACATCCGCGCCCTCGGCGAACAGGCCGCCGAGGATGATCAGCTCCGGGCTGAGCGTGTTGACCAGGTTCGCCAGCCCCAACCCCATATAGCGCGCCCGCTCGTTCAGCAGCTCGAGCGTGGCCGGGTCGCCTTCGCGCGCCGCGTCGAAGATGCGCTGCATCGGCGGGCGATCCGCAGCGGCCAGGTGCCGCGCCAGCGTCCCCTGCGGATCGCGTGCCGCCAGCATCGCCGCGCGCCGGGCAAACGCCGCTTCGGAAACCAGCGTTTCCAGGCAACCGGTGCTGCCGCAGCGGCACGGCTCGCCGCCGTCCGCCAGCAGCGTGACGTGCCCGATCTCGCCCGCGCCGGCGCCACCGCGATACACCCGGCCATCGACCACGAATCCCGCGCCCACGCCCACCCGCGCGTAAACAAACGCCAGCACGCCGACACCCTGACCCGCGCCAAAGAGCGCCTCGGCCAGCGCCATGCCGCGCACGTTGTTGTCGACGCACACCGGCAGGCGCAATCGCTCCGCCAGCCGATCCCGCAGGGGCACGTCGCGCCAGCCGAGATTGGGCGCCAGGATGTTAACCCCGCTGGCCGGGTCGACCAGGCCAGACGCGCCCACCCCCACGCCGAGCAGCGCCGCGCGGCCCGCGCCGTCCTGCGCGATTGCGTCTTCCACCAGCGCGACGATGGCATCCAGTACCTGATCGGCGGGCTGTTCGGGGGCATGCTCCAGCACGCGGGTGTGCAGCGGGCAGCCAAGCAGATCGCACACCGCGACGCGCACCTGCCCCACGCCAATATGCACGCCGATCACGCGGCGGGCACCGGGCACCAGCCGCAACGCCGTGCGCGGGCGCCCCACGCCGCGCTCCCTCGCTGGCAGCGCGGTAAGATCCGCCTCGGCGACAACACCCTGCGCCAGCAGCGCGGCGACCAGATTGGTGACGGTGGTCGAGGAAAGACCGGTATGCTCGGCGATCTGCACGCGCGAGACGGGGCCATAGCGCAGCAGCGTGCGCAGCACGGCCCGGCGGTTGTGCGCCTTGAGCGCGCTGCCAGTGTGCCCGGTGTGCGGTCGGGGATCCATGCGGCGCCTGCTCCGAATTAATTTCTTCGACGGAAAAATTAATTAGCCCCACTATACGCCCGTTTGGCGGGCACGTCAAGCGAGGCAAAGCGCAACAGGGCAGCCCGGCGGGCCGCCCTGCTCTGCGTGCCGTCTTGTCGCGCGGCGCCTAGACCAGCCGCTCGCGGATCGCCGCGCTGGCGTAGTCCAGCACGGAGACGACGATGGCGATCGCCAGCACCGCCACGCCTGCCTGGTTGTAGCGCAGCAGGTTGATCTGCTGTTGCAGCAGAAAGCCGATCCCGCCGCCGCCCACGAAGCCGATGATGGTCGACATGCGCACGTTGATGTCCCACCGGTACATGGTGAAGGCGATGTAGGGCGGCACGATCTGCGGCCAGACGGCGTAGACGATGGTTTGCAGCCGGTTGGCGCCGGTCGACTGGATCGCTTCGATCGGCCCGGCGTCGATGTTCTCGACCTGCTCCGAATAGAGCTTGCCGAGCGCGGCGATGGAATGCAGCGTCAGGGCCAGCACCCCCGCAAACGGCCCGACGCCCACCCAGATCACGAACACGATGCCCATGATCAGCGGCTCGATGGAGCGCAGCGCGTTGAGGATGGTGCGCGTGGTGTTATAGATCGCCATGCCGAGCGGGAACGAGGTATGCGCCCCGGCCAGCCCGCCGGCCAGCCCGCCCAAAACCGCGCCCATCAGCGCCGCCTGCGCGATGTAGACGCGGATGCTGATCGGACCCAGGTCCATCATGCGGGCCGACGGCGGACGCTCGTCCACGATGGCGCGCAGCAGGTCCAGCACATACGCCGCCACCAGGAAGGTGATCACCGCCCCAACGATGAACAGCGCAGAGCGAACCGCCTGCTCGGCGCTGACGTCTTCGCGGCGACGCCGGCGCAGCGCCACCGAGGGCCGGTCGAACACGCGCTCGTAGATCAGGACCAGCGTCTGCCCGCCCATCAGCGCCGCGACGATCGCCGTCAGCAGGCCGAGCAGCACCGCCTGCGTGCCGATCAGCGCCGTGAATGCGAGCAGAATCGCCCCGCCAAGCGCGCCGAGCACCGCGCCGAGGATGTTGCTGAGCGGGGCCTGGATGCCGCGCAGCGCCGTTGCCGACCACGTCGCACCGATGGACGCGAGCACCAGCGCGCCGCCCAGCGCCGCGAACCACTCGATGGTGAAGTCGACAAGCTGGCCAAGCGTCCCCAGGAAGTGACCGAGGTAGCGCGTCAGGCTGCCGGTGAGCTGCCCGCCGATCCAGACGAACAGCCCGCCCAGCGCCCCCAAGACCATCACCACCACGAGCAGCAGCAGAATGTTCATGACCAGCCCGCGCACACGGTTGCCGGTTCCGTTGAGCGTCAGCCGGTCTGACATGCGCGCCACAGCGCCAAAGGCGGCAATCGCCACCACCGGGCCAAGCAGCCCCAGCCACAGCCCCTCGCCCCAGCCGACGGTCATCCGTCCCAGCGGGCCAAGCAGCAGATAGCCGAGCAGACCGCCTACCGGCAGCAGCACAAACCCGACCAGCACATTCCCCAGCGGCAGGTGAATCTGGCGCATCAGGTTGCGCGCGGCCAGGAAGCTGATCGCAATCGAGATCGGCACGGCGAGCGTGGTCGCCATCAGCGCCAGGAAGATCGTCTCGATCATCTTCTCGATGACCGTGTTGGTCGTCTGGCTCAGGCGCGGCCAGCCGGCCGGCGAGATGGTCTGAATCTCCAGCGGCAGCGTCTGATTGCTGATCCCGCGCCCGCGCGGCACCTTGACTTGCACGTTGAAATAGCCGCTGTTGTCCACGTCGAAGACCGTCTCTTCGGACACCGTGCCATCTTTGCGCACCAGCTTGAAGGGCAGCGTCTGGTCGTTGTCGCGCCGGATACGGATGCTGGCAATCGCGTTGGCGGGCAGGTGGAAGCCTTCGACGGTGACGATGTCGTCCGGGTCCGCGCAGCTTGGCGAGAAAACGACATACGCGTCGCCGTCGAGGTCATCGCGGCGCGTGGCGTCCGCCTCGCCTTCGGGGCAGCCAATGCCAAACGGCGCCTGGTAGATTTTCTGCGTGCGATCGCGCGCGAAAAGGTCCGGCGAGAGCAGCTCGCGCAGCGCGCGCGTCACCGACGCCTGCCGCGTCGAATCCTGGACTTCGTCCAGGCTGATGTCGGTCACGTTCCAGCCGTAAGCGTAGATCACCACACCGGCAGTGATGGCGAGCACAACCAGCAGGCGGCGCAGCGCCGAACGGGACGATGGGGGGGTGGAATTCTCGTTCATCTTCGCCATCCCCTCACGCAATCTCAACACGCACGGCGTCTTCGCCGTAAATATCCTTGAAGCGCTTGTCGTCGATCTCGGCCGGATCGCCGTCGAACTCCATGCGCCCGTCTTTGAGCGCGATGATCCGGTCGGCGTAGGTGCGGGCCAGGCTCAGAAAGTGCAGGCTGCACAGAATGGTGATGCCGTCCTCGCGGTTAAGCTGCTCCAGGTACTTCATCACCGAATGCGAGGTGGCGGGGTCCAGGCTGGCGACCGGCTCGTCAGCCAGCATCAGCTCCGGCTCTTGCATCAGGGCGCGGGCGATCCCGACGCGCTGCTGCTGCCCGCCCGAAAGCTGGTCGGCGCGGATGTACGCTTTCTCGCGGATGCCGACGCGCTCCAGCTTTTCCAGCGCCTTGAGCTTGTCCTCGCGCGAGAAGTGGTTGATCAGGCTCCACATCGGATTGGTATATCCCAGACGCCCGGCCAGCACGTTGGTGATGACCGGGGCGCGCCGCACAAGGTTGAACTGCTGGAAGATCATGCCGATGCGGCGCCGGATCAGGCGCAGTTCTTCGTCGGTCGCGGCGGTGATATCGATGCCATTCCAGATGATGCGCCCATCAGTTGGCTCGATCAGACGGTTGATGCAGCGCAGCAGCGTCGATTTGCCCGACCCGCTCAGACCGATGATGACCAGAAACTGGCCGTCAGGCACTTCAAAACTGACATCTTTGAGCGCGTGCACGCCGTTGTCGTAGATTTTGGTGAGGTGTTCGATTTTCAGCATTCACTACTCCGCAGGTACGAATCGGGCAGAGGAGTCGCCCCGCTCTGCCCGTCGTTCACCCTATCCTTTCCGAAAAACTGCCTAGCCGCCCAGGATGTCCTCTTCCGAGCGACCCAGGAACTCGATCTGCTTGCGCACCGGGTCGTACGCCTGATCGTCGATGGGTTCGATGCCGGTCCAGTTATAGGCTTCGCCCAAGGCGGACGCGTTCCAGCGCTCGGTATCCTGCGACAGCTCCTGCAGGGCCTGGACGATCAGCTCGCGCAGCTCGGGCGGGAACTGGGGGCCAAAGCTCAGGGTGTCGTTCGGGATGGGGGTGGTCAGCGCCAGGATGCGAACCTTCTCGACAATGTCGGGGGCGGTCTGCGCGGCGGTCTGGCGGGCGTCCATCACGCGCACATCGCCGACATACAGATGCCCCTGCTCGTTCACGTAGCTCTCATCAACCGTCAGATCGTAAGGTTCGGGCAGGTCCTTGTAGCTCCATGGGGCATGGCCTTCGGGCATCAGCGGCGGGCTGAAGTAGACTGTTCCGAAGTCCACTTCGCCGTTATAGACGGCCAGTACAGTCTGGTTGTGGCCGCCGGTCTGGACTTCCGCGCCAGGCGTGATGCCGGCCTCGTTGAATTCCACCGCCGGGACGATATAGCCCGAGGTCGAGCCGGGGTCGCCATAGCCCCAGGTCTTGCCGTTCAGGTCGCCAAAGGTGTAGATGTCGCTGTCGCGGCGGACAATGTACTCAGCCCAATAGACTGGCCAGCCAAAGCGCACGGCTGCTGCTGCCACTTCCACGCCGCAGCGGTTGTTGGCGATGACATACCCCGCCGCCGGGATGAAGCCCATGGTACGGTCGGGCGCGGCGCACATCGCCTCGATTGTCGCGGCGTACGAGGTCGGCACAAAGACCTCAAACGTCAGTCCGGTAGCCTCGTTGAGCGCCTCGGCCAACACCTGGCCGCCTTCGATAATCGTCTGCGCTTCGCCCGACGGCACAAAGTAGACCTCAATCGGGTTCTCCGGGCTGCCCAGATCCCCCTGAGCAGTCGCATTCGGCGCGGCAGGCAGCGCCGCCAGCGCCATCGCCACCATCACCAACAGAGCGAAGAATTTCTTCATTGCTGAGCCTTCTCCTCATCAAAACTAAAACAGGGCAGGACTAAAGCGACATGCGAGCGTAGACCACTGCTCACAGTGTAGCCGAGGCCCAACGGTCGCGCAACCACAAGCGGCGAAGAACAGCCAAGAACAGCCAAAAGCAGCCAAGAACAGCAAACAACAGCCAGAAGCCGCTTTTTGCTGCCTTTAGCTGCCTTTCGCCATCTTCCGCTGCCACAGCGTGTCGAGCGTGGCTTCCAGCCGGGCCTCGAAAGCCGGGCCGAGCGTGGTGGTCAGATCGTCGTGGTTGTCGAACACCGCGTAGGGCACGCGCCGGTCGCGGATGGTGATCGTCTCGGCGTCTGCGGCGGCCAGCTCGTGAAAATCCACCTCGCGGTAGAGCCGCTCCAGCTTCCAGTCGGGCAGGCCGTGCTCCAGGATACTGTCCGGGCGGTCGGGGTTAAAGCGGCGCCGGTTTTTGCGCAGCGATTCCTCATATGGCACATCGATGTACAGGATCGCGCCCTGGTCCAGAATGGCGTCGCTGAGGTAGGGATAGGCCGCGCGGTAGCCGCCGTGCTCCGTCCCGCGCGAGAACTCGACCAGGACGGTGTGCGTCGCGTGCAGATCGGGATTGTCGCGCAGCAGCTTGGCGTACTCCTGCCCCAGCCGCACAATCAGCACATGCCATAGCTCCGGATAGCGGAAGAAGCCGTCGTCGTCGGTGTGCAGGCGCGGCAGGTTGAAGCGCCGCTGCAAGATATCGTCTTCCTCGAACCAGGTCCACAACATGGGGAAGTCGTCCACTTCCTTCAGCTCGCCGATGTGATAGCGCTCGCGGCGCACGTCCGCGTGCAGCGCCTTCAGATAGGCAATCAGCTCGCTCTTGCCGGCGGCGGGCCGCCCGTTGAGAATCAGGATCGGGAAAATATCAGCACTGGGTTGGGTGTTCACGCTGGATCTGCCCCCAGGAAGGACCGGATCAGGTCCTGCTTGATCTGCCACAGCTTTTCGGTCAGCGAGACGTGGTAGATGTGCGGGTTGATCAGGCGCGTGACGCCGGGGTCGAGCCGGGCCACATCTTCTTCGCGCCGGGCGCGCATCTCCTCGATGGACGGCAGATCGTAGGCCAGCTTGCCCTCGCGCAGCACCTCGACCAGCAGCGGCTCGATATCCGAGATCTCGTCGCGCCTCAGCGTGCGGCACTTGGTGTGATCCGAGGGATGGCGCAGCACCAAGTGCTCTTCCTGGCGCGGGTCCTCGCTGTCGGTGCTCAGCAGGTCGGCGGTCGCCCGCCCGCGCCGGTCGTAGACCCGCCAGACGCGCTTGTGCCCCGGATTGGGTGTCTTGTCGGCGGACTCGGAGATCTTGATGGCCGGGATCCACCGGTCGTTGTCGCACACGGCGACGAGCTTGTACACGCCGCCCAGCGCCGGCTCCCCCCAGGATGTGATCAGCCGCGTGCCGACGCCGTAGGCCAGGCGCCCGATCAGGCGATCCGGGTCCACGCCCCAGCGCGGCGCTTCTTCGCGGATCTGGGTGAGGATCTGCCAGATCACCAGCTCGTCGAGGTTGTTCGATAGCACGATCGTCGTGTTCGGGAAGCCAGCCTCATCCAGCATCTTGGCCGCCTGGATGCTGAGATACGCCAGGTCGCCCGAATCCAGCCGGATGCCCACCGGCTCGTAGCCCTTGCGCCGCAGCTCTTCGAAGACGGTGATCGCGTTGGGGATGCCGCTTTCCAGCGTGTCGATAGTATCGACCAGCAGCAGCGTGTCGCTGGGATAGACATCGGCGTAGGCGCGGAAGGCTTCCAGCTCGCCCATCCCCAGCGCCATGAAGACCTGCACCATGCTGTGCGCGTGCGTGCCTTTGGGCGGAAAGCCGAGCACGCGCGAAATGCCAACGTTCGACGTGTAATCCGCCCCGCCGATCAGCGCGGCGCGCGCGCCCGCGTTGGCGCCGGTGGACTGCCCGCGCCGCACGCCGAACTCCAGCAAAAGCTGCCCGCGCCCGATCTGGCGCATCCGGGCGGCTTTGGTCGCGATCAGAGTCTGGTAGTTGATGATGTTGAGCAGCGCGGTTTCCAGCACCTGCGCCATGACCATCGGCCCCTGGATCACGGTCAGGGGCACGTTGGGGTGCACGACGCGCCCTTCGGGGATGGCGTGCATGGTGATGCCGTTGAAATCGCCGTTGGCCCGCAGCCACGCCAGGAAATCGTCCCCAAACAGGCGCTGGCCGCTGCGCCCGGTCTGCCCGCGCAGATACTCGATATCGTCGGTCGTGAAGTGCGCCTCGCGCATCCAGTCGAGCAGCCACTCCAGCCCGGCGCTGATGCAGTAGCCCGCCTTGTGCGCGCCGTAATCCGGATAGTCACGGAAGAAGTGATCAAACTGGACGTACTTCTCATGCAGCCCATAGCGATAGTACAACTGCGCCATGGTGAGCTGGTAGAAGTCCGTGAAGAGAATCCCTTCGGCAATACGTTGTTCGGCCTGGATCACGGTTCAAGTCCTCTCGTTTTTCCAGATGCTGCATCCCATTATCGCGCATCTGCGGCGGTTTGGCATCACCCCGGCGGACCAGGGTCAACCGCGCGGGGGTGAGGACATCGTTCCCCTCACCCCAAACCCCCTCTCCCTCTGGGATTGCATCGCGGGGAGAGGGGCTTTGAGGCGTCGTGTGCTCCCTCTCTCTCCAGTCTATACAGCGTGCGAGGAAGAAGAGGCCGGGGGTTGAGGGGAGGTTATCAACGGACGCAGCAAGCTCCGCCCTTACATGGTGTCTGGGGGCAGGGTTCGGGTGGCAGGCATCCCACGCCACGCGTCGGGGCCGGGCTTGCGCGGCCCGTTTGCATCCCGCCAGCCACCCACAAGACGGGCGCGGCAAGCCGCGCCTATTGCCGGCGCCGAATCGCCGCGCCGGACGCTTTGGCCGATAATGAAGGCGGCTGCGCGTACCCACGCGCCGGAACCAACGCCTCCCGGCGCGCGTCTTTGGTGGTAACGGTGGATTTGATACGACTATTTTAATCCCGGCTTGAGCATAGCTCGGCGCGGGGCCAGGGAGAGAAGCCCGTGAACCGGAACTGGATCCGCATCCTCAGCGGCAGTCTGCTCGTCATGACGGCGTTGCTGGCCCGATCGGGCGCGTCGCGCGCCCAGGACAGCCCCGCCGATCTGCCCCCCCATGTGATCGATATCTTCCCCTTTCCGGGCGAGGAAGTGCCCGGCGACCAGCCCGTCACCGTGACCTTCGACCAGCCAATGGACCGGGCCAGCGTCGAGGCGGCCTGGGAAACCGACCTCGACGTGCCGGGCGAGTTCGACTGGTCAGCGGATGATCGGAGCGTGCGGTTTATTCCGCAGGGCGGCTGGCCGCGCGCCTCGCGCATTGCGATCACCATCGGCACGGGCGCGCGGGCGGCGAACGGCCTGGCGCTGGAAGAGCCGCACCCGTTCTTTGTGCAAACGGTTGGTTGGCTGGAAGTCGGGACCGTCGTCCCCGCGCCGGGCGCCGAAGGCGTCGCCGCCGACGCGACCATCACCATCTCGTTCAACCGGCCCGTCGTGCCGCTGGTGGCCACCGATCAACTGGCCGGCCTGCCCGACCCGCTGCGGCTGGATCCGCCGGTCGAGGGACGCGGCGAGTGGGTCAACACCTCGATCTACGTCTTTACGCCGGGCAAGCCGCTCGCAGGCGGCACCACCTACACCGCGCGCGTCCCCGCCGGGCTGACCGATGTCACCGGCGCGGCGCTCCAAGACGAGTACACCTGGCAGTTCAGAACGCTGGCGCCGGAAGTGCTGCATGTCTCGCCCTACCAGGGCGAGAGCGGCGTGCTGCTCGACCGGCCGGTGGCGATCACGTTCAGCCAGCCGATGGACCGCGCCAGCACCGAAGCTGCCTTCCGCCTGAGCACCGGCGGCGAGCCGGTCGCCGGGCGCTTCTCGTGGACCGACGACGCGACCACGCTGACCTTCACGCCCGCCGACCGTCTCAAGCAGGAAGCGCGCTACGTCATCGAGCTGGCGCCCACGGCGCGCGCCGCGTCGGGCGAGGCCGGGTTGCGCGAAGGGCTGACGTACACCTTCGGCACCGTGCCCTACCCGCGCATCGAATCAACCACCCCGGCGAACGGCGAGCGCGACGTCTACCCCGGCGGCGGTGTCAGTTTCCACTTCTCCACATCGATGGACACCGATAGCTTCGAGGGTAAGGTCGAGATCCTCGATCCGCCCGGCGTCACGTGGGAACCGGTGGTCTACGGCGACCGCGATCTGTTCCTGGACTTCGCCACCCGGCCCGAGACGACCTACACCATTGTCTTCCGGGCGGGCGCGCAAGACATCTACGGCAACGCGATCTCGACCGACTACACGCTCACCTTCCGCACCGGCATCATCGAGCCGTGGGCCAGCCTGCCCTACACCGGCGGGCGGCTGGCGCTGACCAGCGCCTACCGCGATACCCGCCTGGCGATGCCCGTGCAGGGGCAGCCCGAAGTCGAGTTCGCGCTCTACCGCGTCCCGACCGACCGGATCGGCGCGCTGCTGAGCGGCTACCTGGACGACACCAGCCCGCTGGGGCGCGACGAGTTCCGTGTGCGGCGCTGGAGCGAGACGCTCGACGCCGGGCCGCTGTTCTCCGGCGCGGACGAGGTGTTGCTGGCGGGCAAGGACGGCGGGCGCTTGCCGAGCGGGGTGTACATTCTCCGTGCGCAAATGCGCAAGCGCGACTATCCGCAGTGGATGGGGCTGGGCGTGGTCAGCGCCAACCTGACGCTCAAGCGCGCGCCGGACGAAGTCACCGTGTGGGTGACGGACCTCAACAGCGGCGAGCCGCTCGGCGGGGTAGGCGTCACGCTTTATGCGCAGGACGGGCGCACACTGGGCACCGGCGCGACCGACCCTGACGGCGTGCTGCGCCTGCCGGCCACCAGCCCCGCCGACTACGAGACCCTGGTCTACGCCGTGGCCGAGAGCGAGGGCGTGTACGGCGTGTGGTCCGCCTGGGGCGGCAGCCGCCCCGAAGACCTGGCCGGCTATCTGTACACCGACCGCCCGATCTACCGCCCCGGCGAGACGCTTTACTTCCGCGGCGCGGTGCGTCACAAGGAAGATATGACCTACAGCCTGCCGCGCGGCGAAACGGTCGACGTGCGCGTGCTGGCGGGCTATAGCGCGGCGCTGCTGTTCGAAGGCGCGCTGCCGCTCAGCCCGTTCGGCACGTTCAACGGCGAGATCAACCTGCCGGATGACGTCGAACTGGGCGAAGGCTGGATCGAGGTCAGCTACCAGGGCAAATACATCGCGCAGATCAGGTTCACGCTGGCCGAGTTCCGCGTGCCGGAGTACAAGGTCGACGTGACGCCGGACGCCGGCGTGCTGATCCAGGGCGAGCCGCTCAGCGCGTCGATCGCGGCCTCGTACTACTTCGGCGGGCCGGTCAGCACTGCCCCGCTCACATGGCGCATCTGGGGCGAGCCGGCCTGGTTCGACTACACCGGCCCCGGTCGCTACACCTTCACCGACGACACGCAGACGTTCTATGGCCGCGTTGATCTGGCCAGCGCCTCGACGCAAACCGACGCCGCCGGGCGCGTGGTCGCCGAGACGGGCAACACGCGCGCTCCGGCCATCCACCCGATGGCGATCACGGTCGAAGGCGAAGTGGTGGACGAGTCCGGGCAGTACATCGCCGGGCGCAGCACCGTGCTGGCGCACCCCGCCGCGGTCTACGTTGGCCAGCGCACCGATCGCTACTTCGGGCAGGCCGGGCGCCCGCTCACCGTCGATCTGATCGCGGTCACGCCGGACAGCGCACCGGTCGCGGGCCAGCGCATCGACGTGACGGTGATCGAACTGCGCTGGGAGCGCGTGCCCACTGGCCAGGGGTTCGGGCAATACGACTGGAAAATGACCGAGATCGAGGTGGCAACCGACCGCGTGACCACCGGCGAGGACGGCACCGCGCAGGTCACCTTCACTCCGCCGCAGGCCGGGATGTATCGCGTCCGGGCGGTGGTGCGCGACGACCGCGAGCGCGTCAACAGCAGCACGCTGCGCCTGTGGGTGATGGGCGACACGCCGGTGTGGTGGGGCCGCCCCAGCAACACGATCGACCTGGTGGCGGATAAGGACGGCTACCGCCCCGGCGATACGGCCCAGGTGCTGGCGCCGATCCCGTTCAGCGGCACAAGCTACGCGCTGATCACGGTTGAGCGGGCGGGCATCCAGTCGCTGGAAGTGCGCCGCGTCGACGGCTCGACCCTGCTGATCGAGCTGCCGATCACCGAGCAGCACGCGCCCAACGTCACCCTGTCGGTCACCCTGGTCAAAGGCGTGGACGCCGAGAACCCGCACCCGGCCCACCGCACCGGGTCGATCAACCTGGCCGTCGAGCCGGTTCACAAGCGGCTGGAAGTGACCGTCACGCCGTCGGCGGCGCTGGCCCAGCCAGGCGACACCGTGACGCTGGATGTGCAGACAATCGGGCCGGACGGCGAGCCGGTCGAAGCGGAAGTCGGCATCGGCGTGACCGATCAGGCGATCCTGGCGCTGATGCCGCCCAACAGCGTCTCGCCCGAAGCGGGCTTCTACGGTCCACAGCCCAACCGGGTCTATACCACCGTCGCGCTGCAGGCGCTGCTCGACGCGCAGGTGGATGAAATTCTCAAACAGCAGGCCGAGCGCACACTCGCCGCGCAGCCGGCGCTGGCGCCCATGCCGACCGCCACCGCCGAGATGGCAGCGATGGAAAGTGACGCCATGGCCGCCGAGGCCCTGCAGGGCGGCGCGCCCGCCGAGGTCAGCGTGCGCCAGGACTTCCGGCAAACGCCGCTGTGGGCGCCGCGCGTGGTGACTGACTCCGGGGGACGCGCCTCGGTCGCGCTGACGCTGCCCGACAACCTGACGACGTGGCACATCGACGCCCGCGCCCTGACCGCCGACACCGAGGTCGGCGACGCGGCGGCCAGCGTCATGAGCACGCTCCCGCTGCTGACGCGCCCGGTCACGCCGCGCTTCTTCGTGGTGGGCGACCGCGTCACGCTCGCCAGCGTGATCAACAACAACACCGCGCGCACGCAGACGGTCGAGGCCACGCTCGAAGCGGATGGCGTGACGGTCGAGAGCGCCGTCACGCAGACCGTCGCCATCCCGTCCGGCGAGCGGGCGCGCGTCGAGTGGGACGTGACCGTCCTCGACGTGCCCGCCGTGGACCTGACCTTCTACGCCATCGGGCAGGACGGCGCGCAGGATGCCGTCAAGCCGACCCTGGCTACCGGGCCGGGCGGCACCATCCCCGTCTACCGCTACACCGCGCCGGACACGGTCGGGACGGGCGGCGTGCTGCGCGAAGCGGGCGCCCGCACCGAGGCGATCAGCCTGCCGCCGCGCGTCGACGCGAGCCGGGGCGAGCTGACGATCAAGGTCGAACCGTCACTGGCTGCGACCACCATCGACGCGCTCGACTACCTGCGCAACTTCGAGCACCAGTGCATCGAGCAGACCGTCAGCCGCTTCCTGCCGAACGTCATGACCTGGCGCGCCCTGCGCGATCTCGGCGTCGAGGACGCGGCGCTTGAAGCGCACCTGAAAACCGCGCTGACCGAGGCGCTGGACCGGCTCGAAAAGGCGCAGAACCCGGACGGCGGGTGGGGCTGGTTCAGCACCATGCAGAGCGACCCGCACGTCACCGCCTACGCCGCGCTGGGGCTGATCGAGGCGCGCGCCGCCGGGTTCGACATCGAGCGCAGCATGATCGACCGTGCGCTGAACTTCGTCCGGTCGGACTTCGTGCGCCCCGGCATCGACACACCCGCCTGGCGGCTCAACCGGCAGGCGTTCTACAGCTATGTGCTGGGGCGCGGCGGCGCGAGCATCACCGGCGAGATCAACGCGCTCCACGCGCAGCGGCTGGAGATGGACTTCTGGGCGCGCGCCTTTCTGCTGATGGCCTATCTGGAGATCGATCCGTCCGCCCCGGCGGTCGCCGATCTGATCAGCGACCTGCAAACCGGCGCGATCCTCTCCGCCACCGGCGCGCACTGGGAAGAAGCCGGGCGCGACTGGTGGAACTGGTCGACCGACACGCGCACGACCGCCATCGCGCTGAGCGCGCTGACCCGCGCCGCGCCGGAGCTGGACATCCTGCCCAACGTGGTGCGCTGGCTGATGGTCGCGCGCGAGGGCGATCACTGGGCGACGACGCAGGAAACGGCCTGGTCCGTCATGGCGCTGACCGACTGGATGGTCGCCACCGGCGAGCTTCAGGCGAATTACGACTACGCGGTCGTGCTCAACGGCGGCGCGCTGGCCGAGGGTGCGATCACGCCGGCGGACGTGCGCGACAGCGTGACGCTGCGCGTGGCCGTGGGCGACCTGCTGCGCGACGAGATCAACCGCCTGACCCTGTCGCGCGGCGCGGGCGAGGGCGTGCTGTACTACGCCGCCCATCTCAAGCTGCGCCTGCCCGCCGCCGAAGCGAAGCCGGTCAGCCGGGGGATCAGCGTGCAGCGCGAGTATTTCACCCGCGCGCGCCCCGGCGAGCCGGTCACATCCGCCCCGGCAGGCGAGGTGATCACCGTGCGGGTGACGATCACGGCGCACCAGGACATCACCTACTTTGTGCTGGAAGACCCCATCCCCGCCGGAACCGAGCCGGTCGACACCTCGCTGCTGACAACCAGCGGCGCGCTCCAACCGCCGGATCTGCGCCCGACCTACGACCCGGCGTGGTGGTGGGGCTGGTGGTACTTCGACCACACCGAGATGCGCGACGAGCAGGTGAACCTCTATGCGGACTGGCTGCCGCGCGGGACATACGTCTACACCTATCAGGTCCGTGCCACCGTGCCGGGCGAGTTCCAGACGCTGCCCAGTCACGCCTACGCCTTCTACTTCCCCGAGGTCTTCGGGCGCAGCGCGGGCACGCTGTTCACCGTCCGCCCCGAGGGGCAGTAGACCCGTCTCACATCCCGCAGACAACAGCGCCCCGGTCATGTCGGCCGGGGCGCTGCATCCTTGCGTTTCACCGCTTTTGAGCCGCGTTATCGCTGCTCTCGGCTGCTTTTAGCTGCTTTTGGCTTTATATATCAAACTGCGCCATCTGCTCGTACATCTTCCAGCGCGTCTGGACGTCGTCGCGCAGAAGCTTGAGCAGTTGCTCGGCGCGCTCCGGGTTGGCGGCGCGCAGGATGCGGAAGCGGTTCTGCTGGTAGACCCACTTCTCGATATCCTGTGTTGGCGCTTTGGAGTCAAGCTGCAAGGGCTGCTTGCCGGCGCGGGTGTTGTCCGGGTTGAAGCGATACAGCGGCCAGAACCCGCCTTCGACGGCGTCCTTCTGCAGCTCCATCCCCAGCCGCATGTCGATCCCGTGCGCGATGCACTGGCTGTAGGCGATGATCAACGACGGGCCGTCGTAGGCTTCCGCCTCGACGAAGGCGCGAACCGTCTGGTTCATGTTGGCGCCCATCGCGACCTGGGCGACGTAGATGTTGCCATAGGTCATGCTGATCATGCCCAGGTCCTTCTTGGGCAGCGACTTGCCGGCGGCGGCGAACTTGGCCACCGCGCCGCGCGGCGTGGCCTTCGACATCTGGCCGCCGGTGTTCGAGTAGACGCCGGTGTCGAGCAGCAGGACGTTGATGTTGCGCCCAGACGCCAGCACGTGATCCAGCCCGCCGTAGCCGATGTCGTAGCCCCAGCCGTCGCCGCCGATCACCCACACCGAGCGTTTGATCAGGTAGTCCGCCACCGACAGAAGCTGCTGGGCGACCTCGTTCGGTTCCTGCTCCAGCAGGGCTTTCAGCTCGGCCACACGGGCGCGCTGCGCCTCGATACCTTCCTGCGTGGACTGGTCCGCGTCGCGGATCGCCTGCAGCAGGTCAACGTTGCGGGTGGCCATCGACAGCAGCTCGTCAAGCTTTTCGAGGGCGTACTCGCGCAGCTTGTCGGCGGTCAGGCGCATCCCCAGGCCGAACTCCGCGGCGTCCTCAAACAGCGAGTTGGACCAGGCCGGCCCGCGACCGTCGGCGCGCTTGGCGTAGGGCGTAGTCGGCAGGTTCCCGCCGTAGATCGACGAGCAGCCGGTGGCGTTGGCGATAATCGCGTGATCGCCGAAGAGCTGAGTCAGCAGTTTGATGTAGGGCGTCTCGCCGCAGCCCGCGCACGCCCCGGAGAACTCGAACAGCGGGCGCACGAACTGCGAGCCTTTGACCGTGGTCCGGCTGTAGGTTTCCGGCGGGGTTTCGGGCAGCGTCAGGAAGTAATCCCACTTGGCCGCTTCCAGCAGGCGCAGGTCGTCGGTCAGCGGAGCCATATTGATCGCCTTGCGGTCGGTCTTCTGACCGCTCTCATCCTTGGCATAGGCCGGGCAGGTCTCCACGCACACGCCGCAGCCGGTGCAGTCTTCAGGCGACACCTGAAGCGTGTACTTCATGCCTTCCCAGCCGCGCCCCTTGGCGTCCATCGCCTGCCAGCCGGCGGGCGAGCTGCCGTTGGCGTACTCGGCCGGATAGACCTTCATGCGGATCGTCGCGTGCGGGCAGACAAAGGCGCACTGGTTGCACTGGATGCACACTGCCGGGTCCCAGACCGGGATCTCGGTGGCGATGTTGCGCTTTTCGTACTGCGTGGTCGCCGTTGGGAAAGTCCCGTCGACCGGCATCTTCGAGACGGGCAGCCAGTCCCCGCGCCCGGCGATGATCTCGGCGGTCACGGTCCGCACGAACTCGGGCGCGTCGGCGGGCACCGGCGGGCGGATCGTGATCGTGCTGGTCACTTCCTGCGGGTAGTTGACGCGCTCGATATGATCGACGGCGATGTGCGCCGCGCGGATGTTCATATCGACGACCTTCGACCCCTTGATGCCGTAGGTGTCCTCGACCGCCATCTCGATCATCTGCATGGCCTGATCTTCGGGCAGCACGCCGGAGATCTTGAAGAAGGCCGCCTGCATGATGATGTTGATGCGCCCGCCCAGGCCCACCGACTTGGCGATGCTGTTGGCGTTGATCGTGTAGAACTTCGCCTGCTTGTCGATGATCTGCTGCTGCACCTCGCGCGGGAGCCGGTCCCACACTTCGCTGGCGCTGTACGGCGCGTTGATCAGCAGCACGCCGCCCGGCTTGAGCCGCGACAGAATGTCGAAGCGGTCCAGGAAGGCGAAGTTGTGCACCGCCAGGAAGTCCGCCTGGTGGATCAGGTACTGGCTGCGGATCGGCTTCTTGCTGAAGCGCAGGTGCGAAACCGTCTGCGCGCCGGACTTCTTCGAGTCGTACACGAAGTAGCCCTGGCAGTAGTTATCGGTCGCCTGGCCGATGATCTTGATCGAGTTCTTGTTGGCGCCCACCGTGCCATCCGCGCCCAGGCCGTAGAACATGGCCGTGTGCACGCCGGGCTGGTCGCTGTTGAACGCGTCATCCCACTCCAGGCTGCTGTGGGTCACGTCGTCGATGATGCCCACCGTGAAGTGATTCTTGGGCTTGTCGGCGGCCAGGTTGTCGAAGACGGCCTTCGCCATCCCGGCGTTGAATTCTTTCGACCCCAGGCCATAACGCCCGCCGACGATCAACGGCACGCGCTCGATGGTCCCATCGGCCAGCGCCTCGTTGAAGGCCGTGATCACGTCCTGATAGAGCGGCTCGCCGGCAGCGCCGGGTTCCTTGGTGCGGTCCAGCACGGCGATCGCCCGCGCCGTCGGCGGGATCGCGGCGACCAGGGCCTTGCCATAGAACGGGCGGTAGAGGCGCACCTTGACCACGCCGACCTTGCCACCCTGCTCGTTGAGCAGGTCCACCACCTCGTGGACGGTTTCCGCGCCGGACCCCATCAGCACAACGACGCGCTCCGCGTCGGGCGCGCCCGCGTAGTCAAAGAGGTGATACTGACGGCCCGAGATCTCCGCCCAGCGGTCCATATACTTCTGCACGATGCCGGGCGTCGCCAGGTAGAACGGGTTGACCGTCTCGCGCCCCTGGAAGTAGACATCCGGGTTCTGCGCGGTCCCGCGCATGGCGGGGTTTTCCGGGTTCAGGCCGCGCATCCGGTGCGCGATGATATATTTGTCGTCAATCATGGCGCGCATCTGCTCGCGCGTGACCTCTTCGATTTTCTGGATCTCGTGTGAGGTGCGGAAGCCGTCGAAGAAGTGCAGGAAGGGCACGCGCGCTTCGAGCGTGGACGCCTGGGCGATCAGGGCGAAGTCCATCACTTCCTGGACGCTGCCCGAACACAACAAGGCGAAGCCGGTCGAGCGGGCGGCCATCACGTCCGAGTGATCGCCGAAGATCGACAGCGCCTGGGCCGCCAGCGAGCGCGCCGCCACATGGAAGACGGTGGGGGTTAGCTCGCCTGCGATCTTAAACATGTTGGGGATCATCAGCAGCAGGCCCTGCGACGCCGTGAAGGTCGTCGTCAGCGCGCCGGTGGTCAGCGCGCCGTGGACCGCACCCGCCGCGCCGCCTTCCGACTGCATCTCGGTGACCTGCGGAACGGTCCCCCACAGATTTTTGACGCCCTCAGCCGACAGCTCGTCGGCTGTCTCGCCCATCGGGGAGGAGGGCGTGATGGGATAGATGGCAATCACCTCGTTGAGAGCGTGAGCAACCAGCGCGGCTGCCATGTTGCCATCGATCGTCACCATATGGCGGGACGATGTGCCGTTAGACATTCATTTCCTCCCATGACTTCTTAGGCAAATCGACCTCAGGCAAAAAGACTTCAGGAGGGTGCGGCCTGCGATCGGAAATGCGAGCAACAGACTGGTTTGCGACACGACAAAACACCGCGTCCATCGAGCTTCATGGACCGTTCGGGCGGGTTGTTCGAACCTGCTTGAAATGGGAGCAACCGCCACAGACGGAAACCACATCTGTTCCAATCTACGCCACCAGTCTAGACGCTTTGCCGAAGGCTCAACAGTGTGGAATGTCGCCATATCATAGAAGAGTGTCACTTTTAAAGCGCCGCTGTTCCGGCGCCGCGCGCGCTCATCCGCGCTATAATCCAGGTGCATGGCTCGGATAAGGATGGTGTTATGCGGCCGGAGTGGCTGGTTCTGTTCGACATCGACGGCACCCTGCTCAACTCGGCAGGGTGCGGGCGCGCGGCGACGCGGCTGGCGCTGCAAGAGGTCTTCGGCACCGTCGGCGTCATCGACGCGGTCGCCTTCGCCGGCAAGACCGACTGGCAACTTGTCATCGAGGCGCTGGAGCCGGCGGGCATCCCGCGGGCGCACATCGAGGCGCAGCTCGACGCCTACAACGCCGCTGTGACGCGCCACCTGAGCGCGCTGATCGGCTCGTTTCCGGTACGCGCCTGCCCCGGCACGCACGCCCTGATCGCGCAGCTCAAGGCGCGCGGCGACACCCTGATCGGGCTGGTCACCGGCAACATGACTGGCCTGGTCCCGATCAAGCTGCGCCACGCCGGCTTCGACCCGGCCGATTTTCGCGTCGGCGCTTTCGGCTCGGATGGCTGGGAGCGCCCTATGCTCCCGCCGCTGGCCCTGGCGCGGGCCGAAACCCTGGCCGGTGTGACCTTCGCGCCCCAACGGGTGGTGATCGTCGGCGATACGCCGGGCGACATCGCCTGCGCGCAGAGCATCCACGCGCGCACGCTGGCCGTGGCAACCGGCCCGTTCACCGTCGAGCAGTTGCGCGCCTGCGGCCCGACCTACGTCTTTGAGACACTGGCCGACACCGAAGCCGTGCTGGGCGCGATCTATCTGGATGGCGCCGCCGCACGCTGACGGGCTGCGATCCGTTGCCGCTGCCCGGAGAACGTGTTACTTTCAGGGTAGCGAGGCGCCTGCCCCTGGCTCGCGCCGAGCCTGAAACAGTCAACCCGTCACAGCAATCGACGAGCGAGTCGAGAGGTATCACGATCGAGGGACGATGATTCAGTATCTGGCGCTGCTTGCTGCTCCCCTCTTGAACCTGCGCATCATCCGCCGCATCCGCCGCAATCACGGGCTGGAACACGCGACGATTCATCTGCTGAGCCGCAAGATCAAGAACCTCAACATGGCGGGCCGCTCGACAGCCAGCGGCTTCTATCTCTACGGCAACGTCAGCACCGAAGAGGTCGAGCAGGCGGCAAACGAAGCGCTCCGCCGCATGCGCGCCGGCGAGCATGGGCTGGCGATCCACCCCAACTGCGGGACCGGGCTGGTTACGGCCGGGATCATGACCAGCATGGCGACCCTGGCCGGGACCGCCGGCATGAAGCGCGGCGTGGTCGACCGCCTTTCGCGCCTGCCCAGCGTGATCCTGCTCTCCACCCTGGCGCTGATCGCCGCGCAGCCGTTGGGGCTGGCGCTCCAGTATTACTTCACCACCCTGGGCGACCCCGGCGACTTGCAGATTGTCAACGTCCGCCGCTACGAGTTCACCGTGCCGATCGCCGGGCAGCGGCTGACGGTCCACTTCGTCAAGACCAGCGCGGGATAACCGGGCATGGCGCCGCGCACCCCGACCTTCTACGTGCTGCACGGCAGCGACGAATACACCCTGCGCGCCCAGGTCCAGACCATGCGCGCGCAGATGGGGGACCCGGCCACCGCCGAACTAAACACCACCGTGCTGGACGGCAGGAATACCACTGCCGCCGAGGTGCTGTCCGCGGCCCAGGCCATGCCCTTCCTCAGCGACAAGCGGCTGGTGATCGTCGAGGGGATGCTGAGCTGGCTGGCGCGCAAGGGCGCCGGCAGGGCGGGCAAGGACGAGCTGGATGACCTGGCGGCAGGTCTGGCCGAACTGCCGCCGCACGCACGGGTCGTCTTCGTGGAGACGGAAACGCTCGGCGAGCGCAACCCGGTTCTGGTCGCGGCCAAAACCGCCCCCGGCGGCTATCACAAGCTCTTCGGACCCCCGCCCAGCGTCGCCGGGTGGATCCGCCGCCAGGCTCGCGAGGTCTACGGCGTCGAGATCGAGCCACCCGCTGCCGAGGCGCTGGCTGCCGTGATCGACAGCGACCTGCGCGCCGCCGATAGCGAGCTGGCGAAGCTGGCCGCCTACGTCAACGGCGAGCGCCCCATCACCGAAGACGACGTCCGGCTGCTGACGCCCTACGTGGCCGAGGCGGACGTCTTCGAGATGGTAGACGCCATCGGGCGGCGCGACGGGGAAACGGCCCTGCGTCTGATCCACCGCCTGCTGGCCGACGACGATCCGCTGCGGCTGTTTGGGATGATCGTGCGCCAGTTTCGCCTGCTGATCCTGGCACGCGAACACCTCAACGCGGGCGGCGCGCCGGGAAGCCTCGGCCAGGCGATCGGCGTGCATCCGTTTGTCGCCAGGAAGCTGACCGAGCAGGTGCGCGCCTTCTCCATGGAGCAGCTTGAGGCGATCTATCGCTATCTGCTCGAAACCGACCTGGCGATCAAAACCGGCAAGGTGGGCGATGTGCTGGCGCTCGACCTGCTGATCGCCGGCATCGCCGCCTGATCCCTGCGCGGGCCTGCCCCCAAAAATCGGGGGCGTTGCGCGCCCCACCCTGGAACCCAGCCACGTCAGATGCGTACATCTATATGAAGCCAAACATCATCGTGATAGGACGCGGGATGAGCCATGAACGAGCCAGCAGGACAGCTCGATCTGTCGAAAATCCAGTTGTTTGAAGTATCCGGACGGGTGAACGAGAACAGCGTGCGCCCCCTGATTGCGGCGATTGAGGGTGCCATCCGCGAGGGGCGCTCGCAGTTGATCTTAGACCTGGGCGGTGTGGAGTACATGAACAGCGCCGGTCTGCGCGCGCTGGTGCAGGCGTACAAAGAGGTGCAGGGACACAGCGGCGCCCTGCAGATCACCAACCCTTCGCCGCGCATCCGCGAGTTGTTCGCGCTGGTGGGCCTGGACACGATCTTCGGTATCGGGCCGGACACCTACCCCGACTATCGCGCGCTGTTCGCCGATACACGGCTGGCGCTCCAGCGCGAGATCTGCCACTGCGGCTGAACGCCGGCACAGTGCGGGCCGGGGCCGGCGGGCGCGCCGAACGCGCCCGCGCCGCTGCGGCACGCCCCGGCCCGGCGCCCATGTGGTACAATCGCGGGTGAAACAAGACTTTTCAGCCTCACCCAAAAGGAGTTACCGGTATGCTGCACGACAAAACCGCCTGGATCGGCGAAGAGCTGGCGAGCCTGAAGGAGCAGGGGCTGTTTACCCACATCCGCACGCTCAGCAGCCCGCAAGGCGCCTGGCTGGTGGTCGATGGCCGGCGCGTCCTCAACTTCTCGTCCAACAACTATCTGGGACTGGCCAACCACCCGCGCATCATCGAAGCCGCCAAACAGGCCATGGATCGTTACGGCGTCGGCCCGGCTGCGGTGCGCACCATCGCCGGGACCATGGACCTGCACCTGCAGCTTGAGGAGCGGCTGGCGCGCTTCAAAGGCGCCGAGGCCGCGATCACGTTCCAGAGCGGATTCACCGCCAACCTGGCGACGATCCCCGCGCTGGTGGGGCGCGGCGACGTAATCTTCTCGGACCGGCTCAACCACGCCAGCATCATCGACGGCTGCCGCCTGTCGCGGGCGGAGATCGTCGCCTACGAGCACAACGATCCCGACGACCTGCGCCGCCAGATCGCCGCGACGACCGAGTACAACCGCCGCCTGATCGTGACCGACGGGGTGTTCAGCATGGACGGCGACATCGCCCCGCTGCCGGAGATCGCCGCCATCGCCGCCGAGCACGGCATTCTGCTGATGGTCGACGACGCGCACGGCGAGGGCGTGCTGGGCCGGGGCGGGCGCGGCATCGTCGATCACTTCGGCCTGCACGGCCAGGTCGATATCGAGGTCGGCACGCTGAGCAAGGCGTTCGGCGTGGTGGGCGGTGTGGTCGCCGGGCGGCCGGAGATCGTCGACTGGCTGCGCCAGCGCGGGCGACCGTTCCTCTTCAGCAGCGCGATGACCGTGCCGGATGTCGCGGCCTGTCTGGCAGCGGTGGATCTGCTGGAAGAAAGCACCGAGCTGGTCGACCGGCTGTGGAGCAACGCGGACTACTTCAAGCAGGGGATGCGCGCCCTCGGCTTCGACACCGGCGCGACGCAGACGCCGATTGTGCCGGTGATGCTGGGCGAAGCGCCGCTGGCGCAGCAGTTCAGCAAGCGGCTGTTTGAAGAGGGCGTGTTTGCTATGGCGATCGGCTTCCCCACCGTTCCGCGCGGCAAGGCGCGCCTGCGCGTGATGATCAGCGCGACGCATTCCCGCGACGATCTCGATCTGGCGCTCGACACCTTCGCCCGCGTGGGCCGCGAGCTGGGCGTGATCGCGTGAGGGGCCAGATCGCTGAAATAGCTGACTTAATCCCCTCACCCCAAACCCCTCTCCCTCTTGCGACTGCGTCGCGGGGCGAGGGGCTTTTTGGCGCTGCGCGCTCGCCTTCTCCCCGTGTGCGGGCTGAGGGGGCCGGGGGTTGAGGGGGTATCCTGACCGTCTGCCTACAGACGCACCGATGCCAGTACCGGCATCGACGGTGTCAGCGGGCGCAGCAGCTGCGCCCCTACCAGGACCGGCGTTTCCGTAAAGTCCAGACCATGCTCTAGTCCCCGCCTGCCCGCACCAGGAACGCCGAGCGGCGCAACCAGGCGGCTCCCACCAGCACCCCAAACCAGTTGGCCATCAGGTCGAGCGGGGTTGCGCCCCGCGCGACCGCTGCAAGCTGCGTCAGCTCAAGCACTGCGCCCAACACAAACGCGCTCCCGGCTGCCAGGCCCAGCGCCCGGCCAGGGGCCACATGAAAGCCCAGCGCGTGCGCCAGCAGCGCGATCAGCACCCCGAAAAGCACGACATGCCCCAGCGCGTCGGTCACGTCCGTCCCGCCGAAGGCCCGCGAGATATCCTCGACCGGCGTCCCTTCGCCGGGTGCCAGCATCAAAAACCCCATCAGCGCCAGCCAGACCAAGACGGCCAGCCAGGCCACTACGGCGCTGTGTGCCATCCGTTCCATCATGCTCTCCGCTCCGGCCACTGCCAGCCGCCCATTCTACCACACGCGCGGCGTGATGCAGGTGATGGGCGCGGCAGCAAGAAAGCGAGCAGCATTCCGGCTGCCCGCTTGGCGACAGGGTCTCAGGGGGTTGCCGCATCAGCGTAGCTTGCGCAGCTCCGCCGCCAGCGGCCCGCTGACCGGGTTGGAGTCGGCATACTGAAGCGGGAAGGGAGCGCTGACTTCCAGCACGGCGTCCGCCAGGCGCGCCTGCGGCCCGGCTTTGCCGGTCGCCGTCCACAGCACCTCAACGTCCAGGTCGAAGGCTATCCCGGCCTCCTCGTCATAGACGGGCAGCGTCGTGTTGAGCGTGGCCCGGTTCAGGCCGCTGTGGATGGAGAAATCGCTGGCCGGGATCGTCACCGGCCCCATGGTGTGAAACTCGTAATAGAACAGGAAATCGCCGGGGTCGGCACAGGTGCTGCGGACGTGGTAGATCAATTCGACGGTGATTTCGGGCACGCGCGGGCCGGGCGGGTTGTGGGTTTCCATTTGGGTGACCGTCACCACCGCGTATGTCTCGCGGCAGCCGGACGGGTTGGCACGGAACTCGGCAAAGGCGCGGTAGCCCTTATCGGGGCCGGCCTGGACGGTGGGAACGACCAACAGCAGCGCCAGCGCGACGAGCAGCGGCGCCCACTTGATGCGAACGCGTTCGGGTTTCATGGGGATCACCCTTCTTTCGATCCTATTGCCGGCGGGGAGAACCGGAGGGGCGGCAGCGGGTAGCCGGTCAAAACGGGCGGGGCACCTTCATTATACGACAGAACGCATCCCCCGGCTGGACGACTCGACGCGGCGCGGGCGATTACCCTGGTGTAGTGTGCCAGACATCCTGTATAATGGCTTGGCGTGGCTTGCCACTGAGGTTAAGCCACACATCGTTCGAGTGACAACCAAAGACTCAACACGACAAGTCAGCACCAGGCGCGCCCGACTTCCGGGCGTGTTCGTTGAAGCCCGCCGGCCTTTTCACAGGCGCGATACGGCGGCCATAAGGTGGGAACCATGTCTACCTCGACCAATTCACGGGAAAAATTCTCGGTACGCAAGCTGCTCTTTGGCGAGCCGCTGCGCACCGAAGCTCTGCCACACCAGACGGTCAACAAGCGGATCGGTCTGGCGATTTTCGCGTCCGACGCGCTCTCGTCGACGGCCTACGCGACGGAAGAAATCCTGATCATCCTGGCGCTGGCTGGCACTGGCGCAGCCACGCTCGGCCTCTCCATTCCGATCGCCATTGCCATCTCGATCCTGCTGATCATCGTGACCATTTCGTATCGCCAGACGATCTACGCCTATCCCAACGGGGGCGGGGCCTACATCGTCGCGCGCGACAACCTGGGCGAGCTACCGGCCCAGATCGCCGGCGCGTCGCTGCTGACCGACTACATCCTGACGGTCGCGGTGAGCGTTTCGTCCGGCGTGGCGCAGATCGTATCCGGCTTCCCCGAGCTGCTGCCGTATCGCGTCGAGCTGGCGATCCTGGTGATCGCCATTATCACGATCGTGAACCTGCGCGGGGTGCGCGAGAGCGGCCGGATCTTCGCCGTCCCAACCTACTTCTTCGTCGGGACAATGCTTCTCACGCTGGCGGTCGGGTTTGTGCGCTACCTCTTGGGTGACCTGCCAACGGTCGTTAACGTCGAAGCCGTGCACTCGGGTACGCAGACCGTCACACTCTTCCTGATCCTGCGCGCATTCTCCAGTGGATCGGCGGCGCTGACGGGGATCGAGGCGATCTCGAACGGCATCACGGCCTTTAAAGAGCCGCGCAGCCACAACGCCGCGGTGACATTGGTGTGGATGAGCACCTTGCTGGTGATCATGTTCCTGGGCATCACCTTCATGGCACACCAGATCGGAGCGCTGCCCAGCGAGACCGAAACGGTCATCTCGCAGATCGGGCGCACCGTCTACGGAGAGGGCAGCCCGCTCTACCTGGCAGTCCTGGCCGGGACGGCGCTGATCCTGCTGATGGCCGCCAACACCAGCTACGCGGACTTCCCGCGCCTGGCCGCGCTGGCCGCCAGCGACGGCTTCCTGCCGCGCCAGCTCACCTATCGTGGGGGCCGTCTCGTCTTCTCGTGGGGGATCGTCGGGCTGGCGGCGTTCGCGTCGCTGCTGGTGATCGTGATGAACGCGCGCACCACGGCGCTGATCCCGCTCTATGCCATCGGCGTGTTCCTGAGTTTTACCATCTCGCAGACCGGGATGGTGGTGCATATGCGCCGCATCGGGAAGCTCAAGCCCGGCGAATCGGTGCAGGGGCACGACACGGTGCTGCACTACGACGCTCACTGGCGTACCAAGATGTTCATCAGCGGCTTTGGGGCCGTCTGCACCGGCATTGTGGCGCTGGTCTTCGCGGTGACCAAGTTCACCAGCGGGGCCTGGGTCGTCGTCGTGCTGATCCCGTCGCTGGTCTACATTTTCTCCCGCATCCACGACCATTACCGCGACGTGGCGCGCGCGCTGAGCTTGCAGGGTGTCCCGGTGGACATCGAGAAGCGCCCGATCCAGACCATCATCCTGGTGGACGACGTGCACGCCGAGACGGTGCGCCTGGTCAACTTCGCCAAGTCGCTCGATCACCCCTGGCACGCGGTGCATGTGGCGACCAACCCGGACAAGATCGAAATCGTGCGCGAGAAGTGGCGCAAGCGCATCGGTGAAGGCGAGCTGGTGATCCTGCCCTCGCCCTATCGCCTGCTGGCCGAGCCGATCCGGCATTATATCGAGCAGATCCAGGAACAGCAGCCGGGCGGCTTCGTACACGTCATCATGGGACACCTGGCGATGGACACCTACTGGGAGCAGATCCTGCACCAGAACACGGCGGTCATCTTCAACCTGGCGCTGAGCCGGATGGATAACGTCGTCGTCACCAGCGTTCCCTACCAGATCCACCGCGACGAGCTCCGGCGCGCGCACCACGTCAAGAACGGCGCGCACAACGGCACCGTGGCCCAGCGCTGAGCGCGGCGCCCAGCCAGCGGACAACACACGCGCCCCCGGAGACGAACTTCTCCGGGGGCGCGTCACTACCGCGCCGCTTGCCCATCCCCCACCGACGCGATAGACCAGCGGTGGATAGAAAACCTCGCCAGCACAGGGCCAGCGAGGTTCGTCAAGCGCGTCACGCCGCGCGCAGCGAGCGGCACCGGGGCAGGGAGTGCGCGCCGCGCTGGGTGCCGCGCCAGACGACTAGTAGTAAGCGGGCGGGTCGCTGGCCGGGAAGGATTCCTCGGACGCCTGTTCGACGCGGTCGGTGTCCAACACGTCGGCCGGGCTTGCGCCGCCGCTAAAGACGGCTTTGAGGCGTTCCAGGGACGCGCGGACCTGCTTCTCCGGCGCGGATCCGAATAGCCGCGCCACCGCCGCGCCCACCGCGCCCCCCGCCGGCGCGTACTCGAAGACCACCTCGACCAGCGTCGCGCTGCCATCGGGCGTGGGGCGGAAGCGCACCGTCCCCGCGTGCTCGACGACCGAGCCTTCGACCGTGCGCCAGGCGATCAGCTCGTTGGGCTGGTCGTTGATCACCTCGGCGTCCCACTGCACGCTGGTGCCCGCCGGTCCCTCAACCGTCCAGTGCGAGCGATTGCCCTCGTAAACTTCGACCGATTTGATGTGGGGCATGAATTGCGGCAGGTTGGTGAAGTTGCGCCAGAAATGGTACAGCTCGCCCGCGCTGCGCTCGATCAGGATGCTGTCTTCAACGCGGATGCCCTGCTCGTGCGGGACGGCAGCCGCCCCGGTCGGGCTGACCAGCGCCCGGTTCTTGCCCAGCAGGCGCATCAGCAGCGACGACCCGGTCACGCCGCGTACGAGCAGGCTGCCCGCCGCCATCGCCAGACCCAGGCCAACCCGGCCCCGCTTCGCCACGGCAGCCAGCGCCAGCGCCGCGCCGCCCAGAATCGAGGCGATCCGCTCGCCCTTGCCCATGTTGATCCGCGTGGTGGGGCCTTCCTCACGCGGGTGAGCCACGCCGCTCTCATGCACTGTCGTGTCGTTGGCGCGTTCATCAACTACCATCGAAATGTCTCCTTGTGTGCCTCAACCAGTGGATGGATGTCTCACCGTCGATCCCCGTCCCCGTGCGGCGGACTGGCCGCAGGCCGGGACGGGACGCTGTGGCCCGCCATGAGCGGCAAACGCGCGGCCCACAGCGGCGAGCCACAGCGTCGGTTCCAGTACGAGTCAGACTGCTGACGTTCTTCCACCAACCAACGTGTTCCATAGGTTTCCGATACAACACAGCCTGATAGTAATCTTAGGGGCAAGCGCGCGCCGTGTTATGGGCCACCTGGCGCATTTTGGTGTGGGCAGGTTGGCGCAAATTCGGCCGCACCGGCCTGTCGCACCTTGACAAATCGCCGGCGCAGACGAGAATCAAATCGCGCTGCGGGCCGCAGCCTGCTAATCGTGGGGACAAAGATCGCAGATGAGTTTCCCATCTATTGCTCGCCAGAAGACATCCGCACGCCTGTATACCGGCGTGCGCTGGCGCAAAGCCGCGCTGATCTTGAGCTTCGTCAGCCTGGTCATTGTCGCGTCGCTGCCGCTGGCGCCCTCGCTGCGCCCGATCGGGCGCGACAACGGCATCCAGTCGTACACCGCCGAAGTTGTGTTTGAGGGCGGCACGCTCTACGAGGACGCCTGGGATAACAAGCTGCCGGGCGTGTACCTGATCAACGTGCTGGCGTTCCACCTGTTCGGCACGGACTCGTGGGCGATCTGGACGATCGATGTGATCTTCCTGAGCGTGACCGCTGTTCTGTTCTACACGCTGATGACGCTGGCGCGCTTTCCGCGCTGGCTGGCACCCGCAGCCACGTACCTGTTTGTGCTCCTGGCGCGCCACCCGATTATGCTCCACGACGTCAATTTCACGGAGAGCTACGCCCTGCTGCCGCAGGTGCTGGTTTTCCTGGCGGGCTATCGCTTCCTGCGGCGGCCCGGCGCCCGGTGGGCGTTTCTGATCGGCCTGAGCGCCAGCCTGGCGTTTTTGCTCAAGCAAACGACCATCGGCGGGACGCTGGCCTTCATCCCCGCGCTGGTGCTGGTCGGGCATCCCGCCGTGCGCGCGCCGCAGCGCTGGAAATGGCTGGGGGCGATCGTCGCCGGGGGGGTGACGGGCCTGGGACTGATGGCGCTTTACCTGGCTGCCAATGGCATTCTGAGCGAGACCATCCAGGCATCGATGGTCTCGCCGATGGCCTTCCACCGTTGGGTGAGCGCGCACTCGATTTCCGTGGCGGACACGGTGTTTCGCACGCTGACCCGCAGCGTGGCGCCGGTGATCTTGCTGCTGCTCTCCGGGTTGGTTGTGCCGGGCGTGCTGGCGATTGTCTCGCAGCGGTGGGGCCGGGCTTTCGGCGCGCTCCCGCGCGATCGGGTGGCGCTCGGCGGCTGGGCGGCGCTGACCGTGCTGGCCGACCTGGCGCTCGTCAACGTGACCAACCGCGCCTATGCCCATTACTACGTCACGCTCGTCCCGGCCCTGACCGTCATCTCTGCGATCGGGTTGCACCGGCTGGTCGACGCACCGCGCACGCCGCTGCGCCTGCGCAAGCGCCGCCTGCTGGCGCTGGGCGTGATCGCGCTCAATCTGATCGCCTTCGGAGCGGGCGTGCTGGTAGAAATGGCGCTGACCCGCACCGGCAGCCTGTTCGGCCCGACGCAGGAGCACCCGATCGTGCGCTATGTCGAGCAGCACACCCGGCCGGACGAGACGGTGTTCGTCTGGGGCGCGTCGAGCGACATCAACTTCGAGGCCCAGCGGCACAGCCCGACGCAGTATCACTACGGCTATCCGGTCATCGTTCCGGACGACACAGCCCCCGCGCTGATCGCGGAGCTGGTGCGCGATCTGGAAACCAACCGGCCCGCGTTGATCGTGGATACCACCGTCGAAGACGGGAATCGCATCCCGCCGCTTGATCCGGAAACGCGCGCGCTGTGGCAGGCCGAGGACGGCCGCACCGACACGACCGATCTGACTCCGCTGTTCGAGTTCGTCAGCACCCACTGCGCGGTGGAACATCAGGCCGGCCAGGTCACGGTCTACCGCTGCACCTACGACGATTAACGGTTGGAGCGGGGCATCGTTCCCCTCACCCCAAACTCTCTCTCTTGCGACTGCGTCGCGGGGAGCGGGCTTTGAGGCGCCGCGCGCTCCCCTTCTCCCCGCGCGCGAGGCCGGGGGTTGAGGGGATGTTCTGCCCACCTGCACACCGGTGTCAACGAGCCGCGGCGGGCCGGAACACCCGCAGACGGGTACCGCTGCCCTGGTGCGACTCAATCGTCAGCGTCGCGCCGATCTCCTCAGAACGCTCGCGCATAATCTCCAGCCCCAGGCTCGTGGCCTGGACGTGGCCGGGATCAAACCCTGCGCCGTTGTCCTCAATCGTCAGCGTGATCCCGCTCGCGTCGTTCACCAGCCGGATCGAGGCCTGGGACGCTTCGGCGTGTTTGGCGATGTTGTTAAGCGCTTCCTGCGTGATGCGGTAAAGCGCCAGCTTGATATCCGGCTGGAGATTGAACTCGCCCTCTACGTCCACGTTGATCGCCATCCGCTTGCGGCTGCGGATTGCCTCGGCAAGCTGGCGCAGCAAGGTCGGCAGCTCGACTTCCAGCAGCGAGGTCGGGCGCAGCTCGAGCAAGAGCACGCGCATTTCGGCCATTGCGCCGCGCGTCAGGTGATGCAGTTCGGCAAGCTGCGCGAGCGCCTTTTCCGGGCTGCGCTGCCACTGGCGCGGCAGAGCTTCGGCGATCATGCTCGCGGAAAAGAGCGTCTGGCTGACGGCGTCGTGCAGGTCGCGCGCCAGACGCTCGCGCTCCTGCGTGGCGACCAACGCCCGCTCGCGCTCCAACACATGCGCATTGTGGATCGCGATCGCGGCCTGCCCGGCAAACGCTTCCAGGCGATCCGCGTGCGCCTCGGTGAAGAAGTCGGGCTGCCAGCTCCCCAGTCCGATGAAGCCGATCACCTGGCCCTCGTACTGAATCGGCGCGCCGAGATACGCCCGCCAATAGGGATCATGGCTCAGGCGGAAGTGCGTTTCGGTCTGGATATCATCCACAATCAAGGGCTGGCGCGTCACCATCATGGTGTGCAGATGACGCGCCGTTTCGATCTTCAATGACAGATCCGCCAGCTCGGCCTGGATCTGAGCGTCCGCGCTGCGGCTGCCGACCACGCGCGCCTCGCCGGTCTGCGGCTTGACAAGTAGAATCTCGGCCATGTCGTGCGGGATCACCCGCTCCAGATTGCCCAACAGGCGATCCAGCACTTCGGACAGGCTCAGCGCGCTGTTGAGCGCATTCGCCACATCGCGCAGCGCTTCGGCAAGCTGGCGCTGCTCGCGTTCCAGCGTCTCGATCGTTTTGCGCTCGGTGATGTCGATGCCCACCACCCAGTCGGCCCAGCCGGGCACCGGGAACTCGCTGGCAACGCTTGACCACGCGATGCAGCGAGTTGTCCCGTCCTTGCAGGCCAGCACCGTCTCCCACCCCCGGTATGGCCCGCGCGCGCTGGCGCTATCCGTAAAGCGCCGCCGGCTTTCCGGGTCTGCGATCAGGGTTTCGAGCGCGTTGTGGTTGCCGGTGACCTCGGCCTCGCTGTAGCCGGTAACACGCTCGCATTCGCGGTTCCAGGCGATGATATGCCCCGTCTCGTCGGTGGCAAACAGCAGCACAGGCATGTTCTCCAGCACGGTCCGCAACCGCTGCTCGCTTTCCTGCAGCACGGTCTCCGATTGCTTCCGCTCGGTAATGTCTTCCACCACCATCGCCACCTGATGCGGGCCGGGCAAGAAGACGCTCACGCCCAGGTATTGAGGGCGCAGCGGCGAGCACTGCTCGGTGCGCTGCGGCCGGCCCTGGCGGCGGACCTTCTGGAACAGCGCCAGCAGGGCTTCCCGGTCGAGGACCGGAGGCAGATCGGACAGAGGCTTGCCCCTGTAAGCCCCCACATCGATCCCGGTCATGTGCGCCAGGGCCGCGTTGCCATCGGCGAACACATAGTCTTCCGCGCGGCTGCCATCTCCCTCGACCTGAAAGAGCGCCAGGCCGTTTAAAGAGTTGTTGAAATAAGCGCGATAGCGCTCCTGCGCTCGCTCCAGGTCGTGAAAGAGCAAATTGAACGGCTTTTCGAGGCCGGTTTGCAGCACGGCGCGGTAAATCAGATAAAACGCTACGATCTTCAAGAAATGCCCGATCAGGTTGAAGGCATCGTACACGTTCACGTAGATCGTGAACATCAGCTCGGAGACAGCGGTCAGCAGAATCGAGGCGATAAGCAGGTTGAAGATCCCTGGATCGAAAGCCTGGCGCTGGCGGAGATGCACCCACGCCGCGCCGAGCAGAATCAGCATGATGGCGTACTCGCTGGCCGTCTTGAAGGCAGTCAGCCCTTCGCCCTCGACGATGGTAAGCGGGAATGACTCGCTGAAGGCGAACGCGACGAACAGCCCGGTGACGATGCCATAGGCCGCCATCATCAGCCCGGGCCGGATGCGCCGGCGCAGAAACAGCGGGCTGACCAACAGCGACACGCTCTGCACAAAGCGCGCCTCAAGCCAGAGGTTGGTCGCCAGGCGCGCGTCGTAGTCGGGAAACACGCCCATCCCCTTGTAGGCGAGGGCGTGCACCAGATCGAGCGCAGCAATCCACAGATAAGCGATACCAAGAAACAGGAAGTAATCGGTTTTGAGGAAATGGCGCGCGTTCCACGCGAACAGGAAGATGCTGAACCCGACAACCGCGCTGAAGCCCTCGGCGAGGCTGTGAAACAGCAAGAAGCTGTACAGACTGCTGAGGTACAACCCCACCAGCAGCGCGATCGCCAGGAGCAGCAGGGTATAGCGCTCCCCGATCTGGATGGCTTGTTTCATATGAATGACATCTCGATCCGACCACCGAACGGCCGCCAGCCCGCGCCGTTTCCCTTGCCGGAGCCGGCGCGTCAGCCCTGCTCCGGCGCGGGACCGGGCCGCTGAACAAAAGAGTAGAATGGGTACGCCAGCGCCGCCGCGTCGGGCTGAGGCTGGCTCAGCGCGTGGCGATTGGCCTCTTCAAAATCTTTATGCAGGCGGTCGAGTGTGGCAAGCTGGCTCTCGGACGGCTCCAGCGAGAACAGCGCGACCAGCGTCGTCTGTGACCCCGGCACAAAACACAACCAGCGCCCGTCGTCTAGCTCGGCGCGGCGCATCCCGGCGCGGAACATCTCGCCGGCTGCCAGCCGGTAGCTGGCGAGCATGGGGTTGATCTGCTCCGGCGCAACGTCAAACTCGCCGAAAATATGCAGCGGCTGGCTAGCCCTGGCCTCGTAAACAGCCATTCCCAGGGCTTTCGCCGTCAAGCGCGTCTTCAAATGTTGCGTGTCTTCACCGTCTGCGACGGCGGCGGGCCACAGCGCCGGATCGGATTCGGCCAGAAGCTGCGCCACCGCCGCGATCTGGCGCTGATAGCGCGCGTAGAGCCTGTGAAACTGCGTCCGGTTGATCTCGCCATTCGCAAATTCCTGCACCAGCCGGTCCATCTTGCGATGCACCAGCGCGATGAATTCTTCACCCTGGCGCGCGCTTTCCCGGCGCACATTGCGATTTGTTGAGGACATGCACCTTTACTCCTCATTCCAGCAGGGCCGGGACGCACCGCACCGCCACACAACACATCCGGTGACCGCTCCGCCGCCGCACCTGCGCTGCGCACATTATACCGTACTTGGCGCCTGTCTGGTGCGCCTGGTGAGCGCCGATCCACAGGAGCGAGCGCATCGCTCCGGGCGGCTGTGCGGCAGCCCTTTTGGGAGTATAGACATCCGATCGCGGCCTGTGGTAGACTGAGAGTTGTGAGGGGGTTTAGTGTTTTTTCACGGCGTGGTTTTTATCGCTGGCTGGCGGCAGCGCTGCCCGGCTAGTCCACCGTAGGAGGCTCAACAGCGTCATGGGCGGTTCTCCGACGATCAAAGTGGTTTGCATCGAAGACGAGCCTGAGATGATCGATTTGGTCAAGTTGATTTTATCCCGCCGCGGCTATGAAGTATATGGCGCGCTCGGTGGCCGCGACGGGCTGGCGCTGGTGGCATCCGTCCGTCCGGACGTCGTGCTGCTCGATCTGATGATGCCGGACATGGACGGCTGGGAAGTGTACCAGCAAATGAAGGCTAACGATGAACTGAAATCGATCCCGGTGATTGTGGTCACGGCCAAAGCGCAGAGTATTGACAAGGTCTTGGGGCTGCATATCGCCAAGGTTGACGACTACATCACCAAGCCGTTCGGGCCGTCGGAGCTGCTGGCGAGCGTCAGCCGCGTGCTGCAAGCAGCCGGCGTCGAGGTCGAAGGCACCTAGCGCCCGCCGGCGCGGGTCGCTGTCATCAGACACAACCATGGGGCCGCCTGGCCCCTTTTTGTTGCCGGGCGTGGCAGGCGCCCAAACTATCGTATTCGGACCGGTTCGCTGTACAATGAAGGCCGGACCGTACAGCCACTAAGGATGCGGACACGATGAAAAGCTCTCTCCAAGCGTTGCTTGACACCGGGCGCCCGGTAGTGGCCGACGGCGGGATGGGCACGATGCTGATCGCGCTCGGTCTGCCCCAGGGCGAGTCTCCGGAGCGGTGGAACGTCGAGCATCCCGAGCGCATCCGCCAGATTCACCGCGACTATATCGCCGCCGGGGCGCAGATCATCCTGACCAACAGCTTTGGCGGCACGCGCTACCGCCTGGGGCGCAGCGGTCTGGCCGGGCAGGTCGTCGAGTTGAATCGCGCGGCTGCCGCGCTGGCCCGCGCCGAGGCCGACGCCGCGTCGCAGCCGGTGGTCGTCGGCGGGTCGATGGGCCCCACCGGTGAGATGCTGGAGCCATACGGCGAGCTGAGCTTCGACGATGCCGCCGCAGCTTTCGAGGAGCAGGCCCGCGCGCTGGTCGAGGGCGGGGTCGATGTGCTGTGGATCGAGACGATGGCCGACCTCGAAGAGGTGCGCGCTGCCGTCGAGGGCGCGCGCCGGGCCGCGCCGGACGTGCCAATCGTCACCACCATGACCTTCGACTCGAACGGCCGGACGATGATGGGCGTCTCGCCGGAGAAGGCGATCGCCGCTTTGCGCCAGCATGGCGTGATGGCGCTGGGCGCCAACTGCGGCAACGGCCCGGCGGAGATCGAAGGCGTGATCGAGAAGATGCACGCGGCGGATGCCACCATCCCGCTCGTTGCCAAAGCCAACGCGGGACTGCCCCGCATCGAGGGCGGGCGCGCCGTGTACGACGCGACGCCCGAGGTGATGGCCCGGTACGCCGCCCGCGTGCGCGACCAGGGCGCGCAGATCATCGGCGCCTGCTGCGGCAGCACGCCTGCCCACATCGCCGCGATTGCCGCCGTGCTGCGCGCCTAGAGATTGTGATGTATTTTGCAGGGCGGAGCACGGGGAAACCGGGGGCCACGTGTAGAGCCGGGCAAGCCCGGTATGCCGCCAAACCACCTCGCGTGTGGGACCGGCGCTTGCTGTCAAGCGCATACGCCTTTGCCGGATCAGGGGCAAAAAATGTATCGCATGCTCTGGTTCTCGCGCCCGGCGGACGCCCTGCGCACGTGCCTCGCGGAACGGTGAATTATGCTACACTAAAGGCCATCCGGCAGGCTGGCTGCATCGTTAATGATTTTGTGCAGAAGATGAAGGGGGCCTCATGCGAAATCGGCATCTATTCCAGGTCCGCCGGCTGCTAGGCGGGCTGCTGCTGATCGCGCTGATGGTGCTGGGCGTCTACAGCCCGGCGCCGGCCGCTCAGGCTCAGCCAGGCGGCAACCTGCTGCAGAACCCGGGCTTCGAGCCGCCGTTTGTGGCGCGGAACAACGACGCGACCCTTCAGGTGGCGACCGGCTGGGAGCCGTGGTATCGAACCGGCGGTACGTCCAGCTCGATCAACGCGCGGCCCGAATATCGCCCCGCCCCGCCCAACCGCGTGCGATCGGGCACTGCCGCGCAGGAATACAACACCTTCTACGCGACGCATACCGCCGGCGTGTACCAGCGCGTGCCGGTCCCCGCCGGCACCGAACTGCGCTTCAGCGTGTGGGTGTGGGTCTGGTCATCGGCCTCCTTTGACAACCCAGACGTCAGCGAGGACCCGAACAACGTTCGGGTCAGCGTCGGGATCGATCCCACCGGCGGGATCGACGCGGCCAGCCCGAACGTGGTCTGGTCCGAGCAGGTCGAATTCTACGATCAATACCGCGAGCTGTCGGTCGTCGCCACCGCCGCCGGCCCGGCCGTGACCGTCTTCGTCCGCAGCGCGCCGGAGAACTTCGTGGGAACCACCAACATCTACCTGGACGACGCCGGCCTGTACCGGCTGGGAGAAGTTCCGCAGCAGACGGCGACGCCGCTCCCCTCGCCGACGCCGGGTTCGGGGCTGCCGACGCAGGAAGGCACGGTGACGCCGCAGCCCACACCGGCGATCACCTTCACGCCGCCGCCGAGCTTCACCCCGGCGATCACCCTGCCGCCGACCATGGCACCGCTCCCAACCAGCACGCCGGTCCTGCCGGGCGAGTTCGACAGCCAGATCATTTACACGGTCGTCGCTGGCGATACGGTCGCGCGGCTGGCGCAGCGTTTCGGCAGCACAATCGAGGCCATCGCCCGCGTGAACGGGCTGAGCAATCCGGGGCTGATCTACGTCGGCCAGACGCTGATCATCCCGATCCGCAGCGGGACGTTCCCGCAACCGCCAACGTTCACCCCCGCGCCGATCTACCCGACCGCCGCGCCGCCCGCCTTCCCGACCGCCGCACCGCCCTCGACCGGGCTGGGCACGTACACCGTCCAGCGCGGCGATACCCTGTCGACCATTGCGGCCCGGTTCAACACCACGGTTGCCACGCTGGCCCAGTTGAACAACCTGGTCAACCCGAACCTGATCTACGCGGGGCAGGTGCTGCGCGTGCCGGGCGCGCCCGTTCCGGCTCCGGCGCCGCCCCCGGCCCAGCCGATCATCCACAACGTGATGCCGGGGGACAACCTGACGCGCCTGAGCCTGATCTACGGTGTGCCGGTGGACGCGATCCTGCGCGCCAACAACCTCGCCAATCCGAACCTGATCTTCGTGGGGCAGCGGCTGGTCATCCCGCGATGAGCCGGACGCGCGCCATCCGCAACGTCGAAACAGGGCAGCTTGTGCTGGCACGGGCTGCCCTGGCCGATACTTTCTTCAAGCGCTGGCGCGGCCTGATGCTGCGTCGCCGCCTGGACGAGGACGAAGGGCTGCTGTTCACCTTTCACCGCGAGAGCCGGAGCGAAAGCTCGATTCACATGTTCTTCGTGGGGTTTCCCATCGCGGCGGTGTGGCTGGACGAAAACGGTGTGGTGGTCGATGCCAGGCTCGCCAAACCGTGGCGCCCGTACTACGCCCCCGCCCGCCCGGCCCGCTATCTGATCGAGGCGCCGCCCAGCCTGCTGGCGCGCGTGGCGATCGGGGATCGTCTGGCATTCGACGACGCACCCCCAAGCGTGCCCTAGCGCGAGCGAACTCCGCTTCACATCACAAGTCCTTCTCCCGAAGCGCACAGAGAAAGGGATTTAGGGTGAGGGTAGTGAGGGAAAACTCTTCTCTGACGGCGCCAGCCGCAGCCGCAGCGTGACGCGCGTCCCCTGCCCCTCGACGCTGTCCAGCGCGATCGTGCCGCCATAATGCTCGACCATAGCGCGCACCGCTGCCAGCCCGATCCCGGTCCCGATCACGCGCGATTTCCGGGCGTTCGAGGCGCGGAAAAACTCTTCGAAGATGCGCGGCAGGTCGTCCGCCGGAATACCCATGCCCGTGTCTTCCACGGTGACGCTCGCCCATCCCGCCGGGCGGTCCACCACCCAGCGCACCGTCACCTCGCCGCCGGACGGCGTGTATTTGATCGCGTTGTTGATCAGGTTGCTGAAGACCATGCTCAGCCCCGGATCGGTCGCCAGCACGCACACCGGCTCACCCGGCTGCACCCGGAGCGTCACGGGCTTCTCCTCGGCGAGCGGGCGCTCGCGCTCGACAGAGTCGGACAGCGCCGCGCCGAGATCGACCGGCTCCAGCGGGCGGCGCGAGAGCGTTGCTTCGCGGCTGGCGGCGTAATCAAGCAGATCGTCAATCAGCTCGCGCAGGCCGTCCAGCCGTTCGGCGACGCGCTGGATGATCACCGCCTGGGGCGGCGTCATCTCGTCCAGGTAGCCCTGTTCGACGGTGCGCACCAGGGCCAGGCTGGACGCAACCGGAGCGCGCAGCTCGTGTGTGGCGGCGCGGGTGAAAGCCGCCTGCGCCTCGCTCATGGCATGGATGCGCGCCTCGCGCTCGCGCAGGCGCTGCGCCTGCCGGGCGACCAGCTCCGCAACGGTGAGCGCGGTCGTCGTGAAGAAAAACAGCACCGCCAGGATATACTCGCCCCGGCGGTAGAGGTCGGAGTCCAGACCCAGGCTGTGCAGAGACACATGCGCCAGCGACCCGCTGCTTTCCAGCGCAGCCAGCCCGCCGACCAGCGCCGCCGCCAGCAGCGCCAGCGCCCGCGCCCCGCGCGGCGCCAGCATCGTCCCCGCCAGCGCGACGTGAATGACGAAGTAGATCAGGGCCGGGCTGGCGATCCCGCCGGTGAAATGCACCAGCGCGGTCATCGCCGCCCAGTCCAGCGCGATCTGCACCCACAGCGCGCGCCGCATCGCAGACAACGGACGGGCGGGACGCCGCGCGTCCCACGCCAGGGCGGTGTTATAAGCCAGGACGGCCGCGCCGATGGCAAACAGCGCCCCCCAGGGCAGGTCGATGCCCAGACCCCACCGGGCGATCGCCGTCGCCAGCAGAATGCTCAGCCCGGCTGCCCACCGCAGCGCGATCAGCAGCCAGGCTGTAGACGGCAGCGCCTCATCCGGCTGCGGGCTGCCGGACAATTCCGGCCCAGGGGCGGAGCCGTGCCCCTGCATCACTCACTCCGGCGGGAGCAGCTTGTGGACTTCCTCTAGCAGCCGACGCGGATCGACGGGTTTCTCAAGGAAGGCCTCGACCGGCAGATAGTCCGAATCGGGCCGGAAGCGTAGCGGTGTGGTTTGGTGCACGGCGGTCACCATCACGATCGGGATGCGGCGCAGGGCTTCGGGCGCTTCCGGCCCGTGCAGCTCCTGTGCAAGCTGGAACCCGGCTGTGTGGGTGCCCATCATCACGTCGAGGATGATCAGGTCCGGCAGCAGCGACTTCGCCTTCTCCAGCCCTTCATCTTCATTCAGGGCGTCAATCACCTCGAACCCGGCGCGCTCCAGCGGCAGCCGCATCGCCAGCAGGACGTCGGGATCGTCGTCAATCACAAGGATTTTCCGCGCCATTCTCTTATTCACTCCTGAGTTCGCCCAGCAGGGCATCCACCAGTTGGGGCAGCGCGCGCTCAACCGCCGGGCTGAGGGGACGATCCCACTCCAGGTGACCGGGCTGCACGCCAAAAATCACGACCTCGGGCGGCAGCATCCCCAGCGTTTCAGCCAGCACCAGCGCGTCGGTCAGATCGGTCTGGTGCAGCGAGACCGCGCCGCCATGTGGGATCGGGCGCGCCTCGTGCCAGACGAAGCGTCGGATCGCGCCGGGCGCCAGCCCCATCGGCACCGCGTCGACCACCACAGCCCGCCGATAGCCGTCCAGCACCGGGATCAGCCCCAGGCCGGCCGTCCCGCCGTCCAGCACCGTCACGCCCGGCGGCAGGTCCGGATGACCCTGCAGGCGTTGCGCGGCCAGCACGCCGACCGCGTCATCGCCCATCAGCAGGCTGCCAACACCCAGCACCAGCGTGCCGCCAGCGACCGTCTCCGGCTGATGCGCCATCGCGCCCTACCCCTCAGCCGCTGGGGCGAGAGCGCGAAGCCCCCGCCCACAGCGCGTCATTTGCCCACAAACTCGACGTTGAGGAAGTGCGTCGAGCACGAGATGCACGGGTCATATGCGCGGACCAGCATCTCCAGCCTGTGCCTGATCACGTCTTCCGGCTCGCTGAGCAGCGTCGGCACCAGCGCGCGCATATCGCGGTCGATGTTGCCGAGGTTTTGCCCGGTCGGGATCACGCAGTTGGCTTCCTGGATCAGCCCATCCTCGCCGATCTGGTATTCGTGGAAGAGCACGCCGCGCGGCACATCGACCGCGCCCACGCCCCGCGCTCCCGGCCGCAGCGTGACCGGGGCCGGATCTTCGGGCACAATCCCGCGCTCCAGGGCCGTGTCCAGCAGCCGGACGACGTCTTCCACACAGTGTACAATCTCGACCACCTGCGCCACACTGTTGTAGTACGGCTTGAAGCAGGGCGCGCTGAGGCCCAGATGCGCCGCGGCAGCCTGCGCGCGCGGGTGCAGGTGCATGTGCTTGAGATTGAAACGGGCCAGCGCCCCGACCATATAGCTTTCGCGCTGGTGGGCGGTGTGCTTGGCGGTCGAGTGCACGGCCAGCCGCTCGTTGGTCACCTGGCGGTACTCATCCACCGGGCGCGGCGGGTGATCGGTGCTGCCGATCATGCCGTCGATGAAGCCGTAGTCGTCCGGCTGGACCAGCGCGACAAACTCGGTTTCGCGCTCGAACTGCGGGTAAGGCAGCGTCGCGAACAGCTCAACGGTAGCGTCCACATCCGCGCGCAACGCCTCGGCCCGCTCGCGCAGCGCCTCGACCTGCTGGCGGCTGGGGAAGTGCGTGAACCCGCCGACGGTCATCGCGATCGGGTGGGTATGCCGGCCCGCAAACGCCGCGCACAGCTCGCCAGCGAACTGTTTCATGCGCAGCGCGCGCTTGACAATGTCCGGATGGCTGGTCGCCAGCGGGATGACGCTGCCCACGCCGAGGAAGTCGGGCGCGACGAGCATATAGACGTGCAGGATGTGGCTATCGAGCATCTCGCCGTGCATGACCAGCCGCCGCAGCAGCACGGTCTGATCGCTGAGCTGGACGCTCAGGGCGCGCTCGGTGGCGCGCAGGCTGGCGGTGGCGTGGCCACAGGCGCAGATGCCGCAGATGCGGCTGGTGATGTGCGACGCCTGGGTATAGGGTCGTCCGCGCAGCATCGCCTCGAAGAAGCGCGGTGTCTCGATGATCTCCAGCTCGCAGCGTTCCAGCGTGCCGTTGCGCACGTCCACCACGATGTTGCCGTGCCCTTCGACGCGCGTGACATGATGCACAGTGATGCGAACCTGCGAGCCGTTCACGGCCTCAGGGGCGGGCTGGGTGCTTTTCCGGGTCATCGATTCAAGCCTCCTTCGGCGCGGCAAAGGTGGATGCCGGCAGTACTTCCGCGTCCGCAGCATGCCGACGATGGCCGTTGCCGTTGATCTGGCTCAGCGGCGCGTCGGCACCCATCGCCGCGAGCTGGTAGTAGTTGAACATCGTGAACTGCGCGTCGATCTCGACATCGGACAGGCCGTGCCCGCGCAGAATTTCGCGCATATACGTGAAGTTCGCTTCGGAAATGAAGCCGCGGCAGCCCTCGCAGCCGTCCCCGTGGCTGGGGCAGATCGCATGGCAACCCGCCCGCGTAATCGGCCCCAGGCAGGGCTTGCCCAGCTTGTTCAGACAGGCGTTTTCGGCCAATTTGCACTCGACGCACAGTGGGTAATCGGGCAGCTTGGGCTTGCGCCCCTGCAACAGCCGCTGGACGATCCGCACAAACTCCTCGCGGTCGATCGGGCAGCCGGGGATCGCGTAGTCCACCTCGATGACCTCGGAGATGGGCCGCGCCGGATAGCTCTCGTACAGGTTGCGTCCGGCCTGGCCGTAGACGTAGGTCTGGACGTCTTCGATGGGCCAGCGGTTCTTCATGGCGTTCACACCGCCCAGGTGCGCGCATGCCCCCAGCGCCACCACGATCATGGCCTGCTGGCGGATGGCGCGCAGGCGCTGCTCGTCGCTCTCGCGCGTGCACGAGCCTTCGATGAAAGCGATCTGGTAGTCGTCGCCTTTCTCGCTCATTGCCTCGCGGAACTGCACGATCTCGACCAGATCGAGCAGGCCAAGGTGAGTCTGCAGCGCGTCGATCACGGTGAGCTGGCAGCCCTCGCAGCTTGTGAAATCAAAGAAGGCGATCTTCGGTTTGGCGAGCATCACAGCGCCTCCTCAAAAGCCAGCGCCTCGGCGTAGGTCCAGGCCGGGCCATCCTGGCAGCTATAGCGGTGGTTCACCTGGCAGTGACCGCATTTGCCCACGCCGCATTTCATCCGGCGCTCAAAGCTCATCCAGATCTGGTCCGGGGTCAGCCCCTTGCCCAGCAGTTCCATCACCACGAAACGATACATCACCGGAGGTCCGATGGTGACCGCGATGGTCTTGAACGGGTTGATCTGCACGCGCGGGAACAGGCGCGTGATCACGCCGATGTGCCCCACCCAGCTTTCGTCCGGCCGGTCGACCGTGACGAACAGCTCGATGTCGTCGCGCTGGCGCCAGGCACGCAGTTCGTCGCGGAACAGGATCTCGGACGGGTTCTTGGCGCCGTAGAGCACGATCAGGCGGCCGTATTCTTCTCGGTTATCCAGAATCTCGTCGATCAGCGAGCGCGCTGGGGCCATGCCCAGGCCGCCGGGCGCGACCAGCACATCCTTGCCCTTGAAGACTTCCAGCGGGAAGCCGCGTCCAAACGGGCCGCGGATGCCGATGTAGTCGCCCGGCAGGATGGTGTTGTGGATCACGCTGGTCAGGTCGCCCGCGTTGCGGATACACAGCTTGAAGGTGTCGAAGGTGCGGCTGGGCGAGGACATCACGCTGATCGGCGCCTCGCCCACGCCGGGAATCGACACCATCACGAACTGGCCGGGCCGGTGACCGAGATTTTGCCCGCCGGGCAGGCGCACGGTGTACACCTTCTCGAAGGCCGTCTCTGTCTGAACATCGACGACCTGGGCGATGGTTGGCAGGTAAATCGAGCTGTGTCCGTTGACTGCGCGCGGGGTGGTGGTTGTCGTCAGGTTGCTTGCCATCTCGAACATCTTACGCCCCCGTTGCCGAACTGAGATCGATCTGCATCTCGTCATAGAGCGCGTTGAGGGTGCCGGGGATGGTGATATCCACCAGACACGCGCGCTGGCAGCGACCGCAGCCGGTGCAGCCCGTGATGCCGTGCACCTGCTGGATATATTTTCCCTTGCGCATCATGCGGTGCCGCACGCGCGACGCCTTGCTGGCGCGGAAGTTGTGCCCGCCGGCCACCAGTGCGAACTCGCGGAGCTGGCACGAATCCCACATCCGGGCGCGCTCACCCTCTTCCATATTCAGCGCCATTTCGTCCTGCACGTCGAAGCAGAAGCAGGTCGGGCAGACATTGGTGCACGAGCCGCACGCCAGGCAGCGCTCGCCCAGCGTGTCCCAGATATGTGATCCGTAATTGATCGCCATCAGCGAGGGGATTTGATCCTTGGTCATCTTCAGGCGGTGGCGGAAGTGCGGCCATTTGGCCGAGAGCGTCTGGCTCAGCCGGCGAATGTCGTCGGTCGTCGCCAGGTGGGCCTCAACGTTCGCCAGCAGCAAGCGCTCGCCTTTTTCGGTGCCGGTGTCGATCAGGTAGTTGTCGTCTACCGCCGTCATGTGCAGGTCATAGACCGGTGGCGCGGTCAGCGTGCCCATATCCTTGCAGAACGACGCGTCATCGCACGGGCGCAGACACTCGATGCCGATGATGTAGGTCTGCTCGCGGCGCGCGCAGTAGTGCTCGTCCTTATACCCCTGCGAAAACACCTTGTCATAGAGCACGATCCCGTGCATGTCGCAGGTATGCACGCCGAAGATCACGGTTGGCTGCACATCCTGGAAAACCGGCTCGACCTCGATCTGCTGGGCGCCGTCTTCTGCCTTGCCTGTGCGAAAGGTGAAAAGCGTCTCGCGCTGGGGAAGCAGGTATTTCTTGGGGGGCAGAATGGTGGTGGGATACTCCAGCACCAGCTCGTCGGCGGAACGGATGTCGGCAAACGCATAGCCGGTCTCCGTGCGGACGGGGCCTACCACCCGGAATCCGGCGCGCAGGTTGTCGACAAACCCCGGCAGCCGCTCTTTGGGGAGAATGTATAGGCTCATGGTAACTCCACTGTGGGACCACAGGAAAACGGACGGAACTGGGTTTTCAAGAAAAACCGCGACGCTTGGTTTGATCTGAGGCTCTAACCTCATGATATAGGCTAGCAGGACCTGCGCGCCTGACCAGTGGCGCTTGACGCCCTTAATCGTGACGGAAGGCATATTTGTGAAAGAAAGCGCAATCAGGCGAGGCTGCGCCGGGCACAAACGCACACGGCCCGGCGCTGGCAGGTGAACAGATGGTGGAGTGGAGGCGCGCTCAGTAAGCGCGTTCGATCAGAAAGGCGGCCAGATGCCGGATCTGCGCCTGGGTCTCGTTTTCGATCCCGGTGCGGTCCAGCGCGGCGAGGGCGCGCTCGTAGTAGCCCTGGGCGACGCGCCTGGTCGCGGCGGCGGCGCCCACCCGCTCCAGGATCGCCAGCACGGCGGCGATCGCCTCGTCGTCGAGCGTCTCGCGGGCGTAGAGCGTGCGGAGCGTAGCCTGATCATCGGGGGCGGCCTGCGCAAAGGCGACCAGCACGGGGTACGATTTCTTTTTGTCGCGCAGGTCGCTTTTAGCCGACTTGCCGGTCAGGGCCTCCTCGCCCCAGATGCCCAGCGCGTCGTCGCGGATCTGGAAGGCGATCCCCAGGTTGCGGGCGAACTCGCTGTAGGCGTCGATCACCGCCTCGCTGTCGGTGCTGAGCAGCGCGCCGATCCGCGCCGCCGCCTCGATCAGCGTGCCGGATTTGTGGGCGATCATCGTGATGTAGTCGTCCGGCGCGACGTGCTCGCGCGTTTCAAAATCAATGTCGAGCACCTGCCCCTCGCACGTCCACAGGCACGCCTGAGACAGCGCCTCCACCGCGCGGACGACCTTGAGCGCCGGGACGCCGCGCCGCAGCAGCCGGGTGATCGCGAGGTTGGACAGCGCGTAAATGCCATCGCCCACGTTGATCGCCTGCGCCTGCCCCCAGCGCGTCCAGACGGCGGGCCGGTGGCGCCGCTCGACCGAACGATCCATCACGTCGTCGTGGATCAGCGTGAAATTGTGCAGCATCTCCAGGGCGGCGGCAGCGGGCAAGACCGGGCGGTAATCGCCCCCGACCGCCTGCGCGACCAGAGCCATTAGCAGCGAGCGGATCTTCTTGCCGGTCACGCGCTGGTATTCGGCGTGCGCATCCGGCGGCAGGTCCCAGCCGAACTGGTAATCCACAATCGCCCACAGCAGCGGGGCAACCGGCCGCTGCTCGGCGCGAATGGCGCGCATCTCGGCGTCGATGGCGGCGACGATCGGGCCGAAGGTCGCGTCGTAGGCAAAGGCAGGCATGCCGGGTCCTTTCCGGGTAAGTCGAGGTTCGCGCTGTCTGTTATCGCACGAGCGGCGCCGCCGCGCCAGCCCCCCGCGCGGTCGCAGACGGTTTTCTCATACGCTTATTATAGTCTCCTAATTGCCGACGGCCCGAAACCGATCTACACTCGCTACGGCAACCGGAAAGGGGACAGACTGTGAGCATTTCGCCTCAGCACACGATTCGCGTTTCGGCGCCCGGCAAGCTGATGCTGCTCGGCGAGCACGCGGTGGTCTACCGGCGTCCCTGCCTGGCAACGGCGATGGACGCGCGCCTGCATCTGACTCTGAGCCTGGCCGAGCCGGACGACGGCCGCTTCACGATCTTCGCGCCGGATGTCGGGGTGGACGGCAGCCAGGGCCGGATCGCCGAGGCGTTCGCGGGCGGGCACGCGCTGGCGCCGGGCACGCGCTTCATCGAAAGCGCGCTGGCAGTCTTCTACGAGCGCACCGGGATCGCGCACGGATTGACGATCTCCACCCACAGCGACTTTCCCAGCACGCACGGCCTGGGCAGCTCGTCGGCGACTGTGGCCGCCATGCTGTACGGACTGTCGCGGCTGTTCGACCTTAACCTGGACCCGGATGAGCTTTTCAGCCTGGGGCTGGACGCCGTGCGGCGTGTCCAGCAGCTTGGCTCCGGCTTCGACCTGGCAACCGCAATCTACGGCGGCACACTTTTCTACGACAACGCGCGCCCGCGCCAGATTTTGTCGCTTAATTCGCCCGCGCTGCCGCTGGTGGTCGCCTACAGCGGGATCAAAGCGGACACGCCCACCCTTGTCCAGCGGGTCGCGCAGCGGCTGGAGAGCTGGCCGGACGCGACCAACGGCATCTTCGACGTGATGGCGCACATGGTCAAGGACGCGCGCTGCGCGCTGGAAGATGGAGACTGGGCACGCCTGGGCGAGCTGATGGATATCCAGCACGGGCTGCTGCACGCGCTGGGCGTCGATACCCAGGCAACGGCACGGCTGGTCTTTGCGGCGCGGGCGGCGGGCGCCTATGGCGCCAAATTGAGCGGCGCGGGCGGCGGCGACTGCGTCATCGCCCTGGCGCCTGAGGACCGGCGGGGCGCGATTGAGGCGGCGCTGATCGAGGCGGGCGGCGAGATCATCCGCATCGCACCCCACGCGCCGGGTGTGCGCGTCGAGGATCAGGAGAGCAGTCCGTGACCGGCAAAGCTACTGCGATAAGCTGCGCCAACATCGCCTTCATCAAGTACTGGGGGCGCCGCGATCACGCGCTGCGCCTGCCCCTCAACAGCTCGATCTCGATGAACCTGGACGCGGCAACGACGACCACGACCGTCGCCTTCGAGCCGGCGCTGACCGCCGACTCCCTGACCATCCTCGACGCCGACACAACCGAGAAAGCGGCGCGGCGCGTCTTTGAGCATCTGGACCGCATCCGCGATCTGGCCGAGATCACCACGCGGGCGCGCGTCGTGTCGCGCAATTCGTTCCCGATGGGCGCGGGGATCGCCTCGTCGGCGTCGGCCTTCGCCGCGCTGACCGTCGCCGGGTGCGCGGCTGCCGGCCTGTCGCTGGACGAGCGCGCCCTCACCATCCTGGCGCGGCTGGGGTCCGGCTCGGCCTGCCGCTCGATCCCGGCGGGCTTTGTGGAGTGGCACGCGGGCGAGAGCAGCGCCACCTCGTTCGCCGAGCAAATTGCCCCGCCGGAGCACTGGGACCTGCGCGACCTGATCGCGATCGTCCAGACGCAACACAAAGAGGTTGAATCGAGCAAGGGGCACGAGCGGGCGGATCCCAGTCCGTTCGCGGCGGCGCGAGTGGCCGCTGCCGAGCGCGGCCTAGCGGTTGTGCGGCGCGCCATTGTACAGCGCGATTTCGAGGCGCTGGGCGAAGAAACCGAGCAGGAAGCGCTCCGCATGCACGCCGTGGCGATGACCTCGCAGCCGAGCGTGATCTACTGGTCGCCGGAGACGGTGCGCATCATGCACGCGGTGCGCGCCTGGCGCGCCGAGGGCCTGCCCGCGTACTTCACCATCGACGCCGGGGCAAACGTGCACGTGCTGTGCCTGGGCGCAGACGCAGACGAGATCGCCGGGCGGCTGCGCGCGCTCGACGGGGTGCAGGACGTGCTCGCCAACCGGCCCGGCCCCGGCACGCGCCTGATCGACGCGCACCTGGTCTGAGCAGCGAGCCGGCAGCGGCCAACCGCCAGCCGCTCAGATCTGAAACCCGGGCCGGTAGGGCACCACTTTGCGACGATAGTTCACCGCGTGGCGCAGCAGCTTGTGCTCCAACGAGCGCCAGTCCTCGCTTTCGAGCACGGCGCGGATCGTGTTGAGGTCTTCCGCGACGAACTCGGCCTGGCGCAGCGGGCAGTTGCCCCACAGGGTGTGATAGACCTGGGCGAAATACAGCCCCATCCCCTGGGCGGCAGGAACGAAATCGTTCATGACAAACTCGTAGTACGCCTTATGGTCTCCCGGCTTCAAATCATAAAACAGCATCAACTTATAGCGCGGGATGATGGGTTCGGTCATGATGGGATGTCGTTTCCTGCGCGCCGCGTGCGGTAGATGGAGGGGCGCTACTGCCATACCCCCGGAATAGCGGTGCCGCACTCCGGACAGCGCCCGCCCGTATCGGACAATCGATTCAGCGTGATCATGTAGCCCGTGCGTGCGATCAGCGTCGTGCCGCACGACGGGCAGCGCGTGTTTTCCCACTCGCCGCAGCGGCCCGGCAGATTGCCCGCGTAGACGTAGTGCAGCCCGGCCTCGGCCCCGATCTCGGCGGCCCGGATCAGCATCGCCGCGCTGGTCGGCGGCGGATCCATCATTTTGTAGTCGGGATGGAAAGCCGTGACATGCCACGGGATGTCGGGCGAGATGCCGGCGATATAGCGGGCCGCGTCGTACAGCTCCTCGTTGCTGTCGTTGAAGCCGGGGATCACCAGCGTCAGCACCTCAAGCCAGATGCCCGCCTCGTAGACCCACCGGATCGTATCGAGCACGTTCTGGAGCACGCCGCCCAGCTCGCGCCGGTAGTGGCGGTCCTGCATCGTCTTCAGGTCGATCTTGTAGGCGTTGATCCACGGCTTGAGGTACTCGATCACCTCGCGCGTGCCGTTGCCGTTGGAAACGTACATGGTCAGCATGCCGGCCGCGCGCGCCTTCTGGAAGACCTCGACGGCCCACTCGGTGGTGATCAGCGGCTCGTTGTAGGTGCTCGCCACGGCGCGAGAGCGGTAGCGGCGGCCCAGCTCGACCAGCTCGTCTGCCGAGATGGGGATAAAATCGCGCCCGGCTGCCTCGTCGCGCAGCGTTTGCGAGATGTCCCAGTTCTGGCAGTAGCTGCAGCGGAAGTCGCAGCCGAGCATGCCAAAGCTGAGGACATTGCTGCCGGGCAGGACGTGGAAGAAGGGCTTCTTCTCCACCGGGTCCACCTGTAGGGCGCCGACATACCCGCGTGGCACGCGCAGCGTCCCACCCTGGTTAAAGCGCACCTTGCAGATCCCGCGCCGCCCCTCCTTCAGCACGCAGCGATGGCCGCAGGCCAGGCAGCGCAGCTTCCCTTCGTCGGCATCGAGAACTTCAACCAACGCCTCAGCCGCCGGCGCCGTCATTTCATCAAGTCGTTGTTGCAGGGTGACGGTCCTGGACATCATTGGGCGCTCCCTCTAACGTACATCAACTTCCTGGCGGGAAGCCGTGTCCACCCCCGACGGTAATCGTTATACCACTGTGAAAGTACCGCGGCGGGGCGCCGCCAGTTCGGGCGCGCTGGCCAGATAGCTGGCCAACGCATCCACCGCCCGCAGGCTCAGATCGCGCCGGTTCGATCCGTATTTAGGCGGGACGCCCTGCCCGGTGACATACGCCGCAGTATAGGTCGCCGAGCGATCCACCGGCTGGCCTTCGATGAACAGCTCTTGCAGGCGCTCCCCAGGCGGGTTCTCGACTTTGAGATAGGCGTTCAGCCCCAACGCCCGCTTGACATAGCCGCCCATCTGGTCGTACGGGTCGCGCGCGTAGGTGTGCTCAAAGTTCTCCTCCAGCATGATCCACACCTCGTCACCGGACAGCTCGACCAGCGACACCGGCGGGTTGACCGGGATGATATTATGCAGGTCGTTGCGCGTCACCGGCCCCGGCAGGACCGGCGCGCCGTAGCGCCAGCCGTTCGAAAACGCCAGTCCCACGCCGGTGACGTGCTGCAGCCCTTGCAGCAGGAAGTTGTCCATCGTCGATTCGAGCGACGTGCCTCGATGGAGCGGCGTGACGACCCGCCCGAGGACCTCGCCCAGCTCGGCGCGGTACGGCGACAGCACATCCTCGACAATCGCCTGCACGTCCGGGTCGGGCGCGATCGCGTCGTCGATGGTCAGCAGCGCGTGATCCACATCCACCACGCGCCCGCCCTCGATCTCCAGATCGAGCCGGCCCAGAAACGCGCCATGACTGCCGGACTGGATCACCAGCGTCTCGCCCGCGCGCGCGGGGCGGCGGAGCCGGTTGTGAGTGTGACTGCTGAGCAGCACGTCGATCCCCGGCACTTCGCCCGCCAGCTTCATATCCTGCGGAAAGCCGAGATGCGACAGCACCACCACCAGATCAACGCGCTCCTCGTCGCGCAACTGACGGATCAGCCCCGGCAGCTCGTCGTTGCCCAGGGTCAGACGCAGCCCCTCGTGGAAGCGCTCCGGCATGATCCGCTCCACGATGACCGCGGCCAGCCCGATCACACCCACGCGCACCCCGCCAGCCTCAAGCACGCGCCAGGGCAGGAAGGGGCGCTCGCCGGTAGTTTGATCATAGCAGTTGGCGGCCAGCACGGGATAGGGCAGCATCCCGGCAATCTCTTGCAGGCGGTCCGGACCGTACGCGAAATCCCAGTGGGCGGTCATGGCGTCGAAGCGCAATGCCTGCAGCACGGGGACCAGCGCCTCGCCCCGCGTCTGGACGGCGGCATAGGTGCCATGCAGCGTATCCCCGCCGTCGAAGGCCAGCACCGCCCCCGGCCGCGCGGCCCGGATCGCATTGAGCGCCGAGGCGACGCGCGCGTACCCGCCTGCTGTGCGATAGGTGGCACGGTTGCCCGCCCAGAACAGCTCCGGATGCGGCTCAAAGTAGGCATGGCTGTCGTTCATCTGGACGAGCGTCAGATGGCGGGCCATCACAGTCCTTCCGGTGGTTTCGCAGCACGATTGCCATCTAGATTCTCGCAAAGCCGCGGTCCAAAACCAAACAACCTTCCTGGCCCGCAGAAGGTTGTCTAGCGTTCGCACCGCGCCCAGACAGCGCGCAGATCACAGCTGGCTTCGCGTCAGACCGTTTCGAGGTGTCGCCCTTCTTTGGCGCGGCGCGCCAGCATCAGAATGTCGTAGGCGCTCTGGCGCGCGCTCGAGGTTTCGGCGCCCAGCATCTCGGCCAGTTCGTCCACGCGCCCCTGATCGTTTAGCAGCTCGACGCGTGTCACCGTGCGGCCATCCTGCACATGCTTGGTGACGCGGTAGTGCGCGTCGCCAAACCCGGCCAGCTGCGCCAGGTGCGTGACGCACAAGACCTGGTGATGGCTGGAAAGCTGCCACAGCTTCTGCCCCACGACCGCCCCCACCCGGCCGCCGATCCCCTGGTCGATCTCGTCGAAGATCAACGTTGGGACGCGGTCGGCGTAGGACAGTACGCTTTTCAGCGCCAGCATGATGCGCGCCGTCTCGCCGCCCGAGGCCACCTTGACCAGCGGGCGGAGCGGCTCGCCGACATTGGCCGCCATGTAGAACTCGATCTGGTCGATGCCGGTGGCGCTGAAGGCGTAGCGCTCGCCCTCGATGTACACGCCGTCCGGGTCCGGCTCGCGCGTGATGCGCACCTCGAAGCGCGCGCCCTGCATCTTCAAGTCGCCCAGCTCGCGCACGATGGCTTCGGTCAGGCGATCGGCGGCCTCGCGCCGGACGCGGCTCAGCGCCGCCGCCGCGTCGCCGATTGTGTGCAACAGGCGGTCCTCTTCGGCGCGCAGCGCGGCCAGATGCTCCTCGCTGTGCGTGATCGATTCCAGCTCGGCGCGCGCCTGCTCGGCATGGGCCAGCACGGCTTCGATCGTCCCGCCATATTTGCGCTTGAGCCGGTTTAACAGCTCGACGCGCTCCTCAATCTCGTCCAGCCGGCGCGGCTCGAACTCGATGGACTCGCTGTACTGGCGCAGGGTGCGCGCCAGCTCGTCGGCCTGGATGCTCAGCGTCTCGGCCAGGGTGTAGCTGTCTTCCAGGGCCGGATCGATCTTGGCGAGCTTGGAGAGCGCCAGTGCCACCCGCGCCAGCAGGTCCGTGCCGGCAACCTCGCCCGCTTCGCCCACCAGCGCATAGTACGCTTCGTTCGCCAGCTCCGCGATCTTCTCGGCGTTGACCAGCCGGGCGCGCTCCTGCGCCAGCTCATTTTCTTCCTCTGGGCGCGGATCGGCAGTGGAGATTTCCTCGACCTGGAACTGGAGCATGTCGACGCGTCGGGCCAGTGCGGCCTCGTCGGTCAGCAGCGAGTTGATCTCGGCCCGCACCCCGGCCAGCTCGTGGACCAGCCGGCGCACTTCCTCGCGCTGTTCCTCGACGCCCGCGTAGCGGTCGAGCAGATAGAGGTGCTGGGCGGGGCGCAACAGCGAGAGGTGCTCGCCCTGCCCGTGAATATCGACCAGCAGCCCGCCGATCTCGCGGTAGACGGCCAGGCTACACGTCACGCCATTGACGCGCGCGATGCTGCGTCCGTTCGAGCGCACCTCGCGCGTCAGGACGATCTCATCGGCGTTTTCGGTGTCCAGCCCTTCCGCTTCCAGGATGGCCTGGAGATCGTCGCGGATTTGGGGCGGCACCGAGAAGATGCCTTCGATCACGCTGCGATCGGCGCCACCGCGCACAAACGTCGCGTCGGAACGCTCGCCCAAGAGCAAGTTGACCGCGTCGACAATGATCGACTTGCCCGCGCCGGTCTCGCCGGTGATCACCTGAAAGCCTGGCATCAGCCGGACGTCAAGCTCATCGATGATCGCAAAGTCTTTGATGCGCAGCTCTTGCAGCATAGCTCTCCGTTACGACAGCTTCATCCGCCGGTTCAGTTATCGCCGGTCACTGATTCAGCGACAGCCGCAGCCCGAACTGGGCCGTCGCCGTACCCGTCGCCAGAAATATGAAAATCAGCGTCGTCAGCGGGTTGACGAGCAGCGCGGGCAGCGCGCCCAGCACCACCCCCAGCGCCACGACCAGCCCTGTATAGCGCCCGCGACGCTTGCGGGTCAGGGTGCGAACCAGCGCGCCGATGGCCCCGCCCACCGCCGACGACACAAAAAACGCGATGAAGATGGTGAAGAACCCGAACCCAAAACGCGCCAGCACAAACGCCCCCACAAAGCTCACTCCCAGGCTCACCACACCCGCGATGATATAGTCGAAGAACTGGGCATCGAAGAATTTGTCCTGCTGCTGGCGCACGCACTCGCGGCAGCGGTAGCCGACCGGCGTCCGGACCGCGCACTTGGTACACATCGGGCGTCCGCAGCGGTTGCAGCGCAGCGTCGCGGCTTCCTTCGGGTGGACCGGGCAGGTCACGACATCGTCTTCGGTTGCGGCAGCAGGGATGGGATCGGTTTCGGAAATCGTCATGGGCGTTCGTTAACTCAACTCGGCCAGCCGGGATGGCAGACACCGTCATTGCGGGTTCTGGCGCGACCCAACCAGGTTGTTGACCCGCTTCGGCTCGGGCCCGCCCGGCGCTCGCGCCGGCACGCGCGGCTCCAGCCGGTCCAGCAGCGAGCGGTAGAAGTAGTTGCGGTCCCGCAGGCGCACAAAACGACTGACGTTCTCGCTGGCGCGGACGGTGACATGATCCGACGATTCCAGGCTGGCGAGCAGCTCGCCATCGACCGTCAGCACCACCTCGGTCGCCGTATGCGGATCGACCACCACCTGGATCATCGCCCCCTGCGCCAGAACCATCGGGCGATCCATGCTCAGGTGCGGGGCCACTGGCACCACCAGGATATTTTTCAACTCCGGCGGCAAGATCGGCCCGCCAACCGCCAGCGCGTAAGCCGTCGAGCCGGTCGCCGTCGCGATGATCAGCCCGTCGCCGTGATAGGTCGTCGCCCAGGCCCCGTCGATATACATGTCCAGGCGGATCGACTTGGCGATCGCGCCACGGCTGATGACCACATCGTTCAGCGCGTCGCTGGTGCCCAGCAGGTCTTCGCCGCGCCAGATCTCGCAGCGAATCATCATCCGCTGCTCGATCCAGTAATCCCCGGCCAGCACCATCTCCAGGCTCTGCTCCCAGTCGTCCGGGCTGACTTCCGCCAGAAACCCCAGATGACCGGCGTTGATCCCCAGCATCGGCACATTCTCCGGCGCGCAGACCCGCGCCGCGCGCAGCATCGCGCCGTCGCCGCCGATGGCGATCACCAGGTCCGAACCGTGCACCAGCGGCTGCGCTCGGGTCGCGTCCCAGGCGGTGCGGACCCACGTCTCAATCCCCCTGGCCTGCAACCACTGCGTCACCGACTGCGCGATCGGCGCCGTGCCGGAACGGAGCGGGTGCGCCAGGATGCCGATATGCCGGAAGGTCTCCACCGGGACAGGCCTTTCTGTGCTCGCCGTGTGAAGTGATTATAACCGCGCGAGAACCCGCGTCAAACCCCCTCGCGGCGAAACCGGACGCAACAGCGAACCAGGGTTCTGCTGCGTGGGGCAAGACGCCGGCGGAAAAAGAAGAGACCAAACACCCGGTTCGCGCAGCGTGTTTGGTCTTCGGGGAGCAACCGGATAGCCGTGGGGGGCATCAGCTATCGGTAGTTGTCCTCATCATACGCAGCGCGCCCTGTCCCTTCTTGACGGGTGCCCAACGCGACGGATACGGCTCCCCGCCGATCCTGACGCCTGTGTGACGCCTGCCTCACTGCGGCGCTTCGGCCCGGCGCGGACCGGGCAGCGCGATCTCCAGCGCCGTCGCGATGTTCCGCACGCGGATGATCTCCACGTCGATCTTGCCCAGATCGTCGCGGCGCGACGTCTTGGGAACCATCACGCGCTTGAAGCCGAGCTTGGCCGCCTCGCGCACGCGCATCGCCGTCTGGCTGACGGCGCGCAGCTCGCCGCTCAGCCCCAGTTCCCCCACAAACGCCATGTCCGCCGGGACCGGTATCTCCCACAGGCTCGACGCGATGGCGACCGCCGTCGCCAGGTCCGAGGCCGGCTCGTCGATCTTCAGGCCGCTGATCACGTTGACGAAGATGTCCTTCTCGAACAGGCGCAGCCCCATGCGCTTGCTGAGCACCGCCGTGATCAGCAGCAGGCGGTTGAAATCAACGCCGTTCGCGGTGCGGCGCGGGTTCGGGTACACCGTCTGGCTGGCGAGCGCCTGCACCTCGACCAGCAGCGGGCGCGTGCCTTCCAGCGTGACCGCGATGGCGCTGCCCGGCGCGTTGACCTCGCGCTCGGCGATGAACACCTCGGACGGGTTGGTGATCTCGACCAGCCCGCGATCCTGCATCTCGAAAACACCGACCTCGCTCGTCGCGCCGAAGCGGTTCTTCACGCTGCGCAACAGCCGGTACGCCTGGAAGCGATCGCCTTCCAGATACAGCACGGTATCGACGATGTGCTCCAGCACGCGCGGCCCGGCGATCACGCCCTCCTTGGTAACGTGCCCGACCAGAAAGACCGCGATCCCGGTGTTCTTCGCCAGCTCGCGCAGGGCGCTGGCGCACTCGCGCACCTGGCTGACGCTGCCCGCCGCCGATGCCTTGCCCTCAACATATGTCGTCTGGATCGAGTCGACGATCAGCAGGCGCGGGCGGATCGATTCGACATGCGCCAGGATCGCGCCCAGCTCTGTTTCGGTCACCAGATATAGGTCGTGCGGCGACAGGCCCAGCCGCTCGGCGCGCATCTTGATCTGGCGCTCGCTCTCCTCGCCGCTGACGTACAGCACCGGCCCGGCGATGCCTTCCATCAGCGCGGCGGTCTGAAGCAGCAGCGTGCTCTTGCCGATGCCCGGATCGCCGCCCACCAGCACCACGCTGCCCGGCACCAGCCCGCCGCCCAACACGCGCGAGAGTTCCTCGACCGGGACGGGATAGCGCTCGCCGGCGTCGGCGGCAACTTCGCTCAGACGCTGGGGGGACGTGCGCGGCGCGGTGCTGGGGCGCGCGGCTGTCGCGGGCGCTTCCGGCTCCTCGACCATCTCGATCATGGTGTTGAACTCGCCGCAGCCGGGGCACTTGCCCATATAACGCGGCGAGCGGCGCCCGCATTCCTGGCATTCGTAATAAACGCGCGTTTTCGCCATCGGCTCTGCTTTCTGGACCCAACCGGAACCATCTCGATTCTATCGCGAACATCCGTTCTATGCAAGCGGCTGCCGGGATCACAGCGGGCGGAGCCGCACGCCCCGCCCGCCGCCGATAGGCATCTGTCAGACTCAGCCGTTGATGCGCGGATCGCCCGGCGCGACTTCAAACTGGTTCGCCCAGGGCATGTAGTGGCTGCGGAATTCCTCGCGGTCGATGATGATGCGGTCGCCCTCGTACACGGTGCGGTAGACGTAGACATCCGCGCCGCTCTGGGCGTAGTCCACCTGGCGGATCTGGCCGGGCCTCAGCTCGCTGTTGGCGCGGTAGATAGGCGGCGGGGGTGGGGTCTGGTTGCGGATCACCGGCCCTTCCTTGACCACGCGCCGGCCCATGCTGGTGCTATAGAACTTCCAGGTCAGCGTGCTGCGCGCCGGGTTGACGTACGTCTCGATCAACAGATGGTAAGGGGTGTCGTTCTTGAAGCGGAAGTCCACGATCGGCGAATAGACCGTCGCGTCCATGCCGGGACCCTCGCCCGCCTCGTAATAGCTGACGCGATAGGCGTGCTCGGTGCGGGCCAGAATGGGATAGCCGCCGTAGAAGGCGGTCTGGAACGCGGTTGTGCTGACCTGGCACACCCCACCGCCCACGCCGGTGATCGTCTGGTTGCCGACGATGATCAGTCCTTGCTCGTAGCCGGTCTCGACGCTGACGTCGCCCAGCCACTCGTTGAACGAGAAGATGCCCCCCGGCGGGATGACCAGCCCGTGAAAGTGCGACGCCGCGACTTCGACGTTCCGGCGGCGCGCCGCGCTCGACCCGTAGAAGTAGGTCGTGCGCTCGACCACCAGCTCGGTGATCCCCAGCTCCGCCGCGGTGGCCGTGTCCGGGATGTCCGGCTTGAGATGCTGGAAGACCAGCGTCACGCGGCGCTGCGCCGGGTCGCCGGCAAACAAAGCCCGCTCGAAGTCCGCCAGCGTCGCCTCGGCATCCAGCACCGTCCCATCGACGCTGTGCGAGATAACCTCAAGCTGGCGTGTGTCGTCGTTGAAGATGAAGCGCGCGTTCTGCGGCTGGACCTCAAGCTCCGGCGCGATCTGCTCCAGCAGGGCGCGTGCCTCGTCTAGATTGACGGCGAGCCGGTAGCTGACCGAGCCGTCCCCTTGCGTGACCTTTTCCAGGACGAGCATCTTTTCCAGCGTCTCGACCGGCAGCGCCCAGCTTTGCCCGGCGGCGTCGCCGCCTGCCGGGGCGACGAACTCCACCGGCGCGGCGAGCGCCTGGTCGATCCGCGCGGCGACCTCGGACGTGTTCCACACCACGGGCGCGGTCTCGCTAATGATCAGGTTGATCGTGCTGTCCGCGCTCAGGCGCAAGATCTCGTTGCGCAGCACGCCGAGCGTGGCGGGGATGTCCACGCTGCGCCCGATCTGGCTAGGCGAGGTTTCGGCGCGCCCGTTGCGGATCGTCAGTGTGGCGTCGACCACCGGGCGGTTGACATAGTCGTGCGCGATCTGCACCAGCCGCGCCTGAGCCTCGGTCTGGTTGTAGGTGATAACCGGGGCGACCGGATAGCCGTTGAGCCATATGTCGAGCTGATCGGCCAGGTTGGAGAGCCAGCCGCCGCTCCGCCCCGCCCGGTAGGCCGCGTTGACGGTCGCCGCCGCGTCAAACGTCACGCCCAGCTCGCCGGCAGTCAGCGTCCATTCCGCGTCCCCATAGCGGAAGGTAAAGCGCGCGTCCTGGTCATAACTGAAGCGCCGCTCCAGCGCGACAATGGCCTCGTCGCGCGTCATGCCTGCCAGGTTCACATCGAAGACGGTAGACACGCCGGGGTAAATCTGGTCGCGGTAGGCAAACTGGTAGCCCGCCAGCAACATGACGAGCACCAGCACCAGCAAGACCACGCCCGACACGATCAGCAGCGGCAGGCGAACAAGCCACGGTTTCGGGCGACGCGCGGGGCGCGCAGCGCGGCGGGCGCGGGGAAGTGGGTGCGAATAGGGAACATTGGGAGCAGTCATGATCGGCCACCTCGTAACACTTGGCGCACCGGGCTGGAAGCATATGGCCTGGATCGGGTATAGTTGGCTGGATCCTAGCATGTTTACCGGCGGCTCACAACCGGACCGGTCCGCGCCGCCGGGCAGAAAGGAGCGCCTCATGCCGCCCGATACGGTTCCGCCTGCCGCCGAAGGCAACCGCCCGCGCACGCCGCTGCGCGAGGCTCGCCGGGGCGTCATCCAGCGCGCCTATGCCACGAAAGCCAGCGCCGCCGACCAGCTTATCGCCGCCGCGGAGAATATCCGCGCCGAAGCCTACCGCCTGGGCGACAGCGTGGCGATCCAGCAGGCGCAGCAGCTTTCGCGCAGTCTGGAGCGCGCCGCCGTCTACCTGCACGGTCACACTTTCGACCAGATCGGCGGGGACGCTGCCGGGCTGGTCCAGTCCAAGCCGTGGCAGGCGGTCCTGATCGCCTTTCTGGTCGGCGTAATCTTCGGGCGCAGTGTCCGGCGCCGCCGCTGAGCCGCAGCCTCTCAACCACGAAAGAAGCGCAGTCATGGTCAAACTGGTCATTCTCTTCCCTTCTCCGGACCATGCGGCAACGTTCGACGTGCGCTACACGCGCAGTCTGGCGCTGCTTGCCAAGATGCCCGGTGTGCGGCAGATCGAAGACGGCGCGGTGATCGGCAGCCCGACCGGCTCGCCCCGCTACACGCGCACGATCGCGGTCGCTTTCGACGACTTCGCCGCCCTCGACACCGCGCTGACCTCGCCCGAAGGCGTGGCCGCCGGCAAGGATTTGATGGACTTCGCCCCAGACGCGGAGATCTTCTTTGTCGAAACCTCGGATGAGCGCGTCCAGCAGCCGCTCACGCCCGAAAACCTGCAGGCGTATCTGGCGGACCAGGGCATCCCGGCCGAGGTGATCTTCCCCGGCGCGCCCACGCCCACCGTCGCCGCCGCGGCCAGGGCGCTGGGCGTCGAGCCGGATCAGATCGTGAAATCGGTCGTCTTCCTGGTGGATGGCACGCCGTTCGTGGTGTACGGGTGCGGGATGCGCCGGGTGGACCCCAACAAGTTGGCGAAGCGGCTCAACATCAGCCCCAAGAAGGTTCGCCTGGCCAACGCCGACGAGGTCCAGCGCCTGACCGGCTATAGCGTGGGAACCGTCCCGCCGCTGGGCCTGAAAACGCCCATGCCCGCCTTTATCGACCCGGCGGTGCAGGCGCACGACGTCGTCTATGCGGGGGGTGGCGGCATCAACGCGCTGCTCAGGATCGCGACCGATGATCTGATCAAATACACGCGGGCAGAAGTTGCGCCGATGCTGGCGGACGACGCGCCCGCCGCGCCGCCGCAGGCTTGACGATCCGCCACAGGCTGGTACAATTGAACCCGTACGCCCCCATAGCTCAGGGGATAGAGCGTTGCCCTCCGGAGGCAAAGGCCCAGGTTCGAATCCTGGTGGGGGTACACGGGCAGACCGGCAGCCGGCACGCTGCCGGTTTTGTGATCCCGGCGCTGCCGCACTCTCACCGTAAAGCGGGCGGGCGCACATCCCTGCGCGCCCGCCGCTGAAACGCTCTGCCAGCCAGGCCAGATCAGTCGACGTCGAACTTGAAGATTGTGGTGGTCTGGTAGACGTCATCCGGCGTCAGCACCACGGACGGGAAGTCCGGCTGGTTCGGCGAGTCCGGGAAGTGCTGCGTCTCCAGCGCGCAGCCCTCGTCCTGGCGGTAGAAGTTGCCGCTGGGGCCGAAGTTGATCGGGTTCTCCCACTGGCCGACCCAGTTCGAGCAGTAGACCTGCAGGCCCGGCTCGGTCGTCCAGACTTCCAGCGTGCGGCCAAAGTTCGGCTCGTAGAGCACCGCCGCCAGGATCAGCGACGTGTCGTCGGGGCTGGGCCGGTTCAGCACGAAGTTGTGGTCGATGCCGCGGCCATAGATGATCTGCTGGTGCGGGACGCGCTGCTGCGGCCCGATCAGGCGCGGCGTGCGGAAGTCGAACGGCGTGCCTTCCACCGGCTCGATGCCCGTGGGGATCAGCGTCTCGTCGACCGGGGTGTAGCGGTCCGCGTTGATCATCAGGATGTGATTGCCGATCGAGCTGGTACCCTCGCCCGCCAGGTTGAAGTAGGCGTGGTTGGTGAGGTTCACGACCGTGGTCTTGTCGGTGGTGGCCGTGTAGTCGATGCGCAGCTCGTTGGCGTCGGTCAGGGTGTAGACCACCGTGACGTCCAGGTTGCCAGGGAAGCCTTCTTCCATGTCAGCGCTGAGATAGTGCAGCGACAGGGCGACGCCATCCTCAGCCTCGACCTCTTCGGCTTCCCAGACGACCTTGTCGAAGCCCTTCAGGCCGCCGTGCAGCGAGTTCGGGCCGTTGTTGGCCGCCAGCGTATATTCCACGCCTTCCAGCGTGAAGCGGGCGTTCGCGATGCGGTTCCCATAGCGGCCAATGATGGCCCCGAAGTACGAGCTGTTGAGGGTTTCGTAGTCTTCGAGATTAGAGAATCCCAGGGTGACATTCGCCATATTGCCGTAGCGATCGGGCACGCGGATCGAGGTGATGATCCCGCCGTAGGTGATGATCTTGACTTCCATCCCGTTGGCGTTCGTCAGGGTGTATTCCTCAACGTCAATCCCATCGGAAGTGGTGCCATAGGGTCGCGACTGGATCGAGCCCTGGGCCAGGGCCGTCTCAGGGGTCAGCGCGAGACCAATGGCCAGCATAACGATCAGAACAGCGAACGCGGCACTTGAGAGTTTCATCATCAAATCTCCTTTAAACCCACCTTACCGATGTACTTATCTTTCCGGCCATGACGCCGGATAAGACCAGGCAGGACGGTGAGATTCTTCGATGCGCTATCTCGGACGCTGTATCTGGTTTCTGACGCTGTGATGATCTTCGATCGAGTTCTGATGCGGTCGGTACGAGCGACGGACTACCGGCGGCGGATTCCGCCAAAGCACCCTCAGTCAGCTTCAGTACCCTGCGGACGAAAAGAGCTTTCCCCGGCTGAGACGGCCACTGGTCCGGTCAGGCGGCGGACAAACGGGGCGGTAAGCATAGACAAAACGGTCCACGGGACCACAAAAACATCCAGTTGCTAATAACCTGCAATGTTTACGCTAACATAAGTTGTGGCTTTTGTCAAGAGGGGCAATTCTCCCAAGGGAAGGTTCCACGCGCATCACAATCCTTGCTTCAGACAATCATAATATGTTTACGCTAACATAATCGCTTGTGCACGACAGGCGACCTTATTTGCCGCAGCCATGCGCCCGCGCAGCCACCGACCGGCGCGGCGTGGGCGCACGCCGGCCTGCCAGAAAGCTGCCTGCCCTTAATAAAACAGAGCGCCCCGGCGGGGCGCTCCGCATGGGCGCTGCCGGGCTTATGGCGCAGGAATAACCAGTTGCTGGCCGACGCTGAGCGCATTGGGGTTGACCAGGTTGTTCGCCGCGATGATCGCCTGCGGGTCGACGCCGTAGCGCCGCGCAATCGAATAAACTGTGTCGCCGCTCTGCACGATGTGAATCGTCGGGCCGGCAGCCGGCGCGGCAGGCTGATCTGCCGGGGCCGCCACCGCCGGCGTGGGCGTGCCGCAGCCCGGCAGGACCAGTTCCCAGCCGATCTGCAGCGTCGTGAACTGGCCGGCGGTCAGAAGCGCTGTGTTGGCTGCGACCAGCGCGTCCAGCGTCACGTCGTTGTCGCGTGCGATGGAAAAGAGCGTATCGCCCGACCGGACGACGTGCACGCAGGGGTTCGCCTCGGGGGGCAGCGGGGTAGGGGTCGGCAGCAAGGTTGGGTCAATTGTCGGCGCGGGCGTGTTGGTGGGGATGATGTCGCTCATGCTCGGCGTGGTGATGCGCACCTGCGTCGCCGCCGGCGTGCCTTGAGTCGGCAGGATATCGCCGAGCGCGACGGTCGGTGTCGTGACCTGCACCGGCAAACCCGGCCCGCCCCCGGTCGGCGTCGCCTGGAGCGGCTCGCGCGAAGGGGTGGGGCTGGCCCCGATCGTCGCCTCAGATGTGGCGGTCAGGGTCGGTTGCAGGTCTTGCAGATTGACGCGGTTCGAGGTCGGCTCCAGGTTGTCGCCGGCGTTCTTGTAGCATGCGGACGCGCTCAGCGCGACGGCCACCACCAGCAGCAAAAGCCTCAACCGGGATCGGGAGCGGTTGTGCGCCATAACCTCATGTTCCTCTCTTCGCCATCCCTGCTCGCGTTTGGGCGGCCGGTTCAGCCACGTCCATCAGCATACACCGATCCCCCGGTTTCTACAACGTCTGCGCCAGGCCGCGCGCCCGCCCGAACCTGTTGCAAAGGCCGGGTACATCTTTTATAGTTGACTGGCGTCATGATGGAGCAGACGCGCCCTGAAACCGAGACTTGAAGGCCACTGGTCATGACACTCTACACTGAAGACCCAACGCAGGCCGTTACCAGCGCAATTGCTGCCGTGCGCTTTCACGAAGTCGGCAAGCTCTACTATTTCGGCAGCAGCCACCTGCCCGATCTGCTGGTGGGCGATTTCGTGATCGTCGAAACCGCCCGCGGCAAGCAGATGGGCCAGGTCATGAAGCTCATGCGCGCCGATGAAGACGACTCGCCGCGCGAGTACAAGCCCATTCTGCGCAAGGCTACGCCGGCAGATATGATGATGCAGAAGCTGTGGAAAGCGCGCGAAGTCGAGGCGCTGATCACGTGCCGCGAAAAGGCTGCCGAGATCGGCGGCTACGAAAACGCCAAGTTCGTCGCCGCGCAGTATAATTTCGACGGCTCGCTGCTCACGTTTCTGTTCAGCGCCGAGGACAAGGTCAACACCACGCGGCTGCGCATCGCGCTGCGGCGCAGCTTCAAGGCGCAGGTTGAGCTGCGCCAGATCGGCCCGCGCGATGTCGCCAAGCTGCTGGGCGGGATGGGCGCTTGCGGCATCCCGCGCTGCTGCAGCACCTTCCTGACCGACTTCAGCCCGATCTCGATCAAGATGGCGAAGGCGCAGGGCATCTCGCTCAACCCGTCGGAGATCACGGGCATGTGCGGGCGGCTGCGCTGCTGCCTGATCTACGAATACGAGCAGTATGTCGAGGCGCGCAAGGGGCTGCCCAAGCGCAACAAGCGCGTCGGCACGCCGCACGGCGAGGGCAAAGTGATCGACGTGCACCCGCTGCGCGATGCGGTGACCGTGCTGGTCGACGAAACACGCTATGTCGTCCAGCGCGAGGACATCATCCCGCTGGACGAGTACGAGGCCCTGAAAGCCAAAGCCGAAGCCGGGTGCTCCAAGCACGAAAACGGCGGGTGCGACTGCGGCGCGCGCCAGAACGCCCCGGCCGCCGAGGCCGCGCTTGACATTGAGGAAGACGAAGCCGATCTGGACTCCGGCGCGGTCACGCCGCCCACCCCGCGCCCGGAACGACCCGGCGATACCGGCGCCGACCGGGCCGCGCCCGAATCGGGCGGGCGGCGCCGCCACGACCGGCGGCGGCGCGGTGGGCGCTCGCGCCATTCCCGGCGCCGGACGGATTCCAGCCCATAAAGGACAGCCCGACCGATGACTACCCCGGCTCAGGATGCCCCGCTCCAGCGTGTGATGGGCATCTTCGCACATCCGGACGATCCCGAGTTCTTCTGCGGGGGCACGTTCGCCAAATGGGCCGCCGAAGGACGGCACATCGTCTTTGTGCTGGCGACCAGCGGCGACAAAGGCTCGAACGACTTTTCAATGACCAGCGAGGCGCTCATCGAGCTGCGCGAGGCCGAAGAGCGCGCAGCCGCCGCGCGCCTCGGCGTGCGAGAGGTCGTCTTCCTGCGCTATCCCGACGGCGAGTTGCAGCCCACGCTTGACCTGCGCCGCCAGCTCACGCGCCTGATCCGGCTCAAGCGGCCCGATATCGTCGTCACCAACGACCCGACCGCGCGCTGGTACGGCACGCACTACCTCAACCATCCCGACCACCGGGCGATCGGCGACGCCGCGCTGGACGCGGTCTTCCCCGCCGCCCGCGATCATCTGAATTTCCCGGAGCTATACCGCGACGAAGGGCTGCAGCCGCACATCGTCCGCCAGGTCTATCTGTGCGGCACGCACGAGCCAACGGTCAAGGTTGATGTAACCGATTTTCTGGAAACCAAGATCGCCGCCCTGCGCGAGCACGTCAGCCAGATCGCCGACCTGGATGAGATGGCGCGCCGCCAGCGCGAGAACGTCGACCCCCAGTTCGCCGGGGATGGCGTGCGCTATACCGAGGCGTTCCGCGTCTTTCATCTGGGCTAGAGTGAGGCAGCCGCATGACCACCGTCTTCACCCCGCTTATCGCCGAGCGCCAGCAGGGCTGGATCGCGCGCCGGCGCGATCTGCACCGCCATCCGGAGCTGGGCTTCCACGAAGTGCGGACGGCGGGGATCGTCGCTGCCGCGCTCAACCGGCTGGGCCTGGAAGTGCAGACCGGCGTCGGACAGACAGGTGTCGTCGGGCTGCTCGAAGGCGGGCGCGACGGCCCGACTGTGCTGGTTCGCGCCGACATGGACGCGCTGCCGATCACCGAAGAAAACACCACCGACTACGCCTCGCAGACGCCCGGCGTGATGCACGCCTGCGGCCACGACGCCCACACCACAATCGCGCTGGCCGTCGCCGAGTTGCTCAGCGAGCGCCGCGCCGAGATCGCGGGCCGCGTCAAGTTCATCTTCCAGCCCGCCGAGGAACTGGGCCGCGGCGCAAACGCCATGATCGCCGATGGAGTGCTGGAACACCCCACGCCCGACGTCGCGCTGGGGCTGCACCTGTGGAACGAGTCACCCGTCGGCGTGCTGGCGCTGACCGCCGGACCCTTCATGGCCGGGGCGGGCGACTTTTCCATCCGCGTCGAGGGGCGCGGCGGGCACGGCGCGGCGCCGCACGAAACCCGCGATCCGATCGTGGCTGCCAGCGCCATCGTGTCCGCCCTGCAAACCGTCATCACGCGCAGCGTGCCCCCCGTCGAGCACGCCGTGATCTCGGTGACATCGTTTCAAGCCGGCACAGCCTTCAACGTGATCCCCTCGCGCGCCGAGCTGCGCGGCACGATTCGCATGTTCCGCCCGGAGATCCGCGCGCTGCTTGAGGCGCGGATGCGGGAGATCGCGCAGGGCGTCGCCGCCGCGCATGGCTGCACCGCCCAGCTGGAGATCCGCGATCTGATGCCGCCGGTCACCAACGATCCGGCTGTCACGGAGCGGCTGCGGCGTCTGTTCCGGCAGATGCGGCCCGATCTTGAGCAGGTAACGGATATGCACACCATGTTCGCCGAGGATATGGCCTACTTCCTGGATGCCGTGCCGGGTACCTATTTCTTTGTCGGTTCGTCGAACCCGGCGCGCGGGCTGGACTATCCGCACCACCACCCACGTTTCGATTTCGACGAGGCGGTGATTCCTCTGGCCGTGGAGTTGATGGCCGCCGCCGTGGCATCCTATGTGCTGCCCGGCTACCCAGCGGCTGACGAAGCAGCAGCGAGCGCGAACTGATGCCCCAGGTCAACATCTTCAGGTGGCGGCCGGGCAGCGGCTGGATCGTGCTTTCCGGCGGCGGGAGCTGGCTGGACGCCGACGTCCAGGCCATCGAGGCTGCCATGCTCACCCGCACTCTCTCCCAGGCGCCGCTGGCGTACATCTGGGCCGCCAGCGACATTGAAACCGCCGACCACCATATGGACGCGCTGCGCGAGATGGGCGCCCGGACGGGATATCTGGTCGATCTGGCGGGCGAGGGAGAAGACGCGCTCTACCAGCAGATCAGCGAGGCGGGCGTGATCATCCTCGGCGACGGCCCCCATCCCGAAATCCTGCGCGAAGGGCTGAGCGGCGCGGGACTGCGCGGGCTGGAAGAAGCCTTCAGCCAGGGCGCGACCATCTACGCGCCCGGCTCGACCGCCGCGCTCTTGGGCGCCGCCGTGGTCGAACGGGGCGCGCTGGTCGAGGGGTTTGGGTGGCTGGCGTCGGCGGTCGTTCTGCCCGGCTACACGCCCGACCAGGCCGCGGCGCTGCGCGAGTGGGTGCGCAGCATCCCCGAGGGCTACGGGTTGGGCTTGAGCCGCGGCGCGGGGATCGCCTTCGGGCCGCGGGGCGAGGTCGAGGTGCTGGGCAACGGCGCTGTGACCGTCTCGCTCGGCCAGCATTATGATCCAGGGTTGCATCTCGCAGGGGAGACATAGCACAATGCCAGCGACGATTCTGGTAGGCGCGCAGTGGGGCGACGAAGGCAAAGGGCGCATCGCCGACTGGCTGGCGCGCGACGCCGACGCGGTGGCCCGCTATGCCGGGGGCGACAACGCCGGGCACACCGTCAGCGTTGGCGGGCAGACCTTCCAACTGCATCTGGTGCCGTCGGGCGTGATTCACCCGCATGTGCGCTGCATCCTCGGCAGCGGCATGGTGATCAACCCGATCCGGCTGGTGCACGAGCTGAGGCTGCTCGACGAGCGGGGGATCGACATCTCGCCGGAGCGGATCCATGTCAGCCTGCGCGCGCACGTGATCGTCCCCGCGCACCTGGAGCTGGATGGGGCGCGCGAGCGGGCGCTGGGCAAGGCGTCGCTCGGCACGACGCGGCGCGGCATCGGCCCGGCCTATCAGGACAAGGCCGCCCGCACCGGCCTGCTGGTGGCGGATATGCTCGACCCGGACCGCTTTGCCGCGCGCGTGCAGCGTGCCACCGAAGACGCCGCCCATCTGCTGAGCGCGCAGTACGGCCTGGAATCGACCACCACCGGCGATCTTGGGCTGGAGTACGGCCAGGCGGCGGCGTTTCTGCGCCCTTACCTGGCCGATACGGTCGCCATCGTGCACGATTTGCTGGAATCCGGCGGGCGGCTGCTGTGCGAGGGCGCGCAGGGCACGCTGCTCGATCTCGATCACGGCCACTATCCCTACGTCACCAGTTCGTCGCCGATTGCCGGGGGCGCGCTGACCGGGCTGGGCTTCGGCCCGCGCCAGGTCGACCGGGTGATCGGCGTCGCCAAAGCCTATGCCACGCGGGTGGGTGGCGGCCCGTTCCCCACCGAGCAAAACAACCCGACCGGCGACCGGCTGCGCGCCACTGGACGCGAATATGGCACGACCACCGGCCGCCCGCGCCGCTGCGGCTGGCTGGATGCAGTCGCCCTACGCTACGCCGCGCGCGTCAACGGCTTCACCGAGCTGATCCTCACCAAACTCGATGTGCTGACCGGCTTTGATCCGCTCGCGCTCGCCACCGCCTACGACCTGCCGGACGGGCGAACGCAGACGCTGCCGATCCATACCGGGACGTTCGAGCAGGCCGTGCCGGTGTACGAGACGCTGCCCGGCTGGACCGACGACCTCGGCGGGGTGCGCTGCTTCGAGGACCTGCCCGCAGCGGCGCAAGCCTACGTGCAGCGTGTCGAGGCGCTGGCCGGCGTGCCCGTCTCGCTCATCAGCGTCGGTCCGGAGCGCGAGCAGGCGATCGAGCGCACCAGGAGTTAAGCATGGCCGATCGGGCAGCCGCCAACCACACCTACGCCTCGCGCTACGAGTCACCGGTGGACACGCCGCCGCGCCGCGTGGTGTCGCTGGTGCCCAGCATGACCGAAACGCTCTTTGACCTCGACCTGGGCAGCCGTCTGATCGCCATCACCGATTACTGCACGCGCCCGCCGGGGGCGCTCGATCATCTGCCGCGCGTCGGCGGGACCAAAAACCCGGACTGCGACCAGATCATCGCGCTGGCGCCGGACCTGGTGATTGTGAGCGACGAGGAGAACCGCCGCGAGGACGCGGAAACGCTGCGCGCCGCCGGGCTGGCGCTGTGGGTCACCGGCCCGCGCAGCCTGTTTGAGACGCTCAATCTGCTGTGGAGCGTGATGTACATCTTCGACCACCCGGTGATGGTCCCGCGCGTGCGCGAGATCGAGCGCGCCTACGACTACACGCTCAGCGCGTCGCAGGCCATCGAGCCGGTGCGCGTCTTTGCCCCAATCTGGCGCGACCCGTGGATGACGTTCAACCGCGACACCTACGCCCACGACGTGCTGCGGGTGTGCGGCGGCGCGAACGTCTTCGCCGACCGCGAGCGCCGCTTCCCGCTGGCCGCCGACCTGGGCCAGGCCGATCCGCTGCCGGACGACGATCCGCGTGTGGCCGGGCGCGACCGCCGCTACCCGCGCGTGACGCTGGACGAGATCATCGCGGCGCAGCCCGAGGTGGTGCTGCTGCCCGACGAGCCATACCCGTTCGGCGAAGACGCCGCCGACCTGTTCGCAGCGCTCGACATTCCCGCCGCGCGAACCGGTCGCATTCACCGCGTCGACGGCAGCCTGCTCACCTGGCCGGGCACGCGCGCCGCCTACGCACTGCGCGACCTGCCCCCCCTTCTGATGCCCGAATCCGGGGCGTGACCCGACATCCGCGCGATCCATTGAATAGACCGCCAGGCGAGACGGAGCAAGGAATGATCGAGACGGGCGGCGGGTGGAGCGCCCTGTCGGCGGCGCGCCGCGCTATTTGTCCTCGGCCTGCTCGTGCGAGAACCACTCGAAGCTAAGCGGGAGCCAGCGGCGGCTGCGCGTCACCACGATGGGCAGGGCTTTGGGCATCAGGTCGGCGACGATGGGCGTCGTGCCAAGCGGATCGCCGTCGATCTGGGTTGGCTCTGGGGTGCGGGTGTCGATCACAATCCGCTTGCGCGCGGAGAAGTAGATAATCGACTCCGGGGGAAAGCCGCTGCCGGCGACCAGATTCGTGACGCTATTGAACACGCGTCCCGGATTGAGTGGGCGCAGCACCCCCGCGTAGAGCAATCCGTCGTCGGGCTGGATCGCTTCGTTGATAACTGAGATACCGTTGATCCAGGTCAGCGCGCCGGTCGCCGTGATGAACGCCATGATGCCCTCGACGCTGATCGGCGGCTGGCCGTCGAGCGAGATCAGGTATTCGATCACCCGCGTCTGGCGCAGCGAGCGCAGGCCCGAAATGCCGTAGGCCAGGATGCCCAGGCGGTCTTTATCCTCGCGGGTGACGTTGTAGGCCACCTCGGCCTCAAACCCGGTCGAGACGCGCAGCACCGAGCAGCGATCGCCGACTTTCGCCAGGTCGATGCGGCGCAGCAGGCCCGGCCCCAGCGCCAGCTTCAGCGCGGCGTCCAGCCGGTGGGGCAGGCCCAGAAAGCCGGATACCACGTTGCCGGTGCCCACCGGCACCCACGAGAACGGCAGGATATCGCGCCCAAGCGCCCGGTGCGCGCCGGATACGCCGTCCATCAACGTGCCGTCGCCCCCGGCAACCAGGATGCGGTCCGCGCCGTTGGCGACCCCCTCGCGGATCGCGGACGCGAAATCAAAGTCGGGTGTGGTGACGTGCAGGGTGATCCGCGGTGTGGTGACCTGCGAGAGGCGCTCGATAACCTCTTTGCCCCGTTTCGACCCCGCCGCCGGATTGACAATGGCCAGAACGTGCTGCGGCGCGTCAATCGGAGTCAGTTGGCTCTGCGTCATAAGGATGTCCCACCCCTCTGTCGTGCGATCTTCAGTATACCCGTTTTTACGTTTGTCGTGGGAATTCTGTCGCACGGCAGGCTGCCGCCGCCTCAGATGATCACCTGAGGCAGCGTCGGCAGCGGGGTGAGCGTTGGCGTGGCAGTCGGCGGGGTGGCGGGGTCGGGCGTGTCGGTGAAAGTTGGCGTCAGTGTCGGTGTGGGGGTCAGCACCGGGCCGGGCGTGTCGGACGGCGTCGGCGTGATGGTCGGCAGCGGCGTAAAGGTGCGTGTGGGGGTGGGGGTCGGGTTGACGGCCTTGATCACACTCTCGTGCATGTAGACGATGTCGCGGAACGCACCTTCGGGATTCAGCTCGACGACGTACCACTCCGGGTTGTCTTTCGAGCGCTCGTAGACGCAAACGCGCGTCCCGAAGGGCAGGCTATCGCGCGCGGGGCACAAGTCATTATCCTCGCTGGGACACTGGCGATAACGCGCGCGCTCGGCCGTCACCTCGAACCACTGACAGGGGGGCAGCGGCGTATACGTGGCGAACCCGGCCACCGTCGGCAGCGCGCTCAGCCCATCCGGCACGCTCCGGGCGGTGCCGGTCGCCAGCGCCTGCCGCGTGACCTGCGCGGTGATGTTGCCTTGATCCTGGAAAAACCGCAGCATCCCGGTCCAGACGTAGTACCCGCCGAAGACGATCAGCGCGCCGATCAGAACGATCAGCACAGGTGATGGACCAGATGACCGGTAATGAGACATCGTGCCAGGCGTACGATCCGGCTGTCAGAGCGCGCGTCACGCGAAGAACCCGTGGGACCGCGCCCCAACCCCCCTGCTGAGGCGCCACACCAGTTCAACAATAACCGAAGTCCGCTGCGGACACAAAGACGCTTGCCCGCCGCCTGGGCGGCGTTTCTTATTCTACCGCCAGCAGCCCTTCGATAGTCGCCAGCAGCGCCCGGACGTCGAACGGCTTGCGGACCACGCCGTCCGCACCCGCCGCCTGAGCCTGCTCGCCACCGGCCGTGTCGTCCAGCGCCGTGACCATCAAGACCGGGATGTTCCGGGTCGCTTCATTCTGCTTAAGGCGCCGGCAGGTTTCGTAGCCGTCCATCAGCGGCATGTTGACATCGAGCATGATCAGGTGCGGCGGGGTCTGCGCGACCTGCACCAACGCCTGCTCGCCGCTGTTGGCTTCCTGCACCTCGTAGCCGGCGCGCTTAAGATAGGCGCGCAGCATTTCGCGGTTCGCCCACTCGTCGTCGACCACCAGGATGATCCCTTTGCCCGGCGAGTCCATGCTCATCGCGCTCCCCCAGGCACAGCGTCCAGAAGCTGGCGCAGCACGTCTTCCGGATCCCACGCGCGCAGGCCGTCCAGCACGATCACCGGCTGCTCGGTCGCCGGGTTCAGCAGCCAGGCGTCGTGCTGCGCTTCAAGCTGCCGCAAATAGTCCAGCGAGACGGCGACTTCTTCGGCGCGGGCGCGGACCTGCAAGCGCCGGTAGCATTCTTCCGCCGGGGTGCGCAGGTAGAGAATCGCGTCGGGGCGGGGCACCACCGCCGAGGCATACTCCCAGAACTGCAGGTAGACGCCCCACTCGGTCTCGTCGAGCAAGCCGTGCTCGTAGAGGTTCTTGGCGAAGACATAGCGGTCGCAGTAGATCGACCGCTCGAAGACCGAGTTGGCGCCGGGCTGGTGTTGTGCCATCGCCCTGGCCCGTGTCACGAACGCCCCGATCTGCATGGTGAACGCCCAGCGCGGCGTGTCGGTGTAGAAGCGTTCCAGCAGGTTCGCCGCGTATCCCGTCTGCCACTGCGCCAGCGGTTCCGGGATGAACGTAAAATGTTGGCTGGCGGCCAGCCGCTCACCGAGGGTTGTCTTGCCAGCCGCGATGTTTCCCTCAAGAAGAACCAGCATCCTTCACCCTCTCCACCCGACACGCGCGCCGGCGAGAAAGCCTTCCCGCCGGCGGCACAGGCCTGTGAGGCAGCAGACTGTCTCTGGTGCGGATTGTACGAAACTCTACGGCGCCCTGCCAGCCGTGTTTCGCCCGCCGGGCTAGCTCTTCGCTTCGCCGGCCTGCCCGACGTCGCGCCCGCCGCGCAGGATCGCCAGCTTGACCTCGCCAATGGCGCGCGTCACCTCGATCCCGCGCGGACAGGCGCTGGTGCAGTTGAAGATCGTCCGGCAGCGCCACACGCCGTCCGGGTCGGCCATGATCTTCAGACGCTCATCGGTCGCCTGGTCGCGGTCGTCGAAAATAAAGCGGTGCGCCTGGACGATCGCCTGCGGGCCGACGTAGTCGCCATTGGCCCAGAAGCTGGGACAGGCCGCCGTGCAGCAGGCGCACAGGATACACTTGGTCGTGTCGTCGTAGCGCGCGCGGGCTTCCGGGCTTTGCAGGCGCTCGCGGCCATCGGCGGGCGGCGGGCTGTCGTTGACAAGATAGGGCATCACCTGGCGAAAGTGAGCGAAGAACGGCTCCATATCCACCACCAGGTCCTTGATCACCGGCAGGCCCAGGATCGGCTCGACCTGAATTTTGATGTGGTCGCCTTCGCCCAGGCGCATGACCAGCTCTTTGCAGGCCAGCCGGTTGACGCCGTTGATCCGCATCGCGTCCGAGCCGCAGATGCCGTGCGCGCACGAGCGGCGAAAGGCCAGCGTGCCGTCCTGCTCCCACTTGACACGGTGCAACAGCTCCAGGACGCGGTCGTTCGGCTCGCAGTTGTCGAGTGTATACTCGCCCCAATAGGGCTTCCGGTCTGTTTCCGGGTTAAAACGCCGGATGCGCAGTGTGACCCGCATGGTTGTCCTCTCCGTTGGTGCGCCCTAGTAGACTCGCTCTTTTGGCTTGAAGCGAGGATCTTTCTCGGCGAGCGACATATCGACCGCCTTGCTATGATCAAGCCGGATTCCGCCATCGTCCGTTGGGTAGGCGAGGGTGTGAACCAGCCAGTTCTCGTCGTCGCGCTGGGGATAGTCCTCGCGCGAGTGCGCGCCGCGGCTCTCGGTGCGGGCCAGCGCGCTGACCGCCGTCACCTCGGCGATGTCCAGCAGGCAGCCCAACTCCCAGGCTTCCAGCATATCGGTGTTGAAACGTTTGCCCCGGTCGTCGATGGCAAGATCGGTCTTGTATTCTTCCTTGAGCCGGCGCACCCCGTCGATCGCCTGCTGGATCCCCTCGGCGGTGCGGAAGACGCCGACATGATCCATCATCAGGTGCTGCATCTCGGAACGAATCTCATATGCTTTGCGCTTGCCGCTGGCCTGGCGGATGCGCTCCAGCTCCGCCGCCACTTCCCCGGCCGGGTCGTCCGGCAGAGGCAGCCAGTCCGCCCCCTTGCAGTATTCGACCATGTGCATCCCCGACAGCCGCCCGAACACGATCAGGTCGGTCAGGCTGTTGGTCCCCAGCCGGTTCGCGCCGTGGACGCTCACGCAGGCGCATTCGCCTGCCGCGTACAGGCCGGGCATGGGCGTGCGCTGCGCGTCGACGATCACGCGCCCGTCAAGGTCGGTGGGGATGCCCCCCATGCCGTAGTGCGCGGTCGGCTGAACTGGCATCGGCTCCTTGACCGGGTCGACACCCAGATACGTGCGGCACAGCTCCAGAATTTCCGGCAGCTTGGTTTCCAGATATTCGGCGGTGATGCGCCGGTCTTCCCCGGCCTCGGCCAGATAGCGGTTGACCGTTTCGGGCGTGACGTCCAGGTGGACGTAGCGCCGGCCCTTGATCCCGCGCCCGGCCTGGATCTCCAGGTAGATCGCGCGGGAAATGACATCGCGGCTGGCGAGGTCCTTGACGTGCGGCGCGTAGCGTTCCATAAAGCGCTCGCCCCGGTCGTTGATCAGGACGCCGCCCTCGCCGCGGATGCCCTCGGTCAGCAGGATGCCCATGCGGTAGATGCCGGTGGGATGGAACTGGAAGAACTCCATATCCTGCATCGGAATCCCGCGCCGAAATGTGATGGCGTTGCCGTCGCCGGTGAGCGTGTGCGCGTTGCTGGTCACTTCCCAGACACGCCCCCAGCCGCCGGTGGCGAACAGCACCGCCTTGCTGTGGAAGATATGCAGCTCGCCGTCGTCGATGTTGACCGCGACCACCCCCGCGATGCCGTCGCCGCTGCGGATGAGATCCACGACGTGATACTCGTCGAAGAAGGTCACGTCGTTTTTGATGCACTGCTGATAGAGCGTCTGCAAAATCATATGGCCGGTGCGGTCGGCGGCGTGGCACGCGCGCCGGACCAGCTTCTCGCCAAACCCAGAGGTGTGGCCGCCAAAGCGCCGCTGCGCGATGCGCCCATCGGGCGTGCGGTCGAACGGCAGGCCGAGGTGCTCCAGCTCGATCACGGCGTCGATGGCCTGCTCGGCCAGCAGCAGCGCCGCGTCCTGATCGGCCAGATAGTCGCCCCCTTTGACCGTGTCGAAGGCGTGGTAAAGCGGGCTATCTTCTTCCACGTTGCCCAGCGCCGCGCCGATGCCCCCCTGCGCGGTCCCGGTGTGCGAGCGGGTAGGATACAGCTTGCTGATCACGGCCGTCTTGACCCCGCGCGACGCGTACAGCGCCGCCATCAGGCCGGCCCCGCCCGCCCCGACGATCACTGCGTCATACTGATGTTTCTGCATGATGTCCCTCAAAGTGTACGTAGCCCGGCTCAGTGGCCGAAGGTGATATCAGTTGCTATCTCATACGCCGTTTCGTCGACCCCGGCCAGCAGCGCCGCCGCGCCCAGCACGATCAGCGCCACCATGCCGAACAGGATCGCCCAGTTCAGCGCGCGGTTGACCACGGGACGGGTTGCGTAGTCGTTGACCACGTAGCGCAGCCCGTTGAACCCGTGAACCAGCGCCAGCGCCAGCAGGAAACCGTCGTAGACACGCCAGATCGCCACGCCGGCCACCAGATAATCCCAGCGCCGCCCGACGAACTCGACCGCCGTGCCCGACTCGTTGACATGCGGCGTGCCAATCACCCCGATCCCGCCGCCGGTGATGTCGAACACGCCCTGAATGACGTGCATCATCGCCAGGTGCCCGAAGACGAGCGGCAGGATCAGCACGCCGGACAGGCGCATGAAGCCCCACAGCGAGGCTTCCAGACGGCCCGGCAGCCGCACGCCGCGATCGCTGCGCGTGACCAGCCCATATAGCCCGGAGAGAACCAGCGCCACGGCAATAATGACGACAAACCCCAGCACGAACTCCGACATCGTCCCGGCGATCTCGTCCAGCCCGGCAATATCCTCGTTCTCCCGGTAGAAGTTGACCACATGGCGCAGCATCAGCGCGAAGGTGGGGATGAGCACCACCGCCGTCGCGATCACGACATAGAGCATGGCGCGCGCCTGGTGCGCCCACCACGCCGGTTTGTAGTCCAGCACGGCGATGCGCAGCCCGTTAAAGGCGTGGTAGACCACGCAGCCAACCAGCGCAAACTCGCCGATGGTGAACAGGGGAGACTGGTACTCGCGGATCGCCTGCGCGTACAGCTCCGGGTAGAACGCAGCCCAGGAGGTGTCGATCACGTGCAGAACGAGAAAGAGCAGCGTGCCCAGCCCGGCTATGCGGTGCAGCACCCAGGCCCACTGCCCCACCTTGCCCCGATACCGCAGCGTCTCGGTAACGGTATAGACCAATGTTGTCATCTCGCAGTGCCTCCAAGCAGCGAAAAGAAACTCTTGTTGTGGTTATGCCATGTTGGAATTGCCCGGAACCGTTGCCCCCTTTTGAATACGCCTATAATACGCCGAACCCGCCCGGCGGCCAATCGCGAACGCGGCGGCCGCACCGCATCGCAGCCGGGCACCTGTGCGGCTTTGCACAATTCGTTTGTGCCCAAAATACCATAGTGCTATACTGTAGCGCAGAATTTGCCATGTTCAAGCCTGCCGGCTGTGCCTTGCTGTCACACGCGGCAGCGCAGGACCGACCCCCTGGCCTTGCGTGGCAGGTTCTTAGGCATCCCCAGCAACGGCTCACACGGTAGACCGGGGTAGCGGCCTGGCTGAATCCGTTTTCCACAGCAGAATTGTTAGGAGTCTCAACCCAATGGCAGAAGAACTGAAAAAGGGACTTGAGGGTGTCGTTGTCGCCGATACACGACTGAGCAAAGTCTTTGGCGATATTGGCAAGCTGATCTACGTCGGTTACGACATCCGCGACCTTGCCGCGCACGCGTCTTTTGAAGAGGTGGTCTTCCTGCTCTGGTATGGCAAGCTGCCGACCCAAACGCAGCTTGCTCAATTGCAGGAGCGCCTGCACGCCGAGGCCGCGCTGCACCCGTCGATTTTGCAGGCGCTCAAGGGCTATCCCACCGGCGCGCATCCGATGGCGGTGCTGCGCACCGCTGTCTCCCAGATCGGCTTGAACGACCCGGACGCCGAAGACAACAGCCAGGACGCGAATTATCGCAAGGCGCTGAGTCTGACGGCCAAGATCCCGACGATTATCGCCGCCTGGGCGCGCATCCGCGCCGGCAAAGAACCGGTCGCCCCGCGCAACGATCTGGGGCTGGCCGCCAATTTCCTGTGGATGCTGCACGGCCACGAGGCGAGCCAGGCCGAGGTGAACGCCCTCAACGTTTACCTGGTGCTGCTGGCCGATCACGGCATGAACGCCAGCACCTTCACCAGCCGCGTGGTGACCAGCACCGAGGGTGATATGTACAGCGCGGTGGTGGCCGCAATCGGCTCGCTGAAGGGACCCAAGCACGGCGGCGCCAACGAGGCCGCGATGCGCATGTTCCGCGAGGTGGCCGCGGCGCCCAGCGTCAAAGAGTGGTTCGAGAGCGAGGTGAAGGGCAAGGGCCGCCGCATCATGGGCATGGGCCATCGCGTCTACAAGGCGCCCGATCCGCGCGCGGCGATCCTCAAGCAACACGCCCAGGCCATCTGCGGGACGTCGGAGAAATGCGTGCTGCTGGGTGTGGCCGAAGAGCTGGAAGCGCTCGCCCTGGCCGACCCGTATTTTGTCGAGCGCAGCCTGTACGCCAATGTCGACTACTACAGCGCCATCGTGCTCGACGCCATCGGCATCGAAACGGACATGATGACGCCCATGTTCGCCATGTCGCGCATCGCCGGCTGGTCGGCGCACATCATCGAGCAGTGGAACGACAACCGCCTGATCCGCCCGCGCGGTAATTATGTCGGCCCGGTGGATCTGGCCTGGGTGCCGCTTGAAGAGCGCCGCGACGACTGACAATCGCCCGCCCCGTGCGGATAACCGGCCAGGTTACAGGTGCCTGTAGCCTGGCGGTTTTTTCTTGGCCGTGCCAAGCCTGGAGCCGTTCCGGAACGCAGAGGCCCCATGACCCGCCTGATCACGCTGGACGAAGCCGCCGCACTGGTCCGGCCCGGCCAGACCCTGGCGCTCGGCGGCAACATGCTCTACCGCCGCCCGGTCGCGTTTGTTCGCGCGCTGCTGCGCCGCTCCGAGCGACCTGCCGGCCTGACTCTGCTGGCGATCACCGCCGCCTACGAGTCGGACCTGCTGGTCGGCGCCGGGCTGGTCAGCCGCACACGCACGTGTTATTTCGGGCTGGAAGCGTTCGGGTTCGCGCCGATGTTCACGCAGGCGGTCCAGGCCGGCCGCTGCACGGTCATCGAGGAGTCCGAGGCCAGCCTGGCCTTCGGCATGCGCGCGCGGATGGCCGGGGTGGGTTTCATGCCCTCGCGAGCCTGGCAGGGGACGGACCTGCTCGCCCTGCGGCCGGACGTGCGCACCGTCCGCGACCCCTACTCCGGCGACGAGCTGGTTGCCTTCCCCGCCATCGGCTGCGATGTGGCCGTCTTGCACGCCCTGGCGGCGGACCGATGGGGCAACGTGCGCCTGAACAAGAATCTGGGGATCGACCTGGAGCTGGCGGTCGTGGCTCAGACCGTCATCGTCACCGCGGAAACGCTGGTGGAGCGGTTGGACGAGGCCGACCTGCCCGGCGCTCTGGTCGATTACGTGGTCGAGGTGCCGCGCGGGGCATGGCCGACTTCGTGCTATCCGCACTATGCCATCGACGGGGACGAAATCCTGCGCTATATCGACGCCTGCGCGGCGGGCGCTTTCGACGCTTACCTGGCGGCGCTGCCCGGCTGAGATTCATTTAACACTTATCGAATCCCCGCCAAAGGTGAGTATAATCTGAACAAGTTGGCGAATGGCAACGGAGTCCTCACCATGAGGCGTGCACACCTTTACCGGAATCTGATCGCTCTCAGCGCCGTGACGGCGCTGCTCACCACGTTGTTCCTGGCGGGGTACGCGCTCGGCGTGTCGGGCCGCAGCCCGGCGCGCGCGCAGGATGGCGGCCAGCCCGACGAAGTGGACGAGATCTTCGCGCCCTTTTGGGAAGCCTGGACCCTGCTACACGAAAACTACGTCGATCCGCTGGACGACGAGGCGCTGATGGAAGGGGCGCTGCGCGGGATGCTCAGCACGCTGGGCGACCCCCACACGGACTATATGGACCCCGAAACCTTCGACCGCGTCAACGAGTCAATGAGCGGTGCCTATGAAGGGATCGGCGCCACCGTCCGCCTGAACGAAACCCTGGGTGGCCTGGAGCTGGTGTCGATCATGCCCGGCTCCCCGGCCGAGGCTGCCGGCCTGCGGCCCGGCGACACGATCGTCGAAGTCGACGGCCAGGATGTTACCAGCCAGGGCCAGAACGAGATCATCGCGCAGGTGCGCGGCCCGGCGGGCACGGTCGTGCGCCTGGGCATCCACCGCCCCGGCGAGCCGGAGCTGCTCTATTTCAACGTGACGCGCGACCGCATCAAGGTGTCCAGCGTCGCCTGGGAGATTCTTGAGGATGGGATCGGCTATATCCGCCTGAACCAGTTCGAGTTCAGCACCGGGCAGGCCATGCGCGACGCGATCCGCGAAATGGGCGGCGACTCGCTCAAGGGCCTGATCCTGGATGTGCGCGCCAACCCCGGCGGCTACCTGACCACCGCGATCGATGTCGCCAGCGCGTTCATCGACAGCGGCCCGGTGGTGATCGAGCGCGGGCCGGACCGGGAGTACACCCACGAGGCGCTGGGCGACGCGATCGCGACCAGAGTGCCGATGGTGGTGCTGGTCGACGAAGGCAGCGCGAGCGCCTCGGAGTTGATCGCCGGTGCGCTGCAAGATCGCGGGCGGGCGACGATCATCGGCATGCCAACCTTCGGAAAAGGCTCGGTGCAGGTCTGGCGCGAGCTGTCCAACGGTGGCGGTATCCGCATCACGATCTCGCGCTGGTACACGCCCAACGGGCGCTCGGTCAGCGAGGTGGGCATCGAGCCGGACGTGCGCGTCGCGTTCGATCCAACGCGCGGCCTGGACGGCGACACACAGCTTGAGGCGGCGATCGACTACCTAACCCGCTCCGAGGACGCGCGCGCCGGCGCCCCGGTTCCCAGCCCAACGCCGACGTCGGCGCCGTAGACACGCGCTTTCTAACGGGTTTTTTGCGTGCAGTCGGACCCCGGACACAGCATAATTAGTCGGTAGAAAGCCAGGTGGTTCAGGGCGCCCTGGGAAACAAAACCGGGGCGCCGGTCTTCCGCAAAAAGGAGACAGGCATGTTCTTCGATCCGAACTATATCCTGCTTGTCATGCTGCCCACCCTGGTGATCACCGGGCTGGCGCAGGCGGCGGTGCGCAACGCCTACCAGAAATGGGGCAATATCCGCAACAGCCGGGGCGTGACCGGCCACCAGACCGCCCAGCTTCTCATGCGGAGCGGCAGCGTCCAGCCGGTCGGGCTGGAAGTCACGGGCGGGCAGCTTACCGACCATTATGATCCGACCAAGGGCGTCGTGCGGCTATCGCAAGGCGTGGCCATGCAGCCAACTGTCGCGTCGATGGCTGTCGCCGCGCACGAGCTGGGTCACGTCCAGCAGCACCAGCAGAACAGCCCGCTGATGGGCCTGCGCTCGTTGCTGATCCCCAGCGCCCAGTTCGGCCCGTCGATCGGGATCATGCTGATCATCCTGGGCGTTCTGTTCAACGCAACCGGCCTGGCGACGATCGGCCTGCTGCTCTTCGCCGGCGCGACGTTATTCACGATCGTCACCCTGCCGGTGGAGCTGGACGCCAGCCGCCGCGCCATGGCGATGCTGGAGCAGAGCGGGCTGATCGCCACCGAGCAGGACCGCGACGGGGCGAAAGCGGTTCTGCGCGCGGCAGCCTTCACCTACGTGGCCGCGGTCGCCACCTCGATCCTAACCCTGCTGTATTACGCTATGCTGGTCTTTGGCCGCCGCCGCGACTGATCAGGACCGCCGCTCCCATGCCGCCTGATGCGCCACCTGCCGCAGGCTATGCGGTCGACGACCTGATCGCCGTCTGTATCGCCCGGCAGGTCGAAGACGGCGATCTGCTGGCGCACGGGCTGGCGACTCCGCTCGTCGCGGCGGGGTACATCCTCGCCAAGCGGACCCACGCGCCGCGCGCGGTCTTCGCCTCGGCCATCGGACAGGGTGTGGTGCAGGATTGGGCGCCGCTGGGCCTGGCGCACGCCGAAGCCCTGTGGCTGGGCAAGGCGCTGGCTCATGCCAGCTTTGTGACCATTGCCGCCGACCTGCTGCACACCTACGCGCCGAAAGAGTTCTTCCGCCCGGCGCAGATCGACGCCGCGGGCAACACCAACAACCTCGCCATCGGGCGCCACTACGATCGCCCGCGCCTGCGGCTGCCGGGGTCCGGCGGCGTGCCGGATGTGAGCGTATTCTCCGAGCGACTGTACCTCTACGTCCCGCGCCACTCGCGCGCCGTCTTTGTGCCGCGCGTGGACTACGTCAGCGGCCTGGGGCACAGCCCGCAGCGGCGCGCCGGGCAGGGGCCGCGATACCTCGTCAGCGATCTGGGGCAGTTCGATTGGGCGGACGGGCGGATGCGCCTGGTCACGCTGCACCCCGGCGTGACCATCGAGCAGGTGCAGGCGAAGACCGGCTTCGAGCTGGCCATCGCGCCCGATGTGCACGAAACGCCGCCGCCCACCCCCGAAGACCTGCGCCTGCTGCGCGAGGAGATCGACCCGCTCGGTGTGCGGCGGCTGGAGACACTGGCCGGCGCGGCCCGGCGCGAGCATCTGCGGGAGATCCTGAGCAAAGAGCAGCAAAAAGCAGCGAAGAACAGCTAGGAACAGCAAAAAGCAGCCAAGAGCAGCCAAGAGCGGCTAAGAACAGCTAAGAACAGCTAAGAACAGCTAAGAACAGCTAAGAACAGCTAAAAAGCAGCTTTTAGCTGCCTTTTGCTGCCTTTAGCTGCCTTTAGCTGCTTTCCGCTGCTTTTCGCTGTATTTTGCTGCCCCTAGCTGTCCAGCACCGTGAACAGCGTGATCTGCATCCCGTCCGGCGCGCGCAGGCGGACGTTGCGGTGACGCCAGGGCGTGACCACCGGCCCGCCGACGCGCTCCGCCCCGGCAGCAACCAGCGCCTCGGCGGTCGCTTCGGAGTCGGTGACTTCAAGCGCCAGGCGCACCGGCCCGGAAGCGCCCGCCTTCCCCGCCTCAACCCGGTCGACGAGTTCGGTTTGATCGACCGAGAGCAGTTCCAGCGTGGCGCGGCCCGCGTCGAGGATCATGCCGCGCCCGGTGGGGTTATCCCACGCTTCGATGACCGGCAGCCCGAACACATCGCGGTAGAAACGAACCAGCTCATCGTAATTCTCAACGGTCAGTGCGAGACGCAGTTCGCGGATAGGGGATTCCTGCGGCATGGTCGGCTCCTTTGATCGTAGCGTCCGCTGTAGCGATGACTGACGCGCAGATGATACGAAAATCGGACTGCCGCGCCAAACGCCCCGCACAAGACAACGGCGCGGGATCGTCCGATCCCGCGCCGTGTCGCTCTCAGCGTGTGGAGCCTTGCCCCGGCAGCCAACGCGCTCTAGACGCGCTCAAGCTGCGCCAGCGCGCTCTCGACAATCGCCTCAGGCGTCAGGCCAAGCTCTTTGTAGATCGTCTGATAGGGTGCAGAGGCGCCGAAGCGATCCACACCGATGATCGCGCCCTGCGGCCCGACCCACTTCTGCCAGCCGAGCGTGACCCCGGCTTCGATCGCCACGCGCGCCGTAACCGCCGGCGGCAGCACGCTGTCGCGGTAGTCCTGCGGCTGGCGCTCGAACAGTTCCCAGCTCGGCATGCTGACCACGCGGGCCGGAATACCCCTCTCCGCCAGCAGCTTCTGCGCGTCCAGCGCCAGATGCACTTCCGAGCCGGTTGCGATCAGCAGCACCGCCGGATCGCCGCCTTCCGCTTCGGAGAGCACATACGCGCCGCGCTCCACGCCTTCCCAGATCGCGCGGGCGTCGCCCGGCAGCACCGGTACGTTCTGGCGGGTGAGCAGCAACGCAGTTGGGTGGTGGCGATTCTGGATGGCGACCCGCCACGCGCCGGCGGTTTCGTTGGCATCCGCCGGGCGGATCACATCCAGGCGCGGGATCAGGCGCAGGGACATGATGTGCTCGATGGGCTGGTGCGTCGGGCCGTCTTCGCCCAGGCCGATGCTGTCGTGGCTGAAGACAAACACGACCGGGAACTCGCTCAGCGCCGCCAGCCGGATCGCCGGGCGCATATAGTCGGAGAAGACCAGGAAGGTCGCTGTGTAGGGGATCAGCTTGGCGTAGACGGCCATGCCGTTGGCGATGCCACCCATCGCGTGCTCGCGCACGCCGAAGTGCAGGTTGCGCCCGCCATACTGCCCCGGCGCGATGGCGTCGTAATCGTTGAGATACGTCTTGGTCGACGGCTCCAGGTCCGCCGCGCCGCCAATCAGCCCCGGCAGGTACGGCGCGATCGCGTTCATGACCTTGCCGGACGCGCTGCGGGTGGCGACTTTCCCCTCGCCAAAGACGGGCAGGTGTGTTTCCCACTCGTCGCCGATCTCGCCTTCGACCATCTGGCGCCACAGCGCGGCCCTGTCCGGGTTGGCCTGCGCCCAGGCGTCCCACGTCTGCTGCCAGGCGGCCTGGGCCGCGGCCCCTCGCTCGACGGCCTGGCGGAAGAACGCCAGCACGTCGTCCGGCACCAGGAACGACGGCTCCTGAGGCCAGCCAAGCGCCTGCTTGGTCAGCGCCAGCTCCTCGGCGCCCAGCGGCGAGCCGTGCACCTCGGCGGTCCCGGCCTTGTTGGGGCTGCCGTAGCCGATCGTAGTCGTGACCATGATCAGCGATGGGCGGCTGCGCTCGGCTTGCGCGGCGCGGATCGCTGCGTCAATGGCGTCCAGGTCGTTCCCATCCTCGACCCGCTGCACGTGCCACCCGTAGGCCTCGAAGCGGCGGCCCACATCCTCGGTGAAAGCCAGGTCCGTGCTGCCCTCAATCGAGATGTGGTTGTTGTCGTAGAGGTAAATGAGATTGCCCAGCCGGAGATGCCCGGCCAGCGACGCCCCCTCGGACGAGATGCCTTCCATCAGGTCGCCGTCGCTGACGATGGCGTAAATCCAGTGATCGACGATGCTATGCTCGGGCGTGTTGAAGACCGCCTCGAAATGCTTGGCGGCGATCGCCATGCCAACCCCGTTGCTGAACCCCTGCCCCAGCGGGCCGGTCGTGGTTTCGACGCCCGGCGTCAGCCCGTATTCGGGATGGCCCGGCGTTTTGCTGCCCCACTGCCGGAACTGCTTGAGATCGTCCAGCGACACGTCATAGCCGGTCAGGTACAGCAGCGCGTAGAGCAGCATCGAGCCGTGCCCGGCAGATAGGATGAAACGATCGCGATTCTGCCACTTCGGATCGGCGGGGTTATGCTTGAGGTAGCGCGTCCACAGCACATAGGCCATCGGCGCCGCGCCCATCGGCAGGCCCGGATGGCCGGAATTGGCCTGCTGCACGGCGTCCGCCGCCAGCATACGGATCGTGTTGATACGCTTCAGGTCGAGTTCGGACATGAGTTCCTTCCATCCCTATCCACAGACACAAGCCACAGGGCTTGTCCAAGCGCGTCACCGGGCAAGCTGCCCACGGTCCAGACGGCTGCCGATTGTAACAGACCGGGCGCGCGGCTGCATGTTTTGCGCGCGGGCCGTTCGTGGCTGGCCGCCCGGCGCGCGGATATGCTAAGCTAGGGGCAGCGCCAGGGGCGCCTGCGCTTGACTACTTGGGTAGGATGCAGCCGGATGAACGATCGCCGCGATCCTGTGTCGGACGATACGGACGAATTTTCCCAGCCTGACGCCATCGACGCCTACTGCGTGACCTGCCGCCAGATCGTGCCGATGGACCACCCCGAGCCGGTCTGGACGCGGCGCGGCAGCGCGGCCACCCGCGGCGAGTGCCCGGTGTGCGGGACGACGGTCTTCCGCATCGGGCGCACGCCGGCCCACGACACGCTCGAACGCCCCGCGCCGGTGCGCGTGGGCGAACGTCCTGCCGGCAAGCTGGCGGCGGAAACGGTGTTCGTCAACTACAGCGTGGCCGACGCCGGGTTCGCCGAGCAGTTGGCCGCCGATCTCAACCGCATCGGCGTGCCGACCTTCATGGCCGAAGACACAGCCGGCGATGTCCGCTGGGCGACCGGGGTGCACCCCGCGTTAGTCGAGTGCAAGCGGATGATCGTCGTGCTATCCCCGCTGGCTGCCCAGACGGCGTCGGTCGTCGAGGCGTGGGAGTTCTTCGAGCAGCGGCGCAAACCGATCGTCGTGGCGCAGGCAGCCCCCGCCGACCTTCCCGACGCACTGCGGCGCAAACCCCGTTTCGATTTCGCCGGGGCCGACTACAAGCGCGCCTTCCGCGAGCTGGTTCAGGCCCTGACCCGCCGCTAGTGTCCGGTTTCGCCCCCTTCGCCGGACTGATTACTCATGCGCGATACTGGCCACGCAGCCGTGCTTTGCCCTATGATCGATAAGCATGATGACACGGTTGTATTGGAAGCAGTGAGAGGATAATGTCATGCAGTCGAACAGGATTCGAGCAGGGATACGTTTGCTGGGGTTCGTCGGACTTCTCGCGCTGGCGGGGCTGGCAGCCGTCTCGCACACCGCCCACGCCCAGGGGCCGGGCTTCGCGCTGGAGCCGGTCGCCGACGGGTTCACGCGACCGCTGCTGGTCACCCATGCTGGAGACGGCTCCGGGCGGCTGTTCGTCGTCGAACAGGGCGGCGTGATCTGGGTGCTGGAAAACGGCCAGCGGCTCGACACTCCCTTCCTCGACGTCACCGACCGGGTCAGCCCGGAAGCGCGCAGCAGCAGCTACACCGAGCGCGGCCTGCTGGGGCTGGCGTTCCATCCAGACTATGCTGAAAACGGCGTGTTCTTCATCAACTACACCGACCGCACCGGGACCAGCATCACCTCGCGCTATCATGTCTCCGCCGACGACCCAAACCGGGCCGACCCGGCCAGCGAGGAGCAGATCCTGGTCGTCGAGCAGCCCTACGCCAATCACAACGGGGGCCATCTGGCTTTCGGGCCAGACGGCTATCTCTATCTGGCGCTTGGCGACGGCGGATCGGGCGGTGACCCCCAGGGCCATGCCCAGAACCTGCGCACACTGCTGGGGACGATCTTGCGTCTGGATGTGAACACCGCCGAAGGCTATGCCATTCCCGCCGACAACCCGTTTGTGAACCGCGAAGACGCCCGCCCCGAGATCTGGGCCTGGGGGCTGCGCAACCCCTGGCGCTTCAGCTTCGACCGCGAGACGGGCGATCTGTACATCGCGGATGTGGGGCAGAACGCGTGGGAAGAGGTAAACTTCCAGCCGGCATCCAGCCCAGGCGGTGAAAACTATGGCTGGAGCGCCTATGAAGGCGCGCAGATCTACTCGGGACGGGCGCCGGCCAGCGATGTCGTGATGCCCATCGCGCAGTACAGCCACAGCGGGACGGGCGGCTGCTCGGTCACCGGTGGGCATGTCTATCGCGGCGAGGCGATCCCGGACCTGGTGGGCACCTACTTCTACGGCGACTGGTGCACCGGCACGATCTGGGCCGCGAGCCAGAACGCCGACGGGTCATGGAACGCCCGGCCCGTGCTCGAATCCGGCCTGAGCATCAGCTCGTTTGGCGAGGATGAGGCGGGCGAGCTGTATGTGGTCGACTACGACGGCGCGATTCTGCGCTTTGTGCCGGCCGGCTAACGCCCCACCCTTGCGGCGATTTCCAGCCACCCCGGTCAGCCGCGATCGGGGTGGTTTTGATCTGCGGCGGGCTGCGTGGTGGACCCCACCAGCGCGGCTTCGAGCGCGGGCGACTGCGAAGCGCCGCAAATGGCGACAAGATGGTCGCCCGGCTGCAGGACCGTATCGCCGTGCGGGATAATCAGGCGGTGGTCGCGCCGGACCGAGACGATAATCGATTCGGCGGGCAGTTGGCGGCTGATCTGCTGCAGCGTCTGCCCTGCGAAGGGATGCGCAGCCGAAATATCGGCTTCGACCACCCGGATGTGGCCTTCGTGTGCCTCGCGCAGTTCCTTCAGCCGATAGCTGGTCGACGCCCGGCGCTCCATGGCCCGCTCGTAGGCGCGGATCACGTCGCTGCGCCGGAGCACGCCAATCAGCTTGCGGTGATCGCGCCGGTCAACGATCGGCAGGCGGCCCACGTCGCGGACGCCCATCCGCCACAGCGCGGCACTCAACGGCTCGTCGGGATGGCCGACCGCCAGCCCGTCCATCGTCGCAATGTCCCGCACCGTGTAGCCTTCCAGCGATTCGCGCAGCATCACCTCACTGAGATCGCTCAGCGAGACGACCCCGACCAGCTTGCCCGCCTCGTCGACCACGGTGAAGCCATGATGGTGCGACTGCTCGAAACGGGCGATCAGGTCTTCCACCGGCAGGTTGGCCGGGATTGAGTCGATTTCGGTGGACATCGCGTCGGCCACCAGCACCCCTTCGAGCAAGTCCACCTCGCGGCGCGGGCGATATGGAATCTGCGCTTCGTACAGGCTGCGGTACTTCAGCCGCTGCGAGGCCGTCACCTGCGTGAGATAGCTGATCGTGACAACCAGCGCTGCCAGGGGTAACAACCGGTAGCCGCCGGTCATCTCCGTCACCATGAACATCGTCGCCAGCGGCACGCGCGCCGCCCCGCTGAACACCGCCGCCATGCCGACCAGCACAAACGCCGCCGGAGCCTCGCCGAACAGCGTCGCCAGCACCCCGCCGAGCATCGCGCCCGAAAACAGCGTCGGCGCGAAAACGCCACCCGATCCGCCCGACCCCACCGTAAGCGACATCGCCACGATCTTGGCGAACACCAGCGTCGCCAGCAGTCCCGGCGACAGCCGCCCGTCCATCGCCTGCTGGATCCAGCCATAGCCGCCGCCAAGCACCTGAGGGATCGCCAGCGCCATCAACCCGACCAGCAGGCCGCCGACTGCCGGCTTGAGATGCAGCGGCACAGGGAGCCGGTGAAAAAGATCGCGCGTGCCGTAGAAGATTGACGGTACGATTGCCGCGACCAGCCCGCCCAACACGCCCAACAGCGCGAACTCGAAGAACTGGGATGCCCCCTCGATGCCGAGCGAAGGGGGAACCACAAACAGCGGCTCCCATCCGACGATGATCCCGTTGAGCGTGTAGGCCACCACCGACGACAAGAGCGTGTAAAGCAGCGCGCCGGCCTCAAACTCCGATTCGGAGTACAGGACCTCAATCGCCAGCAGGGCCGCGCCGATCGGCGTGCGGAAGATCGCGGACAGTCCAGCCGCCATCCCGATCAACAAGAGCAGGCGCCGTTCGTCATCGGCGCGGCGGCGCAGCGTGCCGTAGATCGAACCGATCCCGGCAGCGATCAGAGCAGTCGGCCCTTCGCGTCCGGCGGACCCGCCGGACCCGATCGTGATCGCTGAGGCGATCATTTTCAGCGGGGTGACAATCGGGCGCAGATAACCGCCCGCACGGTGATAGGCCTTGACCGCGGCGTCTGTCCCGTGCCCTTCGGCTTCTGGAGCCAGGCTGAACACCAGCAAACCTGAGAGCAATCCGCCGAGGGTCGTCACCAGCGGGATCAGCCACAGGCCATGCGGTCCGATCGCTTCGTCCAGCATACCGCCTTCGCTGGGCAGGCCCGGCGGCCGGTAACCCGCTAGGCCGGTCAACAGGATGTGCTGGGCGGTATGCAGCAGCCACATAAACACCTGCGCTGCACCCGCGCCGACCACACCTAACCACAGGGAATCGAGCACCAGCCGGCGCTGGCGCTCATCGATCAAACCAAACACACAAATGACTCCTTCACCCTGGGATAAGATCGTGCGCGCCTCGGCCAGAACACCAGCCAAGGCGCCACCAGCTCCCAAGCTTGTCTAACGAATAACACAAACCAGGCGACAGGGGGTAATGGAACCGCCGCCTAACCGACAACCTCGACCGGATTGGTCAGCGTGCCGATCCCCTCAACTTCGATCTGCACTACGTCGCCATCGCTCAGCGGGCCGACGCCTTCGGGCGTGCCGGTCAGGATCACGTCGCCCGGTTCCAGCGTCATCACGGCGCTGATGAACGCGATCAGGAAGGGCACGTCGAAGACCATATCTGCCGTGTTACCGTTCTGGCGCAGCTCGCCGTTGACCCGCGCGCGCACCGCCAGCCGCGACGGGTCGAGGTCGGTCGCGATCACCGGCCCCAGCGGGCAAAAGGTGTCGAAGCCTTTGGCGCGGCCCCACTGGCCGTCCTTCTGCTGAAAATCGCGGGCGCTGACGTCATTGGCGCAGGTGTAGCCCAGCACATAGTGGAGCGCGTCCTCGCGGCGAACCCGGCGCGCCCGCCGCCCGATGATCACGGCCAGCTCCGCCTCATGATCGACGCGCCCGATCCCGGCCGGGATCTGGATCGGCGCGCCGTGGGCGATCACCGCGCTCGGCGGCTTGAGAAACAGCATCGGCTCGTCAGGCACGGCGGCGTGATGCTCGGCGGCGTGGGCGGCGTAGTTGCGCCCGACGCACACCAGCTTGCCCGGCAGGATGGGGGGCAGGATGGGCATCTCGTCCAGCGGGCCAAGCGCCTGGCCCGGTGTGCCAGGGCGGTCGGTCAGCGGGTTCCCGTCCCACTCGTGAACAATGCCATCCCCCACCAGGCCATAGCGCGGCCCGGTGGGGGTCGCAAAGGCGGCAATCAGGGCCATGTGATTTTGCTCCTCGCGCTGCAACACAACTCCTGCGGCACCAGCCTCAAAGCATACCGCGTCCGGCGTGGAAAGGGGAAGCCCGCCGCGCCGCGAAGTGAAGAGTCGCACAGAAAGGGTATAATCGCAGGCGGCACGCGCTGCTGACCAACAAGGATGGGGCGATGTCGGATCTGGACAAATCGCGGGCGTTTTCTGGCGCGGCGCGGCGAGCGCCTGTGCCGAAGATCGCGATCCTCTTTGCCGCGCTGGTGCTGGTGGCTGCCGGTTTGATGCTGGCGAGCGCGGAGCGCCGGGCGCAGGCGGCTCCCCCCTGGCAAAGCGACCCGCCGCTGCCGCCGGATAGCGGCTCACCGGCCCCCGACGCCCCGACCGGAACGTCCATCCCGCGCTCGTGTTCGGAGTGCCATGTCGAGGTCGCTGCGGCGTGGGCGGAGAGCCTGCACGCCCAGGCGTTCGTCGATCCGGTTTTTCAGGAACGCTGGCAGGAAGTCGGCAACGATCCCGCGTGCCTGGCCTGCCACACGACCGGCTACGATCCCAGCACGGGCAGCTATACGCATCCAGGCGTCACCTGCGAGGTCTGCCACGGCCTGACGCCGCCCGGCCACCCCGGACAGCCGGTGAGAATCAGCCCAGGGCCGGGCACCTGCGAAGACTGCCACCCGACAACCGCCGCCGAGTGGCGGGACAGTCCCCACGGCGCCCAATACATCCCCTGCGCGACCTGCCACAATCTGCACCCGCTCCAACTGCGCTTCAACAACGACAGCGTGGCGCTATGCCTGAGCTGCCACAAGCAGCCGCGCAACGATTACGTGCACCTGACGCACCAGGAACAGCTCTGCATGGACTGTCACTGGCTCCGCCCCACGCAAGAGGATCTGCTGGCGCATTTTGTAAGCGGCGCTCTCTTCCCGACCGGTCACACCGCCCGTGTCGAAACTGCTGCCTGCGTGCGATGCCACGCTGAGCGAGCCGCCGAAGCGGGCACGCTGGCCGCGCTCAACGAGACGATTGACGAGCTGGGCCTTGCTGACAGTCCGCACCCGCTGCTGGCCGCTCAGGAGCGCATCCACGAGCTGGAAACCGAAGTCCGCAGCGCCCGCGCCAAGACCCGGCTCGCCATCTGGGGAGCGATGGCTGGGGTGGTGGCTGGCAGCCTGCTGACGCTGCTGATCGTCCGCATGCGGCGCCGGCGGACGCGCCAGCAATAGCCACACCGCCGGGTACGCCGGGCGTCTTGTTTCCGCTCAGATGGTATAATCCCGCGCATGACCTCTTTCCGCGATCTGCCGAGCATTGACGCGCTGCTGCGCGCCGGACACGATCTGGTGGCGCGCTACGGCCACGCGCGCACCGTCGAGGCGCTGCGCCAGACGGTCGAGGCGGCGCGCCAGGCACTCGCCGCCGGAGCCTCACCCCCCGACCAGAACGCGCTGCTGGCTCAGGCGGAAGCGCGCCTGGCGCAAGACGCGCAGCCCAGCCTGCGCCCGGTGATCAACGCCACCGGCGTCATCATCCACACCAACCTGGGGCGCGCTCCGCTCTCTGCGGCGGCGCTGGCGGCCATGCAGGCTGTCGCGGCGGGGTACAGCACGCTCGAATACGATCTGGAAGCGGGCGCGCGCGGCCAGCGCGACACGCACATCGAGCGCCTCCTGCGCGCGGTGACCGGCGCCCCGGCAGGCATGGTCGTCAACAACAACGCCGCCGGCGTGCTGCTGGCGCTCAGCGGGCTGGCCGCCGGACGCCAGGCGATCATCAGCCGCGGCCAGTTGATCGAGATCGGCGGCGCGTTCCGCATCCCGGACGTCATGCGCCAGAGCGGCGCGCAGATGGTCGAGGTCGGCACGACCAATCGCACGCGCCTCGACGACTACGCGAACGCCATCACGCCGGAGACGGCCCTGATCGTGCGGGCGCACCCGTCCAATTTCCGCGTCGTCGGCTTCACCGAGTCGGTCCCGCTGGACGCGCTGACCGCGCTGGCGCACGCGCGCGGCCTGCCGGTGCTGGACGACCTCGGCAGCGGCGCGCTGCTCGATACCGGCGCCTTCGGCCTGGCGCACGAGCCGACCGTCCAGGAAAGCCTGAGCGCGGGGGCAGACCTGGTGCTGTTCAGCGGCGACAAGCTGCTCGGCGGGCCGCAGGCCGGTGTCCTGGTCGGGCGCGTCGATCTGATCGATCGGCTGCGGCGCCACCCGCTGGCGCGCGCCATCCGGTCGGACAAGCTGGCCCTGGCCGCGCTGGCTGCCACCCTGGAGCATTACCGGCGCGGCGAGGCGCTGGAGCAGGTCCCGGTCTGGCGCATGATCAGCCTGTCGCCCGACGCGATCCGCGCGCGAGCCGAGCGCTGGGCGGCAGCCGTGCCCGGCGAGATCGTCCGTGCGGAGTCCACTGTGGGCGGGGGCAGCCTGCCCGGCGAGACGCTGCCGACGTGGGCATTCGCGCCGCGCGTCGCGCAGCCGAACGCCGCCGCCGACCGCCTGCGCCACGCGGATCCGCCGGTGATCGCCCGCGTGGCGGATGACCGCCTGCTGCTCGACCCGCGCACCGTGCTTCCCGAACAGGACGACGCGCTGATCGTCGCGCTGCATGCTCTCACGGCCAGCGAAGGATAGCCTATGCATGTTATCGGGACCGCCGGGCACGTCGATCACGGCAAATCCACCCTTACCTTCACGCTAACGCACATCAATCCGGACCGCCTGGAAGAAGAACGGCGGCGCGAGATGACGATCGACCTTGGCTTCGCGTGGCTGGACTTGCCCAACGGCGAGCGGGTCGGGATCGTGGACGTACCCGGCCACCGCGACTTCATCGAGAACATGCTGGCGGGCGTCGGCGGGATCGACGCGGCGATCCTGGTCATCGCCGCCGACGAGGGCGTGATGCCGCAGACGCGCGAGCACCTGGCGATCCTCGACCTGCTGGGCATCCCCGCCGGACTGATCGCGCTGACCAAGATCGACCTGGTGCCGGACCCGGAATGGCGCGAGCTGGTGACGCTCGACATCCTCGACGCGGTGCAGGGGACGGTGCTCGAAGGGCGGCCCATCATCCCGGTGTCGGCGCGCACGGGCGAGGGCCTGGACGATTTGATCGCCGCGCTGACCGATCTGCTCGACCATCTGCCGCCCCGCCCAGACCTGGGCAGCCCGCGCCTGCCGATCGACCGTGTCTTCACCATCAGCGGCTTCGGCGTGGTCGTCACCGGGACGCTGAGCGGCGGCAGCCTGAGCGTGGGGCAGGAAGTCGAGGTTCTGCCGGCGGGCGTGCGGGCGCGGGTGCGCGGCTTGCAGTCGCACGAGCAAAGTCTGGAACGCGTCGGGCCGGGGCAGCGCGTCGCGGTCAACCTGCGCGGCGTAGAGAAAAGCGATCTGGCGCGCGGGGATGTGCTGGGGCTGCCGGGCGCGTGGCGTCCCACCACGCTGATCGACGCCCGTTTGCGCTACCTGCACGACGCGCAGCGCCCGCTGGAACACAACGACGCGGTCAAGCTGTTTATCGGCTCGGCTGAAGTGATGGGGCGGATTCGCGTGCTGGACCGCGAGCGCGTGCTGCCCGGCGAGGAAAGCTGGGTGCAGATCCGTCTGGAGCGGCCGGTCGTCGCCGCGCCCGGCGACCGCTACATCATCCGCCGGGCTTCGCCGGCCGAGACCGTGGGCGGCGGCGTGGTGCTGGATGCCGCGCCGGGCCGCCGCTGGAAGCGTGGCCGCCCCGAGGTGATCGCCCGCTTCGAGACGCTGGCGACGGGCGATTCGCTGGCGATCGCCCTGCTGCGGCTGGCAGACGCACGCGGTCCCGTCCCGGCGGAGACGCTTGGTCTGGCGCCGGATCAGAGCGCCCGGGCGGCGGCGCGCGGCGAGCTGCTGCTCGACGGGCAGGGTTGGGCGATCCATCCCGCAGGCTGGGCGCGGCTGGTGGACAAGACCCGGCGCGTGCTGGCGCGCTTCCACGCCGAAGAGCCGCTCCGGCTGGGCATGCCGCCCGAGGCGCTGCGCAGCCGCCTGCGTCTGGAACCGGACGCCTTCGCGGCGGTGCGCGACTGGCTGGCGCGCGAGGGGATCATCGCCCTGGCGGAAGGCGGCGCGATCCACCTGCCGGAGCACAGCGTCCGGCTCAGCCCGGCTCAAGAAGAAGCCCTCGCCCGCCTGTGGCGCGCCTTCGAGGCCCAGCCACACACCCCGCCCACAGTCGCGCAGGCCCGCGAGTGGGTGGGCGACGCCGTGCTCAACGGGCTGATCGAGCGCGGCGAGCTGGTGCGCATCAGCAGCGAGGTCATCCTGACGCCCGCCGTGCTGGCCGAGTGGATCGCCTTCGCCCGCGACCGGCTGGAACGCGGCGAACCGCTCACCGTCGGCGTGCTGCGCGACCACTTCGGGACGACGCGCCGCTACGCGATTGACTTCCTGGAGCGGCTGGACGCGCTGGCGATCACCCGGCGGCGCGGCGACGAGCGCGTGCGCGGGCCGGGCGACTGGTCGAAACTGGGACCGTCAACTAACGGCTAGCGGCAGGTTCTGCCCTGCGCGCCGCCAGCCAGCCGCGTTCACCAGCGGAACGCGCCGCACGTCCCCTGGAAATCCGCCCTGTGATCGGCTATCATCATCAGTGGGGGTGTATGAGTCCCGGTGGGCTTCCCAGTCTTCAAAACTGGCGGCGGGTCGCACAGCGCGGGCCGCGATGGGTTCGACTCCCATACACTCCCGCTGCCCTGCAAGCAACGCGCCGGTTGCCCGGCGCGCCGTTTGTTTTCATCACCCTCAATCCGCGTCTTCGTTGTCCGATTTCCTGAGCCGGCGCCCGAACAGCATCCCGCCCATCGCGCCGAGCGGCCCCGGCAGTGGCTCGACGCTGCGCCCCTCGTCCCAGTTGCCACTGGTGCGCTTGGCGTCCCACTTCTGCCACGCCCGGTACACCAGCCCCAGGAACGCTTCCAGCTCCGCGTCATCTCCCCCGGCCGCCAGCGCGTGCCGCACCTCGCCCAGCCGCGCGATCAGCGTGTCGAGGTGGTGCAGCACATTGGCGCGGTTATGAGTCAGCAGGGCCAGCGCGTCTGCCTGGGAGCGGGTCCGCAGGCTCTGGAAGGCGAGCGCCAGCGTCGGGTTGACCATGCGCCGCAGTTCCGTCCAGCCGTCGGACTGTTCCAGCGTGTAGAATAGCGTCGCGCCCAGCAGGGCGGGCAGTTCCTCGGTGGCCGCGATCAACCCGTCGTGCTCAGCCGGGTCCATAAAGCGCGGCCTGGCGCCGAGCAGCCGGGTGACATCTTCCGCCAACTGCACCGCTTCCGGAGGACACCGCGGATCGGGCGCGATCAGGATCTCTGCATCGTCAAACAGATCGGCGCGAGCGTCTTGGGCGTCGATGCCGCCGCTGTAGAGCGCGTTCGCGTTGAGAATCGGCGTGATCCCGACCAGGTAGGCGAGGGCGCTCCCCTGCGCGTTCCGGACGAAGAACTCGTCTGCCCAGCCGAGCGCCGGCTGTTTGAGCAGCGACAGATCCAGCACAACGGCGCCCGGTTTGAGCGCCGGGCCGATCCGTGCGAACAACCCTTCCGTCTCGCCATAGGGCAGATTGGTGAAGATCAGTTCGGCGCCATCGACCGCCTTCAGCTTATCGCGCTGGAAATTGTCGATCGCGCCCATCTTGTGGGCGGTTTTCATCGGCTCGTTTTCGTTGTCGCTGCCGATGATGGTAAAGCTGTGCTGGGCGGCCGGCTGGCTCTGATAGCGCTTGAGCGCCAGCCCGACGGAAGTCCCGACACGGTTGAGGCCGATAATCGTGACGTGAACGTGCATCGTCCTGTCCTTCTGGTCTGAGGGGATTGTTCTGTGTTTATTTTACCCGCTGAGCGCCGGAAGCGTTTAATGCTGCGGCTAGTTGTTGTTGTCGACCGCTTGCAGCGCCGCCAGCAGGCGATCCGCTTCGGTGCGCGGCGGGCCGTCGAGCCGGTCCTGGTGGCGCGCGATCAGCTCGACCGCCAGGGGCGAGCCGCCCGCCTGGGCAACCATCTCCGCGCCCCAGGCCGGGTGACGCACGCTGACCGCAAAGGGAGTTCTCCATCCGCGCGCCGGTCCGCTGCCCCAGCGCCAGTACAGCGCGGGCGCGACCGCCCGCACCAGCACGACCAGTGTCTTGGCCGCCACGCCAAACCGCGCCCGGCGCTTGCCCACGTCGTGCAGCAGCGCGGCGGTCAGCAGATCGGGGTCGGTATGTCCGGCGGCGCGCAGGTCCCGCAGCACGCGCAGGCTGTGCTGGCGCTCGGAGCGGCGCATCGCCCGGTACAGCGCGTAAAGGTCCGGGGTCAGAAGCTGCTCGGCCTGCGCGTCATCGACCGGCGCCAGCCACGCAGTCAGCGCGCGCAGCCCTTGACGGATGCGATAGACGGCGCTCATCTGCCGCACCCTAGACCAGCACGCGGAACAAAAAGCGGATCGGCGGGCCGAGCAGCGTGCCAAGCAGGTCCAGCCGCCCGTTGGTGATCGCGCCCAGCATGATCAGCAGCATCAGCGCCAGCGTTGTCTCGCGCTCGTAGCGGATCAGCGCGCTGCTCGACGGGTACGGCAGCACGCCCACCGCGATCCGGTAACCGTCCAGCGGGGCGAGCGGCAGCAGGTTGAACAGGCACAGCACGATGTTGAAGATCACAACCGTGGCGAGCACGGTGTAGAGGAAGCCGGACATCATGCCCGCCGCGATTAGCGTGCGGATCAGCAGGCCGACCGCCGCCGCGATCAGCAGGTTCATCAGCGGGCCGGCCAGCGAGACGATCACCAATCCGCGTGTTTCGTTCGGGTAGAAGGCGCGGGGATTGACCGGCACGGGCCGCGCCCAGCCAAAGCCCGCGATCAGCGCCAGGAAGATGCCGAGCGGGTCGATGTGCGCGCGCGGATCGAGCGTCAGCCGCCCCTGACGATAGGCGGTGTAGTCGCCCAGGCGATAGGCGATGTAGGCATGCGCCCACTCGTGCAGCGTGAAGCCGATCACCAGACCGATCACGCGGCCAATCAGAATCTCCGGGGTCAGGTTATACAGCACGGCGCTCTCCAGCGTGTTTGTTCAGGTCACGGGCAGGGCAGCCCGGCACGCCAGATCATAGCGTCAACGCGCCCGCGCGGCACATCGCGCCGCGCCAGGTATGCAGACAGGCCAGGCGTGCCCGGCCCCTGCATCGAGCGCAGGATGCGCGCGGGCGCCCGAAAAAACAGCCGCTTCGACCGCTAGCCCTCACCTTCGAGCATCCGCTCGCGCCGCTTCTGGTCCTTCTGGCGCTCCTCGTTGTTCAGGATGCGCTTGCGGATGCGCAGGCTGTGCGGCGTGACCTCGAGCAACTCGTCGTCCGCCAGGAACTCGATGCAGTCGTCCAGGCTCATCTGGCGCGGCGGGTTGAGGCGCAGTTCCTCGCCGTAGTACCGGGTGTGGATCGCACTAAGCTGCTTGGTCTTGCCGACGTTCACCGCCAGGTCTTCCGCGCGGATATGCTCGCCGACGACCATCCCCTCGTACACCTCGGTGCCGGGTGTGATAAAGAACGTGCCGCGTGCCTGGGTATGCGTCAGCGCGTAGGCCGTCGCCACCGCGCGCTCCCACGCCACCAGCGATCCGAACTGCCGCCCCGGAATCGGCCCGGCCAGCGGCGCGTAGCCGTGAAAGAGCGTGTTCAGCGTGCCCAGGCCGCTGGTGGCGCGCATAAACTGCGAGCGGAAGCCGAGCAGGCCGCGCGTGGGAACCAGATAGCGCAGATAGGTTGTGCCGTTGTGGGTGCTCATTTCCTGCATCTGGCCGCGCCGCACGCCGAGCAGCTCGACCACCGTCCCCACCACATCATCCGCCACTTCGAGGAACACCTCCTCGACCGGCTCCAACATCTCGCCTGTGTCCGGGTCCTGCCGGTAGATCACCTCGGGCTTGCTGACCTCGAACTCGTAGCCCTCGCGGCGCATGGTCTCGATCAAGATCGCCAGGTGCAGCTCGCCGCGCCCGCTGACGATGAAGCGATCGGGCGTGGCGCCGTCCTGCACGCGCAGCGCGACGTTGCTGCGCGTCTCGTCGTACAGCCGCTGGCGCAGCCGCCGCGAGGTGCCCCAGCCGGTCTTGCCCTCGCGCCCGGCGAACGGCGACGTGTTGACGCCGAAGGTCATGCGCACCGTCGGCTCCTCGATGCTGATGGCGGGCAGCGGCTGCTCGACGCTGGGATGCGCGATCGTGTCGCTGATGCCGATCTCGTCCAGCCCGCCAAACGCGATGATGTCGCCGGCCTGCACCTCGTCCACTTCCTGGCGGGCCAGGTTGTGATAGGTGAACAGGTAGACGATCTTGCCGGGCGTGCGCTGGCCCTGAGGCGTCAGCCGCACAACATCCATCCCGCGCCGCAGCACACCGGACTGCAAACGCCCGACGCCGATCTGCCCCTTGTAGTTGTCGTAATCGAGCGTCGTGACCTGCAATCTGGCCGGCGCGTCGGGGTCCACCGTGGGACCGGGGATCTCGCGCAGGATCGTCTCGAAGAGCGGAGTCAGGTCGTCGCCGATGGTTTCCGGCGTATAGCCCGCCACCCCTTCCAGGCCAATCGCGTAGATGAGCGGGAACTCGGCCTGCTCGTCGGACGCGCCCAGCTCGATGAACAGGTCGAACGTCTCGTTCAGCACATCCGAGACGCGCGCGTACTGGCGATCGACCTTGTTGATCACCACGATCACGCGCAGCCCCAGCGCCAGCGCCTTGCGCAGGACATAGCGCGTTTGCGGCATCGGCCCCTCGACCGCGTCCACCAGCAGCAGGGCGCCGTCGACCATGTTCAGCACGCGCTCCACCTCGCCGCCGAAATCCGCGTGGCCGGGCGTGTCGACGATGTTGATCTTCACGCCGTTCCAGGTGACGGCCGTGTTCTTGGCAAGAATCGTGATCCCGCGCTCGCGCTCCAACGCGTTCGAGTCGAGAATGCGCTCGCCGGCGGCGGCAGCGTCGCGGAAGACGTTAGCCTGCTTGAGCATCCCGTCGACCAAGGTCGTTTTGCCGTGGTCAACGTGCGCGATGATGGCGATGTTGCGGATGTCGTCTCGGGTCTTTATCACGCTGTGTTCCTCGTACCCTAACTGCGCTGGCGGGAGTGGCGGACGATCGGGCGCGTCATAACCGGTCTATTTTCCGACAAAATCGGCCGCTTGAACAGATCCAGCCTGGATTGCAGCCAAACTCGTGTCGCCATCCATGCGCCGGGTGTTTTACAATGAGATCAAGAGGCCAACTTTGCGGGCGGGATCACGGGGCAACCTGTCTCCAAATGGACAAAACACGCTCCGGAATCCGGCCTCGACACGACCGGCGATCCGGATACAATCGAACCGCGGCGCGGCTCGTGCAGGGTGCGTCGCAGGGAGCGAGCGATGCCGATTGAGATTCACATCCACGACGAGGTGCAGACGCGCAAGCCGCACGCCTGCGGCAGCGATCGCTGGCGCATCTACCGCGTGGGGGCGGATGTCGGCATGGTCTGCCTGGGATGCCAGCGCCGGGTGATGCTGCCGCGCCGCAAGTTCGAGCGCAGCGTCAAAAAGCTCTTCCCCGCCGGGCGGCCGGGTCGCCCGGACGGATCGAACGGGGCGATATGAAACAGAAGCGAGTCGTCTTCCTGATGTCGGATACCGGCGGGGGGCACCGCGCCGCCGCAGACGCCATTCGCGCCGCGATGGAGCAGCGCTACCCCGGCCAGTACACCTACCAGCTTATCGACGTTTACCGGCGCTACACGCCGTTTCCGTTCAACTTCATGCCCGAAATCTACCCGCGCTGGGTTAACCACATGCCGACCAGTTGGGGTCTGGGGCTGTGGTTTATCGACTCGCGCAGCCGCAACCGGCTGGCGATGGCGGTGATCAACCAGATGTGGAAGCAGGGCATCCGCCGCATGGTGGAAGAGCATCCCGCCGATGTGCTGGTCAGCGTGCACTCGCTGTTCAACCGCCCGGCCATGCGCGCCCTGGAAGCCACTCTGCTCGAGCGGCCCCCCTTCGTCACCGTGATCACCGATCTCGTCTCGACACCCGCCTTCTGGTACGAGCGGCGCGTCGAGCGCTGTCTGGTCCCCACCCAGGCTGCCTACGACCGGGGGCGTCTGTTCGGCATGGAGCCGCATCAGATGCGCATCACCGGGCTGCCCGTTCACCCGCGCTTCGTCGAGGGGCTGCTGCCCAAGGACCAGGCCCGCGCCAGGCTGGGCTGGGACCCGCACAAGCCCGCCGTGCTGGTGGTGGGCGGCGGGGATGGGATGGGGCCGCTGTTCAGCATCGCCGCCGCCCTCAACCGGAAGCGGCTGGACATCCAGCTTGTCATCATCGCCGGGCGCAACCGCCTGCTGAAGCGGCGCCTGGAAGCGCAACACTGGAACCAGCCGACGATCATCCACCCGTTCGTGACCAACATGCCCGAATTGATGGCCGCTGCCGACATCCTGGTCACCAAAGCCGGACCCGCCACCATCTGCGAGGCGTGCATCGCGGGCCTGCCGATCGTGCTCAGCGGCGCGATCCCCGGCCAGGAAGACGGCAACGTCACCTACGTGGTGGACAACGGCGCAGGCGTCTACGCGCCAGGGCCGGACAGAGTGGCGGACACGGTCGCGGCCTGGCTGGCGGAAGGCCCCGCCGCACTGGCCGAGCGGTCGGCCCGGGCGCAGGCGCTGGGGCGGCCCAACGCCGCCTGGGAGATCGCCGAGGAGATTCACGTTCAGGCCCAGCGCGCCCCGATCCGCACCCGGCTGGGCAAGCGCTCGAAAGGCGCCGACCCCACGCTCCGCCCCACCCCGGAAGACAATTGGGTGATCTGAGCGAAAGACAGCGAAAGACAGCTAAAAGCAGCAAAAAGCAGCTAAAAACAGCTAGAAACAGCTAAAGGCAGCTAAAGGCAGCTAAGGACAGCTAAAAAGCTGCTCTTGGCTGTTCTTCGCTGTTCTTAGCTGTTCTTAGCTGTTCTTAGCTGTTCTTAGCTGTTCTTAGCTGTTCTTAGCCCGACCAGTCGCGCAGATAGAGAAAGTCGTGGCCGATGCTGCGCCGGCTCAGCTTGGCGACGCTGGGCATGGTGCGCTTGTAGTGGTTGAGGCGCACGCGCCGCCAGATCTGCTCGACCAGCGCGCGATCGAACCCTTCGGCGGCCGCTTCGTCCACCGTGTACCGCTCGTCCACCAGCAGATATAAAAGCTGGTCGGCCAGCTCGTAAGTGAAGCCCAGCTCGCCCTCGTCGGTCTGCCCCGCCCACAAGTCCGCCGACGGCGCCTTGTCGATGATCTGCTGCGGCACCCCCAGCGCGCGGGCAAGCTGGCGCACCTGCGTCTTGTAAAGGTCCGCGATGGGCTGGACCGCCGCCGCGTTGTCGCCATAGATGGTCGTGTAGCCGAGCAGGAACTCGGTCTTGTTGCTGGTCCCGATCACCAGCGCGTCGAACGCCGCCGACTGGTCGTACAGCACGACCATGCGCATCCGCGCCATGATGTTGCCCTGGCGCACGCGCGACGCATCCGGAAACCGCTCCAGCAGCGGATCGACCATTGGCGTGATGTCGATCGTGTCGCTGCGGATCCCCAGCGCGTCGATGACCGCCTGCCCGTCTTCCAGGCTATTCTGCGACGAGGTGCGGTATGGCATCCGCAGCGCCAGCACGTTTTCCGGACCCAGCGCCTCGGCGACCAGATAGGCAGCCAGGGCCGAATCCAGCCCGCCGCTCAGGCCCAGCACGGCGCGCCGGAAGCCGACCTTGGTCACCGCGTCGCGCAGAAACAGGACGAGAATGCGCCGCGCCAGGTCGGTGTTGATCGCCAGGCGGTCGAGCAGATGCGTCGGTGTGGCAGACATACGCCCTTTCCTTAACACGTCTTCGCGCCAGGGGAGCGCCCCTGCCCCCCACCCGGTTCATGGCGGAGAGCAGCCGCGCCCCCCCCAGAGGCCAGACTGGCCGGGCCAGATCCCAGGATTAATGCTGCGCGCCCGACTGCCGGCGCTCCGTCTGAGCCTGCAGGCTGTTCAGCTCGTCTTGCAAGCTCTCGATCTGCTCGGCCATGCGCAGGATAATCTCAACGCCGGCGAGGTTCACGCCCAGTTCCTGAGTCAGGCGGTTGATTTTGCGCAGGCGCTCGACTTCGCGCTCCGAATAGAGGCGAATGTTGCCCTGACTGCGCCGGGGCACGACCAGCCCAAGCTGCTCGTAATTGCGCAGGGTCTGGGGATGGAGATCGAGCATCCGCGCGACGACACCGATCGTGAAGCACGGTTCGTCACGAGGTGTTCTGTCACCCATACCGTTCTCCCTCGCTCGCAATCGCCCTCTACGGCCGCACGCCGAGCGTCACATCCAGGTCGAGCGTCTGATTGCCCCGCACGATCGTGAGGGTAACCACGTCGCCCGGCGAGGTGTTCTCAACCAGATAGGCCACCAGATCGTCGATGTCGTTCACCGTGCTACCGTTGATGGCAACGATGACGTCTGCGTCCACGGGGATTTCGACGCCGCGCACCACGCTCCGCTGCGTGCCGCTCTGCAACCCGGCGCGATCCGCCGGCGAATCGGCAAACACCTCGCTGATCAGCACACCCTGGCGCACCGGCAGCCCCAGAGCATCGGCCACCAGCCCCAGATTAAAGCTGCCCCGCGGTGTGCTGGGCGTCGAAATGCCGAGCCAGGAATAGCGCACCGCGCCACCCTCGATCAACTGCGGGATAACACGCCGCAGCGTGTTCGACGGCACGGCGAACGCGATCCCCTGGAAGCCGCCGTTCTCGGTGCGGATCGCGGTGTTGACGCCCACTACCTCACCCTGCGAGTTGAGCAGCGGCCCGCCGGAGTTGCCGGGGTTGACCGCCGCGTCAATCTGGATGATCGACGGGTTGCTGTAACCGGCATAGCTCGTGTCGAGCAGTTCAGCCGAGGGCAGCGAGCGCCCCAGCGCACTGATGATCCCGGTTGTCATGCTGCCTTGCAGGCCGAACGGATTGCCGATGGCAACCACGCGCTGGCCGACCTGGAGCAGGTTGCTGTCGCCCAACGGCAGCGGAACCAGCGGCACTTCAGACGGATCGACCTTGATGACGGCTAGATCGCTGTAATCGTCCACGCCGATCACCTCGGCTGTGGCGACGTAGCCCATCGAAAAGGTGACGATCACCTCTTCGGCGTTGCGCACCACATGCGCGTTGGTGACGATGTGCCCCTGGTCGTCGTACACAAAGCCGGAGCCGCTGCTATCGATGATGTCGGTCGCCCGGTGGAAGCCCGACACCACTTCGATGTTCACCACCGAGGGGTTGGCCCGCTCGTACAGATTCGCCAGCAGGGTGTATTCGAGGTCAGCCTGCTCGATCAGCTCCGGCGGCAGGGCGGTCGGCGTCGGCGCCAACTGCGGACTGGCGATCTGCCAGTCGCTAGGCCGGTAGTTCGCGTTGCGCAGGTCCGCCGGCGAAGGGCCGCTCCGCGACGCCCGGAAGGACGCCGGCGCCTCGTCGTCCAGAAACGCGTAGACGCCGATCATGCTCAGCACCAGCGAGGTGATCACCACCAGCGTCACCACGCCGACCAGCGCCCCCAGCAGCCACGCCCCCGGCGAGCGCCGGCGCGGCTCTTCGGGTTCAGACTCGCGCCCATCGACCAGATCGAAATCTTCAAACTGCCATCCCATACCGATCGTCCTTCCCTTTATCCACGCCAACAGCCAACGAGTCAAAGGGCGCGGCTGGCGCGGGGCCGCTGCCGCGTGTTATCCGCCCGGTCGCAGCGCGCGCAGTTCCTCGAACAGTGCGCGCTCCCGCTCGGTGAGGTTGGTCGGCACCTGCACCAACACGTGCGCGTAGAGATCGCCGTACGCATCCTTCTGGCGTGCCTGCGGCAACCCCTTGCCCCGCAGCCGGATGGTCTGGCCCGACTGCGTCCCCGGCTGGATGCGCAGCGAGACATCACCGCTCAGGGTGCGGACCGTCACCGTGCCGCCCAGCACCGCCGTGTAGAGCGGAACCTTCAAGTCCATGTGCAGATCGCTGCCGTCGCGCCGGTAGATCGGGTGATCGAGCAGCTCCACCACGACGTACAGATCGCCGGGTTGCCCGCCGGCATAGCCTGGCTCGCCCTGCCCGCGCAGCCGGATGCGCATTCCGTCGCGCGCCCCCGCCGGAATCCGCACGTCCAGCCGCCGGTCGCCGATCTGCACCGTGCGCTGCGTGCCGTGATACGCTTCCTCCAGGGTGATCTGGGCGGTCACTTCCAGGTCCTGACCTTTGGTGGCCCGGCGCTGATAGGTCGTGCGCGTGCTGCCGCCCATTCCGCCGAAGATCGAGCGGAAAAAGTCCGAGAACGGATCGGTGCCGTCGAAATCGGCGTATTCCACGCGGAAGCCGCCCGGCTGGCCGGTCATCCACTCGGACCAGTTGAAGCCGCCCGGCTGGCCACCCATCCGCTGCCACTGCTGGTAGCTCTGGCCGATCTGGTCGTACTTGGCGCGCTTCTCAGCGTCCGACAGAACCTGATACGCCTCGTTGATTTCTTTGAACTTCTCCTCAGCCGACGGATCGCCCGGGTTGACGTCCGGATGATACTGGCGCGCCAGCCGCCGGTATGCTTTGCGGATCTCCTTGTCCGACGCATTGCGATCGACGCCGAGGATTTTATAGTAGTCCCGATATTCCATCGCCTCTTATGCTGCCCCACATGCTCAGAATCACGGTCCAGACAGGTACCGGATGAGTCCACAACAATAAAGCCACTGCGCCCCGCACGTGGCATCATGATCTTAAATCTTTAGTCGATCACTGTCAACGTTTCTAAGCCCATTCTTAGATAAGTTTACGCACTTCTTGCGCGCCGTGGTCGCGCTCTCCCAATTGTTAGGGCAGACAAGCGCGTGCGCCCGCGCTACGATCGAGTAGAATAGGGTGGGCACAGCCCGGATTGGAGAAGCCTATGCGACACATGCTGGCACGCCTGATCCTTGCCGTCACGGTGATTCTGATCACGCTGGCATTCGGCCTTGTCCCGCGCAGCGCCGCCAGCGACCCGGCGCAAGCGGACGGCCGCTCTTTGGTGTGGGAGCGTTACGATGTGCGGATCGACGAGTTTGATACCGCCGCCAACCGCTTCCGGGTGACCGAGACGTACCGGCTGCGCATCGATCGCGGGCCGTTCACCTTCGGCACGGCCAGCATCCCGACCGATCGCCTGGAGCGCATCGAGTCCATGGCGGTCTACGATAACGATCAGCCCCTGCGTCAGAGTTGCGATGGCCGCGCGGGGACATACTGCGTGACAACCGCCGGCGGCAGCCTTGACCTGGAATATCATTTCACCTCGCCCGCCCAGACAGGGACCACGCGGACGATTGCGCTGGTGTACGTGGTGCGCGGCGCGCTGCGCTCCTACGAGGGCGGCGACCAGCTTTACTGGGTCGCCATCCCCGAGGGTCTGCCCTTCCCGGTGCTCAGCGCGAGCGTGACGGTCACGCTGCCCGCCGACCGGCCGCCCGAGATCATCGGCAGCTATCCGGACGAATGGCCGCACGTCGTGGACGGCACGACGATCACCTGGACGGCGCCGCGCCGCCTGAGCAGCCGCGACTGGTTCGAGGTGCGCGTCCAATACCCGCACGACCCCGCCATGAGCCGGCCCGGCTGGCAGCGCACGTATGACTTCCAGCGCGAGTACGAGGAAACCTGGCAGCCGCTCGTCTCGGTCATCCTGATCGCGCTGGGGCTGCTGATCGCGATCGTGGGCGTGCTGTTCGTGTACACGCGCTACGCCAAACATGGCCGCGACCCGGCCGCCGTCGTTGTGCCCGAATACCTGAGCGAGCCGCCGAGCGACGAGCGGCCCGGCGTGGTCGGCGTGCTGCTCGACGAGCGCGCCGACATGAAGGACGTCATGGGCACGCTGGTCGACCTGGCGCAGCGCGGCTATCTGACCATTGAGCAGACGCAAACCGGCGGCGTCTTCGGCATGTTCGAGAAGACGGAGTTCGTCTTCCATCGCGAGGACAAATCCGCCGCCGACCTGCGCCCCTATGAGATCACGCTGCTGGATGGCATCTTCGGGAGCAAGCGGACGGTCAAACTGTCGGACCTGCGCAACAAGTTCTACAAGAAGATCCCGGCCATCAAAGAACAGCTTTACCGCGAGCAGGTCGCCCAGGGCTACTTCAAGCGCGCGCCGAACGTGACCCGCAACCTGTGGCTGGCGGGCGCCATCGGGCTGATCGTGCTGGCGGGCGGCCTGTTCTTCGCCGGGATCGCCGTCGCCGAGACCGTCTCGCCCTTCGCCTTCATGCCGGGCCTCGGTCTGGGAATCACCGGCATGGCGCTTTTGCTCGCCTCGCAGTTCATGCCCGCCAAGACCGACAAGGGCGCGCAGGAAGCCGCCAAGTGGCGCGCCTTCCGCCGCTACCTGCAAAACGTGGAACGCTACAGCGATGTGGCCGAGGCCGCCAAGCAGTTCGACCGCTACATGGGGTATGCCGTCGTCTTCGGGCTGGAGCAGAAATGGGTCAACACCTGCGCCCCCGTGCTCACGTCGATGCCGACCTGGTACTTCCCCACCTACCTCGGCGGGCCGTGGGATCGCGGCTACCGGCCAGGGCACCGCACCGGCCCGATGACCAGCGGCGGGCCGGGGGGCCTGGGCGATATCAATCTGGGCGGGCCGGGCGGCGGCCTGGCGGGCAGCTTCAGCGGGCCGGGCGGCCTGAACGAGATGAGCCGCTCGCTGACCGACGGGCTGAACGCCATGAGCCGCGGGATGACCCAGATGCTCAACGACGCCTCGCGCGTGATGACCAGCCAGCCGAGCAGCTCCGGCTCCAAAGGCGGCGGCTGGAGCGGCGGCGGGTTCAGCGGTGGGGGCGGCTCCGGCGGCGGCAGCCGGGGGTTCGGATAACCACAGGCATCGCAGGGGCCGGGCGGGCTGCTGCCTGGCCCGCTGCGCGGCCTCATGCACAGCACTCGGACCGGGGGACTGGTATGAACTCAAACCGTTTGATCGGCATTCTGTTGATCGTCTTCGGCCTGATCCTCGGCGCTGTGGGCGCCGTCTGGCTGTTCACCAACGAGGGCCTCGAAGGACCGGCGCGCATCCTGGGGCTGGCCCTGGTGCTGATAGTCCTGGTCGCGCCGCTGGTCGGCGGGGGGATCTACCTGACCGCCTTCGGCGGGCGCGAGGCGGCGCAGCAGCAGGCCGCCAGCCAGCAGCGCAAGCTGCTCAACATCGTGCAGACGCGCGGGCAGGTGCGCGTCGATGACGCCGCGGTGGAGCTGCAAGTCCCCCGCGAGCAAGTCCGCGAGATGGTCTATGCCCTGGTCGGGTTGGGCGTCTTCAGCGGCTATGTCAAGTGGGACGAAGGGGTGCTGTATTCCAGCGAAGCGAGCCACCTGCGCGACCTGAAGCAGTGCCCCAACTGCGGCGGGCAGATCGAACTGAGCGGGAAGGGCATCGCGTCTTGCCGCTTCTGTGGGACCGAGTTCTTCCTATCTTGAGCCGGGGCGGCGGGGGTTACTCGTCGTCTTCGTCTAGCTCGTCGGGGTCTTCCTGATCGGACAGCTCCACGGCGGGCAACTCCAATGTCTCGCGCTCCAGCGATTCGACATCGTCGACCGGTCCCTGATATAGCCCGATCTCCGTGGGATTGAGCAGAATCGGATCGGGACGCTGGCCCGGCTCGATGGCTTCGGCGCGCTCCATGACCATCACGATCACGCTGATGTTGTCCTGCCCCCCGCGCGTGTTCGCCAGATCGAGCAGTTCCTGAGCGATCGTATCCGGCTCGTCGCTGCGGCGGGCGATCTCGGCGATCTCCTCGGCGCTGACGTTGCGCGTCAGCCCGTCGGTGCACAGGATCAGCCGGTCGCCTTCTTCCAGCCGGCGCGTGTAGACGTCGGCGTCTGTATCGTCGAACTGGCCGAGCGCGCGGTAGAGGACGTTGCGCATCGGGTGGATCGCGGCCTGCTCGCGGGTGATGTGGCCCGCCGCCAGCAGCGCTTCGACGAAGCTGTGATCATCGGTGATCTGATTGATCCACCCCTCGCGCCCCTTGACCAGATAGGCGCGGCTGTCGCCCACGTGAACCAGCGTGGCGCGGCTGTCCCGCACGCACGCCAGCGTGATCGTCGTGCCCATGCCCTGATATTCGGGGTGCTCGCTGGTGCGGTGGATCACGGCACGGTTGGCGCGCCGCACGGCAATGCGCAGCTTCTCGGCGATTTCCTCGTCCGACAGCTCGTTGAGCAGCTCGCTGCCACGAGCCGCGCCCAGAAAATCGGCCTGGATGGCTTCCATCGCCAGACGGCTGGCTTCCTCGCCCGCCGCAGCGCCGCCCATCCCGTCCGCCACCAGCGCCAGCAGGACGCCGCGCCGCGCCCACAACCCCACACGGTCCTCGTTGTTCTCGCGGATGCGCCCGACATCGCTGCGCGCGGCGGCGCGCGGCACCAGCACAGCCGCCTCCGAGTCGTCCGGCAGAGTCAGCGACGCCCCGCACCCGACGCAAAAGCGCGCCTGAGGCCGGTTGAGCGTGCCACAGCTCAGGCAAGTCAGCGGCTCGCCGTCAATCGGCGGCGGCAGCTTGCCGCGCACCTCGTACAGCTTGTGCACCAGATCCGGCGCCAGAGCCTCTTCGCGCCCATGCAGGTAGCGCATCGCGTCTTCAAGATGCTCCTGATGGCGGTGGATCCCGCGCACGACCGGCGGCTCGTCAAGCTTGGCGCCGCATTGGAAGCAAAAAATCGCGCGGGCGAGATTCTCGTGCCCGCAGTTGGGACAGACCTGTGTTTCCATGCCGACTTCTTCCCTTGTCCGTACCCTCTCCCCGGCACGCTCGCTCATCTGCGCGAGAAACAGGGATCAGGAAATTTGTGCCGCCACCCCGGAGCGGCTCTAATGACCGGCGCGCGTCAGTCAAGACCATGAAAACACGCCCTGACCCAGAAACATAGCACGACACCGTGCCGCGCGGCCATCCGAACGGGCCGTCAAAGCCGGAGCGGTGGGTTGCCGTCGTGATCGCGCCAAGCAGCCGGTGGCTCCAGGGCGTTCAGCTCGCGGCGCAGCAGCGATATATGGCGCGGGCGCACCTGAAGCAGCAGCGCCACCTGCCCCGGCTGAAGCTGGCGCTCGATGCCGCGCAGCAGGTCAGGGTCGAACCCAAAGCCGACCAGCGCGGCAACCACCTGGCCGAGCGCCCCACCGATTCCGGCGCCGATCAGCAGGCTCAGCGCCAGCGCCGCGATCCCGGTCACTTTGGGCAGTTCCAGCGCGCCAAGCTGGAGCATCACCAGCCCGGCGATAGTCGCGCCCAGCATCATCCCCGAATACAGCCCTTCGCGCGGGGTGACGTTGTTGTTCACGGTTTGCACCTCGCCCCGCTCGTCGCACGCGATCAGCGCCGCATGCCCGATGTCGAGCACGTCGCCCAACCCCAGGTCGAGTACGTGATCCAGGGCTTCGCCCAGCGCGCGAGGGGTGGGGAAGATGGCCACCAGAGGCGCCCGGCGGCGAAAGAGGTCTCCGGCGCGCATGATGTCTCGCCTTCACCAGCATGTCACTGTCTTGACAAAACTATATGCCCGACTGCCACCTGCGATCAAGGGCCGGAAGCGGGTGTTTGCCGGGCGATCGCCCTTCACCACACCAGGCGCCGCGCCGGGCTGGGCGGCCCGCCTGCCTGCAAAGGCAGCTCGATGTGGAACGTGCTGCCCGGCAGCCCCTGCGGATCGTAGCGCGGGCTTTCCACCCAGATCCGCCCGCCGTGCGCGTGGATGATCCCCCGGCAGATCGCCAGCCCCAGCCCCAGGCCGCCGCCCCGGAACGCCGTCTTGCTGGTCGAATGGAGCTGCGTGTCACCGGCGGTGTAGAAACGGTCGAAGATGGCTTCGTGCTCGGCAGGATCGATCCCGACACCGGTATCGGTGACGCTGGCCCGCAGCAGCGGAGCGGCGACCTGCGCCCGCAGCGTGACCGTGCCGCCATCGGGTGTGTACTTAATCGCGTTGCCAAGCACGTTGCTGAACGCCAGCTCCAGCAGGGCGGCGTCGGCCAGCATGGCGCGCGGCCACTCGTCCCGATCGTATACCAGCGCGATTCGCCGCTGTTCGGCCACACGCGCGTAGTCGCCGGTCACCTGCTGAATGATCGCGCGCAGGTTTGTCGGGCCAATCTTAAGGTCTACCCGGCCCAGCGCGATCCGCGAGACAGTGATGATCTCGTCGACCACGACCTGCAGGCGCTCGACCGAAGCAATCAGCCCGGCCAGCGCCGCCGCCGCGTCCGGATCGCGTGCTGCCACCTCTTGAAAGATCGGCGCCGACTGCACCAGGCGGCTGTATCCGTAGACGGTGGTGAGAGGCGTGCGCAGCTCATGCGCCGTCAGTTGGATGAAGTCGTCTTTGATGTGGTCGAGGCGCAGCAGCTCGCGGTTGGTCGCTTCCAGATCGCGCACCGTCTGCTCAAGCTGCTCCACCCGCTCGCGGCTGTTTGCCGGGGGTGCGATCTCCGCAGCGACGCGGTCTACCGTATCCCGCATGCCGCGCAAATAGCCGGCGACCTTGTCCGGCAGGGTGCGCGCGTCGATCGGTTTTCTCAGGTAGCCGGCCACGCCCGCGATCAACGCTTTGTCGCGCCCGGCAGCCTGGGCGGACGTCAGCACCACGATCGGCACGCTCGCCAGGCGCGGGTCGGCGCGCAGCCGGACGGCGATCTCGCGCCCGTTCAGGTCCGGCAGGTTGGTGTCGGTCAAGATCAGATCGGGCACGTGCTGGTGGGCGAGGTCGATCCCCTGCAGCGCGCGGGCAGCGACCAGCACGCGGTAACCCGCTTTCGTCAGCACGCGCTCGACCAGCGCGCGGCTGACATCATCGTGCTCGATATACAGGATCGTCGCTTCACCGGCCATTCAACGCCTGCCCCAGGTGCTGAGAAGTGGTTCGCATGTTCATTGTATGCGCTTCTGCGATTCTATGCAGACGCCGGTCACGCTGCCGCAGGCAGGCGATCCGGGGGTGAAAACGCTCGCCAAAGCCCGTGCGCGCGGCACTGCGCCAGGTTAGTCAGCGAGTCGATTCTGCCCTGTGTCGCTGTCGGATTCGGACGCGCGTTCCGGCGGGTCCGCCGGGGATGGATCCGCTTCGGGCGGCGGTGGCTGGCGGCCGTGGCTGGTTTCGATGCGGTGCAGCGAATCGGGGTCGCGGGGGAGCATCAGCCGCTGCATCGGCTCGACCTCTTCGGCAGGGGGAATCGGCGTGCGCTCGTCGGGCGGCGCCTGCGCGTCCCACTCGGCGATCAGGTCCTGCGTCCAGGCCAGCTCAGCTTCCAGCAGCGCGATGCGATGCCGGAAGAGGGCGTCGATGTGAAACGGCGGTTGCGGTCCAAGCTGCTCGTACCGCTCGCGCGCCTGCGCCAGCCGCGCCGCCAGCTCCTGGCGATAGGCCGCGAACAGCGTGCGGACCTGCGCCGGGCGCAGCACGGGCAGGTTGGCCAGGCCCAGCTCGAACGCGCTGTGCACCTCGCGCGGGGTGCCGAGCAACTCGGCAACGGCCGTGCGCAGCACGCCCCGCCCGGCCGGGGTCAGCCGGTACGTCCGGCGCGAGGCGCCGTGCTCCGGCGCGTCGTCGCTCTGCGCCAGCCCCTGGCGCTCCAGCTTGCGCAGCAGGTAGTACACCGACGCGACGCCGATATCCGTCCAGGCTCGCAGGCCGCGCCGGTCGATCTCCGCCTGAAGCTCGTGACCGGCGATTGGCCCCTCGGCCAGGATGCTGAGCACGGCCAGTTCCGCGTCCGTCATCGTCAGGTTCCGTTCCCCTCAGCGGCGTCATTCTCTAAACCGAACATAGCAGCTTCGGCCTGCCGCGCACAAACCGCCCCCGCGGACGCCGCGCCTCAGTCCCCGGCCTGCTGCGCGGGGACCGTTTCAGGGCGCACGGTCCGCTTCGAAAGCGGCCCCGGCCACCACGCCCAGCGGCCCAAGGCCGTCGTGATCGCCGGAACGAGCATGGTGCGCACGACGAAGGTATCCATCAGCACGCCGACCGACACGGCAAAGCCGACTTCGATCAGGCCCGCCACCTCGCCCACCATCAGCGCGCCAAACGTGCCCGCCAGGATGATCCCCGCCGAGGTGATGATCGCGCCGGTGGCGGCGACGCCCGTATGAACGCCCTCGCGCACCCCGTGCTTGGGAATTTCCTCTTTGATGCGCCCGATCAGGAAGATGCTGTAGTCCACCCCCAGCGCCACCAGGAAAACGAACACGAAGAACGGCACGTACCACGTCAGCCCCTCGACCTGCAACCACACATGCTGGAAGACCAGGTTGGTCAGCCCCAGCGTGAACAGGAAACTGAGCACGACGGTGGCGATCAGATAGAGCGGCGCTACCAGGCTGCGCAGCATGATCAGCAGCACGAGGAAGATGCCGACCATCACGTACAGGATGGCGCGCACCAGGTCGCGGTCCATCGTGTCGCGAATATCCGTGTTGATCGCGGTCGCACCCGCGACCACCGCCTCGCCCGGGCCTTGATAATCCGCCAGGATCGCGCGGATGGTGTTCACCGTGTCCATGGCCGCATACGACTGCGTGTTGCCGCTGAGGACCACCTCCAGCTTGAAGGCCGTGCCGTCGGCGGTGAGATACTGCGCGGTGAGCTGCCCGAACAGGTCCGTGCTCAGGCCGTTATCCTGGGTGGGCAGCGCGCCGATCACGTCGCCCAGTTCCGTCGGCAGCAGATAGGGCGCCTCGACCGTCTTGAAGCGTTCGGCCAGGCCCGCCAGCGCGTCCGGCAGGGCCTCGCGCTGCTGGATCAGGCGCAGCGGGTTGCCCATCAGATCGCGCAGCATCACCAGATGCGGGTCGTCGGCGACCTCTGGGAAGCGCTCGGCCAGCAGGTCCAGATAGCCCCGCACGCCGGCCAGCAGATCGGCCAGCGCGGCGGGGTCCAGCCCCAGCAGCGCCTGAGGATCCGTCGCAGCGCCCATCATCTCGCGCGCCAGCTCAAGCTGCCGATCCACGCGCAGCAACCCGGAATATTCGGGGCTGCGCTTGCCGAGCGGCGTGTTCAGCCCGCGCACCTCGTCGACGCCGGGCAGGGCTTCCAGGCGACTGGTCAGTTCGGCGATCTCGCGCGCGACGTTGGCCGGATCGCGCCCGGTGACGACCACCGTCAGCGGCGCGATCTGCCCCGCGCCGAGGCTGCCTCGCATCAGCCGGTAACCGACGACCGAGGATTTGTCATCTGGCAGGTCGCCGAGCAGGTTGTAGCTCACCGGCTGCGTGAGGGCATAATAGGCCAGCGGCGCCATCAGCGCGACGATCACGGTGATCGTCAGCAGCGGGCGCGAACTCACAAACTGCGAGACGGCGGCGTAATAGCGGCCGGTCGCGCGGTGGCGTGCCTGTCCCGGCCAGAACGCGCGGTGTCCCAGCGTCGCCAGCAGCGCGGGGACGAACGTTAGCCCGGCCAGCAGCGACATGACGATCCCGATTGCCAGGGCGGGACCCGTCGTGTTGAAAATGCCCATTTCGGCGAACACCATCGCCATAAACCCGACGAAAACGGTCGCCGCGCTGCTGGCGATGGTCTCGCCGACGCGGTGCACCGTCTCGTTCGTCGCCGCAACCGTATCGGTCGTATCGGCCATCTCCTCGCGGAAGCGGCTGATCAGGAACAGGCAGTAGTCCGTTCCCGCGCCGTACATCACCACGATCATGATCAGGTTGGCGTAGGATGTGATCGTCATCACATGCGCGCCGAGGAAGGCCACGATCCCGCGCGAGATCAGGTACGCAACCGTGACCGCGACCAGCGGCACCAGCGGGCTGACCGGAGAGCGATAGATCGCCAGCAGCAGGATAATCACCAGCACGACGGTCACGGCGGTCGTGAGGTCGGCACTGCGCTTGATCGACTCGGTGGTGTTGTTGATGATCGGCCCTTCGCCTGTCTGGAAGGCGGCCAGACCGTGCGGCGCGTGCGCCGCGATCCACGCGTCGATCGCGTTCTGCGCTGCGATCGTCGCCTGCTCCGGGTTGCTGGTCGTAAACGTGACGCGCACGATCGCGATATCGTTCTCCGGCCCCACCATCAACTCCGCGACGGCGGGCGAAAGCGCGGGATCGATGACTCGCTCGATGTTGCCCGGGGCGTCGTCGCTCAGCAGCCACTCGCGCAGCGCCACAATAAACCGCCCGACCGGTGTATCAATCTGCTCCTCAAACGTTTCCGCCGCCGGGTCGAAGACCCCGCCCGCCCCGCGCGCATCCAGGACGATGACCGTGCTACCAGGCGCGAACCCTTCGGGGAAGGTGGCCTGGTAGACCTGCTGGGCGCGCACAAACGGGGCATCGCCGGGCAAGAAGTCCGCCTGATCAGAGCTGGCAACCTCGTCGATATTGGGCGCAACGAGGGTCATGATCACCGCCGCCGCAACCCACGTCACGATAATCGGGATGCGATAGCGAGTGGCGAAACGTCCAATACGTTGATACACCATGTAAGTCGGCCCTCCAGAACGCCGGACAAAACTAGGGAGTCGCCTGCCGGGTGTTGGGTTCGGTCAGTCGTCCGTCACAACGCCGATGCCATGCGTCAGCACGTGCTGCATCAAATCGGCCATCTCGTCGGGGTTATAGCCGGTGTCGTTTTCGAGCCACCAGCCCAGAAGCTGGACCAGCGCCCCGGCAGTCACCTGCGCCTTGACGATGCGCGGCACGCCGTCGTCCTGAGCAAACGAGCCGAACTCGTCGAAGGCGCGCTCGATGCTCTGCACCAGGTAGTTGCGCCCGAACACGTTCAACTGCGACGAAGCGCCGCCGCCAACCATGATGAGCAAGATCTCGCGGTTCTTCGCGGCCCAGGCGAACGCCTCGCGGAAGCTCTCGCGCACCCATGCCACGCGCGATTCGGCGCGCCGCCCGCCCTCAAAGATATGCTCCAGCAGGGCATCGAACCCCTGCAACATCAGCTCGTGAACGCACGCTTCCTTGTTGGCGAAGTGCTTGTAGAAAGTCGCCTTGCTGACATTAGCCCGCTCGGTGATGTCGAGGATGTCAACCGCGTTGTAGCCCTTCTCGTCGATGACGGCGCGCGCGGCTTCCAGCAAGGCCCGATGCGTCGCGGCTTTGCGCTGTTCGTGGCGGTTGGGTCGTTTTGCAGACATCGTTTCTCCGCAAAATAAACGACGAGTCGTCTACTGATAGACGACCCGTCAACTATATGGCGGACCGCCCCGGCTGTCAAGGGCGCGGTGGGCAGGCGGGCATCGCGCACCCCGCAATTGCACCCCGCAATTGACCGGTCCCCACCGGGCGGTTAGAATGAGCGGCAGGCGATCCGCCCCGCCGCGGGCGGCGAGTTTGGCCCGCGATCAGCCGAGGGAGCATGGCACGGCGCAACTGGAATCGAGTGTTTGTAACGGGGGGCACCAGCTTCTTGGGGCTGCGCGTGATCGCCGCGTTAATCGAGCTGGGCGCGGACGTGACGGTTCTGGTGCGCCCAGAGAGCGAGGACAGGCTCGGCGCGCTGCGACGCCATGTGCGGCTGGTCTCCGGCAATGTTTGGGACCGGGCCAGCCTCAAAGGGCGGTCGCGCGGACACGGCGCGGTTGTGCATCTGGTAGGCAGCATCCACGCGCAGCCAGAGCGCGGCCTGACCTTCCAGCAGCTTAACCTGGTTTCGGCGCGCAACGCGATCAGCATGGCAGTCAGCGACGGCGTGCCTTATTTTGTGCTGCTCAGCGCCGTGTCGAAGCCGCTGGGGGTCTCGGTGGAATATCTGCGCGCCAAGCGGGAAGCCGAGGACTACCTGCGCGGCAGCGGGCTGGTGTGGACCATCGTGCGCGCGCCGCTGCTCTTCGACCCGGCGCAGCGCGGCGGCGCGCTGTTCAGCGCGCTGAGCGCCATCGGCGGGTTGCCGCTGCTGCGCATCCTGACCGGGCGCCGCACGCCGCTGCCGGTCGACGTGGCAGGACGCGGGATCGCCCACCTGGCCCTGCAAGAAGAGCTGCCCCCATCCCGGCGGGTGTACGCTGGCGAGCTGCGCCGCCTGGGGCGCGTCCGGCGCTCGCGGGGGGCGCGCGACACAGCGTTCACGCCTGGCCGTGCGTCGCCGGGCAGTACTGCTGGCGACTGGCCGGACGACGAAGTGCCGTTCGGCTGGCTGCCCGGCCCGCCCCGCCGCGACGACCAGTAACCGGGCGCGCGACCTCTCACCGGGCAGGGCGCGGCGCCTCGCTTTCCGCCGCGTAGGGCTGCTCGGCCAGCCGCCGCTGCGCCAGCACCCCGAACCCGGCCGCCGCCACCAGGCAGAAGACCATCGCGCCGTACCACGTGGCAACCGGGGCGATGGTATCGTTCAGCACGCCGCCGATCACCGGCCCGATCCCCGTCCCCACGCGAAATGAGAGGCTGAACACGCCCATATAGCGCGCCCGCATCGTCTCCGGCGCCAGGTTGGCGACCAGCGCGGTCGCCGTGGGGACCAGCAGCAGCTCGCCCAGCGTCATGATTACCATGCTCAGCAGAAAGGCGCCGAAGCTCTGGCTCAGCCCAAAGCCGAGCATCCCCACCGCATAGACCAGCGCGCCCAGCGTGATCACGCGCAGCGGCGGATGCGGCGCCGCCCTGTGCGTCACCGGGTACTGGAGCAGAACCACCATCGCGGCGTTGGTGCCGATGATGAACCCGAAACGATTTTCCGCGATGCCGAAGTTCTCTTTGACATACACGCCGAGCAACACGAACACCATCGAGGTCGCGATCTGCACCAGGATGTACAGCCCCCACACCGCCATGAACGGCCGGTCGCGCAGCAGAACGCTGTACCCGGCCCCCATCCGATCGCCTGGCGGTGTGCCAGGCCGGCGTGTGGTGCGGCGGGGCAGCGACTCGGCCAGACGCAGCGCGACGACCACCGCCAGCACAAGCTGGACCGCCGCCGCCAGGTAGTAGGTGAGCGTATAGGCGATGGTGAGCAGGAAGCCGCCCACCGCCGGACCGGCCGCGATCCCCAGGTTGTCGCCCATGCGCAGCAGCGCGTAGACGTTGGCCCGGCGCTCCGGCGCGGTCAGGTCGGCCACCATGGCGTAGCTGCCGATGCGAAACACAGCGGTGACCACTGCATAGGCTGGCAGCAGCACCGCCCAGGATGCCAGCGTGTGGGCCTGGCTCATCAACCCCAGCACGGCGCTGCTGGCGACCAACCCGGCGATCATCGGCCCTTTGCGACCGATGCGGTCCATCACCGGGCCGAGGATGGCGGTCGCTGCAAACCCGGCGATCGACTGCACCGTGAAGAGCAGCGTGATGGTCGTCAGAGGGACGTCCAACTGCGCGCGGATGTTGATCGTCAGGAACGGCCAGACCAGGCTTTGCCCAATGCTGCTGAGCAGCGTTCCCCAGAACAGCAGCCAAAGCTGGAGCGGATAGCGTGGTAAGCGGGGCAAGCCGAGCACAGGCGAGCCTCACCCAACGGGTGCAAACCGGCGGAAGGCTCTATTGTGCCCGGAGCATGGAGCGGAAATCAACGGGCATCCAGCGCGCTTGGGGCGCCAACCGGCAGCGCCGCGATCTGCTCCAGAAAATAGCGGTGCAGGCGGGTGTCGGGCGTCAGCTCAGGATGGAACGCGGTCGCCAGCCAGTGCCCCTGGCGCACCGCGACAATCGCGCCGTTGTCCAGCGTCGCCAGCACGTCGACCCCGTCCGCCACCCGCGACACGATCGGCGCGCGGATGAACACCGCATGGAACGGCTCCGGCCCCAGGGGCGGGATCGTCAGGTCGGTCTCGAAGCTGTCCACCTGGCGGCCAAACGCGTTGCGCTGGACGGTGATGTCCATGACGCCGATGAGCGGCTGGTCGCGCCCGATATCGCGGGCCAGCATAATCATCCCCGCGCACGTGCCCCAGACCGGCTTTTCTTTGGCGAAGCGGCGCAGCGGTTCGAGCAAGCCATAGCTGACCGCCAGCTTGCCGATGGTGGTGCTCTCGCCGCCGGGGATGATCAGCGCGTCGAGCGGGCCAAGCTGCTGCGGCAGGCGCACCTCAACCGCCTGGACCCCCAGCTCGCGCAGCGTTTTGATGTGTTCGATGAACGCGCCTTGTAGCGCCAGAACGCCAACGGTTGCCATGGTGCCTCGTTCGAGTTCCGCACTCTCCAGCCGATGATCGCGTTTTCAATCTAGCGCCAGAACGCCCCCTTGACAAGCCCCTCTGGCTCCACTTGGTTCTACGATATAGCCCTGTCCACCCAAAGACCGGGTGACAGCCTGCCACGCCACGCCTACAATAATAAGCACCCGGTCCGTGCAAAGGAGCACAACATGCCCGCTGCCGCTGAGACAGAACGCCACCATTGGCTGAACATCCAGCTCGCCACGCTTGGTGCCACACTGATAAGCATCGAGAGCGTGCGCAGCGGCCCCGGCGGGGACGTGCTCGCCGTCGCTACCGATCACGGTCGCTGCTATCTCAAAGCATGCACTGGGCCATCCGCCCACGAGCCGGCGCTGGCCGCTGCGCTGGCGAGCTGGTTCCCGCACGATGTGCCCGCTGTGCTCGCGGTGAATCCGTCGCAGGGCTGGTTGCTGCTCGACGACGCCGGACCCACGCTGCGCGAACAGGTCCGCGCCGATGGCGATCTCGCCCGCTCGGTCGAGATGGTGCGCCGTTTCGCCGTGCTTCAACGCGCCAGCGCCGAACACTCGCGCGACCTGATGGCGCTCCATGTACCGGATCGGCGGCTGCCGTGCCTGCCGGGCTTGCTCAACGCGCTGCTCGACGACCGGGCGGCGCTGCTGGTGGGCCGTGCGGACGGCCTGTCCGAAGCGGATTACACGCGGCTGCGCGCGGTGGGGCCGGAGCTGCGCGCTCTGTGCGACCGGCTCAGCGCGATCGGGCTGCCGGACACGATCCAGCACGACGACTTCCACAGCGGGAATGTAGCGGCGCGCGGCGATGCGTACCGCGTTTTCGACTGGGGCGAGAGCTTTATCGGGCCACCGTTCACCACGCTGCTGGTCGCGCTGCGCGACGCGAAATGGATCCTCGGCTATGACAATGAAATGATTGAGGCGATGATCACCGCGTATCTTTCAGTCTGGGCGGACCTCGCGCCAATGGATCAGTTGCGTGAGGCGCTGCGGATCAGCTTCCGGCTGGCGGCGCTAGGCCGCGCACTGAGCTGGTGGACAGTCCTGGCGCATGCGGACGACGCCTACCGCGCCGAGAACGCCGATGCCGTCCCATACTGGCTGCTCACTTTTCTCAACGACACGCCGCTGGCGTGATACGCGAGAGATACAAGAGCCAGTGAAGCGATGTGAGCAGATCGCCTCACTGGCCCCCATTGTATTTTCGCGCCTACCACCCGCGCCCGGCGATCCGCTCGGCTTCTGGCATGGTCGTCACGCCAATGCCCACCATCGGCTCGCCCAGGTCGCGGCTGACACGCGCCAGGATCTCCGGATCGTTGTAGTGCGTCACCGCCTCGACAATCGCCCTGGCGCGCTTGGCCGGGTCGCCGCTCTTGAAGATCCCCGAGCCGACGAACACGCCGTCCATGCCAAGCTGCATCATCAGCGCGGCGTCGGCGGGAGTGGCCACGCCCCCCGCCGCAAAGTTGACCACCGGCAGGCGGCCCAGCTCCGCCGTCTCCTTCACCAGCTCGTAGGGCGCGCCGATCTCCTTGGCATAGGTCATCATCTCATCCTCGCGCATGGTCGTCAGGCGGCGGATCTCGCCGAGCACCTGGCGCGCGTGCCGCACCGCCTCGACCACGTCGCCGGTCCCGGCCTCGCCCTTGGTGCGGATCATCGCCGCCCCCTCGCCGATGCGCCGCAGCGCCTCGCCCAGGTTGCGGCAGCCGCACACGAACGGAACCTTGAAGGCGTGCTTGTTGATGTGATACTGCTCGTCGGCGGGGGTCAGGACCTCGCTCTCGTCGATGTAGTCGACCCCGATCGCTTCGAGGATCTGCGCCTCGACGAAATGCCCGATGCGGCACTTCGCCATGACCGGGATCGACACGGCGTTCATGATCGCCTCGATCAGCGCCGGGTCGCTCATCCGCGCGACGCCGCCCTGCGCGCGGATGTCCGCCGGGACACGCTCCAGTGCCATGACCGCGACCGCGCCGGCGTCTTCTGCGATCCGCGCGTGCTCAGGCGTGACCACGTCCATGATCACGCCGCCTTTGAGCATCTGCGCCAGCCCGCGCTTGAGCGTCACAGTGCCTTTTTCCGGGCCGTTTGAACCGTTGGGATTTGTGTTGTCTGCCATGAGCTTCTCTCCTTAAGTTTGAACCGCGGCGCGCCCGCGCCGGGGTGCGCTGCCTGTCAGTGCGATGCGAGTGCGCGGAACTCCGCGCCATAAGCCCATTCGTTCGCGCCAGGACCGGCCAACCTTACAAGATCGGCGCGCGTTTGGCAACCGACGAGTCATACGTGGCGCGCCAGTCCTGCCACGCCGCCCCCAGCCGCTTGATGCCTTCCTCGATCCGCTCCGGGGGATGCGCCGAGAAGTTCAGGCGCAGATGCCGGTCGCCGCTGCCGTCCGTGTGAAACAGCGTGCCGATGGCGTACGACACCCCGTGCTGGATCGCAGTGATATACAGCTCTGCCGCGGTTGGACCCTCGTCGGGAAGCCTGACCCACAGGTACAGCCCGCCAGTAGGTGGCGTCCACTGGGTGCCCGGGGGCAGATAGCGTTCCGCCGCCTCGCAGGCCGCTTCGCACCGCTGCCGCAGCGCCGCCCGGACGCGGTTGAGGTGACCGGCCAGCGCCCCGCTGGCCAGGAAGACGTGCATCGCGCGCTGGTTGAGGCCCGGCGTGCACACGTCCGCCGCCTGCTTGACGCGCACCAGCCGGTCGCGCAGCGGGCCGCTGGCGATCAGATAGCCGGTCCGTGTGCCGGGCAGCAGAATCTTCGAGAACCCGCTGGCGTGCAGCACAAGCCGGTCTTCGTCCAGCGCCTTGAGCGGCGGCGGTGGCGCCTCGCGATAGCCCAGCTCGTGATACACAGCGTCTTCCAGGATCGGGATCTCGTAGCGTTTGGCGAGCGCCAGAAGCTGGCGGCGCCGGTGGATCGGCATGACCGTCCCGGTCGGGTTGTGGTGGGTGGGCGCGACGTAAATCAGGCCGGGGCGTCGTTCCTGGATCGCGGCTTCGAGCAGGTCCAGGCGGATCCCGTCGCGATCCATCGGCACGCCGACCGGGATCACCCGGCGGACATGCGCGATATCGAGCATCCCCAGATAAGTCGGGTTGCTGGTCAGCAGGACATCGCCTTCGCCCAGCACACTCTGTACCACCAGATCGAGCGCCTGCTGCGCCCCACCCGTGATCAGCACGTCGTCAGGATGGCACTGGATGCCGAGCGACCGCACATACTCGGCAATATGAGCGCGCAGCGGCGGGAACCCCTCGGTTTCCTCATAATCCACCGCCGACGCGCCGTCGCGGTCAAGCACGATGTTGATCGCCTGGCGCAGGGCTTCGACCGGCAGAAATTCCTCGGACGGCGTCCCACCGCTGAAGGCGATCACGCCAGGACGGCGCGCCAGCCGCGTCATCTCGCGCATGCTGAAGGCTGCCGCGCCGGGCAAGGACCAGGCCGCGGGCCGGCCTGAGGACGCCGGTCGCGCTCCGGTGACGTACGTCCCGCGCCCCGGATGCGCGGCGATATGCCCCTCTTCTTGAAGCTCGGCGTAGGCGTTCACGACACTGATGCGGCCAATGCCCAGGGCGCGCGCCAGGTCGCGCGTCGGGGGCAGGCGATCGCCGGGCAGCAGGCGCCCGCTCTCGATCTGCAGGCGGAAATAGCGCGCAAGCTGCTTGTAGATCGGCTCGACCGAATCGCGAGCCAGCGGAATATCGAGCGTGTTGAGCGTCGCCATGGGGTCCTCACGCCTTTCCCATCGCCATCCTAGCAAGTCCGGCCCCCGGCGCATAGCGCCATATAAGACCAATACAGGCCGCGGTGGTCTCTAGCATACCATGCCTTGCCTGCAGAGCGGTAATATCACGGCGAAGAACGATGCGGGCGCCGGGTTCCTACGGTACACTTGATGGCAATCCGGCCAGCAGGCAGGAAGGAGACACGCGGATGCAAGCCGACATTCTGTACCGTCCCTCGTATTCGATGGCCGTGGTCAACCTGGCCCCTTTTGAAGAGATCCGCGCCGAGGTAGGGGCGCTGGTCAGCATGACCGAGGGTATGACGCTCAAGACGCGCCCCGAAGGCGGCGTGCTGCGCAGCCTGTCGCGGGCGGTGCTGGGCGGCGAGGCGTTCTTCATGAACGTCTTCCAGGCGCCCGAATGGGGCGGGCAGATCAACTTCGCGCCGACGCTGCCCGGCGATATGATCATCCTGCAGCTTCAAGACGACTCGCTGCTGGTGCAGAGCGGCTCGTACGTGGCCTCGTCGATGGGTATCGAGATCGACACCAAGTGGAGCGGCGCGCAAACCTTCTTCGCGTCCGAGGGGTTCGTCATGCTGCGCGCACGCGGCACCGGCCTGCTGATCCTCTCCAGCTATGGCGCGATCCACCCGATTGACCTGGCCGCGGGCCAGCGTTACACCGTCGATACCGGTCATCTGGTCTCATTCTCCGAGGGGCTCGGTTTCAACGTCCGGCCTGTTGGCGGGCTGCGCTCGACCATGTTCAGCGGCGAGGGGCTGGTGGTCGACCTGACCGGACCGGGCCGCGTCTATATGCAGACGCGCTCGTCCGACGCGTTTCTCACATGGCTGCTGCCCCGCACACGCGGCGCCGAAGAGGAAAAGAAATAGGCACGTCGCACTGAATTCGCCTGTTCCAAACGAAGGATACGCTTATGGCTCACGCACTCATCACCGGCGGTGCCGGATTTATCGGTAGCCACCTGGCAGAGTACCTGCTCGAACGCGGCGACGAAGTGACGGTCATCGACAACCTCAGCACCGGTCGCTTCGAAAACATCGCGCATCTGGACGGCCTGCCTCGCTTTCACTACGCCATCGAAGACATCCGCCACACCGCGGTGATGGACCGCCTGGTCAGCATGTGCGACACGGTCTATCACCTCGCGGCGGCGGTGGGCGTGTTCGCCATCGTGCACAGCCCGATCGACACGCTGGAGATCAACGTCGGCGGGACCGAAGTCGTTCTGCAAACCGCGCGCCGCTATCGCAAGAAAGTGTTGCTTGCCTCGACCTCGGAGGTGTACGGCAAGGGGGTCAAAGTGCCCTTCAGCGAGGATGACGACCGCATCCTCGGCCCCACCACCAAGAGCCGCTGGAGCTACGCTGCCTCAAAAGAGCTGGACGAATTTCTGGGGCTGGCCTATCACAAGGCGGTCGGCCTGCCGGTGACCATCTTCCGCCTGTTCAACACGGTCGGGCCACGCCAGGTCGGCAATTACGGGATGGTGGTGCCGCGTTTCGTGCGCTGGGCCATGGCCGGCGAGCCGATTCAGATCTACGGCGACGGGCAGCAGACGCGCTGCTTCGCCAACGTGCACGATGTGGTCGATGCCATCGCCCGGCTGGGCGCCAGCGACAACGTCGCCGGCGAGGTGTTCAATATCGGCTCCAGCGAGGAAGTGACGATCGAGGAACTGGCGCGGCGGGTCCTGGCGCGGACCGGTAGCAACTCCGAGATCCGGTTTGTGCCCTACGAAGAGGCTTACGAGGCCGGCTTCGAGGATATGCGCCGCCGCGTGCCGGACACGCGGAAGATCGAGGCGGCGGTAGGCTGGAAGGCAACCACCACCCTCGATGAGACGATCGACCAGATCATTGCGCACTTCCAGGCGGAAGACCAGCGCGCGCGGGTGAGCGTGCGAGAGTAACGGCGGGCGGCGCCCCCTCAACCCTCGGCCCCCTCAGCTCGCACGCGGGGAGAAGGGGAGACAGAATTAAGCAACGGGCGCAGCTTGGCCCGGCCCGCGTTTTTCAAGACCCTCTCCCCGCGGCGCAGTCGCAGAGGGAGAGCGGTTTGGGGTGAGGGGCAGCGCGTGGCTCATTCGCCCAGAGCGAAGCAGCCCGTCTGCCAGAACGACGGCCACTCGTAGTGCGGCAGGCCGTAATAATCTTCCACGATGCGGCGCACGATGGGCGCGGCCACCTCGGACCCCTCGCAGGACCGCTCAACCACCACCACGACCGCGATCTCCGGATCGTCTTGCGGGGCGAACGCGGCAAACCACGCGTTGGGCCGGACTCCCGCGCCGCCGCTCTGTGCCGTGCCGGTCTTGCCACAGACGACCACGTCCGTTTCCTGAAACTCGTACCACTCGCGGTAGATGTAGCGCGCCGTACCGTTGGGGTCCAGCGTGACGTTGCACATCGCTCGCTGGATCAGCTCGAAAATCCACGGCTCGAAGCCCAGCGTCTCAACCGCTTCGGGGGTGGCTTCCAACACCGGTTCCTGCCCGATCAGCTGGACTTTTTGCACGAACTGCGGTTTCCACACCTGGCCGCCGTTGGCAATCGCCGCCACCATGCGCACGATCTGCAACGGCGTGACCAGTGTCTCGCCCTGCCCGATGACCAGGTTGTACATGTCGGCGGGGGTCCAGTGACGCCCCTGCAAACGCAGCACGATCGCGTCGTTGGAGATCTGCCCGGCCCGCTCCGGCAGCGCGGTCTGGCCGGTCGGCACACCCAGCCCCATCCGGTGCGCGTACTGCTCGATCAGCGTGTAGTCGACCCCCTGCACGGTTTTGCCCAACTGCCAGAAATACGGGTTGCAGGAATAGGTCAGCGCCCAGGGCGCCGTCACCCAGCCATGGCCGGTCGGCAGCCAGTCGTAGCGGACCGGCAGCCAGTCGTCCGGGCTGGACCAGCGGCCCGTGCAGGTCCAGCCGGTGTTGGCGTTGTAGATGCCGGCATCGAGCGCCGTCGCCAGCGACACGATCTTGAATACCGAGCCGGGCGGCAGGGTTGCCGAGGTGGCGCGGTTGAGCAGCGGCGTGCGGGGGTCGTTTTGCAGCCGTTCGATCTGCATCTCACGGTTGGGGATCGGCGCGTCCGGGTTGAAGATGCTCGGGTCGAACCAGGGGTAGCTCGCCATAGCGAGGACTTCGCCGGTCTTGACGTCCATCACCACCGCCGCCGCGCCGTCCGATGTGCGCGCCCAGGTGGGTCCGGCGGCGGCGTAGGCGTCTTGCAGCGCCTGCTGGACCGCGCGTTGTAGCTCGGCGTCGATGGTCAGGTACACGCTCTGGCCGGGCTGCGGCGGGACCTCGGCCAGCACGCGGCGCACCTCGCCCCCCGGCCCGACGATCCGCAGCGTGCCGCCCATCGTCCCGGCCAGGTATTCCTCCAGGCCGCGTTCGATCCCGTCCTGGCCGACGATCGCGTCCGGCGGATAGCCGCGCCGGGCGTATTCCTCTTGCTGATCGGGGCGGAGCGGCCCCACGAAGCCCACGACATGCGGCGCCAGCACATCCAGATAGCGGCGGGTGGCGCGGGTGCGGGTGTCGTAATCGTCATCGCCGATGTCGCACGCCTCAAGCAGAATCGCTTCCTCGGCCAGATACGTTTCCGGGCTGATCTCGCCCACGGGAAAGACGGTCTCCGCGGCGAACTTGTCGAACTCAGCCTGAATCACGGCGGCGTCTTTGTTCAGGATACGCGCCAGCTGAACGACGCACACCGCCGGGTCGGTCACGTCGCGCTTGACGATGCGCAGCTCCACCGCCCGGCCGTTCTGGTCGGCCAGCACATTACCGTTGCGGTCGTAAATGTTGGCGCGGCCCGGCTGCAAGCGAACCCAGTCCAGCCGCCCGCCATCGGCCATCTCGGCGAAGATGTCCGCCGCGGACCAGGCGACGCGCCAGCCCTCAGGCGTCTCCACCAGGCGCAGCGTCCGCTCGCGGTCCTCGAACGTCCCGAAGAACCCGGTCGTGAAGGCGGCGTCGTAGAGGACGGTGGCGATGGTATCCTGGCGCAGCGTGTTGGTGGTCCGTGTCTCGACCGTCTGGAGCGTCATCGTCGCGGCGGCGCGCGTGTAGGCTGCGCTGAAGGCGTCTTCGGGGTAGGCGTCGCGGCTGTTGGGGCTGATCAACCCGTACATGGTCGGGTAGTCAGCCCGCTGCCACGCCTGAAGAAACGTTTCGGCAACCTGAACCGCCTCTTCGATGGTGTTGCGCCCGGCCTCGACCGGCTCGCCCGCCTGGCGCACCGCCTCGGACAGCGCCGAATCTCCGCCGCAGCCCGCCAGAACAAGCAGCGCGAGCGCGAGGAAACCAGCTATCCAGGCGGGACGTTTGGCGAATACCATCAGCGATCCAGGCCGGCAGCCATATCTCGTTGCGATCCCCCTGGCCCCTGGCAGCCGAGGCGCCGGGCCGGGTGCAGTAGGGCGCGGCAGCGCAGGCACGCACACAGCTGTGTATTATAGGCGCCACCCGGACGCCGGGCGAACGCCTGCCCCGGCTGCTACTCGCCGAGCGGGATGCAGCCCTCGGTCCACAGTTCCGGCCACGACGAGCGCGGCATGCGGTAATAGTCCTCGATGATCGCGCGCGTGATCGGCGCGGCCACCTCGGACCCCTCGCACGAGTTCTCGACAATCACCGCGATCGCGATCTCAGGATCATCGTGCGGCGTGTAGGCGACGAACCAGGCGTTGGGCGGGGTGTCCTCGCCGCCCGTTTGGGCCGTGCCGGTCTTGCCGCACACGATCAAATCGGTGTTCTGCCACTCGTACCACTCTTCGAAGATGTAGCGCGCCGTGCCTTCCTCGTCGAGCGTGACGTTGCACATCGACTCGCGGATCGCCTCGAACACGTCATCGCCATAGTTGAGCTGCGCCTGCACTTCCGGTTCGGTCACCAGCGTGGGCTGGCCCCCAGGCGGCTGCACTTTCAGCACGAAGCGCGGCACCCACAGCGTCCCATTGGTGGCGACGGCGGCGGTCATACGCAGCATCTGCATCGGCGTGACCACCAGATCGCCCTGGCCGATGGCGATGTTGATCGTGTCGCCGAACTGCCACCCACTGCCATCCGCGCGGCGGTAGATGCGCGGGTTCGGGATCGAGCCGGTTTCTTCGGGCAGGATCGTCTGCCCGGTGGGCACGCCCAGGCCCATTTCCTGCGCGTGCGTCGTGATCAACGCCGGATCGACCTGGTGAATGGCCGCACCCACTTCCCAGAAATACGGGTCGCACGAGTAGGTCAGCGCCTGTATGAAATTAATCGTTCCGTGCCCTTCGGGCTTCCAGTCGGTGCGGAAGGGCAGCACATCGGCCGGGTTGGACCACGTCCCTTCGCAGGTCAGGGTGAAGCTGGTGTCCATGATATCCTCGTCCAGCGCCGCCGCCATGGTGATGATCTTGAACACCGAGGCCGGCGAGTACTGGCCCTGGAGCGCGCGGTTGAGCATCGGGCGGCGCAGATCGTTGCGCAGCGCCGCGATCGCCGCGGCGGGGTCGTCCGAGGCGGCGTTGGGGCTGAACAGCCCCGGCGGGTAGGACGGATAGCTCGCCATCGCCAGGATCTCGCCGGTTTTCACGTCCATGACAATCGCCGCCGCGCCGGGCGAATCCGGCGCCCAGGTCGGCTGCGCCAGGTTGTACGCTTCGCGCAGGATTTCCTGCACGCCGGCTTGCAGGCGGCGGTCAATGGTCAGGTAGACGTCCTGACCGGGTTCGGACGGCGCTTCGGCGATGCGGCGCAGCAGCTCGCCCGTGGGCGAGACGATCAGAAGCTGCCCGCCCGGCCGCCCGGCCAGCACCTCCTCAAACGCCCGCTCGATGCCTTCCTGCCCGACCAGCGCGTCGGGCGGATAGCCGCGGGCGGTATAGTCATCAAGCTGATCGGGGCGGATCTGGCCGACGTAGCCGACCAGATGCGGCGCCAGTTCGTTGTAGTAGCGGCGGCCGGTCCGCACCGCCGTGTCAATCGGCTCGTTGCCGATGTCGCACAGCTCCAGCAGTGCGCCTTGCTGAGCCTGGTAGATGTCTTCGTCCAGCTCGCCCACCACGAAGATCGTGTCCGGGTTGTAGCGCGAGAACAGCCGGACCATCTCGGCCTTCTCGCGCCGCAGCAGGCGCGCCAGCAGCGTCTGGCAGGCGTCCACGTCCGCCATCTTCTCCTGCGCGACGCGCATCAGCACCGAGCGCCCGCCTTCCTGCACCAGCACGTTCCCGTTGCGGTCGTAGATATTGCCGCGCGTCGGGGCCGCCGAGCGGCGCTCCAGCCGCGCGCCCGCCGTCAGCCGGTCGAAGATATCCATCCGCGTCCAGGCCACGCGCCAGCCGTCCGGCGTCGTGATCAGGCGCATCGTGCGGCCGGTATCCTGAATCTCGCCGAAAAAGTTCGTCTGGAACGACACGTCGTAGTTCACGATCACGGTTGTGCCCTGCTGGTTCACAGCAGTGATCGTCGCGGCCAGGCTCTCAAGCGTCATGGCGGCGGCGGCGTTCTCGTACTCACTGACAAACTGATCTTGCGTGAACATCGCGCGTGCCTTGGGACCAACCTGCGCGTACATCGCGGTGTAATCGCGTTTTTCCCAGTTCGACAGGAAAGCGCGTGCCGCCCGCTCCGCCGCCTCGCGCGACAGATCGGGTCCGGCGCTCAGGTCCAGGGCGTCCCCACCACCCGGCGCGTTCAAATCACAGCCGGCCAGCAGCACGCTTGCCGCCAGCAGCAGCCCGGCGATCCGCGATAGATAGCGTCTCATGCTCACCTCAGCGATCCGGAACCGATCGGGGGCCAAGCCTCGGAGCCTGCCGGCCCGCGCTCGCCCCCCTTCCGGTTGTATGTATCTGCCGTTTCCACCTGGCCGGCTAGAGCGTCCCGGCCAGGATCGTGTCCGTCACGTCGCAGTCGTAGCGGTGCCAGTCCTGGCAGGCACCCGGCACATCCGCTGGCGGCTCGACTCCCAGCGCCCGCAGCGCGCGCACCAGATGGCACAGCGGCAGCCCGACCACGTTCGCCACGCAACCGCTGCGCACCTGGGCAGGGTGAAAAGCCGTGTTCTGGATGGCGTACCCGCCTGCCTTGTCGAACGGATCGCCGCTGGCGATGTAGGCTTCGATCTCGGCATCCGTGTAGTCGCGCATAGGCACGTCGGTGCGTGCCACCTCGGTGATGCTGCGGCCCGTGACCGGGTCTATCAGCGTCAGCGCGGTATAGACCTGATGGGCGCGGCCTCGCAGCCGCACCAGCATCGCGCGGGCCTCGTCCGCATCGGCGGGCTTGCCCAGGATCGCCTCGCCGTCGACCACGGTCGTATCGGCGGCCAGCACCAGCGCCCCGGTCGCACGCCCGGCGGGCAGCGCGGCGGCCGCTTTCTCCTGGCTGAGCCGGATGGTATAGGCCACTGCGGACTCGCCCGGCTGGACCGTCTCGTCAATATCCGCCGGCGCGACCGCGAAGCGCAGCCCGGTCAGGCCCAGCAGCTCGCGGCGGCGCGGCGATCCGGACGCCAAGAGAATAGTCGGGTTCGGTGTGTGCGTCAAGCGATTGGCCCGCCCGGCTCAGAGGGTCAGCGTCTGCTTGCGGTTCTGGAACATCAGCCCGAAGCCGCGCCGCGTGATCAGGTAATCGTGGCCGGGATCGGCGTCTTGCAGGCGCTTGCGCAGGCGGCTGACCAGCGCATCGAGCGTCTGGTCGGACACGTTCTCGCCCACCCCCCAGATCGCCGCCACGATCTGGTCGCGCGTCACGATCCGCCCGGCGTTCTCCACCAGCAGCGCCAGCAGCGTGAACTGGTGCGGGCTGAGCGGCGGGTCGAGCACCTTTCCCCGCACGGTCACAGTCGCCGTGTCGAGGTCTACTTCCAGGCCCGGCGGGGGGATCTGGATCGGATCGATCTGGGTGGTGGTGACGGGGTCGTCGAAGATCACGCTGAAATGCTGGCCGAAATGGATCACATCGCCCGCGCGCAGGCGGTGCGCCTCGCCCGGTGCCAGCCGCTGGCCGTTGACAAACGTCCCGTTGGTGCTGCCCAGGTCTTCCAAAAAGATATTCAGATGATCGCTGGTCAGCCGGGCATGCAGCCGCGACACCTCGCCGCTGTCGATGACCAGATCGCACTCGCGCGCGCGCCCGATGGTGAACGGGAATGACACCAGATCGATCGCGCGGCCCGCCTTGTCCCCGGCCTGGATCAGAAAGCGTTGTATGCTTGGCATCCAAAACTCCTGTTCCGGTCGCGCAGCCGGGATCACGCCGCCCCGGCAGACGCAGCTCCGAGTCTCCATCCCTCAGTATCAGCGGCACGAGGGCGCGCTCCTTGGCGCGCGCCCGGCGTCAGCCCCACGCTTTCCTGACGCGCGGCTTACCGCACCTCGTCGTCCGGTTCCTCAGAGGGCAGTTCCGGCGGCGCGCCCGCGTCCAGCCCGATGCGCGTCTCCAGCGCGGCCAGGGCTTGCTGCAGCCGTTCCTGGCGCAGGCTGTTGGTCACGTCGCCGCGCGTGCGCTCCAGCACGCCGCGAAGCTGATCCAGCCGCCGCCGCAGCCCGCCGGTGATCGCGTCGTGGAAGTCGAAGGAGATCAGCGCGTCGTAGATCTGATCCATTTCTTCCAGCAGGCGCTGCGCCTCGTCCGAGTGGCCCTTGCGGATGATATCCAGAATCTGGCGACGCAGCTCGCTGGCCGCCTCGGCCAATCCGTTGAGGTAAGTCGCCGGTTCGACCGCCAGCGACTCCGGCGTGGGCAGGGCTTCGCCGCGCACCAGCGCATAGGTCACGTACGCCTCGGCGACCTCTTTCAGCGCGTCCTGTGTATAGCCGCTGTGATACAGGTCCGGATAGGCTTCCACCGCGCGGCGCATCTCCTCGGCGGCCAGCCGCGCGGTTTCCAGACGCTCGCGCGCTGTTTCCCACTCGTGACGGTGCACCGCGCGGATCGCGTTGGCAGAGTGGCTGATCACCGCGCGGGATTGCGCGATGGCGGCGTCGCGGGCGGCGCTCTTGGCCTCGAACAACTGGCGAATGTCCTCGATCAGCGCGTCGAATTCAGCGCGGTCATTCATTGCCGGGCGTCCCTTCGGGCGGCGCGTCGGGGCCTTCGCCGTCGGAGCGGATCGAATTGAACAACTGGTCGGCCAGCGAGGGCGGCTGGGCCGGGATGGTGATCTCGCCGTGCTGGGCCTCGTAGCGGGCGACGTTCTCCTGAAGCGCGCGCAGCAGCATCTTGGCGTTGGCGGGCGTCAGCACGATGCGCGCGCGCACGCGCGCTTTGGGCAGGTTAGGCAGGATCTGGGCGAAATCGAGAAAGACTTCCCACGGCGAGTGGGTGATGATCGCGAAATTGGCATACGTCGCCGCCAGATCGGCCGGGATCTCGATGTTCAACCGGCGCGGCTGCGGCTTGACAGGTTCAGCCATAAGATTCCCTTTGCTCTCGTCCTGGTACGCCGCCGCTCGTGGGCGGGCTGGAGAGATTGTACCGCAAAGCAGGCTGAGAGCAGATAGAAGCAGCCAAAAGCAGCGAAAAGCAGCGAAAAGCAGCAAGAAACAGCCAACAGCAGCCAGAACGGCGTGAACCGCTCTTGCTCCCCTGGCTGTTCTTCGCGGTATGTAGCGGCTTTTCGCTTAGAACGGCAGATCGTCGGCCTGCTGCCCGCCGTAATACTCGCCGTTTTCCTCGACACGGTCGGCGCGGGTGCCCAGGAACTGGACGTTCTGCGCCGTCAGTTCCAGCGTGGCACGCGGCTCACCGTCCTGCCCGACATACGCCGAAGCATCGACCTCGCCGGTGACCATGATCTGCATCCCCTTGCGGACGAACTGGTTGCAGGTTTCGGCCAGCGAGCGCCACGCCGAGACGCGGAACCAGGTCGTTTTCTCGCGCGGTTCGTTGCTGTTGCGGTCGGTCCAGCGCCGCGTGACCGCCACGCTGAAATCGCACACCGCCACCCCACTTTGGGTATAGCGCAACTCCGGGTCGCGCCCGACATTCCCGATGATGATTGTGTACTGGTAACCCGCCATTGTGCGTTCTCCTTGATCGGGATTGGGACCGCGCCGACAGAGGATGCGATCCGCCGCCGTGATTGTCTCTGAATTGAGCGATGCAGATAGTCAAATTATAGCAGAATCCGAACGTTTGTTCAAGTTCTCAGTCCGGCTGGTGCCGATTATTCCGCGCGCCGCGCCGCCAGCCGCTCGGCCAGCAGGCGCCGCACCACCGCCGGATCGCCCTGCCCGCGCAGCGCGCGCATCGCAGCGCCCATCAAGAACTGGAGCAGCTTCTCCTCGCCGGCCAGATAGCGCGTCACCTCATCGGGATGATCGACCAGCACCTGCTCAATCACCGCCCCGATCGCACCCTCGTCGCTGACCTGCGCCAGCCCTTCCGCCTCGACCAGCGCCACCGGATCACCGCCTTCCTCGTAGAGCCGGACGAGGAGCTTCTTCGCCACGCCGTGATGGATCACGCCGTCCTGCACCAGGCGCACCAGCGCCGCCAGCGCCTGCGGCGTCAGCCGGATCGCGCCGATATCGTCCCGGTCGCGCCCTTCCAGGTTCATCTGGCGGAAGATCTCGCCGGTCAGGTAGTTGGCGACCTGTTTCGGATCGCCGCCCGCCGCCAGCGCCGCCTCGTAATAGTCCGCCACGGCGCGGTCGGCCACCAGCAGCGAGGCGTCGTAGCGGCTCAGACCCAGCTCGCGCATAAAGCGCTCGCGTTTGGCGTCGGGCAGCTCCGGCAGCCCAGCGCGGACTTGCTCGACCCATTCGCGGCTAATCTCCAGCACCGGCAGATCCGGCTCGGGGAAGTAGCGATAGTCGTCGGCGCTTTCCTTCACACGCTGTACGGCCGTCACCTGACGCGCTTCGTCCCAGCCCAGCGTCGCCTGCTGGACCTCGCCGCCGGACTCGTAGATCGCGATCTGGCGCTCGATCTCGTAGGCGGTGGCGCGCGCCAGGCTGCGGATGCTGTTGAGATTCTTCACTTCGGTGCGCGTGCGCAGCTCATCCGAGCCAACCGGCCGCACGCTGATGTTCGGCTCGATGCGCAGCACACCCTTGCTCATGTCCCCGCTGTTGACGCCCAGATATTGCAGGATGGCGCGCAGCTTACGCGCATACGCTTCGGCTTCTTCGGCGCTGCGCAGGTCGGCCTCGGTGACGATCTCCAGCAGCGGCACGCCGGCCCGGTTGAGGTCCACCAGGCTGTACCCGTCGGCGTGGGTCAGCTTGCCGGTGTCTTCTTCGAGGTGAACGCGGCGGATGCGCACACGCCGCACGCTGCCATCCGGCAGGTCGATCTCCAGCCAGCCGTTGATCGCCAGCGGATAGGCGTACTGGCTGATCTGGTAGCCTTTGGGCAGGTCCGGGTAGAAATAGCTTTTGCGGGCGAACTGGTTGAAGGGCGGGATCTCGCAGTTGAGCGCCAGCCCCACCCGCAGGCCGAGTTCCACCGCGCGCCGGTTGAGGACCGGCAGCACGCCGGGCATCCCCAGGCAGACAGGGCAGACGGCGGTATTCGGCTCGGCGGACGTGCTGTCCACGACCGGGCAGCCGCAAAACATTTTCGAGGCGGTCATGAGTTCGGCGTGAACTTCGAGGCCGATGACTCCTTCGTAGACGGTCATGCGCGTGTGCCTGTGTGTGACAAATGAGCCAGTGCGGATCGCCGTGCACGAGCATAGCGCAGTTGGCGGCAAAGCTCAATGCGCGCCCTAGAGCGTGAGAGGCACTTTTCGGCCCTCAGCCCCGCCTGTCGCGTGAGACGGGGAAGACCACCCCTCATCCCCCGGCCCTCGCCGCGGGGAGCGTGTCACAACCACTCGAAGCCCCTCTCCCCGCGACGCCGTCGCAAGAGGGAGAGGGGTGTCGGGTGAGGAGCAGCTCGTAAAGCTCACAACAGCCCCCAGGACCACACGCCGGTTGTGGCCCACACGCCCTCAGGCTACAATTCAGACACTGGTCAATTGAAGCACAATTGACGACCCAAGCGGGCCACAAGGAAGCCACGATGCGACGCCTGATATTGCTCCTGACCCTGGTGCTTGTCACGGGCGGGCTGGCGGCCTGCCGCCGAAACACACCCTCGTCATCCGGCGAGGGTGAGACGTTGGGCTTGTTCGACTGGGCGCGTCAGGCGGACGCGATCATCGTGCGCCTGGACAGCCGCGCCGAGCAGGAATCGCCCGCCGACGCGCTCAACAGCCTGCCACCCTGTACCATCTGGGGCGATGGGCGCGTGGTGTGGACCACCCGCAACCCCGCCACCGGCGAAGACGTGCTCGAAGCGCGCATCGACGAGGCCACCCTGCGCGCCTTCATCGAGACCATCATCAGCCGGGGCTTTTATTCCTGGCAGGACGAGCTGGTTCCGCCCGCGCTCGAAAACCCCATGGCCGAGACGATCACCGTCGCGTTGTATGGCGACGTGCGGACGGTGCGCCGCTATTCGACCTGGCCGCAGAACAGCTTCAGCCGCATCCTGGACGACTGCCGCCATCTGAGCGACACGCCCGTGCAGGTTCTGCCGCGCGCCGGGTGGATCAGCGCCTACCCGATCGATCCCGACCCGTCTCTGCCAGGCTGGACCTGGCCTGCCCACGCGCCCTTCACCCTGCGCGAGCTGGCCGAATCCAAGGAGGCGCGCTGGCTCGAAGGCGATCTGGCAGCCGCCGTCTGGCAAAGCGCGCGAGAGAGCGGAAGCGGCCTGCAGGTCTTCGAGCGCGACGGGCAGGCGTATGAAGTTGCGATCGTCGTGCCGGGCTATTCGCGCGATGCCGGCCCTGCCCCGCCCGCCGAATCCTGATCGACGCCCGCGTTCTGGAAGTGATCTCCGGCAGGCGCGGCGCCTGCTATTCTGTAGTGGGGTGCAGCCTGGCTCCGGCTTACAATGGGGGTGAATGGGTTCCGGCCGCAAGGAACCCGCGCCACAGTTGACACAAAGGATTTCTTCAATATGATGCGTTCTTTTTTCCTGTACCTTTCGGCTGCGGATTGGGCCAAAAACCTGGTGATGCGGATGGGTCCGGCTCGGCGCACGGCCTACCGCTTTGTCGCGGGCGACACGCTCGACGACGCGCTCGAGGTCACGCGGCGGCTGAACGCTCAGGGGATGGGTGTCTCGCTCGACCACCTCGGCGAGAGCGTGACCGACGAGGCCGGCGCCCGCCAGGCGATGCAAGAATATCTGGTGCTGCTCGACGCCATCCGCGACAACGGCGTCAACGCAGCCGTGTCGCTCAAGCTGACACAGCTTGGGCTGGATATCAGCGAGGACCTGTGCGAGGCACACATGCGCCAGATCCTCGACAAGGCGCGCGAAACCGGCCGCCACGTCACCATCGATATGGAAAGCACGGCCCATACCGACGCGACCCTGCGGATGTTTCGCACGCTGCACGCCGATTATGACAATGTCGGCATCGTCATCCAGGCGTATCTCTATCGCAGCGAGGCGGATATGCGCGCGCTGGCCGAGGAAGGCGCCTTCGTGCGGCTGTGCAAAGGCGCCTACAAGGAGCCGCCCGAACACGCCTTTCCGGACAAATCCGACGTCGACGCCAACTTCGTTCACCTGACCCGCCTCTACCTCAGCTCCGAGGCCCGCGCCAACGGCGCTTACCTGGCCATCGCCACCCACGACGAAAAGATGATCGCTGCGGCGCGCGAGTACATCCAGGCCAACGACATCCCGCTCAGCGCGTTCGAGTTCCAGATGCTGTACGGCATCCGGCCCAAGCTGCAAGAGCAGCTTCGCGATGACGGGTACCGCGTCGTCATCTACGTGCCCTATGGCACGCAGTGGTATCCCTACTACATGCGCCGGCTGGCCGAGCGCCCGGCGAACGTGTGGTTCTTCCTGACCCATCTCGTCCGCCGCTGATCCGGCGCCCAGACGAACTGCCCGGCCAGTCTGGCCGGGCAACTGTGTTACCCAGTATCATCAAGGTGAAGAGAGGAAACCCCGATTATCATGTCCAGCAACTTCCCCGTCACGTGGATCGTCAACGAGCACGCGCGCACGGTGCGCCGCAGCCCGGCGGTCGACGAGTTGTTCCCGCCGGGCATCTCGCGCCTGACGCGCAGCTTCCACCGGCAGATCCCCGGCTACCGCCTCAGCCCGCTCAAGGGCCTGCCCAATCTGGCGCAGATGCTTGGGCTGGGCGGCATCTGGGTGAAGGACGAGTCCGTCCGGCTGGCGCTCAGCTCGTTCAAGGTGCTCGGCGGCTCGTTTGCGATCTACCGCGTCTTGAAGACGATGCTTGGCATGGATCACCTGGAGATCCCGTTTACTGAGCTGACCTCGCCGGAGATCAAGCAAAAGCTCGGCGATATCACGTTCGCCAGCGCAACGGACGGCAACCACGGGCGCGGCGTCGCCTGGTCGGCCAACGCGATGGGCTTCCGCTCGGTGATCTACGTGCACAAGCACACCAGCGAAGCGCGCATCAAGGCGATTCAGAGCAACGGGGCCGAGGTCGTGGTGGTCGATGGCACCTACGATGACGCCGTGCGCCAGGTCAACGAAGACGCCCAGAAGAACGGCTGGACGGTGATTTCGGACACCTCGTGGGAAGGCTATGAGGATATCCCGCGCTGGGTGATGCAGGGCTATACAACGCTGTTTTCCGAGGCACAGGAACAGCTCGCCGCGCAGGGCATCGTCAAGCCGACACACATCTTCATGCAGGCGGGGGTCGGCGCGCTGGCCGCGTCCGGCATCGGCTTCTATCACCAGTTGTTCGGCGAGCAGGACCCGACCGCCGTCGTCGTCGAGCCAGAGCTAGCCGCCTGCCTCTACCGCTCGATCGAGATCGGAGACGGCAAGCCGCACCCCTTCCCCGGCGATCTCAACACGATCATGGCCGGGCTGGCTTGCGGCGAACCCAGCCCCATCGCCTGGAACATTCTGCGCGACTGCACAGACGTCTTCATCAAGTGCCCGGATTATGTCGCCGCCAAGGGGATGCGCGTTTACGGCGTGCCGCTGCGAGGCGATCCGTTCATCGTCTCCGGCGAATCCGGCGCGGTGACGCTCGGCGCGCTGATGTTCATCATGGAGCGCCCGGAACTGGCCGACTTGCGCGAGCTGCTCGGCCTGGACGAGAACTCGCAGGTGCTGCTCGTCAATTCCGAGGGCAACACCGACCCCAACCACTTCCGCCGCGTTGTGTGGGATGGCGCCGCGCCGGTCCCGCCGGAATACAAGGAATATCACTAGAGCGTGTAATAGACTTGCCGCCCCTCAACCCCCGGCCCCGGTCTATACAGCACGCGGGGAGAAGGGGAGACAGGCTAGGCGGCGTGGCCGAGCTTGCTCGGCCCGCGTGCTCAAAACCTTCGGCCCGCGTTCCAAAGCCCCTCTCCCCGCGACGCAGTCGCAGAGGGAGAGGGGTTTGGGGTGAGGGGCAGCTTTTCCCCGCGACGCAGTCGCAGAATACGCTATAATGGCGCGCAGTCTGGCAAGCAAACAGCGTCCGCGTTTACCCATCTGACGAAGGAGAGCAGCGTGCCGTTCCAGATCGAAAGCGAGCATTTCGACGGCGAGGTTAAGGTGATCGTGCCGCAGGTGTTCCCCGATCATCGCGGCTGGTTCATCGAAGCCTATCGCCAGGACAGCTTCGCCGCGCTGGGCATCTTCGACGAATTCGTCCAGCACAACCAGTCCTACTCGGTGCGGGGCGTGATCCGCGGGCTGCACTTCCAGTGGGACAGGCCGATGGCGAAGCTGATGCGGGCCATCAGCGGGCGGGTGTTCACGGTGGCGGTCGATATTCGCAAAGGCTCGCCCACGCTGGGGCAGTGGTTCGGCTGCGAGGTGTCCGCCGAGAACCGGCGCCAGGTGTACGCCACCGCAGGGTTCGCGCGCGGATTCTGCGTGCTCTCCGAGGCGGCAGAGGTGCATTACCTGTGCAGCGCCTTCTACAACCCGGCGGCGGAAGTCAGCGTGCGCTGGGACGACCCGGCAATCGGCATCACATGGCCCGTCAGCGAGCCGATCCTGTCGCGCAAGGACGCCGAGGCCATGACGCTCGACAGGTGGCTGGCTTCGGAAGGCGCCGACCACCTGGCTTATGAGGCGAACAGAACGCGATGACGACGCTCCGCGGCTGCGCGACACCCGAGGCTACCGCCGCCTACGCGGCCCGCTTCGCCGGAGACACCGTGCCCGGTCACTTCCGCCCCACCACCGACGGGCTGACGATCGCGTCGATCGGCCTTGGCACCTATCTGGGCGATGCCGATGAGGAAACCGACGACAGCTATCAGGCTGCGATTGAGCGGGCGCTGGCGCTCGGCTGCAATCATCTGGACACCGCCGTGAACTACCGGCTCCAGCACAGCGAGCGCGTACTCGGCCGCGCGCTGCGCGCCGCCATCAAGCGCGGCGACGTGCGGCGCGAGGAAGTGATCGTTGCCACCAAGGGCGGCTTCGTGCCGTTCGATGGCGCGCTGCCCCCTGACCCCCGCAAATGGGTGTACGATCACTACATCGAACCGGGGCTGGCGCACGCCAACGACTTCGCGGCATCCTACCAGCACTGTCTGGCGCCCGCCTTTCTGGACGCCATGATCGAGCTAAGCTGCCGCAACCTCGGCGTGGAGACGATTGACATCTACTACCTGCACAACCCCGAGACGCAACGCATCACCAACAGCCACGAGACGTTCCGCCGCCGGATGCTCGACGCGTTCGAGTGTCTGGAGCAGGCGGTCAGCGCCGGGGCGATCGTGGCCTACGGCACGGCGACCTGGACGGCCTACCGCAGCGCGCCGACCGCGCCGGACTACGTATCCCTCACCGAATTGATGGGGCTGGCCTACGAGGTGGCGGGCGACGACAACCACTTCCGCTACGTGCAGATGCCCTACAACCTGGTGATGACAGAAGCCTTCGCCCTGCAAAACCAGCAGGTCGGCGACGAGTTCCTCAGCCCGATCGAAGCCGCCGAGCGGCTGGGGCTGACGGTGGTGATCAGCGCCACGCTGAAGCAGGGGTTGCTCGCCAGCCCGTTCATGGCAGATCTGTCGCCCTACTTCCCCGGCGCTGAAACCGACGCGCAGCGCGCCATCCAGTTCGTGCGCTCGACGCCCGGCGTGGCAAGCGCGCTGGTCGGCATGAGCAGGTCCGCGCACGTCGAGGAGAACCTGGCCCTGCGTCGCCTGCCGCCGGTCGACCCCGACGTGATTGTGGGGATGTTCGAGCAGTAAGCGCGCAGGGCGAGCCTGTCGCGGCCCGCCCTGCCGGTTGAATAGGTTTGCGCCATATCCAGCGGGCCACGCCCGCCGCCCGGCTTACTCCTGCGCCAGCAGAAGCTGCATGTACTGCGCGCGCTCGAACCCGAACGGATCGCGCACGCTCTGCTGGCTGACCGCGCCCCGGAACTCGTCCAGCGACGAATAGCCGTGCTCGCCCATCCAGTTCTGCAGGTCGAGCAGCATGGTTGAGATGTACGGCAGGCCGTTGATGAAGAGCGTCGAGGCAACCTGCACCGCCTTCGCGCCGGCCAGCAAGGCCTTGACCATGTCCTCACCCGTGTGCACGCCCGTGTTCAGGATCAGGTCCAGATTGGTGCGCCCGTACAGCAACGCCACCCAGCGCAGGGGCAGCTTGAGTTCCTGCGGCGTGCTATAGACCATCTCGTTGACGATTCCCTGCTCCTGGATGTCGATGGTCGGCTGCAGGAAGCGGTTGAATAGCACCACCGCGTCCGCCCCGGCAGCCTCGAGCTGCTTGACCAGGTGCGCAATCGAGGTGTAGAACGGACTGAGCTTGACGGCGACCGGGATGTCGACCGCCTGCTTGACACTGGCGACAATATCGACCAGCCGCTTCTCAAGCTCCGCGCCGGGCACATTCGGGTCCGCCGCGACGTAGTAATAGTTGATCTCCAGGCCGTCGATGCCGGTTTCGGCGAGCTGCCGGGCGTAGTTCACCCACGAGCCGGGCGTGACGGCGTTGAGGCTGGCGAAGATCGGCATGGCGACCGCGCGGCGTGTTTTCTCGACCCACATCATGTGCTCGCGCCCGCCACCAAAATCGATCGGCGGGTAGAACGAGGAGTGGATTTCAGGCGAGATGTTCGCCGCCCGCTCCAGAAAATCGGCCATGGTCGTGTCGTCGTGCTGGATCTGCTCTTCGAACAACGAGCGGATCACCAGCGCTCCGGCCCCATACTCTTCACAGCGCTTGATTTTATCGACGTAGTTGGAGATGGCGCTGGCAGCAACCACCAAGGGGTTTTTCAGCGGCACACCCATGTAAGTCGTGGAAAGATCGGCCATTTTGACTCCTTGAAATCCACTCTCTTAACATTAGTCACTATACCCTGAGACGCTGCGGTGACTCAGTGACAAATACTAGCCCCTGCCCGTGATGATAGGCATGATTTGGGATCGGGCGGGGGCGGGCTGCCGGCTTGACAGCGCCGCCCGCCGGCGCTATCATCTGTCATCATACCCCCACCCCCAGGGGGTGGGGCCGGGTTTGACGGAAGGTCAGAGATGGACGAGCAAACACGCGCCGACGCGATCCATCGCCTCAAGAGCGTCGCCGGGCACGTCAACGGCATCATCAAGATGCTCGAAGACGACCGCTATTGCATCGACGTGATCAAGCAGATCCAGGCGGCCCAGACCGCGCTGGCCCGCGTCAGCGAGAGTATCCTCGACGCCCACCTGCGTACCTGTGTCACGACCGCCATTCAGGGCGACGAGGCCGCCGAGCGCGAGCGTGTGCTTTCCGAGATCACCGAGGTCTTCCGTCACACCAGCCGGTCCTGACCGGCCTTTGCCATCGCATCCTGCCCTCACCGGCACGTACAAGGAGCAACGAGACATCATGCCCAGCAAGACTTTCACCGTACCCAATATCTCATGCGGTCACTGCACGCGCACGATCGAGAATGAGCTGAGCGAGCTGGCCGGCGTGCGGCGCGTTCAGGCGGACGAGGCGACGCGCGTCGTCACGGTGGAATGGGACGCCCCCGCCACCTGGGAGCAAATCGACGCGCTGCTGCACGAAATCAACTATCCCCCCGCGCCGGAAGACAGCCTGACGGTTCTGAACTAGGCGCGGCAGCGCGGTTGCGGCCAGGAGCCGGATCGCACGAGGAGCAAGCATGAGCGAAAAACAACTCACCCTGCCGGTAACCGGCATGACCTGCGCCAACTGCGTCGCGACGGTCGAGCGCAACGTCCGCAAGCTGGAAGGCGTGCGCGAGGCGAATGTGAACTTCGCCAGCGAGCGCCTCAGCCTGGTCTACGACGATGCGCTGCTCAGCACCGCCGACATCATCGCACGCGTGCGCAAGGCAGGGTATGACGTCCCTGAGCGGACGGTCGAGCTGGCCGTGGTGGGGATGGACTGCGTCAATTGCGCGCAGAGCGTCGAGCGGGCGCTGCGCAAGCTGGACGGCGTGATCGAAGCCAACGTCAACTTCGCCAGCGAGCGCGCGACCGTCCGCCTGACGCCGGGTGTCACACGCGAGATGCTGGTCGGCGCGGTCCGCAAGGCCGGCTATGACGTGATCGAGGCCGCGGGATTGGGCGCGCTCGAAGACGCCGAGCAGGCCGCCCGCGACGCCGAGATCCGCATGCACCTGCGCAATGTGATCCTCGGCGCTCTGTTCACCATCCCGCTCTTTGTGCTCAGCATGGGCCGCGACTTCAACCTGTTCGGCCACTGGGCGCACGCGTCGTGGGTCAACTACCTGTTCTGGGCCATGGCGACGCCGGTTCAGTTCTACGTCGGGCGCGAGTTCTACACCGGCGCGGTCAAATCGATCCGCAACGGCTCGGCCAACATGGACGTGCTGGTCGCGCTCGGCTCCAGCGCCGCCTATTTCTACAGTGTCGTGGTCACGCTTGGGCTGCTGGACGGGCACGTCTATTTCGAGACGTCCGCCTCGATCATCACCCTGATCATGACCGGCAAGCTGATGGAGTCGATCGCCAAAGGGCGCACCAGCGCCGCGATCAAGAAGCTGATCGGCCTGCGCGCCAAGACGGCGCGCGTCGTGCGCGGCGGGGCCGAGATCGATATCCCGGTCGAGGACGTGCGCGTCGGCGACGTCGTGCTGGTCCGCCCCGGCGAGAAGATCCCGGTTGACGGCGTCGTGCTCGAAGGCCGCAGCGCGGTCGACGAGAGCATGATCACCGGCGAGAGCCTGCCGGTCGACAAGGGACCCGGTGACACGGTCATCGGCGCGACGATCAACAAGCAGGGGCTGCTCAGGTTCGAGGCGACCCGCGTCGGGCGCGAGACCGCGCTGGCGCAGATCATCCGCCTGGTCGAGCAGGCTCAGGGCAGCAAGGCGCCGATCCAGCGGCTGGCCGACCAGGTGTCGGCGGTGTTCGTGCCGCTGGTGGTGGCGATCGCTCTGCTGACGCTCGGAATCTGGATCGGCGTGACAGGCGAGTTCACGCCGTCGCTGGTGCGCATGATCGCCGTGCTGGTGATCGCCTGCCCCTGCGCGATGGGCCTCGCCACACCCACCGCGATCATGGTCGGCATGGGCAAGGGCGCCGAGAACGGCATCCTGTTCAAGAGCAGCGAGGCGCTGGAGCGCGCCCACAAGCTGACCGCGATCGTGTTGGACAAGACCGGCACGCTGACGCGCGGCGAGCCAACCGTGACGGATGTGATCGTGAGCAGCAGCGCCAACGGGTACGATGAAGGGACGCTGATCGCCCTGGCCGCCAGCGCCGAGCGCGGCAGCGAGCACCCGCTGGGCGAAGCGATCGTCCGCGCGGCGACCGAGCGCGCGCTGCCCCTCGCCGAGCCGCACCGCTTCGAGGCAATCACCGGGCAAGGCGTCCGCGCCGAGATCGAGGGGCGGACCGTGCTGGTCGGCAATCTGGCGCTGATGCAGGCCCAGGCCGTCCATCTGAACGGGCTGGAAGCCGAGGCGCAGCGCCTGCAAGGCGAAGCCAAGACCGCGATGTGGCTGGCAGTTGACGGGCAGGCCAGCGCCGTGATCGCCGTGGCGGACACGATCAAGGACGGCTCGGCGGAAGCCGTGCGCCAGATGCACGAGCTGGGCCTGACGGTTGTCATGATGACCGGCGACAACCAGGCGACTGCCGACGCCATCGCGCGCCAGGTGGGCATCGACCGCGTCTTCGCGGAAGTGCAGCCCGGCGACAAGGCGGCCTATGTCCGGCAGCTTCAGCAGGAAGGCTACATCGTCGGCATGGTCGGCGATGGGATCAACGACGCGCCCGCGCTGGCCCAGGCCGACGTGGGCATCGCGATCGGCACCGGGACCGACGTGGCGATGGAAGTCGCCGACGTGACGCTGATCGGTGGCGACCTGCGCGGCGTGCCGCGCGCCATCGCGCTCAGCAAGCGCACCGTGCGCACCATCAAGGAAAACCTGTTCTGGGCGTTCGGCTACAACGTGACGCTGATCCCGGTGGCGGCGGGTGTGCTGGCCCCGTTCGCCTGGGCGCCGGAACTGCTGCGCCATCTGCACCCGATCCTGGCGGCGTTCGCCATGGCAGCCAGCGACGTGTGCGTCATCGGCAACAGCCTGCGCCTGCGGCGCGTCAAGCTCTAACCGCGGGCTGCAGCGCGCGAAAGCGAATAGCGGGAAGTACACGCGGGTGATGCGCGCATCGCCCGCGTGTTATCTTGCCGGCGCTCGGCGCCGGGCCAGCGGAAGTCCAACGTGAGGCAGGCTGGCCGTTCCCTTGGCTGACCGCCAACTGTTTGCGGCCAATTGCTCGTTCTTGTGTTATCACTTCTCATTACCGGCCCCGCGAAAATTTGCCAGCGCGCGCATCTGCTCGTAAGCTAATCCGGTACACTGGCACGGTCAGGGTTCAACACACGAGGGACCATGCGGGATTTACTGCCCACTTTGCTCGAATACGACCCGGGCATGCTGGCAATCATCGCACACCGCTGGGACGTCGACATCGCGCAGCTTGACAAGCGTGAAGCAGCCGAGGCGCTCGCCGCCGCCATGCTCGACCCGGCGCGAGCCGAGCAGGAGTGGAAGCGTCTGACAGACGCCGAGCGCGGCGCGCTGCAAACCCTGCTCAGCGCGCGCGACCACAAAATGCCCGAAGCGCAGTTCAGCCGCTTCTTCGGCGAGATCCGCCAGATGGGGCCGGGCCGCCGCGACCGCGAAAAGCCGCATCTGCACCCGGCCAGCGTGGCCGAGACGCTCTACTACCGTGGGCTGCTGGCGACAGCCTACGACCAGGCCAAGACCGGCGGCCAGCTTTTCGCCTATGTGCCCGCCGACCTGGCCGCTGTGCTGCCCACCCACGCCACCGGCTACGATCTCGACGCCAGCGCCGCCGCGCTCCCGCACGAGCGCGGGCAGTTTGAGCCGCAGACCGTCCAGCCGGCGACGACGACGCTGGTCGATGACCTGACCACCCTGCTGGCCTACCTGCAGCTCGTCCCGACTCCGTCCGACAAAGAAGGGCTGTTCGGGCAAATCGCCGAGGATCTGAGCGATCGCTGGCTGGGCGAGGTGCACCCCGCCCGCACCGCCCTGTTGGTGACGCTGGCCGGCAGTCTGGGCCTGGCTGCCAGCGATCGCGGCGTGTTCAAGCCGGTGCCCGGCAACGCGCGCGCCTGGCTGGAGCGCACCCGCCCGCAGCAGGTGCGCGCCCTGGCAGAAGGCTGGCGCGCCAGCACCCTGTTCAATGACCTGTGGCACACCCCCGGCCTCAAGCCCGAAGACACCGGCTGGCGCAACGACCCCCTGCTCGCCCGCCAGACCGTGCTGACCTTTCTGGAGATGGTCCCGCCCGACGACTGGTGGCCAGTTGCCCGTTTCATCGAGATGGTCAAGGCCGACGAGCCGGACTTCCAGCGCCCGGCAGGGGATTACGAAAGCTGGTACATCCGCGACGCAGCCACCGGCGAGTACCTGCGCGGCTTCGAAAGCTGGGACCGCGTCGACGGTGCGGTGCTGTGGTTCATGCTGACCGGGCCGATGCACTGGCTGGGGCTGACCGATCTGGGCGACGAGGGCGCGCTGTGCCGCCTGACGGTCTACGGGCGCGCGCTGGTGGGCGCCACCGACTGGCCGGACCGCCCCGAAGAGCGCGAGCACATCACCATCCAGCCGGACGGGACGATCCTCGCGTCGCGCACGGTCAGCCGCTACGAGCGCTTCCAACTGGCGCGCATCACCGAATGGGGTCCGGCGGGCGACCCGTATGTCTACTATTTGACGGCCAGCGGGCTGCAACGCGCGACCGCGCAGGGCATCGGGCCGGACGTAATCCGCCCGTTCCTGAAGCGGGCGAGCGGCGCCGAGCTGCCCGCCTCGATCCACCGGCTGCTGGAGCAGTGGGAGCGCGGCGGGGGCACCGAAGCGCGCCTGACGCGGGCCGTTGTGCTGCGCATCGCTTCCGAGGAGACGATGAAATTCGTGACCGAAACACCGGAGCTGCGCCGCTATCTCGGCGCACAGCTTGGCCCCACCGCCGTACTGGTTCGCCCCGGTCAGGAAGATGCCCTGGCCTCGGCCCTGCAGGCACACGGCATCCTGGTGACGTTCGATGAAGCCTGAGACACCCGCCGAATCCATCACGCTCAACACTCCGCCGCGCGCCCTGTTCGACGCTTTCACGGCTGCGTTCCCCGGCCGTGCGCCGGAGATCATCGCCCGTGCTCCGGGCCGGATCAACCTGCTCGGCGGGCACGTCGACATTCAAGACGGGCTGGTGATCAACATCGCCATCGACCGCGGGATCTGGCTGGCCGCGGCCCGCGGGCAGCCCGGAATCGCCCGGCTCTACGCCAGCGATCTGGGCGAATCCGTCACGCTGCGCCTGGCCGATCTGGACACCCGCACCGATGCCGACGGCCGCGATCTACCGCGCTGGGCGCGCTACCCGGCGGGTGTCGCCTGGGCGCTGGACCGGCTCGGCGTGCCCATCGCCGGGATGGACGCGGCCTTTCTGGGCAGCCTGGCGATGCGCGCCGGGCTCAGCTCGTCGGCTGCCGTCGAGATGGCCTTCGCCGTCGCCTGGCAGGCGCTGGGCGGCTGGACGCTGCCCTGCAGCGATCTGGCGCTGGCGGGGCGCGAAGCCGAGCGAGGCTATATGGCCATCGGCACCGGCATCCAGGATCAGTTCACCGTGCTGTGCGCGCAGCGCGGGCAAACCCTCTGGCTGGACTGCCGCAGCCTGGCGCATGAGGCGATCCCGCTGCCCGACGGGGCGCGCGTCGTCGTCTGCGATACGCTCACCCGGCGCGAGCTGGTCAGTTCCAGTTACAACGGGCGCTCGGCGGACTGCCAGGCGGCAGTGCGCGTCATAGCCGCCGAGGAGCCGGGGATACGAATGCTGCGCGACGTCTCCGCCGGGCTGCTCGACGCTTTTCGCCCGCGCCTGACCGATGCCCAGTTCCGCCGCTCGCGCCATGTCGTCAGCGAGATCGGGCGCGTGGGCGAGGGCCGGGCCGCGCTGGCGGCGGGCGATCTGGCGGCGTTCGGCGAGCTGATGAACCGCTCGTATTGGAGCGCGCGGGACGACTACGGCAGCAGCTCGCCCGCGCTGGACGCGATGTGGCAGGCGGCGACCGGCCACCCGGCCTGCTATGGCGCGCGCTACACGGGGGGTGGCGAGGCCGGGGCGGTCGTCGCGCTGGTCCAGGCAGACGCCGTCGACCACTTTATCGCGCACACCCGCGCTGCCTTTCACGCGCTGACCGGCCGCGAAGGCCAGTTCTTCACCGCGCACCCGGTCGAGGGCGCGAGTGTGATCGCCTAACCCCATGTCAAGCAGCCCAGGCTTTGCGTCGAAGTGGGAGCAGTTCATCCGGCACAAGCGGACCGAGGACACGCTCGCCAGCGAGCGGCGCGGGTTGCGCCGCTATCTGCTGATGCCCACCATCGCTTTCGTGATCCCGGTAGACGACGAGGCCGTCCGCGCGCAGTTAGCGGCCTGGCAGAGCGCCTTTGCGGATGCGCTGCCCTACCGGCCGCAGCCGGCCGACCGCGTCCATATCACGCTGCACTATGTCGGACAGCTTCGGACCGTGTCCTGGATGCTGCTCCCGCACACCTGGCGGCGCCCGGCGCTGCGCTGGATGGCCGCCCGCGCCCGGACCGCGCTCGCCCACTGTGTCGAGTTCACCGTGGGGATCGGGCCGCTCAATGCCTTTCCGAACGTGCTTTTCGCAGAAGTTCACGACGGCGACAGGGAATGTCTGCGCGCCGTCCGCCTGCGGGTGCGCCGGGCGCTGCCGCTCCGCGCACGTCCGCCCTCGCCCTGGAACTATCTGCCGCACATCACGCTCGGCTACTGGGGCGAGCAGCCGGTCGCCCCGCTGGTCGAGCGTCTGCGGCCTTTCCGCGCTGACGAGCCGCTGCCTCTGCGCGTAACCCGCATCAAGCTCACCGTGTATTGGCGCGATGAATTCCCCGCCACGCCCGACATCCTGCTGCACCTGCGCGAGGAAGTGATCGCCGAATACACGCTCGCCCCACAAGACCGGCCCTGTGACGATGACTGACCGCGAGAACGCCGTGATGCCTGCCTCACCCGCCGCCGGAACATCCCGCCTTAGAACATGGGCCGGGCGCCTGCTGGGGATCGCGTTCGGCCTGGCGCTGGCCTGGCTGCTGGCCGAAGTGCTGCTGCGCGTGCTGTTCTTCGGGCTGCCGCCCCGGCTCCAGCTTGTGCTCCAGCCGGTGCGGCTCACGCCCTTCAGCGAGCGCCGCCTGCTGCCGGACCCCCTCTGGCAGCCCGATATCGACTACCTGACCATCGCGCGCCCGGTGACGGACTTTGAGCAGTTCGGCTCGGCGGACGTGCGCTTCCGGGTCACGACCGAGCAGCTGTGGGGGATGCGCGGCGCGTTCCGCACCCGGCAGGAGCTGGTCGACCGATATGTGGACGGGGTGGTGCTGGGTGATTCGTTCGCCTTTTGCTTCACCGACGACGCCGACTGTTGGGTGAACCGTCTGGCGCAGCAGACCGGGCGCAACCTGATCAACCTGGGCGTGGTCAGCACCGGCTCGGTGGCGCAGGGGCGCGTGCTGGAAAGCCATGGCCTGCCCCTGAGGCCGCCGCTGGTGCTGTGGCAGTGGTTCGGCAACGACCCCAACGAGGATTACGGCCTGGCGCACCTGCGCGGCGAGGCGCAAACACCGCCCGCCAGCGATCTCCCCTCCGCCGCCGGGCGAAGCTGGCTGGAAGAAAACTCAGCCGTTTACGTGCTGCTTCAGATGTTGCTGGGGCAGGACGAGCGTTACGAGGCGTCGCTCCAGTTCCTGGACTGGGCGTGGGTGAACGAGGGCGATCTGCGGCTTGGCTTCGGGCGTCCGTATCTGTGGGGCGCGCTCAATCTAGACCGCCCTCAGAACCAGGAAGGCTGGACGCTCTCGCAAGAGGCGTTCCGCGCGGCGCGGGAGCAAATCGAGGCCTACGGCGGGCATCTCGTCATCGTGTTGATGCCCACCAAAGAGCAGGTTTACCGCAACCTGGCCGCGCCGCTGATCGGCGCGGAGCACATGGCGCTGCTGGACGCAACCTACCAGGCGATGCTCGCTTTCTGCGACGCGGAAGGGCTGACCTGCCTGGACCCGCTGCCCGTCTTCGCCGAGCACGCCGCCGCCGGAGAACAACTCTACTACGCGACGGACATCCATCTCAACCCGCGCGGCAACGCCGTCCTGGCGGACTGGCTCACCGCGTGGCTGGCGGATCACCCGGACGTCTTCACGCTGGACGAGACAGGAAGCTAGCGCCTTACGTCCCTCAACCCCCGGCCACTTCTCCTTCGGGTCTAGGCCGGAGAGAACGGTCACAACCGTTCATCACAGGCTCCAGAACGCTCACCGCTCTTCGCGCCGCATCGCGTCCTTGATCGACAGCAGCGGCCACATCGGGCGGATATCCAGGTCCAGATCGTCGCGATAGCCCTGGATGTAGCGGAAGTAGCCCGCCGACGCGATCATCGCCGCATTGTCGACGCACAGGCTCAGCGGCGGCGTGCGCACCGGGATCGGGCTGCGCTCGGTCATGGCGCGGCGCAGGGCCTGGTTGGCGCTCACCCCGCCGGCGATCCAGATCTCGGTCGCGCCGTACTCCGTCGCCGCGCGGACCGTCTTGTGCACCAGCACGTCAACCACTGCCGCCTGAAAGCTGGCCGCCACGTCCGCGACGTTCACACCCGGCGCGAGCTGGTCCGGCGTCAGGCCCTCACCTTTCGGCTCGCGCTTGCCGCCGTGTGGCGGCTGGACCGCGCGCAATACCGCCGTTTTCAGCCCGGAAAAGCTGAAGTCGTAGCCCTCGTCCAGCATCGCGCGCGGGAAAGTGTACGCCTGCGGGTTCCCGTCGCGCGCCGCCCGCTCGATGGCCGGGCCGCCGGGATAGCCCAGCCCCAGCAGCCGCGCCACCTTGTCGAATGCCTCGCCGGCAGCATCGTCGATCGTGCTGCCGAGCAGCGTGTACTCGCCATGATCCGTGATGGCGACGATCTCGCTGTGTCCGCCGGACACGATCAGACAGACCACCGGGAACCGGACCGGCTCGCCGCGCTCTGTCAGCCACAGCGAGTAGACGTGCCCTTCTAGGTGATTGACGCCGACCAGCGGCTTGTCCGCGCCCAGCGCCAGCCCTTTGGCGTAGTTCATGCCCACCAGCAGGGACCCGGCCAGCCCTGGCCCGCGCGTTACCGCGATTGCGTCGATGTCGTCCAGCGGAACGCGCGCCTGCTCCAAGGCCTCGGCCACCACCGGGCCGATCGCCTCGATGTGCGCGCGCGAGGCCACTTCCGGAAACACGCCCCCGTACGGCGCGTGCAGGGCAATCTGCGACGCGACGATGTTGGAGAGGATCGTCTCGCCGTCTTCGACGACGGCAGCCGCCGTTTCGTCGCATGAGGTTTCGATGCCGAGAATCAGTGTCATGCCACTCTGCCACTATCTATCGCACACTCGCGCCCCGTCTTACCCGGCCAGCTCGATCACCAGGTCATAGGGGCAGTCGGTCAGAATCTCGAGCGCGCCCGATTCGCTGAGGTGAACGGTGTCCTCAATGCGGATGCCGTAGCCGCGCTCCGGGTAATACAACCCTGGCTCGATCGTAAACACGTTGCCGTGCTGAAGCCAGAATTTCGTGATGCGTGTCGGGAAATACGGCGCCTCATGGACGTTCAGGCCCAGGCCGTGCGCCAGCATGTGGACGTACCCTTCGGACGTGCCCGGCGTATTGAGCACGGTTGGATGGCCGCGCTCCTCAAAGAACTGGCACACCATATCCTGCACCTCGTTAGTCGCCAGGCCCACGTGGCACATCTCGATGGCGCGCTCGAACGCCTCGCGCACGGTGTTGTAGTCCGCCTGGATCTCCGGCGGCGCGTAGCCGATGCACCAAGTGCGCGTCACGTCGTGGAAATAGCCGCCCGGCAGGCGCGGGAAGAGGTCGAAAACAATCGTCTCGCCCAGGCGCAGCGGTTGATCGTCCTGGCCCTTGCTGTGCGGGACCGCCGCGTCGCGTCCCTGGGCGAAGATCATACCTTCCGGGTCTTCCAACCCCTGCTCAAACAACTGGCTGCGCACAAAACGCTTGACGTCGCCAATCGTCAGCGGCGATCCATCTGCACCGAGCACCACGCCGTCGCCCGCCCGGTGTGTGGCGAGCCAGTCGCGCGTGGCGCGCATCACCGCGCTGGTGCGCCGCGCCACCTCACGCAGCAGGGCCAGCTCGCCGGCGTCTTTGGTCTCGCAGGCGCGGTCGAAGATCGTGTCGCGCACCGGCTCGGTCACCAGCTCGATCCGGTCGCCCACGCCTGCCTTGAGCGCCTCGACGATCCGCAGCGCCGTGTTGACGTCGCCCACGCCGTAGATCGCCAGCCGTCCGCGCACGTCGAAATGCTCGAAGATGCGCCGGTACCACTCGCGATAGGTCGCGCTGAGGTCCCCGCCGTGCGCGCGTAGCAAGATGTTGTACTCGAACTCGTCGACGTTGTGGACGTCCAGGCCGCTGCGCGCCGCCTCATCGACTTCCATCCCGTTGACCACCAGCACCGGCGGCTGGCCGCGCTTCTTGATCACCAGGCTGGACGAGCGCACGCCATTGCTCAGGTAGGTGCGATAGGGGTCTTCATTCTCGCCGGGCAAGATCAACAGCGCGTCGATCTCGCGCTCGGCCATCAAGCGATCCAGATCGGCTTTCATCAGGCACATACCCCCTGGTTCTAACCGAGCGCCGGGCGCAGCGGCTATGATCCGGTCCCGGCGTGCTCGCGCAGGCGAAGGAAAAACTCGATCACGATCAGGCTGAAGGCCAGCACGCCTGCAATTACCGGGTTGAGCACACGCGGGATCTGGAGCCAGGCGCACGCCACCACGAACAACCCCACCCAGATGCTCTGCCGCAGGATCACCCCCGCCGGCACACCGCGCGGCCCGGCGAAGCGGGCGTTGAGGAAGCGCACGAATGGCAGCGCCGTACCGGTCACCGCCAGGTAGAGGCAGACGAAAAACAGCCAGCGCGGGAAAGCGGTCGGCAGCGTGGTGGTGACGAGCAGCCACAAGCCCGCCCAGCCGGTGAGCGCCATCAGCACGCCGCCGATCAGAACGCCGGTGTGATCCGGCGGCGCGGGAGAGGCGGAGTCGTGATGCGCGTAATCGTTCATGCCGGTCATTATAGCCCTGCGCCGGGCGATGTCCAAGCGGATCGGTACCGCCTGGCGACCGGATTCGCTAGAATCTGCGGGGTGAATTTCCCGCTCTCCGGAGCACTCCCCCGCGCATGGTATAATGCGCCGGTGGAATCGGAAACGTCCAATCACGTCAGGGTTTCAGCATGGCTGTTCTCAGCGCAAACAACCTCGCCAAGTCCTACGGCGCCAACGACATCTTCAGCGGCGTCACCGTCGAGATCCCGCACGGCGCGAAGATCGCGCTGGTCGGCTCCAACGGCGCGGGCAAGACCACGCTGCTTGAAGTGCTGATCAAGCGCGAGGAGCCAAGCGCGGGAACCGTCAGCCACATGAAAGGGCTGACGATCGGCTACCTGCCGCAGCGCCCGCAACTGGCCGGCGACCGCACGCTGTGGGACGAGATGATGACCGCCTTCGCCGATCTGCGCGCCCGCGAAGCGCGGCTGCACGCGCTGGCGCACCAGATGAGCGAGGCCGAAGGCGACGAACTCGACGCGATCATGGCGCGCTATGGCGAGCTGGAGCACGCCTTCGAGCGCGACGGCGGCTATACCTACGAAACCCGCGCGCGCCAGGTGCTGCACGGGCTGGGCTTCGACGAAGACGACTTCACCATGCCGCTGGCACATCTTTCCGGCGGCCAGCAGACGCGCGCGCTGCTCGCCCGCCTGCTGCTCGAATCGCCCGATCTGCTGGTGCTGGACGAGCCGACCAACCACCTCGACATCAACGCGGTCGAGTGGCTGGAGAGCTTTCTCAAGGCGTGGGACGGCGCGCTGCTGGTGGTCAGCCACGACCGCTACTTCATGGATCACGTCATCGAGACGATCTGGGAGCTGGAGTGGGGCCGCGTCGAGGTCTATCGCGGCAACTACAGCCATTACGTCCAGCAGCGCGACGCGCGCCACGAGCGCATCATGAAGGAGTTCGAGGCGCAGCAGGAGTTCATCGCCAAAGAGGAAGACTACATCCGCCGCAACATCGCCGGGCAGAATACCGCCCAGGCCAAGGGCCGTCTGCGCCGCCTGGAGCGCCTCAAGCGCGAGGGCCTGATCGCGCCGGTGCGCCGCCAGCGCCATATCCACGTGAATCTCAAGGCGGACCTGCGCAGCGGCGAGAAGGTACTGATGACGCATGGACTGGTGATCGGCTACGAGCGCGACGAGCCGCTGGTCGAGGTGCCCGATATCACGCTCTACCGGGGCGAGGTCGCGGCGGTGATCGGCCCCAACGGCGTGGGCAAGACCACACTGCTGAAGACGCTGCTGCACAATCTGCCACCGCTGAAAGGCTCGGCGCGGCTGGGCGCGGCGGTCATACCGGGTTACTTCGCCCAGGCGCATGAGGGCCTGAACCCGGACAAGAGCGTGATCGACGAACTGCTCGACGTCCGCCCTATGCCGCTCAGCCAAGCGCGCGACTATCTGGCAGCCTACCTGTTCACCGGCGACGACGTATTTCGCCCGGTGTCGACCCTGAGCGGCGGCGAGCGCGGACGGCTGGCGCTGGCCAAGCTGGCCCTGGCCGGGGCGAATTTCCTGCTGATGGACGAGCCGACCAATCACCTGGACATCCCCAGCCAGGAAATCCTGGAAGCAGTGCTGGCCGCTTTCAACGGCACGATCCTGCTGGTCAGCCACGACCGCTATCTGATCGACGCGCTGGCGACCCAGATCTGGGACGTGCAGCCGGGCGGGATGACGGTCTTCGAGGGCAGCTACCAGGAATATCTCGCCGCTCGCCAGGCCGCACGCGAGGCACAGAGCGCGACGCGCCCCGAGACGCCGGCCCCCGCGCCTGCCGCGCCGTCCGGTGCGCCGACGGCATCCAAGCGATCCGGGCTGTCCGTCTACGAGCGCAACCGCCGCCTGGCGCAGATCGAGCAGCAGATCCACGAGCTGGAAGTGCGCCTGGTCAATCTGTCGGGCGAGCTGGGTGACGCCAGCGCCGCGGGGCATGTCGAGCGCGTGCGCGAGCTGGGCGAAGCGTACACCGCCGCCGAAGCCGAGTTAAACGCCGCGCTGGAAGCGTGGGAAGCCTTGATGGCCTGAGCGCCGCACCTGTGTTAAAAGGAGTTGCCCGGTGCATCACTCTCTCATTAGTCTTGCCGGCATCGTCGTTCTCGGGATCGGCGCGCAGTGGCTTGCCTGGCGCTTCCGCCTGCCCTCGATCCTGCTGCTGCTTCTGGCCGGGTTTGTCGCCGGACCCATCGCGGGGGTGATCGATCCCGATGCGCTGCTGGGCGATACGCTCTTTCCGGTCGTTTCGGTTTCGGTCGGGATCATCCTGTTCGAGGGGGGTCTGACGCTGCGGCTGGGCGATATCGTCGGCCTGCGGCGCGTCGTCTTCCGCCTGATCTCGGTCGGCGCGCTGGTGACGTGGGTCGTCGCCAGCCTGGGCGCCTACTATATCGTCGGGCTGAGCGCGGATGTGGCGCTACTGCTCGGCGCGATCTTCATCGTCACCGGCCCCACGGTCGTCATTCCCCTGCTCAAGCATGTGCGCCCTACCGAGCCAATGGGCTCGATCTTAAAGTGGGAAGGCATCCTGATCGACCCGGTCGGAGCTACCGTCGCGGTGCTGATCCTGGAAGCAATCCTGGCCGGGCGGCTGGGCAACGGCGCGCTCGGACCCATCGTGCTCGGCATGGCCGAGACGCTCGCCGTCGGCGCCGCTCTCGGCTGGCTCGGCGCGCAGGCGCTGATCCAGTTGTTCAAACGCTACTGGGTGCCTGAGGAACTGCAAAACCCCTTCGCGGTGATGACGATTGTCTCGTTGTTTGCGCTGTCGAACGAGCTTCAGCCGGAGTCCGGGCTGCTCACCACAACCGTGATGGGGATGGTGCTGGCGAACCAGCGCCAGATCTCCACGCGCCATCTCTCGCAGTTCAAAGAGGATATCGGCGTGCTGCTGCTGTCCGGCTTGTTCATCATCCTGGCAGCCCGGCTGGAACTGGAGCAGCTCTCGAACCTCAGCGGGCGCGCGCTGGCGTTCCTGGCGCTGCTGATTTTCATCGCCCGCCCGCTGTCTGTGCTGGCCTCGACCGCTGGCTCGTCGCTGAGCTGGCGCGAGCGCGCTTTCCTGGCCTGGATGGCCCCGCGCGGGATCGTAGCCGTCTCGGTAGCTTCGCTCTTCGCGTTGCAGCTCGGCCAGGCAGGCGTACCCGGCGCGGAGAGCCTGGTGCCGCTGACTTTCGTGATGGTCGTGGGGACGGTCGTGATTTACAGCGCCAGCGCGACCCGCGTCGCCGCCTGGCTGGGCGTCGCGCAGCCGCAGGCACGGGGGGTGTTGATCGTGGGCGCGCATAGCTGGGCGCGCGAAATCGCCAAAGCGCTGGCCGGAACCGGCCACACCGTGCATCTGGTCGATACCAACTGGCAAAACGTCAGCGCGGCGCGTCTGGCCGGGCTGACGGCCACCTATGCCAACGCGCTCTCCGAGCATCTGCTGGACGAGATCGACCTGACGCAAATCAGCCGGCTTCTGGCGCTGACTTCGAACGACGAGGTCAACTCGCTGGCCGCGCTGCACTTCGCCGATCACCTGGGCCGCGAGCGCGTCTTCCAGCTTCCCATGCACTCGAACACCCCCGACCGCCGGGGGCTGAACCTGCAACAGCACGGGCGCTGCCTGTTCCAGCGGCGAGCCACCTTCGACTATTTGCAGCAGCGGTTCGATCAGGGCGCGGTGCTCAAGACGGTCAAGCTCACCAAAGAGCACACCTATCAAGACTTCCTCAACGTCTACGGCGACAGCGCCATCCCCCTGTATCTGATCGACGAGAACGGCGAGCTACGCTTGATGACCACCGACAACGGCCCCACGCCGCGCGCCGGGCACAGGCTGACGGCGCTGGTCGATCCGATCGATCGCGCCCTGCCAGAGACGGCGCGCATCCAGGAAGCGCGGGCCCGCGTGCCACAGCGCGACGGAAGCTAGCTCGCGTTGCGCCGCGTGCGCCGGTGCCGATCGACGCCGAAAAAAAGCGTGCCGAGTCCGGATTCTGGCCCGAATCCGGGGTCGCAAAAAACACCATATCTAGCCCTTCTTGGGTCGATTCACCCCCTGTATATCGTGCCTGATTGGCCCGGTCGTAAAACGCGATCCGCAGCCGATCAGCTTTTGTTGCATCCGGCGCGCGGGGGTAGACTCTGAGGCGTGGAGAGCGCGAGACACGATCGAAGCCGTACACTTGAAGCCGTGCCAGAGTTGTGCCCGCAGCGGCGCAACGAGCGATACAAAGTGAGGCCAGAAGAGACCGTGCATCGTCATCTCATCTTGATCTGCCACGATGCCGATGGGCATCTCGCAGACGGCGACCGTCAGGGTGTGCAGCGCGTCCTCAGCCAGGCGCCCTACGTCGTCGACGTGCAAACCGCCGGGCAGGACCGCTATCTGATCGCCTGCGCCGACGCAAGCTGCGTGCGCCTCAGCGCGCCAGGGCTGGCGCGTGCCGGGGCCTTCCGCCGCATGACGATCGCGCTCGACTGCGATCGTCCCAGTGATGACGTCCTTTCGCTGGTGCTGGACCTGATGCGGGCCGGGAATTTCGGGCTGATGGTCAGCCTGTCCGCTCCCCAGTTCATCGTCTCGCAGCCACAGCACGTGATCAGCTTCCCGTGGCTGCCACAACCGCCGATCCTGGTCCGCTCGATCCGGGACCTGAGCCATTCGCTGGAGACTATCGCCGCCTAGCGCGCGGAGCCTGCGCCTGATCAGGCCCCGCCGCGGCATCCACCGGCCGCACCTTCCCCGCCAGACGATCCGGCGGCTCGCGCCTCCACAGGCGGGTCGTCTGGCAAGGCTGCGGTCTACCGAACACAAACGGCGGCCTCGTGACAGGGGCCGCCGCTCGTTTTCTCGTCCGGGCCGCGGGCGCTACTTCGCGTAATCGACCGCCCGCGTCTCGCGGATGATGGTGACCTTGATCTGGCCGGGATATTGCATTGTCTCCTCGATGCGCCGGGAAATATCCCGTGCCAGCCGCATCGCGGCCAGGTCGTCGATCTCCTCTGGCTTGACCATGATGCGCACCTCGCGCCCCGCTTGCAGCGCGTAGCTCTGCTCGACGCCGGGGAACTCTTTGGCGAGGTCTTCCAGCGCCTTGACGCGGCGGATGTAGGTATCCAGGCTTTCGCGGCGTGCGCCGGGGCGCGCGCCGGAGATCGCGTCAGCAGCCTCGACGATCAGCGCCTCGACACATTCCTGCTCGACCTCATGATGGTGCGAGGCGATGCAGTTCACCACGCGGGGCGGCACGCCGTAGCGCCGCGCAAACTCCGCGCCGATCATGGCGTGCGTGCCTTCGATCTCGTGATCGAGCGCCTTGCCGATGTCGTGCAGCAGGCCGCCCGCTTTGGCGACGGCGACGTCGGCGCCCAGCTCGGCGGCGATCATGCCCGCGATATGCGCCGTCTCGATGGCGTGGGCATGCTGGTTCTGGCCATAGCTGGTGCGGAACTTCAGCCGTCCCAGCAGCTTGATGATCTCGTTGTGCAGGCCCGGCACACCCGCCTCATAAGCGGCCCGCTCGCCTTCCTCGCGGATGACGCGCTCAACCTCTTTCTGCGCGTCGGAAACCAGCTTCTCGATGCGCGCGGGGTGGATGCGCCCGTCCAGCACCAGCTTTTCCATCGAGCGCTTGGCTACCTCGCGCCGGATCGGGTCGAAGCTGGAGATGGTGACGGCCTCAGGCGTATCGTCCACGACGACATCCACGCCGGTCGCCTGCTCAAACGCGCGGATGTTGCGGCCATTGCGGCCAATGATGCGTCCCTTCATCTCGTCGGACGGCAGGGGCACGACGCTGACGGCCAGCTCGTTGACCTGGTCCGAGGCGATGCGCTGGATGGTGAGCGCGATGATATCACGCGCCCGCGCTTCGGCCTGAAGCCGGGTCTCTTCCTCGACCTCGCGGATCTTGCGGGCCATGTCCTGGCGCGTCTCGGCTTCGACCATCGCCAGCAGCTCCTGGCGCGCTTCGTCGCGCGTCATCTCGGCGATGCGCTCCAGCTCCGCGAGCTGCATTTCGTACTGCTGTTGGATTTCACTTTGGCGTTTGTCTAGCTTGCTCTGGCGTTTGTTGAGGTTCTGCTCGCGCAGTTCCAGCCGCTCGTACCGCTCATCCAGGTCTTCGCGCCGCTTTTGCAGGCGGTCGCTTTCGCGGTCAAGCTCGATCCGGCGGCGCTTGGCGGCTTCTTCGGCCTCGTGCTGGATGCGCAGCGCTTCGTCCCGCGCGTCGACGATCGTCTGCCGGGCCTGGTTCTGCGCCTCGCTGATAATCCGCGCCGCTTCTTCCTCAACCTGGCGCCGCCGGTTCTGCCCCTGCACATTCTGGTAGAGCAGCAATCCGCCCGCGCCCAGCCCAACGCCAATCGCTAGCCCGATGAGGGCGATCACGATGTCCATAGGGCTTACTCCTCATTCGATTTCGGGTTCATCTTCGTCTGTGTCATGAGGTGCAAAAAAGTCCGTCTCGTTTTCTTCCAGATCGGCTACCAGCCGGCCAACCACCTCGCGGATGGTTTCATACTCGAACCCCCGGCGCGCCAGAAAATCGCCGAGCCGGGTGCGAAAGGTGCGCCGGTCCAGGCCGCGCAGGCGGCGCGCTTTGTCTTGCGCCGCAGCATAGGCCGACTCAGCCGGGTCCAATCCCTCGAGCACCTGGGTGATGATCGCATCCGCGATCCCCTTTTGGCGCAGCTCGTAGCACAGCGCACGGGCACCGCGCGGGCGAAACCGCTCGCGGTTTTCGACCCAATACTGCGCGAACGCCCGGTCATCGACATAGCCCAGGTCTTCCAGGCGGGCCAGAGCCGCGTCGATCACCCCCGGCGCGATGTCTTTGGACGCCAGGTAGCGGCGGATTTCCTCGACGCTGTACGGGCGCCGCGCCAAAAGCCGCACGGCGCGATCCACGGCGCGCGAGAGCGCGTCAATCGCGCGCAGCGCCTCGATGGCCTCGTCGGAAAGCACTTGCCCCACCCGCAGATGGGCCGCTTCGGTATCGGGCAGGCCAAACGCGAACTCCCCATCCAGATAAACACTGATGCGGTCTTCCTGGCGTTTCTGTCGCTCAAGCGCGGTGATGGTTTGCCCCATGCCTGCCCCACAAAAAGACAGCCGCTGGCACACTCGACCACGGCTGTCTGTCGATCGCGATATGGATGCTGGAACTCGCCAAACGGCCTGCCGCAAACGCGGTGGCGTTTCGGGTGACAGAGCTATCTTTCTGAGCGGGTGATTTGCTCCAACCTGACAAAACCGCCAGGGGCAGCACGCGGAGAGCAGGCGGCCGGAATTCCGGGCCGCAACGCCACTCCCAACACGCTATGTCCGACCAGATTTCCGCATAGATTCACCGGTTGAACAGCCTAGATCTCCGCTTCAAGAGCAGAAACAGTTTCGCAACCCCAATTCATTCCCAGGGATCCGCTCACCACAACCGCTTGATGACAACCGCGCGGCCAGTTGCATGATGACGGCCTTTTCTCCCGGGTCTGTCCGCTTGGCTCACACCGAAGGTATGACCGAAGGCGTGAGGGTCTCAGGGTAAAGAGCATCCATGCGGTGATGGATGAATAGCTCTTCTTTCGAGCTCCACGCACAACCGTGGTCCGTGTTTATGTCGATCATTGGCACTATTATGCACGGGTCTGGTTGATTCTACAAGCGCAAACGGTTGCACACGTGCCCCGCCGCCTTGCGCGCGCAGCACCTCGACCGGCGATATGGCGCCGGCGAGAGAAGGTCGGCGCTGCCGGCCTGCCCGATCCGTCGTCGAGCGGCAGAGGGCGCACGCCGGGCGGGGTCACTCGCTCGCGGTAGAGACGTCGTGCACCGGGGGCAGACCGTATTCCTCGCGGATGATGTCCTCGATCTGCGCCGCGATCGCGGGGTTTTCGCGCAGGAACTGCTTGGCGTTCTCGCGTCCCTGGCCGATGGCCTCGCCCTGATAGCGGAAGAACGCGCCGCGCTTCTCGATCACGCCCAGCTCAGTCCCGATATCCAGAATGTCGCCCGCTTTGCTGATGCCCTCGTTGTACATGATGTCGAACTCAGCCTCGCGGAAGGGCGGCGCGATCTTGTTCTTGGTGACGCGCACGCGCGTGCGGTTGCCGACCACCTCGCCCCCGGCTTTGATCGCCTGGATGCGGCGGATGTCGAGCCGCACGCTGGCGTAGAACTTGAGCGCCCGGCCGCCGGTGGTTGTCTCCGGGTTGCCGAACATGACGCCGATCTTCTCGCGCAGCTGGTTGGTGAACAGCATCGCCGTGTTCGACTGCTTGATCGCGCCGGAGAGCTTGCGCAGCGCCTGGCTCATCAGCCGCGCCTGCAAGCCGACATAGCTGTCGCCCATCTCGCCTTCCAGCTCGGCGCGTGGGACCAGCGCCGCCACGCTGTCGAGCACCACCACATCGAGCGCGCCGCTGCGCACCAGCGCCTCGGCGATGTCGAGCGCCTGCTCGGCGGTGTCCGGCTGCGAAATGTAGAGGTTGTCGATATCGACCCCAATGCGCGCCGCGTAGGCCGGGTCGAGCGCGTGCTCCATATCGATGAACGCGCAGATCCCGTCGCGCTTTTGCGCTTCGGCGATGACGTGCAGGCAGAGGGTCGTCTTGCCGGAGCTTTCCGGGCCGTAGATCTCGGTGACCCGCCCGCGCGGAATCCCACCCGCGCCAAGTGCAATATCGACGGCCAGCGAGCCGGTGGGGATGGTGGCAACCTGCAAATGCGTCGCGTCGCCCAGCCGGACAATCGCCCCGTCGCCAAATCGCTTGGTCAGGTCGGCCAGTGCCGATTGCAGCGCCTTATCGCGGCCCTTGTCCTCGCCCATGCTTATGCATCCTCTTCGTCACCCCTGGTGGGCAAATCACCCCGGTGTCAGACCTTGAGTCTACAACGCCTGACCTCACTTTGCCACAGGCAATCTCGGGCCGCTTGCCCGCTGCGGGATGCCACCCGGGCTTTGATGGCGCCACCAAGCAGCAGGCGCTCCGCCGGAGCGGAGCGCCTGCCTAGGTCCCGGTCAGGCCGGGCGAAACGTCATTCCACGGTGACCGTCGGCAGCGGGCGGCCCAGCCAGACCTCGTCATAGTTGGGGCCGAGCGTGTGCCTGGGCACCCAGAAATACTGCCCGGAGATCGCGGCCTTGTAGTATTGGCCGGATTCGTCCAGGCCAAAGACCCAGACCGTCTTCCCGGCTTCCATGATGATCGTGGTCACCGCGTCGGCGCGGGGCGCGAAGTAGATCGGGGTAGAGGTGACAAACGCGCCAACGACCGCTGTGGGGGGAATCGGGATCATGTCGGGACCCGGCCCGCCAGCCGCGCTGCCAAGCAGGATGTTGCCGGGTCCGCTGATGGTCGCCGTATAGGTGCCGCCGTCCTGGGTCAAGCTATCATCGAAGACCACGACGAAGTAGGTGGTGCCGGGCACCAGCCCATACGAAAACTCAATGGGATCGGCGTTGTCGGCTGCCACGCAGGTTGGGAACGCCGCAGCGGGATTGAAACTGCCGGCAAATAAGTACATGCTCAGGTTCCCGGTCAGGGTCAGGCTGAAGGTATAGACACCCGCCGTATCGACCGTGAACTGCGTGCTTTCATAGGCTACGAGAGTGGCTCCCTGCCCGGCGCAGACAGGCGGGCTGATAAACACAACCGGCATGGTGGGATCGGATCCGTCCAGCGTCCCACTAAAATTAACTGTGCCTGCTGACGCCGGAGCCGCAAGCGGCCCAAACAGCACAGCAGCCCCGACCAGTACGACAAGGAAAACACGGCGGAACATATCTGGCCCTCCTGGTCCGTCATTGAAATCAGGCTCAAGCTGAAGACCGTGCAACTTTTTATAGATTGACTTTATAAAATTAAACAACAAAAACCGGCTGACTATCACACGTGCCGGCACGTCCGGGCAAATGTGTACAAGTTTTTTACATTTGCCCGCCGCAGTCCGCCGCGCCTTGATAGCAGCCGCGTGCGTGTGGTATAATGCGCCGCCAGAATTGGGGAGTCGCCAAGTGGCCTAAGGCAGCGGCCTTTGGAGCCGCCATTCGCAGGTTCGAATCCTGCCTCCCCAGCCTGCCCGGACGTGACCGCGCATCTGCCGGTCACGCCGCGTTTCCGGGCGCGGGAGCAGGTCCGCACAGGGCAAGAAAAACCTTGTCAAACGGATCGCCGCGTGGTATCATACCGGCACATTGAACTGTGGCTATAGCTCAGCGGATTAGAGCGCTTGTCTACGGAACAAGAGGTCGCAGGTTCGAATCCTGCTAGCCACGCCAGCACAAAAAACGCCGGTCTTCAACAGCCGGCGTTTTTGCTTTATTTTCGGCGCACGCCGTGCGGCTACGAGACCGGAGGTTCCCCGGCGACCGGCAGCGGGATGAAGCCCTCGACCACGGCGCGGCGCGCATCCGCCAGCAGCCCGTCGAGCGCGGCGCCTTCCAACAAGTTCACCTCGGCCTGCCGCACCTGAAGATTGGCCGCCTGGACCGATCCATCGGGGCGGCGCAGCGCCACCAGCAATCCACTGCGCGGGTCCCCATCCGGATCGCGAAACTGATAGGCGACCTGAAACCCCTGCGCCTGACCCTGCTGGAGCGGATCGGTTCCGATCACCTCGGCGGACGGAACCAGCTCCGCCAGCCACGCCTCGACGTCGCCCGCTCCGTCCAGAGTCCGCTCCGGCTCCGCCCACACCCGCACCAGGGCGGAATCCGGATCGCTGGTCGGGGAGAACGTCGCGGGGCGGCCCACGTCGCCCGCGACACGCTGCCAGCCTTCCGGCGCCTTGAACACGAAGCCGTATTCGGGGTCGGCGTACGCGGGCCAGCGGCGCGGCAGCGCCTGAAGCTGCGGATAGCCGAAGAAGGCCGGGCGCACGTAGCCCTCCAGCGTATCGAGCAGGCCGGGGTTGTTGGCCGGCACCACCAGCCGCGTGACGTACAGCCAGCCGTCGTCGCCCAGCCGCGTGATATCGCGCCCAAGATACTCGTTGCCGCCCGACACCAGCTCAAAGCTGGTCACGACGGCGTTATCCTCGACGACGCGGCCCGTCTCCGTCCAGCGGTCGTAATCGATCCAGGCGTCGGCAAAGTGCGCGTCGGTCAGGTAGGTGCTGCTCAACGACTCGCCCGATTCGATCTCCACGCCGCGCCGGATATAGTTATGGATGACGGCCAACCGCTGCCCGCTCTGGATCACCACGCTGACGAACGAGTCGTCCTGGCTGGCGGGGTCTTCATAGCTGACCCAGTCGCTGCCGGCGGGCATGAACGTCTGAAAATAGCCGCTGCTGTGGACATACGGCGGCTCGCCGCCCAGGGCCGGGTTCGGGTCGGGGGGCGGCAGTTCGGTCCGGCCCGGTGTCCAGGTCGGAATAACTTCGGGGTCGCTGGTCGCGCCCAGGCCGGGGTTGATCAGGCTGACCACAAAGGTGAAGATGATGATCACGCCGATCAGCGTCCCGATCCCGGTTGCGATCTGGCGATTGCGCTTGCGAGAGAGCGACATACACAGAACTCCACCAACAGGTTGATACGATCCGGTATCATGAACCAACGGGGCAGACTATAGCGAGAATCGCCCGAAGGGGGTAGCAGTCTGCCTGGCGATAAACCGCTCAAAGGAGCCGCCATGTTACACGACAGCACGCCCGAACTCGACCCCAGGCCCGGCCCGGCGGAGATCGAGCCGATTAGCCCGCACGAAGCCGCCCTGATCCTGGAGCAGGCGCTCGCGCCGTATCTGGCGGATGGCTGGCGCGTGCTCGACCGGGGCGCCTACTCCGCCCGCCTGACGCGCGGCAAGCGCAATCTCGACGTGCGGGTCGATCTGCTCGGCGAGGTCGAGGTGCAGGAAACCGGGCTGACCGCCTTGCAGGACAGCGGGCGTCTGGTGGCGTGGGTGCTGCTGATCACCTCGCTGCTGCTGGCGCTGGCGATCACTTCGGCACTCGGCATCTGGTAAGCGCCACCACCCCACTCAGGCGGAGCGAATGCAGCGTCGAAGCTGCTCGGTCAGCGCCACAAACGCTGGCTCGTGCAGCAGCGCCAGGCTGCGCGGGCGCGGCAGCGGGATGGCGAAGTCCCCGATGATCTGGCCGGGGCGCGGACTCATCACCAGCACGCGGTCTGCCAGCAGCACGGCTTCGGGGATGCTATGCGTCACCATGAACACCGTCTTGCGGTGGCGCGCCCAGATGCGCAGCAGTTCGCCGCTCATCTGCTCGCGGGTCAGCGCGTCCAGCGCGCCGAACGGCTCGTCGAGCAACAGCACTTCGGGGTCGTGGATCAGGGCGCGGCCAATGGCCACCCGCTGCGCCATCCCGCCGGACAGCCCCGCCGGATACGCCCGCGCGAACCCGATCAGCCCGACCAGGTCCAGCATCGCTTCGGTGCGCTGGCGGATTTCCTCAGGGGGAACATGCGCCAGCTCCAGAGGCAGCGAGATGTTTTCCGCCACCGTGCGCCAGGGCATCAGATTCGCCTGCTGGAACACAACCCCGATCCGGCGCTGCGGCGCCAGGATCGGCTGGCCGTCGAGCAGCACCTGCCCGGCTGTCGGCGGGATCAGCCCGGCCAGAATGCGCAGCAGCGTGCTCTTGCCGCAGCCGCTTGGCCCTACCAAACACACGAATGACTCGGCCGGGAGCGCCAGCGACACATCGTCGAGCGCGCGCACCAGGCCCGAGCCGTTCTCGTAGACGTGGCTGATCCCCTGCGCCGCCAGAATCGCCGCTTCCGGCGCGCCGGGGGCAGGAGAGCCGCGCTCGTCCGCGTTGCCGGTCATCCATCCCTCTCCGGCAGGAAGCGCATATCGAAGCAGGCCGCCAGGTCGTCGAGCGGCGCGGCCAGCAATCCCATCTCGATCAGCAGATCCTGGGTGGTCTGCCATTTGTCGAGCGTGGTGAGGCCGCCCGTGCTGTCCCACAGCGCGATCGAGTTGTCCAGCACCTGCCGCTGCGTCGCGTACTGCTCTGCGGGCAGATCGGGCACGTACTTCTCGACCGCGATCTGGAAAGCGGCGTCCGGGTCCGCGATCACATCCGCCACCCCGCGATCGATGGCCCGCACCATGCCGCGCACCAGATCGGGCTGCTCGCGGATGATCTGCTCGTTGGTCACCAGGCCGTTCGCCACCAGCGGCGCGTAATCCGCGGCGCGCATCACGTCCACCGGGAAGCACTGCTGCTCGATGGTCAGTGGCTCGTTGGCGACGTAGACCACGGACGCATCGACCGCGCCCTCGCAGACGTTCTCCGGCGCGGTGAAGCCGATCGAGCGCAACTCGGCCAGGTCGTCTTCGGTCAGGCCGCCCGCCTTGAGCAACGCCCGCAGCCCGGTGTAGCTGGCACCCTGCGGCCCTGGGATCCCGACAACCTTCCCGGCCAGGTCAGACGGCGCGACGATCCCGCTGCCCTGCGGCGCGACGATCCCGACCGGGTAATGCTCGTACCACTCGTAGACGTACACCACCGGGCGCCCCTGGGCGCGCGCCAGGATAACCTGCTCGCCGCTGATCAGACCGAACTTCAGGTCGCCGCTCGCCAGCCGCTCGACGCCGTCGGCTTCGTTGAAGCCGTTCTCGAAGTGAATGTCGATCCCTTCGTCGGCAAAGTAACCGCGCTCGGCGGCCACATAAACATGCGCGAACTGCACGCTGGGGATGTAGCTCATGAACAGGGTGACGGGCGTCATGGGCGCCGGTTCCGGCTCGCGGGCGCGCAGGTACGCGACGACAACCACAATCAGGGCGATGGCTAAAACCAGCGCGGCGGCAAGGGCCACCAGGCGTAGTGGAGAACGGTTGGCAGTCACGAGCGTTTTCTACTCCTTCGCGGTGCGAAATCGGAACGCAGCGGGCGCAGCCTGCTCACCCGGCGTCCTGCCAGTCGAGCAGGACCGCCTCAAGCCATGCTGCCAGCCCGTAGAGCAGCAGGGCCAGCGCGGTCAGCGTGAAGACGGCGGCGATCACCAGCGGCGTGTCGTAGGTGCCGCGCCCAAAGTTGATCAGATAGCCCAGCCCGGCGCTGGCGCTGACAAACTCGCCCACCACCGCGCCGATCACCGACAGCGTGGCGCTGACCTTCAGCCCGCCGATCAGGATCGGCAGCGCGGCGGGCATCTCCAGGTGCCAGAAGGTTTGCAACGGGGTTGCTTCCAGGGAGCGCATCAGGTCGCGCAGCTCGGTGGGGATGCTGCGCACGCCCAGGATGGTGTTCACCAGCATCGGAAAGAAGACCAGCAGCGCGCAGATGATCACCTTGCTGGCGATCCCCGCGCCGAACCAGATGATCAGCAGCGGCGCGATGGCGACGATGGGCACGGCCTGGAGCGCGACCAGATAGGGCGTCAGCGTGTAGGCGGCGATGCGGTTCTTGGCGATCAGATAGCCCAGCCAGAACGCGGCAGCAACCCCGATCACCAGCCCGCTGACCACCTCGCGCAGCGTGACCGCCGTGTGACGCAGCAGCGACCCGTCTTCGACCAGCCGCCACCAGCGCTGCGCCACGCTCGACGGCGGCGGCACAATAAACGCGGCGTAGCGCCCAGACTCGGCCAGCAGCCACCAGCCCGCCAGCAGCAACACGCCAAACGCGGGCGCCAGCAGCAGATGCAGCCGGGTTCCGCGCGGGCGGGCCAGCCGGAAGGGAGACGCAGCGACACGCGACAGCGCGTCGGACGCGCGTCCGGGGGTCGGTGTGGGGTGGGTCATCGGGCGGCTATTCCTCGTCGAGCGGGTCGTCCCAGTCCTCGTCGGTGTCGAATTCTGGCGGAGCCGTGTCCTGGTCGCTTTCCAGCAGCGCCTTGGCCTCGGTGTAATACGCTTCGGGCACGCCGACCTGCACCCCGCCCACCAGCCCCACCGTCAGCGGCATCGCCGTGCCCAGGGCTTCGCGGAACAGGTAAACCGGAATGCCCGCGCTGCGCAGCAGCCCGGCGACGATCTCGGCATCGGTCGCGCCCATCGCTTCCGCCACGATGAACCACATGCGGTCATCCGGACCGCGCCGTTTCACGATCTGGGAATTCTCGTCCATGCCCACATCATACCGGGTTGGGCGCCCGGCGGCAACGCCCCGCGCGGGCGGATCGAAAAGGCGCGCCGCCGGCTGTCTGACGGGCGCGCCCGGATCGGGTCATACGGCGCGGCTAGGACTCGGCGATCGTGATCGTCTCGATGCGGTCGCCGGGGTTCGGGTCGCGCATCGGGTCTCGCTCGCGGATCTGCATCAGGACGCGCAGGCTGTCGGCATCCGCCACCTTGCCGAAGACGGCGTGCTTGCCGTTGAGGTGGGGCGTGGGGCCGTGCGTGATGAAAAACTGGCTGCCGTTAGTGTTCGGTCCGGCGTTCGCCATGCTCAGGATGCCGGGGGCGTCGTGCTTAAGCGCCAGCGCGCCCGGCTCGTCGTCGAAGCGGTAGCCAGGGCCGCCCCGCCCGCTGCCGGTCGGGTCACCCCCCTGCGCCATGAAGCCGCTGATCACGCGGTGAAAGGTTGTGTTATCGTAGAAGCCCTCGCGCGCCAGAAAGACGAAGTTGTTGACCGTAACCGGCGCCTGCTGCGCGAAAAGCTCGATCACGATGTCGCCCTTCTCGGTCTTGATCGTCGCTGTATAGGTCTTGTCCGGATCGATCTGCATCGGCGGGGGGGCGTTGTACTGTTGTGCCATCAGGTTATGTCCTCGTTGGTCGTTAAGCGAAGCTGCTCAGAGTCTAACAGACTCAGGCGCCGTCTGCCTCAAGGGTGGCGAAGCGGTGCAGGAACGTGCCGGTAAAGCGCATCGTCCGGAAATAGTCCTCAACCAGGATGTTCTCGTTGGGCGAATGCGCGCGGGCGTCCGGGTGCCAGGTGCCGCCGGCGAAGATGACCGGCAGGCCGAGCACGGTGCTGAACGAGTACATCGGGCCGCTGCCCGCGAACCACGGCTGTACGACCGGCGTCTTGCCCCACGCGTCCTGGCTGGCGGCCACCGCGGCCCGCTCAACCAGGCTGCCCAACGGCGAGGCAGCCGGCCCTTCGCCGCCCAGGAAGGTGATCGAGATATCCTCGAAGCCGCGCCGATCCAGGTGCTGGCGCAGCAGCGTCTGGGCCAGTTCCGGCGTCAGGTTCGGCACCAGGCGGAAATCGAGCTTGGCCATCGCCTCGGCAGGCAGCACCGTCTTCGATCCCGGCCCGGTATAGCCCGACTCAATGCCGCAGATGGTGATCGTCGGCTCGGCGAGATAGCGGCGGCGCGCCTCATGGTCGCTCAGGCCGTTGAGCCACCCGGAAATGCCGAAGCGTTGGCGCATCGCCTCGAACTCCATCGGCACAGCGTCGATGGCGGCCCAGGTTTCAGGGGACAGCGGCGCGACGTGGTCCAGATAGCCATCGAGCGTGATCTCGTCGTTGGCGTTCTTCAGCGTGCTGAGCGCCCACACCAGCCGCCAGGCCGGGTTGGGCACCAGCCCCGCAACCGACGAGTGCAGGTCGTGGCTGGGTCCCTGGCAGCGCAGCTCGAAATAGGCGATGCCCTTGCAGCCCAGCCCGAAGATCGGGCGGCCCGCCTCGTCGTACCCGGCGCCTTCCCACAAGATGCCGTCGGCGCGCAGCATTGCCGCGTGCGCGCGCACCCAGGCGTTCAGGCTGGGGCTGCCCTCTTCTTCCTCGCCCTCGACCACCCACTTAATGCGCACCGGTAGCTCGCCCTGCGTCGCCTGCCAGGCTTCGACGGCCTGAATGCGCGAGAGCAGCTCGCCCTTGTCGTCGGCCACGCCGCGCCCGTAAATGCGCCCGTCACGGATCGCCATCTGGAACGGCGGCGAATCCCACAGCTCGACCGGGTCCTCGGGCTGCACGTCATAGTGGTTGTAGATCAGCAAGGTCCGCGCGGCGTCGGGCGGGCCTTGCTCGGCGTAGACGATCGGCTCGCCGGCGGTTTCCGAGACGGTCGCTTCGGCCCCGGCGGCGCGCAGCCGCTCGGCGACCAGGGCGGCCATCTCGCGCGTACCGCGCCGGTGAGCAGCCACGCTCGGCTGGGCGATAAAGCGAGCGAACTCGTCCAGAAAACGGGCGCGGTGCTGCTCGATGTACGCGTCGAAAGATGCAGGATCGTAGGTCATGGCCTCTCGCCTCGAATGTCCTGAGCAGCCTACAGCTTATAGCCGATTTTCCGCAGCAGGTCCTTGCGCCAGGCGATGCCGTCGTCGTCCTCGGTGCCCTTCGGCGTGAAACCGTCGATCACACCCAGCACGCCGCGCCCCTGGTCAGATTCGGCCACGACGACCTGAGTCGGGTTGGCGGTCGCGCAGAAGATGCGCACCACTTCGGGCACGGCCTGCACAGCCTTGAGCACATTGATCGGATAAAACCCCTCGCCCAGAAACAGGATGAAGATATGCCCGGCGCCGATGGCCTGCGCGTTCTTGATCGCGTAGCCGATCAGCTCGTGATCGGTCCCGCTCCAGCGGATCAGCCGGTCGCCGGAGGCTTCGCAGAACGCCAGCCCGAATTTGATCCCCGGCACGGTGTTGACCAGCGCCTCGTGGATGTCCTCGACCGACTTAATGAAATGACTTTGGCCGAGGATGAAATTGAAGGCGTCCTGCTTTTCGATCGTGACGAGATCGATTTCCAGCTTCATGCATCTGTCCTTTCACTGTCTGCGCGTATCCCGCCGCTAGCATAGCTTATTCCCCGCCGGAAACAAACATCCCGCAAACAAAAACCCGCCGGACGGCGGGCGCGGCGCGGTCAAGGCGCTCTGCACGGGGCGGCGTTCCGGCGCGGCTCAGGCGTCGTGACGCTCGGCTTCGATCTCCAGCGTGTCTCTCGTATCGGCAGGCACCGGCTGGTCCAGCTCGTCGCGGTCTTCCCAGCTCACGATCCAGATGCACAGCCCGGCGACCAGGATCGTCGCCAGGATCAGCGCGATCCAGTTGGTCGTGGTCAGGCCCACGTCGCGCGCTTCGTAGACCAGCAGCGCCACGCAACCCACCGACAGCACAATCCACGCCGACAAACGCGGCCAGCGATCGATCAGGGTGAACAGGGGTCCAATGACCGGTTGGCTCTTCAGGCGGTCCACAGCGTTTGCCTCTCTGCTGCGCCGCGCGGCCTAGAGCGGCTTGAGCACCCGCTCGGCCCGCAGCTTCTTGGCGAAGATCGCCGTCCCTGCCGGCTGCGATTCGCGCACCGCCTCGCGCCAGGCCGGGACCTTGATCTCCTCGATTTTCATCTGCTGATAGCCCTGCTGGAGCAGGGATTCGACCATATCGCGGCTGGCGTCTTCTGGCAAAAAGACATAGCCGATCTCGGACTGTAGCTCGCGCGAGGCCTGCTCGACCGCCCCGATCAGCGCGGCGACGGCCGGGCGCACCGGGGCCTCGCTCAGCAAGAACAGCTCATCCACCCGCGTTACCAGATTTTCCACCAGAAAGCCGATCAGCCCCAACGGGTGCCCGTCGGCCACAGCCATCATGTACGACTTCTGGCCCAGCGCCATGATGACGTCGTCGCGGCTGAGCTGGCGGCCGTTGCGCCGGTGCAGCAGGGACGCGATCTGCTCGGCATTGTGCGGCATGCCGCGCACAACGTCGATCGAGGTGATCGCGCGCTGGCCGGGGACGTTCTGGCCCGGCGTCACGTCCACGCGCCGCACCAGATCGTCGACATCCGCCTGCTGCATGATCGCCTGCACCCGTGTCCAGGCGGCGCGCACTTGCTGCCAGGTCTCGTCCGGCGTGCCCTGGTTGTGGATGATCACATCGGCGCGGGCCAGCTTTTCAGCCTGCGGGTTCTGTGCCCGGATGCGCTTGAGGGCCGCCTCGCGCCCCAGCCCGCGTTTGGCAAGCCGCTCGATTTGCGTCTCCTCGTCGGCGTCCACCACCCAGACCGCGTCCACGCGGTCGGCCAGCGGGCTTTCCAGCAGCTTGATCGCTTCCACCACGACGATCTTGTGCTGGGTGCGGTTGATCAGCGTGTCGATGGCGCGGATGACGATGGGGTGGGTCAGCGCTTCGAGACGCCGGAGCGCCTCGGGATGCGAAAAGACCACCGCCCCCAGGCGGCTGCGGTCGATCCGGCGCTCGGAGTCGAGGATCCACTGCCCGAAGGTCAGCACCACGGGCTTGTAAGCGGGCGCGCCGGGAGCCATCGCCTGATGAGCCAGGCCGTCCGCGTCGATCGTATAGGCGCCCAGGTGCTCGAGCATCCGCCGCACCAGACTTTTCCCGGTCGCGATGTTCCCGGTGAGGCCGATCACGTATTTGTCTTTCCAGCGGCCCACAGCACTCCTCCACCAGGGTTGAGCGGGCAGTGCGGATTATTGTAGCTTGGCGCCAGATGCGGGGCAACCCGGCCCGCTGTGCAGCACCGCGCGATAGACACTTAATGCTTTGATTATACTACAACAACGATCGGAGCACGCGAGCCGGGCGACGCCCGCCAGGCGCTAGGGGGCACGCCGCCAGGGGGGACGCTGCTCGACCGGGATCGGCTGGCCGGGGATCATGTCCTCGCCGGGCGGCGCGATCTGCTCGACACGCAGGCGCTCGCCCTGTGCGCCGATCAGCAGCAGCCGGTCGCCCGTCTCCAGCGCGGCTCGCACCGCCTCGATCTGACCGCGCAGCGCGGCCTCGTCGACGATCACCACCTCGGCGGCAGGCATCATGGTGAGCGGGTGCAGCCGGCACGTCTTGAGGATCGCTTCCAGCGCGGCGAAGCGCTCCCTGACGCCGCCGTCTGGATTGAGCGCGATCCACAGCAGGCAACGGTCGGCTTTAATCGGCGGGAATACCATTGACATGAGAAAGTTTCCTTTCGATTCAGCTAATGTGTCACCTTTTTGACGCCTCCATCATGCCAAATCAAAAAACAACGGAGCTGCTCCACACAGCTCCGGCTTAGTCCAATGCTCAATTAGAAGGCTTAACGTTCGAGCCATCCAAGGTCACGCCCGACCAGCAGTTCTGACAACCGTGCATGATGCGTGTTCTTCATCGCCACAGCTTTTGTGTCAAAGCTATATTTCTCAGCAAGCTTGCTAACTTCGTCAACATTATCATAGGTCATCAAAAAGTCGCCGCTTATCTTGGCCATTGTTGCAAAAAGCAAATCATGATCCAACTGCCAATGTGTATACAATCGGCTGCCGGGGCACTTCTTCGATGTCGTATACGGCGGATCAACGAAAAATACGGCGTCCTCTCTATTCGAGTATTCCCGTATCACTTCAAGACCATCGCCCTGCACAAACGTCAGTCGCTCACGAATCGAAGAAATATCGAGAATCCGCTTACTTAGCGTTTGGGGATACCAGCGTGATGAAAGCCCACGGCCATTTTCACCGTATTTGATCTTGCCCGATCCCGCAGCGAGAATCCCTCCATGATAAACACGATTTTTCACAATGGTTTGAAGTGCCAGATCCCTAGTCGATGCCGGTTCAGCTTCCAGTAGCGCGTCAACGTTCTCATGCGTAAGCTCAAAAGCTCGGATTTTTTCGGCAAGCCACGGCCCCTCGCCGAGATTGATGATAGTATCCCACACTGCACCGACCTGTCGGTCCAGTTCAACCAAAATTACATGCTCCGCCAAGTTCTCGAACGCTACCGAGAGACCGACAACCGCGCCCCCTGCAAACGGCTCAATGAACAATTTTGGCACCGATGACCGGGCACTCAACCACTGAAAAATCCGAGGAACAAGCCAGGTTTTTCCCCCCGGATATCTGAACGGGCTGCGCTGTCTGACAGATGCTACGTTTACTACTCGCTCTGTAGAAAACGGTGCCATTCCTGGAAGCGGTTGTTGCATGAGTAGCGTTCCCCAAATGTCTTGCTAGAGGTAATCCTCAAGGCTCAGTGTATCCGGTGGAGTTTCGTCTCTATCGAGCTTCATATTTAGCTTCGCCTGCAACTGGTCAATGAAAAGCTCAACCGGTCCAGGCTCTGCGAGCACGATTTTTTCGAGCGCAGAACGAAACTCAGTATAGTATATTTGTTCTGATTTTAGATTATACGAATTTTGCTCAGCGTCGTAAACCAAATCATAGATCGTCCAAGCAATCTCAGCATTCTCGGGTTCGACCACATTCAGGTGTGGCAATGTCGCGAAGAATTGCCGATCAAGTACAACAACTTGCTTCTTTCCCCAACTATTTAGAATGCTTCCTTTTGTCAGCAACTGAGGGAGCAGACGTTTGCGCGACGAGGATAGATAGTCCGCACGCGGATATGTCCTGCTCTGCCACTTCATAGCATAATTCTGGGCAGGGTTTTCCATGTACGCCTCAAAGGGATTTCTGATATTGCCAGAAATATAAACTGCCTGTACTTCTACCGACCCAAAATCGACAATTCGCCCCGTTTCATCAAACGCCACAAGCACAAGATCAATACTTCCCATTACCTGCCCATGCAAATCATAGATACGCACCTCATTAAGTGTTGTCCAGCGAGTTCCGGCAGGGAAAAAGAACTTTGCTGCGTTCTCCGCGATCAGCCAATCTTGTCGAAATCTAATCGGACAGGTAATGGTTACATTTCCGCTACGCGAAAAAACACTGCAAACGCCTAGAGGGTGCTGAATACTGTCTTTCGTACAATTCGGAACTCGATTGTTAAATGGGCAAAGCTTTAAGCTTCGATAGCGCTCAGCTTTCTCTGAGAAATTATCTGTTGGAAAACCGAAAACTTCTGCGAGAGGATGATCAGACGTTTTTCATCCCTTTCCAACCAGAACAGCAGAGAAGTTCAGCCCTAACATCCTCTGAATTTTATATTTTTTCGTGCCGCTCGCGGATGATGCGCAAATACAGTTCTTCGTACAGATCGGCCACCCGCTGCCAGGTGAAATGGTCCTCGACCAGTTGCCGCCCGTTGCGCGCCAGCGACTCGCGCAGGCGCGGCGTGCGCATCAGCGTGAGGATCTGCGCGACGAACTCGTCGTCTGTATTGGCCAGCAGCACGTGCTTGCCCGGCTCCACCGGGATACCGTCGCAGCTCAGCGGCGTGGCGACGAGCGGCGTCTGCATGGCGAGCGTTTCCAGCACCTTGTTCTTGATCCCCGCTCCCAGACGCAGCGGGCTGACATAGATCAGCGAGCATTCGAAATAGGGCCGCAGGTCCGGCACGCGGCCGGGGATCGCGATGTCGTCGCTGGCGAAGGCACGCAGTGCGTCCGGCGGGTTGCCGCCCACCAGGTACAGCCGCGCCTCGGGCACGACCTGTTTGACGCGCGGGAAGATATCGCGCGCCAGACGCAGCGCGGCGTCCAGATTGGGCAGGTAGTCGTAGTTGCCGGTGAAGAGCAGCACCGGCTCGTCCGGCTCGTAGCCGGATGGGGTGAAGACATCCACATCCACGCCGTTCGGAATCGTAACCGTCGGCGTGGCGGGGTTGAGCGCCTTGAGCGCCTCGGCGTCGCGGTCGGTCAGCAGCACGACACGGTCGTAGCGGTCGAACATGAAGCGCTCATAGCGCCGCGCCATGCCGTGCCGCGCCCGTGCCACAGCGCGCTCCAGCGGCGAGGCAGCTTCTTGAACGGCGCGCTCCAGCCACAGGCTGTACGACTCGTAGGGCACGATCAGATTGGGCAGCGAGGCGACAAGGTGATGGTATTCGTAGACCTGCACGCCGCCAAACAGGTGCACCACGTCGTAGGCGCGCTGCGCCAGCTTCGCCTCGATGGCGCGCCACATCTCCGCCGACCAGCTCCCCTCGGCCTGGCGCGGGAAGCGCAGGTTCGGCAGGCGCGCGCGCAGCCAGTAACTGAACAGCGAGCGGCGCGGCTCGCGGATCAGCGTGACGCTGCGGAAGTGCTGCTCGTAGCGCGGGATCTCGGCCAGATCGGCCGGGTTGTCATAGAACGCCAGCAGGTCGATCGCGTGGCGCCGGGCGGATAGCTCGCGCGCCAGGTGATAGGGAATCAACCGGTCGCCGTGATAGAGCGGGAACGGCGGACAGCGCGAGATCAGCAGGACGTCCATCGTCACCCCCGTGCGGCGATCGCGCCCTCGAAAACGGCGGCCATCTGCCGCGCGTAGCCCGCCGCCGTATAATGCGCCAGCACGCGCTCGCGCCCTGCCGCGCCCATCCGCGCGCGCAGCGCCCGATCGCGCAGCAGCGCGACGACGCGCTCCGCCAGCGTGTCCGGGTCTTCGGGCGGGACAAGAAACCCGGTCACGCCGTCAATTACCGTCTCGGCCGGGCCGCCGTTGTCCATGCTGACCACCGGGCGCGCCATCGCCATGCTTTCCAGATGCACCATGCCCAACGACTCGAAGCGCGACGGACAGACGATCACATCCGAGGCGGCGATCACCTCGCGCGCGTCTTCCCAGAAGCCGAGATAGGTCAGCGCGGCGCTCAGGGCCGGGTCGTCGCGCGCCGCCCGCAAGATCGCCTGCTTGTACGCCTCGTCCTTCGACACACCGAAGACATTTTCTCCCGCGACGACAAAGCGCGCCTGAGGCATCCGATCCAGCACGCGCCGCGCCATCGCCTGGAACACATCGTGCCCTTTGACGTGCTGGAAGCGCGCGATCATCCCGACCAGCGGCACATCCGGGCCGACCCCCAGCCGCTCGCGGACCGACGCGCCGGTGATGCCGGGGTGGAAGACATCGGGATCGACGCCCGGCACGATCACGCGGACGCGCTCGCGCGGCATGAACGGCTCCGGCCCCAGCCAGCGATCGCGCACCGCCCGCGTGATCGCCACGATCTGCGTGATCTGCTCGCGGAAGAAACGCCGCTGCCAGGGATACACCGGGAACCACCAGCCCATCGCGTTCCAGATCACCGGGACGCGGCAGGCGCGCCCCGCCGTCACCGCGAAGGGCAGCGAGTGATAGTCGGTGTGGATCGCGTCCGCGCCCACCGAGCGCGCCAGCGCCGCCAGCCGCCGCGCTGCCGGAAGCCGCATCCACACCGGCGGCAGAAACCACGTCGGCACGCCGCGATAGGGCACAACGTGCGTGGTCACACCGAGCGCCCGCGCCGCCTGGGGAAGCTGCCCGTCGCGCGGGGTTGCCAGATGCAACGCGAAGCGCGAACGGTCGAGCGCGCCCATCAGGTTGAGCTGGACGCTCTCGCCGCCGCCCAGCCCGGTATACGCGGAGACAAATAACAGCGTGCGCGGCATGGCGGCTAGATCGCGTAACGGTCCGGGTCAAAGCGGTCAAGATGCGCGCGCACCCATTCGATGGTCCACCGCAGCCCGTCGTCCAGCGAAACCTGCGGCTCCCACCCGATCAACGCGCGCGCCAGGCGGTTGTCCGAGCGCAAGCGCAGCACCTCGCTCGTCTCCGGGCGGATGCGCTCGGCGTCGGTGACGACCGGCACCTGGCGACCGGTCAGGCGGATGGCGCGCTCCGCCAGCTCGCCGATGGTGATCGACTGCCCCGTCCCCAGGTTGAGCGGGCGCCCGATCGCCTCGTCGTGCTCCATCGCCAGCAGAATGCCGCGCACCGTGTCGGTCACATACGTCAGATCGCGGGTGGGATGCAGCGCGCCCAGCCGGACCTGATCGCGCGTCAGGGCCTGGCTGATGATCGTCGGGATCACGGCGCGGGCGCTCTGGCGCGGGCCGTAGGTATTGAACGGGCGGACGATCCGCACCGGCAGCCCGTAGGCGGCGTGAAAGCTGAGCGCCAGCGCGTCCTGCGCGGCTTTGCTCGCCGCGTAGGGCGATTGCGGGTTGATCGGGTGGCGCTCGTCGATGGGTTCGGTCTGCGCCGTCCCGTAGACCTCGCTGGTCGAGGTGACCATCACCTGCGGCGTGCCGAGATCGCGCGCGGCGATCAGCACGTTGAGCGTCCCCAGCACGTTGACCGCCACCACTTCGCGCGGGTGCCGGTACGAATAGGGAATCGTGATCACCGCGCCCAGGTGGTAGATCTGGTCCATGCCGCGCGCTGCTTCGCGCACCGCGTCCGCGTCGCGCAGATCGCCGGCGTACTGCTCGACCTCGGCCCGCACGTCCGGCGGCAGCAGCTCCAGGTTGCCGGCGCGCTGGGCGGAGTTGTAGCGCACGAAAGCCCGGACGTGCGTCCCCTGCCGGACCAGCATCTCGACCAGGTGGCTGCCGATGAACCCGGCGGCCCCCGTCACCAGCGCGCGTTGTGCCGTCATCGATCCTCTCCCCTTCGTGTATGCGTCACCCGCGCAGCCGCTGGCGCAGCGCCATCGCCGCGCGCGTCGGGCGGACCAGCGCCGCCAGCAGGCGCGCCCGCCCCGCGCCAAAGTGCAGCCGCGTATAGGTGATCAGGTCGTCAAAGTAGATCCGTGTCGCCAGCCGCTGAATCGGGATCGTGCTGGCGTGCTCGTCGTGGATGATCGTCGCCCCGGCGATGTAGCGAAGCGCGCGGCCTGCGGCGGCAATGCGCACGCACAGATCATCCTCGGTGAAATACAGCCTCAGCCGCTCGTCGAACCCGCCGATCGCCAGCAGCACGTCGCGCCGCGCCAGGATGTTTGAGCCGGGCGCGATCTCCACGTCGCGATCCGATTCGCGGTCCCACTCGGCGTACCACATCCGCGCGCGGCGGCGGTCGCGCCAGCCGGGCAGCAGCGCGCCGAGGAACGTGTAGCCGAGCAGCAGATCGGCGTAGGTCACGGCCCGCGAGCAGTTGCGCTGGAGCGTACCATCCTCAAACGTCATGCGCGACGTCACCGCGCCGAGCGAGCCGTCCGCGTCCAGCGCGGCGATCATGGCGGGCAGCGCGCCAGGCAGCACCACCGTATCCGGGTTGAGGATATGGACGTACTCCCCCTGCGCGGCGTAGATGCCCAGGTTGTTCCCGCCGCTGAACCAGCGATTGACGCCCGGCTCGATCAGCCGCACCGAGGGGAACCGCTCGCGCACCATCGCCGCGCTACCGTCCGCCGAGGCGTTGTCCACCACGATGATCTCGTGCTGCGCTACGCCGCCTGCCACCAGCAGCGACTCCAGCGCCCGCGCCAGCTTATCGCGCGTGTTGTAGTTGACGATGACGGTCGAGAGCTTCATCCCCCGCGCTCGTTCGCTTCGCGCACCTTCCGCGCGATGACCATCGTCGAGAAGTTGAACGCCCAGGGCGCGACGACGCGCAGCACGCTCGCCAGCCGGTCCGCCAGCGGCGAGGCGCGGTAGTACCCCGGCGCGCGGAACGGCCCGCCCATCCCCCACAGCGTGAAGGCGTGGCTCGTCGGCTTGACCAGCACCGGGATGAAGCCCGCCGCTTTCACCTCGCGGATCAGATCGCGCTGCGTGTAGGTGCTCTCGTAGAACTGCTCGTCGGTCAGGCGGCTCTGGCCCAGCAGGCGGCGCTTCCAGCCGACCAGCCGGTGCACCACGTTCGGGTAGGGGATGGTCAGCACCAGCGTCCCGCCGGGGACCAGCACGCGGTTCGCCTCGCGCAGCGCCGGTCCCATCCCATGCTCGAAGTGCTCCAGCACGCCGAACGACAGATAGCCGTGCAGCGATCCGCTGCGGTACGGCAGCGCGTGGACGTCGCCCGCCTGCAGGTCGAGCGTCGGGTCGTAGGCGCGGGCGGCGCGCAGCGCGTTCACCGCGTAATCCAGCCCGATCACGTGGAAGCCCTGCTCGCGCAGCCAGATCATGGTTGCGCCCAGGCCGACGCCCGCCTCTAAGATCATGCCCTCGCGCGAGAGATAACGCGGAAAGACGCCCAACTGGTCGGCGGTGCGCTTCTCGCGCAGCGCGTCCAGCTCGACCGCTACGTCGGCGCGCGCCCAGATGTCTTCCCACGCCTGCCGCGTGCTGTCATAGCGGCTGCCGGTTGGCTCTGTCATCTCTATCCTCTGCGCTACGCTTTGCTTCGCGCGTCCTCAATCAACTCCACAAGCCGCGCCATGCGGTGATCATACGTGTGATGCGCCAGGGCGTGCGCCCGCCCCGCCTCGGCGATCTGGCGCCGCTCGTCGTCGTGCGCCAGATAATACCGCACCAGCTCGCGCAGGTGATCGTGATCGCGGTAGACGACCAGGTGCTCGCCATCGCGGAACCACTCGCGCACGCCGGGCCGGTCGTCGACAAGCTGGAACGCGCCGACGCCGCACGCCTCGAACAGCCGCATGTTCCCGCCCCAGCGCATAAAATCTCCATGCGGATTGAGCGCGATCTTCCCGGCGGCGGTCGCGCGCAGCATGTCCGCCCCCAGCGCCGCGCCGCGATAAAACGGGCGCAGGCTGGCCGGGACTTCGTGCACCGACCAGATGCCCAGGTCAAAGTCGCGCAGGGCTTCGAGCGCGGCGATGCGCTCGCTATACAGCCGGTCGGGGACGAGCGTGCCGACAAACCCGATCTCGCACCCGTAGCGCCGCCGCTCGTCCTCGCTCAGCGCGAACGGGTGATGAAAGTCCGGATCGATGGCCGCCAGCGGCAGCGCCTCGACACGGCGCGCGCCCAACTCGCGCCACTGGACCGCGTGATAGAAGTCGTTCGTGAGCGCGAGATCGTAGAGCGGAGCGGCGGCGCGCTCGATGGCGTGCGAGAAGACGACCGGCGACGTGCCCGAGGCGTAGATCAGCGCCGCGCCGTGCTCGCGCTTGAGCCGCGCCAGCGTGTCCGGCAGGATCACGCGGTTGTCGCCGATCAGGATGATCGCGTCCGGCTGGAAGGCGCGCGCCTGGGCGATCAATCGCCGGTTGCGCAGGCGGATGTCCGGATTCAGCGCGGGCACGCGCCCTGCCAGCGCGCCGATCGCGCGGGCCGGGGTGATGCGCTGCGTCATGCGGAGCTGGCGCGTTCGCACCCACGGCAGCGCGCTCTCGCTGCGCCAGAACACGGCGCAATCGTGCCCCTGGCGGCGCAAGGCGCGCACCCAGAAATGCTGCGCCTGCGACGGGGGAAAGAGCGGATCCTCGCCGGGCGGCGCGGCGCGGCGCGCGTCCTCAAGCGCCTGGGGATGGTGCAGCGACGCGACGAACAGCAGCCTCATACGCGCACCTCGATCCGGTTGGCGTCCGGCTGGGGGATATGCGGCGGGGCGTCGATGGTGGCCTGCTGCCACAGCTCGAGCAGCAGCAGCCGGAAGACGACCTCGACGCGTTCGATCCGCCCGCTGAAATGGCCGCGCAGCAGGTCTTCCAGCGCCGCCCGGTCGAACAGGCCGCGCCCCAGGCTGCGCTCGTCGAGCAGGACGGCCTGCACGCGCTCCGCCAGCGCCGTATCGAACCAGCGCAGGATCGGCGTGCCGAACGGCTGCTTGGGCCGCTGGCGCGCAAAATCGGGCAGGTCGCCGCACAGGGCCTCGCGCAGCACGAACTTGTTTTCGCGCAGCCGGATCGCGGGCGGGATGCTCAGCGCGAACGCCAGCAGCGGCGGGTCGAAATAGGGGACGCGCGCTTCGAGCGAGTGGGCCATCGTCACTTTGTCCACCGCCAGCAGGCCGTTGCCCGGCAGCCAGGTCAGCAGCATGAGCGCCTGCGCGGTGTCGGCGGGGTCGTCCGCCCAGGCGCGGCGCAGAATCTCGACATAGGCGCGCTCTTTGTGCTGCGCGGCATCCCAGGCGGCGCGCAGCGCCGGGCTGTAGAGCCGGGCGCGCAGCGTGTCGGAGAAGGTCAGCCCCTCGAACGAGGCCACGCGGCGCAGCCCATCGGGTGTGGGCAGGAACAGCGCGCGCCATTCCGGCAGATAGGCGGGCAGCGCGCCGAGATAGCGCACGCGCCGCAGCGCCGGGTAGAGCGGCTCCAGGCGCTGCCAGGGCCGCCCGATCAGCGCGGCGCGCAGCGGGCGCGGCAGCACGCGATCCAGCCGGGCGGCGCCCCGAATGATACGCGGGAAGACGCGGTGCGCGCGGTAGCCGCCGAACAGCTCGTCGCCGCCCGTGCCGTTCAGCACCACCTTGACGTGCTGCGCCGTGACCTCGGCCAGCGCCTGGAGCGAGATGATCGACGGGTTGGCGTTCGGCTCGTCGTGGTGGTAGGCGTAGGCCAGCAGAAAATCCCACCAGTCGGCGGGGGTGATGATCCGCTCGTGATGCTCCGCCTCGAAGTGCGCAGCGATCCGCCGGGCGTGAAGCGTCTCGTCGTCCGGGTTGGCCGCGCCGCGCCCGACGTCGTAGCCGACCGAAAAGGTCTTTACGCGCCCCGGCTCCATCCGGCTCATGAGCGCCAGCAGCGCCGCCGAGTCGATCCCCCCGCTGAGGAACAGACCGAGCGGCACGTCGCTGCGCAGGTGCAGGCGCACCGAGTCGGCCAGCCGCGCCCGCGTCTCGCTGATGATCGCGCCGATGTCGTGCGGGCGCGCCTCGCCGGGCGGGAAGCGCGGCGTCCAATGGCGGATCAGGCGCTGCGCGCCGTCTTCGACCACCAGCGCATGACCGGGCGGCAGACGGCGCACGCCTTCGTAAAGCGTCTCGGTGCCGATCATGTAGCCAAAGCTGAGATACGTGTCCAGCGTGGCGAGGTTCAGGCGGCGGGGCAGAACAGGGTCTTGCAACAGCGCCTTGACTTCCGAGGCGAACAGCAGCCGCCCGCCCTGTTCGGCCAGGTAAAGCGGCTTGATCCCAACCGGATCGACCGCCAGCACCAGCCGCTCCGCCCCCGCGTCCCACAGGGCAAAGGCGTACATCCCGCGCAGCGTGCCGAAGAGGTCCAGCCCCCGCTCTTCATAGAGGTGGACGATCACCTCGGTATCCGCCTGGGTGCGGAAGGTGTGGCCGCGCGCCTGCAGTTCGGCGCGCAGCTCGACGTAGTTGTAGATCTCACCGTTGAAGACCAGCGCGATCGTGCGGTCCTCGTTGAAGATCGGCTGGTCGCCCGTGTCCAGGTCGATGATGCTCAGGCGGCGCATCCCCAGCGCCACGCGCGGCATGGAATCCGGCCACTGGTAGAACCCGCTGCCGTCCGGCCCGCGATGCACAATCGCGCCGGTCATGGCGCGGACCAGCGCCGGATCCGCCCGCCCATTGCCGCTTGTGTCAAAGATGCCGACAATTCCGCACACGCTTATGCTAACTCCCGCTTCCACCAGCGCCCGATCCACGCGCCGCCGGGCATGGCCATCACCAGCCGGTAAATCAAATCCCAATCGTCGCGCGCGATGGCGCCGAGCGCCAGCACCAGCGCCAGGTAGACCGGCACGCCCACAGCCGCCGCCAGCAGCGGATGCACGCCGCGCAGCGCGATAATCGCCGCCGCCATCCCCGCGCCCGCCAGCGCCATCCGCCACAGATGGCTGCGCACCCGCGCCCACCAGTCCGCCGGAAAGCGGAAGCTGCTCACCAGCCCGCCCAGCACCACCAGCTCCGACACCAGCGTCGCGACCGCCGCCCCTGCCACGCCGATTGCCGGCAGCAGGATCAGGTTGAGCACCACGTTGAGCGCCAGCCCGCTCGCACGGATCGCCAGGGTGCGCCGCTGGCGGTTCTCGATCAGCAGCGCCTGGGCGAACACGGCGCTGATCATGGCGGCGGATGTGTACCAGATCAGCACGGCCAGCACGCTCGCGGTGCGCGCGAAGTCCGCGCCGAACAGCAGCGCCGCCAGCGGCATGGCCAGCAGCGAGGTGATCAGCGCGACCGGCAGGCTGAGCAGCAGGTTGAAGAAGGCCAGCTTCTCGATCATAAACTCGAACATAGCGCGCATCCCGCTGCTGTAGGTGCGCGACATCAGCGGGAAGACGGCGACCAGCACCGTCGTGCTGAGCAGTTCGATCACGCCGAACGTGATGACGAACGCAGCGGTGAGCTGCCCGGTGCCTTCCGTGCCCAGAAGCGCCGTCGTGATCACCTTGTCCGCGTGCTGGTAGGCCAGTGTCAGGAAGGACGACAGCGCAAGCGGCGCGCCGTTGATCAGCAGCCCGCGCGCGATGGCGCGATCCAGCGGAAACGCCGGGCGCACGCCGCCCTGCCGCAACACCGCCCACAACGCCCCGGAGCGCAGCAGGTTGGCGCTCAGGATGGCCACATACAGCCCGGTCAAACCGCCGCCCGCCGCCAGCGCCGCCGCGCCAAACGCGACCAGCGCCCCCACATGCAGCGCCGAAATCAGCGCCGTGATCGCCATGCGCTCGAAGGCGATGAGCTGGTTGTAGGCCATGTTGCCCAGCGCGTCGATCAGCAGGCTGAGCGCGGCCAGCGCCAGCAGCGCGCGCAGCATGTCGTCGTAGCCAAGCAGCCACGCGGCGACCAGCAGCGCGCCATACGCCGCGCCCGCCAGCAGCGGCTGCATGACCAGCGTGGCGCCAAGATAGCGGCCCGCGTCATGGGGCCGCGTGGCGACGTCGCGCACCACGATCAGCCCCATGCCGAACTCCGGGATCGCCGCGCCGATCGCCAGCAGCGCGCCGATCGTGCCGTACGCGCCGTAATCGCCCGCCCCCAGCCAGCGCGCCAGCGCAAGCTGCCAGACGAACAGCAGCCCCTTGGCGACCACGGTCGAGATCGCCAGCGCCCCGGCGTTGCGGGCGGCGCGGCGCGTGGCCTCAGGCGAGAGGCGGGGCGCTGCTGGATCGATGGGCGTGTCAAGCTGCGTCATGTGGCCCCTGCCCGGTACGCGATCGCGGCGCGGTAGGCTTCGTCCAGCCGGGCGACGACCTGCGGCCAGGTGTACCGGCGCTCGACCAGGGCGCGGGCGGCGCGGCCCATCGCGGCGCGGCGGGCGGCGTCCGCCAGCAACGCGGCCAGCGCCCCGGCCAGCGGCTCGACCGCCCGCTCGACGACCACGCCTGCCCCGGCCTGCGCCGCTTCGGGGAAGTGGCAGCCCGGCGTCAGCACGACCGGCAGCCCGCAGGCCATCGCTTCCAGCACCGCCATCGAGAACCCCTCGCCCACCGCGGGCAGCGCGAACAGATCTGCCGCGCTCAGCGCCGCCAGACGCTCGTCGCCCACCAGCATCCCGGTGAACGTCACACGCTGCGCGATGTGGTGCGCCGCCGCCAGCTCTCGCAACACAGCGAGCATCCCGTCGTCCGGCCCGGCGATCACCAGACGGGCGTCCGGCGCGGCAGCCAGCGCCCGCGCAAAGGCCGGGATCAAGAGCTGCACGCCCTTGCGCTCGTGCAGGCGCCCCAGGAACAGCACCACCGGCCCCTCGCCCAGGTTCCACCGCGCGCGGAACGGCCCGCCGGGCGGCAGATTTGCGAAGTCGTCCGGATGCACGCCGTTCGGCACCACACTGATCCGCCCGGCAGGCAGGGCAGCGCCCCAGCGGGACCACAGCGCACGGGCGTCGGCGGCTTCGGCAGCGGTCAGAGCGATCACGCAGTCGAAGCGCGGCAGCAGCCGCCTCGCGAACAGCCGGTCCCACAGGCGCTTGACGCTGCCCCGGCCGGTGTCGTAGGGCAAGGTGCCATGCGGCGAGACGACCAGCGGCACGCCGAGCCGGTTGGCGACGGGCGCCACCAGCAGATTTTCAATGGTGCGCAGCTCGTGGCCATGGACCACATCGATGGCGCGCTCGCGGATCAGGCGCCCGGCGGCGGACGCGATCCCGCGCGGGGTGGAGAGGTTGAGCCGGTCGCGCAGAACCGGGCTGCGGTTGCGGACCCGCGTCACGTCCACGCCGTCGATCACCTCGCGCGCGGCAGATGCCCGCTCGCCCGGACCGAGCGCATCGGTCGTCAGCACGAAAACGCGATACCCCGCGGCGACCTGCACGCGCGCCAGGTCTGTCACTGCGCGCACCGTCCCACCGTAGCGCCACGCGGGCGCGTAATAGGGCGCCACATGCAGCAGATTCATGCGTCAGGCTGTTTCTCGGCCGGGCTTGCGCGCGTAGATCACCACTCCAGTGTTGTGCAACAGGCCACGCCGCACTAAGAATCGATCGATCCGAGCAATGCTCTCCAGCAAGAAGCGCGCTGGACGCTCTGGCATTTTGAGCTGCGCGGTGACATAACCGGTGACAGCCGGCATGTTGATCCGGCGCTCGATTGTGAAACGTTCTTGAAGCATTGCTAACCAGTTTTGTTCGCGCCCCGCCGCCTCGAACGGCGAAAGCCCTTCGGCCTGCATACTGGCCTTAATTCGTTCTGGCGCGCGCCAACCAAAGCGCAGCAGTCCTTTGATCTTGTCGCGATAAGGCACTTCGGTTGGCAGCACAAATGTGAGTGCGCTTGCCAGCAGAACGGTTGATAGGGCCTCATCACCGTTGGTGTCAGCCAGCCACACCAGCCCACCCGGTTTTAAAGTAGAGGCAATCTGATCTAGCAGATGGGCTACTTCGGGCAAATGATGCAACACGCCTTTTCCAACGACGACATCATACTTCTCGGGCGGCAAGGTGATGCGATTGAGATCGGCAACTTCATAAGAGGCATGGCCTGACACGGTGTCACGGATGGAGTCGTAGTAATCCCGCGCGATCTGGATTGCATCCCGGCTAATATCAATGCCGTGCGCGTCGGCGCCTTGCTGCGCCATTGCCAGCGTCAGCCAGCCCGGCCCACACCCCACTTCGAGTGCCGTCATACCGGGTCGGATACAAGCAAGGAGACTATCGATGTCCGCCGTGTGCATGATAGCATTGTGGCGAAGCGTGCGATGGAAGCGCCAGTCGGGCGCCATGACCTCGGCATCGGCTGCCGCGACCCGTCCCCAGACCTCTCCCTCTTTCGCAAGCCGCTCCTGATAATCGGACTCGCTCATTATCTATGCCTTATTTCAACAGGTGATCGCCCCGGTAAATTCTGGCGCTTCCGGAAACGGATGAATGCATATGCCGCAAGGATGAACACAAACGGGTCTGCCGGGGCGCGGTAGCGCGTCGAAGGGTGGAAGATCACGTAAGTAAACGTGAGCGCGGCGATGACTGCCAGCAGCGGCCCGATCTCGCGCCCGTCGCGCCAGGCCAGCGCCAGCCCGGCCGCCCCCAGCACCAGCAGCGGCGTGAAATACAGCAGGTGCACGACCCGCGCCGCGTCGAACTCCGGCGTGTGATATTGGAATACGGCATCGTCCACCAGGTACGGATCGGGTGGCAGATCGTAGGGCATGATCGCCGGACTCCACAGCACCCACAGCTTGGTCCAGAACAGGCGCGGCCACGCGCCGGGATTGTCGCGCAGATACGCGATGGCCTGCTGGCGGTGCCAGCGATCGGCCTCGACCTCGCTCAAGCCTGTTGGAGCCAGCTCCAGGCAGTTGACCCACTGCGCGTCCCAGCCGCGCGCCAGATAATCGGCCACGCAGGGGTTGTTGCCCTGGTGCAGGTTGCTGCCCCCGTTGGTGCTGATCAGCACGAACGCGTCGTGCAGGCGGATGTTGCGCGCCACCCACGGGGCGATCACCAGGACGAGCGCCACGCCCGCCGCGATGCTGAACCGGATCGCGTCCCGCAGCCCAAGCTGCCGCCACCACCACAGCGCCAGCAGCGGCAGCACCAGCAGCACCAGCGTCTTGGTCAGCGCAGCCAGCCCAAAGACGACGCCCAGTGCGACGGCGTGCGGCCAGCGGCGCGTATCGCGGGCGCGGTAGGCCAGCCAGATCCCGACCGCCAGCAGCAGGATAAAGAGCGCCGTGTCGTTGACGGTTACATTCTGGAACAGCAGATAGGGATACAGCCCGTAGAAGGCCGCCGCCAGCAGCCCCACCGCCGGCCCGCCGACGCGCCGCCCGATGGCGAAGACGGCCACCACCGTCACCGCGTCGAGCGCCGTCTGCACCAGCGCCACCGCGATCGGGTCGCGGCCCAGCAGGGTGTAGACGAACGCCAGGAAGAACGGGTAGAGCGGCGGCAGGTCAGAGTCGCCGTCCCGGTCATCGAAGCGGGTGTAGCCGCGCCCGTCGAGCAGGTTGGCGGCATAGGCATCATAGCCGGACGCCTGCAAGGAAAGGGTGTGCCCAAACAGGACGATGAACGCCAGACGGCCCATCACCGCGAGCAGCACGATCGCGGCCAGCCAGCGCCGGGTCGTCATCCGGGCGAACAGCATGGTCAACGGTTGTCTTGGCATGGGTTCGCATTGTACCGCGTCGGCGCGTAGAATTGCCAGCACGCACAGACTCTGGAAAGCAGGCGCGAAACCGGCATGATCATGCGACTGAATAAGCGCGCGCTCGCCCTGGCGCTGATCGGGTTGCTGGCGGCCGGCTGCACGCTGGAACTCGCGACGCTCGCAGACCCGGCCCGCCCCCTGGACCGCGAGACCGCCGCGAGTCAACTGGCGGCCTTGCAGACCGCGCAGGCGGCGGCGCTCGACCTGTGGGACCGGTTGATCTTCGGCGAAGAAGTGCCCTGCACCGAGGCGATCCCGCTTCCGCCGCCCCTGTCGCCACCCCCGGCAGAGGTGGCAGACACGCCACCTGCCGCGCAGGTCGCCGGGCAGCTCGGCGCGGCATACAATGCGCTGGCGCAGTCCGCCGCCCGCTGGGACGCGGAATGCAGCTATCCCGGCGCGATCGTGGGGCTGGAAGCGGCCCGCGCCGGGCGCGACGCGGCGCTGCGTGCCGGCGATCCGCTTCAGGCGGCGCAGGCGCTGCTGGACGCCTGGCCCACCCAACAGGCGAACTGATCTGGCGCCGGATGCGGTACACTGGAGCCGGCGCGGCAGCCGCACGCCGCCCGCGCCGCCCAACAGACGTATGTTGCGAGGGTGATCATGGCCAAACACATCGGCATCCTGACCGCCGGCGGCGACAGCCCCGGCCTCAACGCAGCGATCCGCGCCGTGGGCAAAGCGGCAGAGCGCTCGTTCGCCATGAACGTGATCGGCTTCCGGGACGGGTTCCGCGGGCTGGTAGAAAACCGCACCGTCCGGCTCAATGGCTCGGCGCTGTCCGGCATCCTGACCATCGGCGGGACGATCCTGGGCACCAGCCGCGACAAGCCCCATCGCATGCCGATGGGCGGGCGAGAGCTAGACATGACCGAGGTGATCATCGCCAACTATCACAAGCATAACCTGGACGCGCTGGTCTGCCTGGGGGGCGGCGGCACAATGAAGAACGCCTATCACCTGATGCAGCATGGGCTGAACATCATCACGCTGCCCAAGACGATCGACAACGACGTGGCGATGACGGATGTCACCTTCGGGTTCGACACGGCGCTGGGCATCGCCACCGAAGCGGTTGACCGCCTGCACAGCACGGCGCACAGCCACCATCGCATCATCGTGCTGGAAGTGATGGGCCACAACGCGGGCTGGCTGGCGCTGGGCGCGGGGCTGGCCGGGGGGGCCGATGTCATCCTGATCCCTGAGATCCCCTACGACGTGCACAGCGTCGCCGACGCCATCCTGAAACGCAGCCAGGGCGGCAAGGGTTTCAGCATCGTGGTCGTGTCCGAGGGGGCGCTCTCCAAAGAGGACGCGGCGCGTCTGGCCGAACTGGAAGCCGCCCGCGCCGCCGCCGAAAGCAAGGAAGAGCGCAAAGCGATCAAGTCACAGATCGAGGCATTTCGCCTCGAGCAGTTGAACAACACCATGCGTCTGACGCGCCAGCTCGAAGAACTGACGCGCCTCGAATCGCGCCTGACGATTCTGGGCCACCTGCAGCGCGGCGGGACGCCCTCGGCAGTCGACCGGCTGCTGGCGACACGCCTGGGCACCGCCGCGGCAGAGTTGATCGAGCAGGAAGTGTACGGCGTGATGGTCGCGGCGCGCGGCGAAGGCGCCGAGCCGGTCCCGCTGGAGCAGGTCGCCGGGAAGCGCCGCGTTGTCCCGCTCGACCATCCGTGGATCCGCAGCGCCCGCCTGATCGGCGTCAACCTGGGAGACTGAGGCGGTGGACGGCGGCGCACCGGATTGCGAGAGCGGCCTTCGGCGATGATCTGGGTTGGATTAGGCTGGCTGCTGGCCGTTGGGCTGCTGGTGCTGGCGGGCCTGGCTTTCGCCGGGTCGATCCCGCTGATGCGCCGCCGCGTGCCGGATCCGCCCGACGAGCCGGCGCGTCACGGCCTGCCGGGCGAGGCGGTGCGCTTCCCCAGCCGCGACGGGCTGATGCTCGGCGGGTGGTGGATCCCGGCGGGTGGCGCGGCGCGCGGCGCGATCATCCTCTGTCCGGGGCAGAACGGCAGCGCCGACGCGGACCTGCCGCAGGCGGTCCCACTGCACGCCGCCGGGTTTGACGTGCTGCTGTTCGACTGGCGCGCGCATGGCCGCTCCGAGGGCGCGCAGGTCACGATGGGCGCGCGCGAGCAGCTCGACCTGGCCGGGGCCATCGACTATGCGACCGGCGAGCGCGGCGCACACCGCATCGGCGTGCTGGGGTTCAGCATGGGCGCGGGGGTGGCGCTGATGACCGCCGCGACAGACGCGCGCATCGCGGCCCTGGCGCTGGACGGCGCCTATCCCCGGCTGGACGGCATCCTGGCAGCGCGGCTGCGGCTGGCGCGGCTGCCAGGACCGCTGGCGCTGTTCGCCGCGCGGCTGATCCTGCTGGCGGCTTCGCTGCGCGCCAACTGCCAGTTGTTCCGCGCCAACCCGATCGACTACGCGCCCGGCGTGCAGGCTCCGGCGCTGTTCATTCACGGCGAGGCCGATCCGTTTGTGAGCGGCGCGGAACTCGACGCGCTGCGGGTGGCGCTCGGTGGACCGTCGGAAGCGTGGCGCGTCGTGGGCGCGGGCCACCGCCAGGCCGTCGCGCTGGCACCCGACGAGTATGCGCAGCGGGTGGTGGCCTGGTTCGAGACGCACCTTCGAGCGCAGGACGGCTAGAAACAGCCAGGAACAGCGGTTGACAGGCATACGGTTATCGCAGGCGCTGAACTGAGGTGAGAGATATGAACGGCACCGTCCAACCGCAATCCGACCTTCCGCGCGTCTTGCGCGTGCCGGCGGGTGAAGATCAGTTTGGCGCGCATCGAGGGCTGGGCGTCAGCACGATTGCCTTCAAAGTCACGTCACCGGACCCTGACGGATGTCTGGTGCTGGAAAACACGTTTCACGAAAAAGGCGGACCAGCGCGCCACCTGCATTACGACCAGGACGAGTGGTTCTACGCGCTCGAAGGCGAGTTTATTCTGGAGGTTGGTCCGCACACGTTCAGGCTCGCTCCGGGCGACTCTGTGCTGGCGCCGCGTCGCGTGCCGCATGTGTGGGCCTATGTCGGGCAGGGTGTGGGGAGGATGCTGATCGTCTTTATGCCGGCCGGGAAAACGGAGGCGTTCTTTCGCGAAGTGACGAAAGCGAACGCCATGCCACCCCAAGATCCGGCACTGTGGCGCGCGCATGGAATGGAGTTAGTAGGCCCACCGTTGAGCCTTGAATGAGCGACCCGTCTTAAGGCTCTTCCAGGCGCGCGATCAGGGTAAACAGCCCGAGCCGTGCGCTGCCTTTAGCTATCTGTAACTGCTCGTCGCTGCTTCTGGCTGTTCTTTGCTGTTCGTCGCTGTTCGTCGCTTAAATCGCGAAACGCACCACGATCATATCGCCGTCGCGCACGACGTAGTCGCGCCCTTCCAGGCGCATCTTGCCGCGCGCTTTGGCCTCGGCCACGCTGGCGCCCGCGGCCATGAAATCTTCGAAGGCGATCACTTCGGCACGGATGAAGCCGCGCGCCAGATCGCTGTGGATCGTCCCCGCCGCGTCGACCGCGGTGCCGCCTTTGCGCAGCGGCCAGGCGCGCACCTCGTCCTCGCCATAGGTCAGAAAGGAGATGATGTCCAGCAGCTCGTAAGAGAGGTGGATCACCCGGTCGCGGCTTGGCTCGGCGATGGCGTATTCTTCCAGGAACAGCGCCACATCCTCAGGATTGTCCAGCTGCGCGATCTCGGCTTCGAGCCGTCCCTGGAGCGACAGCATCAGCGTCTTGCGGTGATCGTAGTCCAGCCCGGCGGCGGGGTCCTCACCCGCCTCGCCGGTGTTGAAGACCACCAGCACCGGCTTGAGCGTCAACAGGCCGTAGCCGCGCAAGCTTTTCAGCTCGGCGGGCGTCAGGTCCAGGTCGCGCAGAGGGCGCTCGTCGCTCAGGTGCGCGTGCAGCCGCTCCATCAGGGCGGTCTCGGCGGCGTGCTGCTGCTTGTTGTCGATCTTGCCTTTCTTGCGCTCTTCTTCCAGCCGCGCCAGCCGGTTCTCGACCGCGATCAGATCGAGCAGCAGAAACTCGTTGTCGATGATCTCCAGATCACGCCGGGGATCGACCGTGTCGTAGGGGTGCGGGACCGCGTCGTCGGCGAACGCGCGCACCACATGCACAAAGCCGTCGACCTGCTGCAGCTCGTTGCGCATCGGGCCGCTCAGCCCGCCCTCGCCGATGCCCTTGTCCAGCCCGCCGATGTCCGTGTACTGGACGGTGGCATAGGTCGTCTTCTTGGGTTTGAAGACCTCGCTCAGCTTGTCCACGCGCGCGTCCGGCACATTGACGACCGCGGTATGGACCTCAAGCTGGCCGGACGAGAACGGCTCGGTCGGATAGCTGCTTCCGGTAAGTGCGTTGAAAACCGTGGTTTTGCCGCTGTTGGGCAGGCCGATGATCCCCAGACGCATCGCTGCTTGTCCTCGTGTGTGGCCGCACTCCACGGCTCAGTATAGCGCCCGCGATCGGTTTGGTCGAGGCCGGAATCGGCCCGGCGATCGGACGTCAGGCGGGCGCGGGGCGCGCGCAGTGGCAGACCCCAGCAGCCGGGCTTATAATGGCTTCGCTTTGTACGGGGGGAACCCCTGTGCCGCTGCAAATGACACGATAAGGAATACCGGTATGACCGACTACAAAACTCAGCTTCTCGACCGCTTCAACCGCCGCGAGGCCAAAGTCGGCATCGTCGGCATGGGCTACGTGGGCCTGCCGCTGGCGGTGGAGTTTGCGCGTGTGGGCTACCACGTGATCGGTCTCGACGTCAACGCCGAGAAGGTCAGCCAGTTGAACGCCGGAAGCAGCTACATCCCCGACGTACCGACCGACGAGCTGCGCCCGCTGGTGGAATCCGGCCATCTGCGCGCGACGACCAGCTACGACGACCTGCGCGACTGCGACGCGATCTCGATCTGCGTGCCGACGCCGCTGCGCAAAACCAAAGACCCGGATATGAGCTACGTGCTGGCCGCCGCCGATGCCGTGGCGCAGGTCTGCCATCCGGGGCTGCTGGTGGTGCTGGAGAGCACCACCTACCCCGGCACGACCGAGGAGATCATCGTCCCGCGCCTGATGAGCAACGGCCTGGAAGTGGGCAATAACGTCTTCGTCGCGTTCTCGCCAGAGCGTGTGGACCCCGGCAATCAGGTTTACGGCGTGCGCAACACGCCCAAAGTCGTCGGCGGCGTGACCCCGGCCTGCGTCGAGGTCGTCACGGCGCTGTACGAGCCGGCGGTCGAGCGGGTGGTGCCGGTCAGCTCCACCGCGGCGGCAGAGATGGTCAAGCTGCTGGAAAACACCTTCCGCGCGGTCAACATCGGCCTGGTGAACGAGATGGCGATCATGTGCCGCCGGCTGGGCGTGGACGTATGGGAAGTGATCGAGGCGGCCAGCAGCAAGCCGTTCGGCTTCATGCCGTTCTATCCCGGCCCCGGCCTGGGCGGGCATTGTATCCCCATCGATCCGCATTACCTGAGCTGGCGGCTGCGCGCGCTCAATTACAACGCGCGCTTCATCGAGCTGGCCAGCGAGATCAACACCCAGATGCCCTATTTCGTCATCGAGCTGGTGATGAACGCGCTCAACGAGGATGGCAAGGCGTTGCGCGGCTCCAAGGTCGGCGTGCTGGGCATGGCCTACAAGCGCGACATCGACGACGTGCGCGAATCGCCGGCGCTGGACGTCTACCATCTGCTCGAGGAGAAAGGGGCCGAGGTCAGCTTCAGCGATCCGCACGTGCCGCGCGTGCGCCTGCCCGGCGACCGCGTCGCGCACAGCCAGCCGCTCACCGCCGACTGGCTGGCCGCTCAGGATGCCGTCGTGATCGTGACCGATCACCGCGCGTTCGACTATGACTTTATCTTGGAGCACGCGCGGCTGGTGGTCGATACGCGCAACGCGACCAAGGGCCACTCCGGGCGCGCGCGCGTCGTGCGGCTGTAACTATGCGACTGTTCGTGGCGTCGGGCATCTTCCATCCAGAACCGGGCGGCCCGGCCACATATCTTTTCTGTCTGCTGCCCGAGCTTCAAGCACGCGGGCATGAGGTTCGCTTGCTCACCTTTGGGGATGTGCCGGTCGAGGGCTATCCGTACCCGGTCCGGCGCATCCCTCGCCGTTTTCTACCGCTGCGCTTCGCGGATTACGCCCGCGCTGCTCGCTCGCTCGCCCGGTGGAGCGATCTTATCTTCATCAACAGCCTCGGTCTGCCGCTAGTCGGCCTGCCACCACGCCCGCGCGTGCTGAAAATCGTCGGCGATCTAGCGTGGGAGCGTGCAGTCAATCGCGGGTGGATCCCGCCCACCGAGGACATCGACGCCTTCCAGACGCGGCGCTATGCGCGGCGGGTGATGCTGCTCAAGCGCCAGCGGTTGCGAGAAGTACGCCGGGCGGATGCGGTGATCGTGCCGAGCGAGTACCTGCGGCGAATGGTCATCAGTTGGGGCGCGCCGCCGGAGCGAGTAACGGTGATCGCCAATGCGCTCGCGCCAGATACCGCCGCCAGCGCCCGCCCGCAAGACGACGCGCGCGCGGAGCTTGGTCTGCCGTCAGGCCCGCTGCTGCTGACCGTCGCGCGGCTGACCGCGTGGAAAGGGATTGATCATCTGCTGCATGCGCTGGCTCGTATGCCAGACGTGCGCCTACTGATCGCCGGGGACGGGCCGGAAGAAGCGCGGCTCCGTGCGCTGGCCGATTCGCTACGTTTGGGGCAGCGCGCGCAATTCCTGGGCCGCGTGGATCGCGGGAAGCTCGCCGTCTACTTCCGCGCCGCCGACTACACCGCGCTGTATTCGGGCTATGAAGGGCTGCCGCACGTCCTGCTTGAGTCGCTGCACAGCGGCACACCGGTTATCGCCAGCGACAAGGGCGGCAATCCTGAGGTCGTGCGCCACAATCAGAACGGGCTGCTCGTGCCCTACCCGGACGAAGATGCGCTCGTCGCCGCGCTTGAGACGGCATTCTCCGGCGACACGCGTGCTCGTCTGGCCGCCGGAACCGCTACTGGATTGGAGCGATTCCGCTGGGATGCGATGGTCGAACAGACGGCAGCATTGTTGGAGAAAGTGGGCGCAGGGTGATGCACCTCTTGATGATCAGCCTCGACAACAGCCTGCTTGGCGACCCGCACGGCAACACTGTCACACGGCACATCGAATACGCCGAGCGCGTCGGGCACATCTCGGTGATCGTCTACACCCCCGCGTCTGCTCCAAAGAGCGTCACGCGCCTTTCTGAGCGGCTGGTCGTCTATCCCACCAACGTCCGCACGCCGTACCTGTTCCCCTGGGCAGCGTATCGGCTCGGCGTGCGCATCCACCGCCAGCAGCCCGCCGACCTGATCACCACGCAGGACCCGTTCGCCACCGGGCTGATCGGGCTGTGGCTCAAGTGGCGGCTGCGTCTGCCGCTTAACGTGCAGAATCACAGCACGTTCTTCAATAACCACGCCTGGATCGCAGAGCGCCCGGTCCGCAACCGCGCGCTGCACGCCATCGGGAAATTTGTTGTCAAGCGCGCGGACACGCACCGCGTGCTGACCGAGGGCGAGAAGCGCCATTATCTGGCGATGGGCATCCCCGCCGACCGTGTGATCGTCCTGCCGACCCCAACGCACGTCGAGATGTTCGCCGTGCCGCAGTCCCCGGAGCGGCTCGCCGCGCTGCGCGCGTCGCTCGGCCTGGCACCGGATGCGCCCGTGATCCTGTGGGTGGGGCTGCCCGCGCGGCATAAAAACGTCGAGCTGCTGCTCGCAGCGTACCAACTTGTGAAGCAGGCGCATCCGGCGGCGCGGCTGGTGATGGTGGGCGATTTCAGCAGGCGGCCTGAGTTCGTGCAGGCAGCGCGTGCGGAAGGGGTGATCTTCCCTGGCCGCGTGGCGCACGACGATCTACCCGCGTATTACCAGATGGCGAGCGTCTACGCGCACAGCTCCCGCTACGAGGGGTTTGGAAAGGTACTTGTCGAGGCATTAGCTGCCGGGACACCCGTCGTCAGCACGGATGGCGACGGCCCGCGTGACGTCGTGCGCGAGGGTGAGACGGGCCTGCTGACTGCTCACACGCCCGAGGCGCTTGCCGCCGCGATCGGAGCGCTGCTAACCGATCCGGCGCGGGCGCGGGCGATGGGCGCGACGGGCCAGGCCGATGTGCTGGCGCGCTTCGACTACGCGCGCCAGCTCGACGCCGTGGCGGAGACGTTCGCGCAGACGCTGCGAATCGCACGCCAGAGGGACTGATGCGCTGGTTGCTGCTGACCCGCAAGCTCGATCCCACTGACGACCGGACCGGCTTCATGCTGCGCTGGGTCGAAGCGCTGGCCGCCCGGCTGGATCGCCTGGACGTGATCTGCCAGGAACAGCGCACCACCGATCTGCCGCCGAACGTGCGCGCCTTCAGCCTGGGCAAAGAGCGCGGCGCGGGCCGGGCGGCGCAGGCCCTCGCGCTGACACGCCACCTGCGCGCGCTGGTCCCCCAGGCGGACGGCGTCTTCTGTCACATGATCGCGCGTTATGCGCTCTTCGCCGCGCCGTGGGCGCGCATGCATCGCAAGCCGCTGCTGCTGTGGTACACCCATCGCCAGACCAGCGCGGAGCTGCGGCTGGCGACCGCGCTCGCCTCGCATGTGCTGACCGCCGCGCCGGGCAGCTTCCCGCTGCGCACGCCGAAGGTGCGCGTCATGGGGCACGGCATCGACGCGGCGCAATTCCCGCCGCCGCAGCCGGAAGAATCCCCGCCGGAGATCGTGATGATCGGGCGGCTGTCACGTATCAAGCGGCAGGACTGGCTGCTGCGCGCCGCCTCACTGGTCGCGGCAGAAGCAGGCGCCCCGCCGTTCCGCGTGCGGTTGATCGGCGGGCCGGTCGAGCACGAGCCGGACTATCCGGCTATGCTGCGGGCGCTGGCAGAGTCGCTCGATCCGCTGCCGGTCGAGTTCGCCGGGCCGCTGCCGCACCGCGAGGCGCTCGCCGCGCTGGGCCGGAGCGCGATCGCAGTCAACCTCAGCCCGCCGGGCCTATTCGACAAGGCCGCGCTGGAGCCGATGCTCGCCGGTAAGCCAACCATCGTGACCAATCCCGACTTTCTGCCCTTGCTGGGCGAGCACGTCGATGCGCTCTTTCTGCCCGACAACGCGGGCGACGACGCACTGGCCGGGCGTCTGGCGGCGCTGCTGGCGCTGTCGCCGGACGAGCGCGCGGCGATCGGGGCGGACCTGCGCGCGCGGGCGCTGGCGGCGCACTCGCTCGACGGGCTGATGGATCGCATCGTGGCGCTGATGCGCCAGGCAGCGGGCCATGCCTGATCTGATCTACGTCGCCAACAACCGCCTGCCGACCGAGAAGGCGCACGGCCTGCAGATCGCGCAGATGTGTGAGGCGCTCGCGCAGGCGGGCTACACGGTGACGCTGGTCGCGCCACGCCGCGTCAACACCGCCGAGCTGCGCGCCGCCGGGTCGCTGTGGGATCATTACGGCGTCGAGCGGGTGTTTGCCTTCCGCCGCCTGCTGGTGATCGACCTGTTCCCGCTCATCCCGCGCTGGCGGATCGCGTTCATCGTGCAGACGGTCACCTTCGCGCTGGCGCTCGCGCTGTGGCTGATCCGCCGCCGGGCGGACGTGTTCTACACGCGCGATCTGTTCCTGGCGGCCTGGCTGGCGCTGATCCGCCCGCGCACCGCGCTCGTCTACGAGGCGCACGCATTGCACCGCTCCCGCCTGGGCCGCGCGCTCGAGCGCTTCGTCATGCGGCGTGCGCGGGTCGTCGCGCTGACCGGTCACCTGGCGGACGCGCTGCGCGCGCAGGGCGCGCATCGCGTCCTGGTCGAGCATGACGGGTTCCGCGCCGCTCGCTTCGCGAATCTGCCATCCCGCGACGAGGCCCGCGCCGCGCTGGAAATCGCGCCGGATGCGTTCGTCGTCGGGTACGTCGGGCGGCTGCATACGATGGGCATGCCGAAGGGGCTGGATACGCTGGTGGACGCGATCGCGCTGGCGGTGCAGCGTGGCGCGGCGGTCGATCTGCTGCTGGTGGGCGGGCCGGACGAGGGCGTCCGCGCAGTGCGCGCCCAATGGGCGACGTGCGGCCTGCTGGTGGAGCGCCTGCACGCGGTCGGGCAGGTCTCCCCGGCAGACGTGCCGCGCTGCCTGGCCGCGCTCGACGTGGGCGTGCTGCCGTTGCCGTGGACGGAACACTTCGCCTACTTCGCCTCGGCGATCAAGCTGTTCGAGTATCTGGCGGCGGGCTGCGCGGTGATCGCCAGCGACCTGCCGAGCACCGCCGAAGTCGTGCGCGACGGTGAAAGCGCGCTGCTTGTCCCGCCGGGCGACGCCGAAGCCCTGGCCGGGGCGATCACTCGCCTGCACGACGACCCGGCGCTGCGGCAGCGGTTGAGCGAGGCGGCGCGCGCCCTCTCGACCAGGTACACCTGGCAGGCGCGGGCGGAGCGCATTCGCGCTTTCGTGGAAGGGGAGGGCTGATGCGCGTCGCGTTCCTGGCGCCCGATCTCGCGCCGCTCTACGGCTGGGCGCGCTACGCGCTCGATCTGGGGCGGGGCCTGCGCGCGCACGGCGTCGAGGTCGTCGCCCTGGCGCAGGCCGGTGGCACGGTCGATCCGTCGCTGGATGCGCGGCGCGTCGAGCGCGTCCTGCCCCGGCTGGTCCCGGCGCAGCGCGGGTTTCTGATCCGCTCGCTGCTGGCCGTGCCGCGCGTGCGCCGGGCGATGGCAGGCTGCGATGTGGTGCATGTGATCGCCGAGCCATACGCGCCCCTGGGACTGTGGAGCGCCGGAGCGCGCCCGCTCGTGATCACGGCGCACGGCACGTTCGTGCCCAGGACGGTCGCGCGGCCCCTGGCCGGCTGGCTCTACCGGCGCGCCTACCGCCGCGCCCGCCTGATCGCCGTCAGCGACTACACAGCCGGGCGCGTGCGCGCCGCGCTGCCCAGCGCCGATCCGGTCGTGATCCGCAACGGCGTGGATTTCGCGCGCTTCCAGGCGCCGCAGCCCGACCCGGGCAAGCAGGGGCCAACCGTGCTGGCCTCGGGCGGGGTCAAGGCGCGCAAGGGGACACTGCTGCTGGTCGAAGCCTTCGCCCAGATGCACGCGCAGCTTCCTGAGGCGCGGCTGGTGGTCACCGGCGCGGCGGAACCGGACTATCAGGCGCGCGTCGAGGCGCTGATCGCGCAACACGGGCTGGGCGACGCGGTCCGGCTGGCGGGTATGATCCCCGAAGCCGAGTTGCTCGCCTGGTACCAGCACGCCGACGTCTTCGCGCTGCCCGCGCTGAACATCGGCGGCAAGTTCGAGGGTTTCGGGCTGGTCTTCCTCGAGGCGAACGCTGCCGGGCTGCCGGTGATCGGCACGCGCGGCAGCGGCGTCGAAGAGGCGATCCGCGACGGCGAGACCGGGCTGCTGGTGCCGCAGAACGATCCGGATGCGCTGGCCGGGGCGATCCTGCGCCTGCTGCGCGACTCCGCCCTGCGCGCGCGGCTGGGCGAGGCCGGGCGCGCCTACGCCCGCAGCCAGGACTGGCACGCGATCGCGGCGCGCGTGCGCGAGGTCTACGCCGGGCTGCTCACCTGACACCGCCCCCCAGTTATGATATGCTTGAAGCCGCACGGCTTTGGTGCTTGCACACGCAGGATTCGCCTTCTATCCATGCACATTGTGATTCTGCACGACACGCTGCCCCCCGACGAGCAGGACGATGCCGCCGCTGTGTGGCAGCTCGGTCAGGGGCTGATCGCCGCCGGGCAACGCGTCACGTTTGTGACCAGCACGCCCGGCCCGGCCCGTGTCGAGAATCGCGGGGGGATCGCGGTCCACCTGCTGCATTCGCGCTATGCGACGCGCTGGGCCGCCTGGTACGGCCTGTTTAACCCGCAGACGGTGCTACCGCTCACCCGCACGCTGCGCCGGCTCAAGCCGGATATTGTCCACGCGCACGATGTGCACACGCATCTGAGCTATCACAGCATCGTGATCGGGCGGCGGGCAGGCGCGGGGACGGTCTTCACCTCGCGCGATACCCTGCTGTTTACGTACGGTCCGCTGACGCGCCCGCTGGCGCGGGCAGCGCAGGGCTGCTCGGACTGGGACTATCGCATCCCGCTCGGCCACAACGTGCGGCAAGCCGGCCTGCGCTGGAACCCCACCCGCAACCTCTCCATTCGCCACACCATGCGCTACTACACCCATGTGCGGATCGCGGTCAGCGCGGCGCACCGGCAGGCGCTGGCCGCCAACCGCTTTCCCCCTTTCGAGGTAATCTACGACGGGATCGACCCGGATGCCGTTCCGCTGCCCGCCGCGCTCGACGCGCTGCGCCAGCGCCTGCGCCTGGGCAGCCGGCCCGTGATCCTGCTCGCGGGCGGGCCGCACGCCGACAGCCGGTTGGACGGCGAGCCACACATGCTGGCTGCGCTGCGCCGGGTGCGCCGGCGCGTGCCGGATGCCGCGCTGTGGATCTGGGGCGCGGACGAGGAGCGTATCGAACGCCTGCGCCGCGATCATCCAGACCTGGCGGACGCGCTGATCCTGCCGGGGCACGGCGCCGAAGGCGTTCCCCGCGCGACGGCCTGCGCGCTGGCCGATGTGCTGGCGTTCCCGGCGGCGGCGTTCGTCCCGTTTCCGCGCGTCGTGCTCGAGGCGATGGCGGCGGGCAGGGCGCCGGTGGTGTCGTGTTTCGGGGGCGCACCCGAAGCGGTGAGCGACGGGGAAAGCGGGTTCGCCGTCCATCCCCACGACGTGGACGCGCTGGCCGACCGGATCGCCCGGCTGCTGGCCGACGCCGATCTGCGCCACCGCATGGGCGAGGCTGCCCGGCACCGCGTGCAGATGATGTTTAGCCTGGAGCGGCATACCGCGGCCATGCTGGATGCCTACGAGCGCGCCTATGCGCGCCGAAAGGGCGCAGCACCGTGAAACTCTTCGTGATCGTCTCATCGCTGGATCTGACGCAGCCCTTCAGCGCCACGCCTGCCTGGTGGCAGCTCTTCAAAGGGTTGTACGAGGTGGGCGTGGAGATCGTCGCCGCGCCGTACCAGGGTCCGGCCATCGAAGCGCCGTGGTGGCGGGCCGTCCCCAACCCGGCCCGGCGCGAGGGCGACGCCTTCAAGTGGCTGCGCGATCAGTGGCGCAGGGTAGGCGGCAGGCGGCAGGCACCGGTCGAGGGTGCGGGGCCAGCCGCCGACTCGCCCGGTGACCGGCTGGTGCGGCGCATCGCGCAGACGATCATCGCGCCGCGCTGGCGCGCGCATGTTGACCGGGTCCTGGCAGCTCAGCCGGACATCGACGCGGTGCTGGTCATCACCGTGCCGCTCAACCACATCACCGGGCTGGCGCGGCACATTACCACGCGGCACGGCAAGCCGGTTTTCTTCTACGATGGCGACGTGCCGGCCAGCCTGCCGAACTTCCGCGGCTTCGCGTCCGGCTTCCGCATCTACCAGGGCGCCGATCCGTCCGAATACACCGCGTTCCTGTCCAACAGCCTGGGCGGAGCCGAGGGCTTGCGCGCGTTGGGCGCGCGCCAGGTTCACACACTGTATTACGGGGCCGACCCCGATCTTTTTTCGCCGCTGGATGTGGCACAGGACCTTGACATCTTCTTTTACGGGCACGGGCGCGAGTATCGCGGCGAGTGGATCGACGCGCTGCTGCGCGACGCCAGCCTGGCCCTGCCCGAGGTGCGCTTCGCCGTGCGCGGGACGAACCTGGGCGACCTGGGCCGCGCCGAGCGCCTGCCGTACCTGTCGTTCAGCAAGCTGCGCGAGTACGCCTGCCGCAGCAAGATCAACCTTGTCATCACCCGGCAGGCGCACGCCTCGGTCTTCGCCTCGTCCAGCTCGCGCCCGTTCGAGCTGGCGGCGCTGGGGGCGTGCATGGTGTGCAGCCCGTACGAGGGCATCGAAACGTGGTTCGAGCCGGAGCGCGAGGTCGTCGTCGTGCACAGCACGGAAGAGGCGATCGAACGCTACCGCTGGCTCTTGCAGCACGACGCCGAGCGGCGTAAGATGGGCCGGGCTGCGCGCGAGCGCCTGCTCAAAGAGCACACCTTCCGCCACCGCGCGCAGCAGGTGGTCGAGATTGTGCGGGGGTATCTATGAGCGAGCAGCCGCACGACCTGGCCCCGCCGGAGCGGATCCTCTCGGCGGCGGCGCTGCGCATGGCCCGCCAGAAGCCGTGGCTGGTCCGGCTGGAACTGCGGCGCCTGCTGCTCATTCCACGGGCGCGGCTGCAGTTCGCGCTGGCGGGCGTGCCGTGGGGGCGCGGCTGGCGGCTCTATGGCCTGCCGATCATCCAGCGTCACCGCGCCAGCACCATCGCGATCGGAGACCGGCTGGAACTGCGCTCGTGGCCGGAGAGCAACGCACTCGGCCCGTTCCGCCCGGTGATTCTCACGACCCGGCGGCCCGGCGCGTCGATCACCATCGGTTCCGGCTTCGGCATGACGGGCGGGACGATCTGCGCCGAAGAGCAGATCACCATTGGCGATAACGTGTGGCTCGGCGGCAACTGCACGATCATCGACACCGATTTTCACCCCCTGCGCCTGGCCGACCGGCTGGCGCGCCCGCTGGACGGCGCTACGGCCCCGATCGTGATCGAAGATGGCGTCTTCATCGGGATGCAGACGCTGGTGCTGAAGGGTGTGCGCATCGGCGCGGGGAGTGTTATCGGCGCCGGGAGCGTGGTGACGCATGACATCCCGCCCGGCGTGATCGCGGCGGGGAACCCGGCACAAGTGATCCGGCGGCTGGACATACCGCCAACTGTGGCGATCTGACCGGAGCGGCGGTTTGCTGCGCGCAGCCGCGATGCAAAATCAGTCTTATTTTGCCTGCATCCGACCGGTCCACCGGCGAACGGAAGCATGATGGCCCTGCTGGTTTACCTGTTGTTCATCGCCTTGCTGCTCGGCACAGGGACGCTGGTCGCGTCGGCGCTGCCGGGGCGCGGGGCGCGGATCGGGCTGGGCGCCGCGCTGTACCTGGCGCTGGTCATCGATCTGACGTGGATCGCCGCGCCGGTGATCGGCTGGTCGCGCGGGCTGGCCGACGCCGCCTGGGGGTCGATGTTTGCGCTGGTGGTGCTGGTCGCGCTCAGCCGCGCCTACCACTATCAGAACCGCCCCGACCTGCCGCGCTGGACCTGGCCAAGCGCCCGCGATGGGGCCGTGCTGCTGGCGTTGGTGGTGATCTTCGCGGCGGTCGTCGTGCTGCTGCCGGTCCCGCTGGACACCGACGCGCAGGGGTTCGGCTATCTGGCGCTGATGCTGCGCGACGGGAACGATTACACCTCGCTCGCGCCCTGGCACCCGGAAATCAGCTATCTCTACTCGCCCGCCTACCCCGGCCTGATCGCGCATCTGAGTGCGCGGCTGCCGGTGGGCATCCATGTGCTTCAGCTTGCCTTCAGCGCGGCGACGGCGGTCGTGTTCCTGTGGCTGGCGTACGATCTTGGCGCCGAGCTGGGCGACGCCCGCCTGGCGCGCGCGTTTCTGGCGGCGGCGGTGCTGGGCCTGGGGTTAGTCACAGCCTTCATGGACTCGCATTACACGGCACTGCTGGCGCTGCTGCTGTCGCTGGCCTTCCTGACTTTCGCCCTGCGATATGTGCGCTCGCCGCGCTGGTCAAACGCGCTGTTCGCCGCGATCTGCCTGGCCGGGGTGCCGCTCAGCCAACCGGACACGACCATCGCGCTGATCATCGGCTACGCGCCCTGGCTGGCTGCCCTGGCGCTGGCACGCCCCGTGATCCGCTGGCGCGTTTGGGCCGGCGTGGCGATCGCGATCCCGCTGGCCGCGCTGGCGCTGACCGCCCCCTGGCTGGCGAGCATCAGCGATCTGCTGGGATCGGATATCGCGTCTCCGTTCGAAGTCTCGCTGAGTCACTGGCGCACGCTGGTCTTCATGCACGGCGGCGTGATCGTGGTGCTGGCGTTGGGGGGGGCGGTTCTGGGCCTGCGCCAGCGCACGCCGGCGCAGCTTCTGATGATCGTCTGGCTGATCGGGATTGTGGAGTTCTCGACGCTTGGCGTTTTGGAGCGTCTCTTTCCGCGCGTGCTTGGGCCGCTGCTGAAGTACGACTATCCGTTCAGCCTGGCCTGGCACGGCCCGATCATCCCGTATTTTGTGCTGGGGGGCAGCGCGCTGTGGTGGCTGGCCCGGCGGATCGGCCTCGAGCGCGTGGAACGCTGGGCGCACCGCCTGGCCTATCCGGTGGCGGCGCTGGCGATCGCGGGAGCGGCGGCAGCGGTGGCGTTCTTCGATCCGCTGCTGGCGTTCTCGCGCGGGTACGCGTCGTTCTACGGGGCGTTTTCGTCGCGGGCGGACGTGGCGGCGATGGAATGGCTGCGCGACAACACGCCGCGCAGCACGCGCGTGCTCAACCATCCCGGCCCACACGAGGGCGATTGGGCGCCGGTTATCGCAGAGCGCGACACCGTCTATTTCCGACCGCAGCCTTTCTTCCGGGGCACCGGCCAGGTAGAAGACGAACAGGATGCCTTCCGCCTGCTCTGGCGCGACCCAGCCAACCCGGACCGGGACTTCGCGGCGCTGCTGGCGGATTACGGCGTGGACTACGTGCTGCTGCCGCAGGTCTTCGGCCAGCCCGACCGCCTGGACGAAATGCTGCGCTGGCGGCCTCCACTGCCTGAGGCGGCGTCGTACCTGGAAACGCCCCTCAGCGCGGCACCCTATTTGCGCCTGGTGTACGACCGCGACGGCGCGCGCATCTACCAGGTGATCGCGGCGCCCTGAGGTCTGGCGCCGAAAAAAGGCCCGTCTGTAGGTCGAATGAGCATACAGACGGGGCCGTTGGGATGATGCGCGCCGCAATCAGCCGGTTAAGGCTGTCGACAACCATCATTGTAACCCGGATCCGCCGGGTGCTGTCAAGTTTTGCTCAGCGGCCCGTCAGGTGGTCGTCAGGCTGCCCCGGTGCAGCGCGCCGCGCTTTCCCCACGGCTGAGCCTTGAAAACGGCCCCCAGCGTGGTACACTACACGTCGCAGCGCCCCCGTAGCTCAGGGGACAGAGCGCAGGTTTCCTAAACCTGGCGTCGGCGGTTCGAATCCGCCCGGGGGCTTTCCCGCGCAGACAGCCGCTAGAAGAACTTCATCACGATGTCATCGAGCGTGTTGGCAGCGTCCCCGATCCGCCCGCCCGCGTGGAACAGGTGGCGGTAGATCTCACGCAGCTTGAGCATATTGACCACCGAAACCAGCTCTTTTGGCTCGCGAAACAGATCGGCCAGCGCCCGCGCGTAGAGCGTCTCCATCTCGTTGGTGACTGCGCGCGCGCGGATGGCGTGCGAGCTGGCGACATTCGGATGCTCGGACAGGCGGTCCATCGCCAGGGCGATCTCTTCGGCGCCGCGCCGCAACAGCTCGGCCATTTCCGCCAGAAAAGCGTTCGGCTCCACGTCGAGGATGTCCATCTCGTTGATCGTGAACCACGTGTCGTCGAGGATGTCATCGATCGCGCGGGAGAGGATGTGGATGTCCTCGCGGTCGATGGGCGTGACAAAGGTACGGTTCAATTCGTCGACCAGGATACGCCGGATCTCGTCGGCCTCTTTTTCAAGCTGGCGCACCCGCTGGGCGTTCTTCTTGCTGGGCTTGCCCATATACGCCGTCAGGGCTTCGGCACCCTGCACGCTGAGCGCGCCCTGCTGTTGCAGGCGGCTGATGAACGGGTCCGGCTTGCGCTTGAACAGCCCGCGCACCCGGCCCCGGATTCCAACAACAAAGTCGACAGCCTTGGCGACCATTTAACGTTCCCTTAAACTGCTCCCAACGGCGCGTAGCACGAGACGGGCACAAGGTAAAATTATTTTTACCATTTGTTATTGTAGCGGGTGGGCAGACGATCTGCCAATTGACCTGGCAGCGCGATCGTTGCCGCGCTGCCCCTGCCGGTCGCCCGTTCGACGCGACTTTGTGCGGCCCCGCGCATCGTTTATAATGAGCGGGCTTTTGAGCGCAGGGCGGCCAGACAACGGCGCGAGGCCGCCTGCTGCCTTGATTTGGCACAAGGAGATTTCACGATGCGGCGTATCGGGCCGGCGCTTTTGATCCTGGCGGCAATACTCGCGGCGTGCGGCAGCGAAGACCGCCCGAAAATAGAGAGCGGCGCCCTGCTCGCGACCGACACCTTCGAGGCGGGCGGCGTGTGGGAAGAGGGCGCCTATCCAGCCGGCGCGCCCACGCCAGACGCCGCGCTGGCGATCCGCGACGGGCGCTATGTGCTGGCCTACCGCGCGGGTCGCACGGCGTCGTTCACCTGGGGAACCGGGGGCGACACCTACGCCGACGTGATCATTGAGGTCGAGGCCGAGCAGCTCAGCGACGATAAGGACAATCTCTACGGGGTCGGCTGCCGGCTGGCGGGCGAAACGCCGGACGACCAGACCGGCTATGTGTTCCTGATCAGCGGCGACGGGCACTACGGCATCGCCGAGCTGAGCGGGCAGATCCTGACCTTCGACGGCCTGCTGCCCTGGCGCCAGTCCGGCGCGATCCGTCAGGGCGCAGCGACCAACACGATCCAGGCCGCCTGCCTGGGCGACACGCTGGCGCTGACCGTCAACGGCGAATTTCTGGGCAGCGCAAATGGCAGCGCCTACCGCCGCGCCGGGCAGATCGGCTTCTTCGCCGGGGCAGACGCGGGAGCCACGATCGAAGTCGCGTTCGACAATCTGAGGCTCCTGGAAGGCTCGCTGCGGCAGGATTAGCACGCCCCGCACAAAAAAATCCCCCGTGGCAGTCACGGGGGATTCTGGTTCTCCGGGCGGGTTATTCCGCGCCGGCGCGCTCGACATCCGCCTGGACCGAGCGCGGCAGCGGCTCGCCCTCGATCCGCTGGAAGGCGATCTCGCCCTTCTCGTTGACGTAGACCTGCACCATATCACCGCGCTTGAACACGCCGCGCAGCAGTTGGACGCTGAGCGGGCTTTCGACGTAACGCTGCAAGGCGCGGCGCAGCGGGCGGGCGCCGAACTCCGGATCGTACCCGATCTGCGCCAGCTTGGCGCGGGCCTCTTCGGTCAGCGAGACGTACAGCTCCTGCTCTGCCAGACGCTCGGCGATCTCCTTCATCTGCAGGTCGACGATCTGCATCATGTGATCGAGCGTCAGCGGCTCGAAGATGATGATCTCGTCGATGCGGTTGAGGAACTCGGGCCGGAACGTCTTGCGCATGGCCTCTTCGATCTGCTTGTGATCGGCCACAAGCTGCGGATCGCCGTCCGGGACGAAGCCGAGCGCCCCGCCCTTGCGGGCGAACTCCGTGCCCAGGTTGCTGGTCATGATGATGACCGAGTTGCGGAAGTCCACCGTCCGCCCCTGCCCATCGGTCATGCGCCCATCTTCGAGGATCTGCATCAGCGCGTTCCACACCTCGGGGTGCGCCTTCTCGATCTCGTCGAAGAGGATGACGCGGTAAGGCCGGCGGCGAACCGCCTCGGTAAGCTGGCCGCCTTCCTCATAGCCGACGTAGCCGGGCGGCGCGCCGAACAGACGGCTGACGGTGTGCTGCTCGCGATACTCGCTCATGTCGATGCGCAGCAGCGCGTCTTCGTCGTCGAACAGGAACTCGGCCAGCGCCTTCGCCAGCTCCGTCTTGCCGACGCCGCTGCTGCCCAGGAAGATAAACGAGCCGATGGGACGCTTGGGGTCCTTCAGGCCACTGCGCGCCCGGCGGATTGCGTCGGCGACCGCGTTAACCGCGTCGGTCTGGCCGATGATGCGCTTGTGCAGCTCCTCTTCCATCCGCAGCAGCTTCTGCGCTTCGGTTTCCAGCATCTGGCTGACGGGGATCCCCGTCCACTGCGCGACTACGGCGGCGATGTCGTCCTCGTCGACCACCTCGTCGAGGGTATGCTCGCGCTGCCACCGCTCGCGCTCTTCCTCGTAGTCCTGTTCGAGCTGGAGCCGGTGCGACTTAATCAGCGCCGCGCGTTCGTAGTCGCGAGCCAGGCTGGCTTCCTCTTCCTCGGCGGCCAGACGGTCCAGCTCCTTCTTCATATTCTTCAGCTCATCCGGCATCGAGTACAGCGCAACGCGCAGCTTGGACGCAGCCTCATCCATCAGGTCGATGGCCTTATCCGGCAGCTTGCGGTCAGTGACGTAGCGATGGCTCAACCGCGCCGCCGCCACCAGCGCCGAGTCCGAGTACGTCACCTTGTGGTGCGCCTCGTAGCGGTCGCGCAAGCCGTAGAGCATTTCGATCGTCTCTTCGACCGTCGGCTCTTCGACGTAGACGGGCGCGAAGCGGCGGTCAAGAGCCGAGTCCCGCTCGATGTACTGGCGATACTCGTCGAGCGTGGTCGCGCCGATGCAGTTCAGCTCGCCGCGCGCCAGGGCGGGTTTCATCATGTTGCTGGCATCCAGCGCGCCGGACGCGGCGCCCGCGCCGACCACCTGGTGCAGCTCGTCGATGAACAGGATGATCTCGCCCTCCGAACGCTGGATTTCCTCGATGGCGGCCTTAAGACGCTCCTCGAACTCGCCGCGGAAACGGCTCCCGGCGATCATCCCGCCCAGGTCGAGGCTGACGACACGCTTGCCCATCAGGATCTCGGGCACGTCGTTGGCGGCGATTTTCTGCGCCAGCCCCTCGACGATGGCGGTCTTGCCCACGCCCGCCTCGCCGATCAGGACCGGGTTGTTCTTGGTGCGCCGGCTGAGGATCTGGATCACGCGCAGGATTTCCTCATCGCGCCCGATCACCGGGTCGAGCTTGCCCTCAAGGGCCATACGCGTCAGGTCGCGCGTGTACTTTTCGAGCGTGCGATAGCGCGCCTCGGCCTGGGGGTCGGTCACGCGCTGGCCGCCGCGAATGTCCTTGACGACATCGAGCACGCGTTCCTTGGTGATGCCCGCGTCCGCCAGGATACGCGCCACGGCAGTGCGCCGCTCGGTGAGGATCGCCAGGAAGAGATGCTCGGTGCTGATGTAGTCGTCCTTGAGGCGGTTTGCCTCTTCGTTGGCGACGTCTACCACGCGCTTGACGCGCGGCGTGATGAACACCTGGCCCGCGCCGCCGCCGTAGATGGCGGCCTTGGGGCTGGCCCGCAAGACTTCATCCAGGCGCTCGCGGATCGCTTCCTGATCCACGTTCATCTTTTCCAGAATCTGAGGAATCACCCCGCCCGGCTGCTCCAGCAAGGCGAGCAGCATATGCTCGGTGTCCACCTGATTGTGTCCGTAACGCTGCAGGATCTCGTAGGCCCGCACAGCCGCGTCCTGCGCGCGCTCGGTGAAGCGGTCAAATCGCATCATGTTGTTTGGGTCCCTTTGCTACCAATACACGTGTGCGTCTCGGTGTGCAGAGTGCCGGCCCGCGCCCTGCCGGTCAGTGGCCGCCTGGCGCGGAAGAGGCATTCTGCCGCGGAGTGGTGCGCGCCCCAATGGACGCCCGCACCGGCGCTGTCTGCGTATCAAGCATGGTACCAGCAGCGCGGCGCGTGGACGGCGGGAACTATCTGCCCCGCGAGCGATTCTCCCACCCCTGTTAAGTGTACACCGGCCCGGCAGCCAAAGCTATCAGATTCGTATAGGAACTTCCGGCGGCGATCCGGTTGTGAGATGGGGGTGGTCGATATACACTTACAGACGTAATGCACAACCCGCGCGGTATCCCCAGGAGGGTAAGATTTGTTATACTTCTTGCAGGCACGGTAAAGAGATTTAACCGTCCGTTGCCCCATCGTTCACGTTGTTCGCGTATCGTTGGTGTGGAAAGCCGGAGTCGCCCGGCAGCATGTCTGTTAACCTTCTAAGGAGGACTGAAGCAATGCGGAAATTGGGCATTTTGGCCTCGCTCATGCTTGTCATAGCTCTGGCGCTGCCGCTTGTTCCGGCGAGCGCGCAGGACGACAGAGGTTTTGTCAGCACGTTCGACCTGCCGGTTGAGCCGGCCACCAAAGGCCCGCTGGCTGGTGTTGATCCGCGCAACCAGACCGTGACCTGGTGGCACCAGCATAGCGGCACGCGCCAGCAGTTTCTCGATGAAATCATCGCCGACTTCAACGCCAACAACCCCTGGGGCATCACCGTCGAGGCGTCCAACCAGGGCGGCTATGGCGACATCTACACCAAGATGATCGCGGGCATCCCCACCGGCGACGTGCCGAGCCTGGTCGTGGCGTACCAGAACCAGGCGCTGGCCTACTATCAGGCGGGCGGGCTGGTCGACAACCTGGACGACTACGTGCTCGACCCGACCTGGGGCCTGAACGAAGCCGAGATCGCGGACTTCGTACCCAGTTTCTTCGAGCAGGACAAGACCGAAGATGGCATCCGCGTCGGCTTCCCGCCCAACCGCTCGCTCGAAGGGCTGTACTATAACCAGACCGCCCTGGAAGAGCTGGGCTACGCCGGCCCGCCGACCACTTGGGAGCAGTTCCGCGAGATGGCCTGCGCCTTTACCGAGCAGGGCTGGAGCGGCTATGAGGGCACCGATACCATCGGCTACACCGTCCGCACCGACGCCTCGAACATCGCAGCGGGGACCTTCGCCAACGGCGGCGAACTGTATGTCGATGGGCAGTATGTCTATGACAGCCAGGCGACCATTGACTACATTCAGTTCATGGTCGACCTGTACAACGAGGGCTGCGCGACCCTGGTAGCCGAGCAGTACGGCGACCAGAACAACTTCACCGCCGGTAAGGCCCTCTTCTACATGGGTTCGACCTCGGGCCTGCCGTTTGTGAAGCAGGGCATCGAGAGCGCGTTTGAGACTCCATTCGAGTGGGGCGTGACCGCCCTGCCGTACCGCGATGTGCCGGTGGTCAACGTCTACGGCGCCAGCGTCAGCATCCCGAAGACCACCCCGGAGCAGCAGCTTGCGGCGTGGCTGTTCGTGCGCTGGTTGACCGAGCCGGAGCAGCAGGCGGGCTGGGCGGAAGTCAGCCAGTACTTCCCGGTGCGCTACTCGGCCCAGGAAGGCATGCAGGCCCTGTTCGACGATCTGCCGCAGTACGAGCAGGCCTGGCTGCTGCTGCAGGGCGAGAGCAAGGTCGAGCCGCAGATCGCCAGCTATGACGTGGTCCGCGACGAGGCCGAGGCTACCTTCGAGAACCTGCTGAGCAGCGGCGGGGACGTCGCCAGCGCGCTCCGGCAGCTCACCGCCACGGCCAACGAGATCCAGGCTTCGTTCCAGCAGAACCAGTAAGCCATCTGCGCCCGCCACGGGCCAGCAGACAGAGCGCGAGGGCATCCGGCAAACGGATGCCCTCGTGTTGTTTTGGTGGCATTCCCTCACCTCAAACCCCTCTCCCTCTTGCGACTGCGTCGCGGGGCGAGGGGCTTTGAGCCGCCGCGCGTGCTCCCCTTCTCCCCGCGTGCTGTATAGACTGGAGAGGGAGGAATAAGAATAACACGAGCCGAGCAAGCTCGGCCCTGACGGGGTGGCGTGGGCATTCCCCCGTGCCGCCCTGTCGGATTAAGCATCACCAGAAAAAGGGGCCAGGGGGCGAGGGGGAGAAAATGCAGCTCCCGCCCTAGAGGCTGTTATGCACTTTAGAGCACATGAGCCACCACCTGAACAAACC